>NZ_JBFAAB010000009.1:130301-210013 GCF_040639505.1 Nocardia sp. NPDC023852
CATCCTCGTCGACCTTGGGCGCGGTCGACGGGATCTCGTTCAGCGCCGGTACCAGCAGTGACGATGTCTGAACGCCCGAAACATAGTTGTTTTCCATGTTCTGCCGATAAATCGCAAGATCACGCTGATTCGCGGCTGAGGTCATGGAATCGAAGGAGATGGGATAGGAGCCGTTCTCATCCGAATAGTATGTAATCTGGTTTTTCGGCGGATTCGGCTGAGTGGGCATGCCTTTTTTGGTGTCCGCCAGCCATTCCGAGGTGTATTTGAGGTTGTCGGCCATCGCGTGCATGCGTGAGGTCAGGTCGGCTACTTTTGTGCTGTAGTCCTTGACCGCTTTTGTTGCCGCGTTGCGGCCGCTGCCCCGCCACTGGTCTTCGGGCGTGTTCGCGATATTCTTGGCGTAGGTACCGACCGCGTCGTCCAGTGCATCCGCCATCCATTTCCACATCTTGGAAGCGTGATCCACCGGTTTGATCGCGTCCCCGGTGTGCTGGCCGAGCTCGTACAAGTCACGCCACAACTGACTGTCCGGGTTCTCCGGATCGGGCGAAAGTATCTCCAACTGATTCTGTTGCAAACCCTTCGGCTGCGTCTGATTGGAGCCCATGAAGTCCGAGAGACTGTTCGGAAGGTTGGCAGTTTTGACGATCTTGGCGATCGGATCAACAGCTTTGGCCAGATCTTGCTGCTCGTCGGTCAGACCGGCGTCTGAAAGGAAATTTCGCTGTCCGGCGGCCACTCTGTCTTCGATGCGACCGCTGTTCTCGTACTCTGTTTTAGGTACGCTGCCCTTTTTCGGGGCCTCGGTGAGGAATCTTCCCGAAGGCCTGGTGGGTGCCTTGATGCCGTCGAGATACGAACCGTATCGCTTCTTTTCCGTGCCGCTGATGTCGCTCGCGTTATCCAAATCGACATCGATATACTTCTTGCCTGCGAGTTTGTACATTTCCATCGCATTGGTCAACGAGTCTTTGTGGCCGCCCAGCACTTCACCCAGCGCGTTCAGCGTGTTGTTGAACATGGTGGCCAGCTGGGAACCGGATCGCAATTGGCTCAGATTATCCAGCGTGATCTCGCTCATCGCCTCCTCGATGCCGAGAATCTTGCCGATCGCCTTGCTGGCCTCAGTGGCGGCGTTCTGCGCGGCCTGCCATTCGAACCGCAGTTCCCCGGCCGCGGCCTCCTTGAGCGCACCCGCCATGAGGTCTTTGCCGTCGGTCTCGATGACCGGGCCGATCGGCTTCTGCGGCGGGACACTTCCGCCTTCCATAGCGTCACGAGAGGTCATCGGTGTCCCCCGATCCATGCTGCCGACAGCGCTGCGGCCTTGGTATCACCCATGAATCGCACTCCTGACTATCTCGAACGATCTTCCACTGATCGCATCCGCGCATTCTCCGGCAGCTACCTGATCGGAGGGGGCTCGAATCTGACTTCCCCCGCGTTTGTCTGGGCCGTGATGCGCTTCCGGGGGTCCTTGTCCTTGGTTGTCGTGACCGGGCCGGTGCTGGAGCTCGGCGGTCCGTTAGGGATGGCTCATCCGTGCCTCCGAGTCCCGTGCCCTCGGCAGTGGCAAGGCCTTGGTGTGACCCATGGTTGGCGCTCCTGACTATCACCGACGATCCGACCCATAGTGACACGGACGTGCTCATCGCGTGGTTCATCTCTTCCCTCCAGTGGTGGGTGAGACGATGAGATGTAGATGTCGTGGGGTGTAAAATTTTTCGGCCGCAATGCAGCGAAGGAGTTGGACGACAAGGGGAAACCGTCGGGGCCGGGCAGCACGGCGAGCGTGATTCCCGCGAGCGTGCGACCATTCGGTACAGGAGTCTGATCGTAGGGGGATGATCTCTTGGACGACGGCCGCTACGTGATCCCGTCGGCGGACGACGCCTAACGCCTGATCGCGATGATCAATACCGAGATGGTCATAGTGGCTCGCACCATCGAAGACGAGTGGGTGTTAACGGAATACAGGTTGCCGTAGATGATTCGGTAAGACGAGTAGGTGAGGATGCCATGGCCACAGCAACATCGAGGAGCGGCTCGATCTCGGTCGAGACCACCGAGGAGGGGCTACCGATCGGGATCACCGTCGAACGCGAGGAGTTGCGGCGCGCTCCGGGGGAGCTGGCTCGCGAAATCTTGCGCCTGTGCCGGCAGTCGGCCAACCGTGCGGGCCTGGCTCGCCGGGCGGAGCTGGAGGCGGCCGGGTTGAGCAGCGAGATGCTCGCGCTGACCGGCTTGCCGAAGCCGGAGGACGTCGCGCGCGAGGAGCTCGTCGAGGAGTCGGATTACGACGTCGAGCCGCAGAGCTGGCTGAGGTCGGTATGAGCGGTCAGGCCTGGAGGCGGCAGCGGAGTGTGACCACGGAGGGCCCCGCTCATGCCGCAGAGGAGACAGCATGAGCGGTCAGGCCTGGAGGCGGCAGCGGAGTGTGACCACGGAGGGCCCCGCTCATGCCGCAGAGGAGACGGTATGAGCGGTCAGGCCTGGAGGCGGCAGCGGAGTGTGACCACGGAGGGCCCCGCTCATGCCGCAGAGGAGACAGCATGAACGAGGCGATGGATGCGCTGGAGGCGCGGGTGCACCGTCAGCTGAATCGAATGCGTGATCTGGGTGATCAGATGGCCGCGATCCGAGTGCGGGAGACTTCGCCCGATGGCACGGTGACCGCCGAGGTAGACGGCAATGGCGCACTGTGTGATCTGGTGTTCTCGGACGCGATCTCGAAGCTGTCGCCGAGCGAATTCGAGGCGGTGCTGGTCGCTACCGCAGGCCGGGCGGCCCATCTCGCGATTGCTCGGCGAGGCGACTTGGTCATCGCGTTCAACCAGGAGATCGCCGAGTCGATCCCGGACAGTGAGCGTGGGCATTGAACTCTATAGCGATTCTTTGCGTTCTACCTATGTGTGAAGGCCTGTTGAGCAATCGGCAGGATGATCCACCTGCTCGGCGGATCAGCACACACTCTGATCGGCTTCCCGCCAATGGGAAAGCCGGTACATTTGGACAAGCAACCAATAGTCTTCCGGCTGTAGAGGTTTCCGATGACTGAACTTGTTGTAGCGTCAGACGCCATCCGCCGGTACGGCGATGCCTCGGCCATGATGGCGGTGGAGACGGCTGCGGCGGGTGCCGCGAACCAGGCGGCGACCATGGCTGCCGCAATCCCGGTATTCGGCCTGATCGGGCAGGATTTCCTGGCCGCGTTCGCATTTGCCCAGGCCAATAACCTCATGTCGGTCGTCGAACTGGCCGCCGTGCACGCGGGCTCGGCGATGACATCCTATGAGGGCGCCGGCCTACACGACCTCACCGAGGCCGCGTCGGTAACCGAGTTCGGGGCTGTCGGTAGACAGTCATGACAGCCCCGATCGACCAGACCGTGATGGACCTGCTGCGCCAGAGCGCGGTCGGCCCGATGCTGAACCGGCCGGTCAACGACGTCCTCAAGGATATGGGCCTCGGACCGCTGCCGGAATTGCCCACGGAATTGGCACTGCCGGAACTACCACCGCTGCCAGCTCTCGATCTGTCACTGCTGGCCAAACCGCTCACTGATCTGGCGAGCAGTTTCGGTACCGGTCAGCCCGCCGCCGGACCGGGGCCCGACCCCACACAGGTGTTTTCCCAAATCTCCTCCGTCCTGCAGACCACGATGCAAGTCGGTTCGTCGGCGGTGCAGATGGCGATGATGCTGTGGCAGGGCATGGGTGCGACGGAGGCTGCGGGGAAGGCGACGCAGGCGCAGAAGGACGGCGCGGCTGTGTCGGCTCAGAGCGCGCAGACCGCGGCAGGCACCGCCACGGCAGCGACCTCGGTCTTCACCGGTGCCGCCGCGATGGCGGCGATCATGGCCAAGTACATGGCGTCGGTAGCGGCGTCGGCACCGTTCTTCGCGACCGGAGCCGGACAGGCATTCCTGCTGGCGATGACCGTCGAGACGCTCACCGAGGCGACGATCGTGGTCGGAAAGACCCGCACCGAGCTGGGCATCGAGAGTGCGAAGATGATGGGGACCGGGCAGAAGATACCCGTTACCAACGCGCCGAAGGGCGTGGACCCGATGCAGGTCGTGTCGCAGCTGATGCAGATCGTGCCGACGCTGACCAACGCGGTCTCTTCTGGTGCGCAGTCCATCGCCCAGGCACACACCGCGCTGAATCCAGTGAAATCCATTGCGGATGTCGACAAGGAGAAGGAAAAATTCGGGGGCGGCGGTGCTCCGATCGGTGGCGCGGGACTCGTGGGTGGCGGCGGCGCGGGCATCGGCGCCCAGCCGCGGCAGCTCACCCCCTGGGGTGGCGCGCGGGTGCCCGCAGGCGGTGTCGGTGCCGCGAGTGCTAGTACCAGCGCCGCTGGCACCGGCGGAGCATCATCCGCTTCCAGCGCGGGCAGCCCGATGCGCAGTGGCGGAGGAATGATGCCGATGGGTGCCGCAGGCGCTGCCGGTGGCGGTATGGCGCGGGCAGGCGAGGCCGCGGCGTCGGACAGCGTTCGCGCCAACTTGGTGACCGAACAGCACGGCAACGAGGTCGTGGGTGATATCGAAGGAGCCTCGCTGCCGGTGGTCGGCGCGGCCGAGCGTGTGACCGAACCACTGGACGGCGATTCGCCGGACAAGGCACTTACCCTCTGACAGGAGGTCGTCATGGAATTCGATCCGATCCTGGCACGCGAATCCGGCACCGACTTGGACGCCCTCGCAACCCGGCTGGAGAACGATCTACGGGCAAAATTGCCTGCGCTCGCCGTGGAGCACGCGGGCATGGACGAAGTATCCATGCGCGCTGCGGAAACGCTGCGCGGCGTCGCGTCGTCCTACGACGACGCCGCCACCCAGGGCATCCTCGAGATCCGAAAGCTGGCTGCCGCCTTCCGTTCGCAGACCGAGCAGGTGGTGCGGATGGACAATGACAACGCGGCCGGCTTCAGTACTGCGAGATAGCGCGAGGCTGCACATATGGTCGAGCCACCGGTAGCCGGATTCACCGGTGTGATCTGGGAAGCCAGACCCACCGAGCAGTTGTCGCGTGACCTCACGACTGGTCGTGGCGCGATTCCGATGGCCGAAGCAGGCGCCGCATGGGCCGAGCTGGCCGTGAGTTTCGGTGCGGCCGTAGTCGAATATGACCAGATCATCGCCAAGATTCGCGAATCATGGCGCTCCGCCGAGAGTAGCGCCGCGATCGACCGGATCGCGAGATTGCGGGATTGGCTCGTGGACGCCGCCGCTGCCGCGGGCCACAACGCGTCGCGGGCCAGTGGTCAGGCTGTGGCATACGAAGTAGCCCGATTGGCTATGCCGCACGTAACCGAAATCGCCGCACTCGAGGTGGCGAAACGCGGAATCGAGCAAGCCGGTGCCGCACTCGGCGCCCCTTTGGTCGCGGCGGCGGCCCAGGTCGATACCGAGCAGAACCTGGCCAAGGCGAATGCCGCCCGCGTCATGCAGAGTTACGAATCGGCGACCACACCGCTGGCCACACCGTGGCACCAGCAGCACCCACCGGTGATAGCGTCGAGTGCGGCGCTTGATGCCGAACGCGCCGCCGCGACACCGACATCGGCTCCCAGTGCGGCTGGCCGCGTCACGCCTGCCACGGTAGGCGCGGGTTTCCGTGGGCTGGCGATGCCGCGGGCGAAGGCCGCCTACCACACCCAGACTGTCGCGCAGGCGGCGTCCACGCAGGACGTTGTTCCAGTGCGGTCGACTTCGGTACCTGCCGACTCGGGTGCCGGGCGGATGATGCCGGGCGGGATGCCGCCAGCCGCCGCCATGGGCGCCGCCGAGCGTGCCGTCCGTGCGGGAGCGGCCGCGTCGCTCGGTGGCGAGGCGGTGGAGATAGATGCCGGCATCGATGTGGCTCCGCCGGTGTTGGGCGCCGCCGAGCAGGCCCAGCGATCGGAGGCGACATGAGACCGCCTCAGCGCAAGGGGGTGCGATGCCGACGATGACCAATGACGGCCTGCTCGCCGTGTCCGGCATTTTGGGCGTGCAGACACTGCCGCTGGTCCTCGGTGTCGGTCCGCGACAGGATTCGGTACAAGCCTGGACCGCCGCGCAGCAAGAGGCGATCGCCGGCCTGCGGGATTCGGGGCTCGTGGACAGCTATGACGAGGTGGACACCGATCTCGCTGCTGCCCTTCATATCCTGTCGCAACCGGACCGGGAGCTGGTGGCGCGTATCCACACAGAGGCGGGAACTCGGCGAGTCTGCCTGGCCCGCAGGGCGTCCCAGCACGCCGTGGCAACCAGGATCGGTGACGTCTTCGACGTCCGCACAACGTGGGCCGATGACGACGGAGCCGCGCTGGCACGCCCAGTGCTCGACGCGCTGGGGGCCTGTCCGCCCGCGCGTACCGTGAGCTTCAGTGCGCCGGCCGATCAGCTGCGTGAACGTTTCGATCGAGCCGTCGAATCCAGCGACTACACCCAGGTGCTCTATGGACTTGGTATCGAGGAACGTGCCGCGATCGAGTTCGGGCTCGCCATGTCGAGCTGTTTCGCGCACGCCGAGATCGTCGCCTACGCCTACGACGACGGCGCGACAACCCGATCTTCCGGTGCGGTAGCGGTATACGACACCACCCAGGGTCGTATCGTCGCCAGCCCCGGAGCTTCCCCTGACCTGCGGGTGTGGTCCACCTTCACGCCGGGCTCCGATCACCGGATCGCACAAGCGATTTCCGCGCTGGTCCGGTCGCTGCCTGGGGGGAGGTGGCTGTCGTAATTCAGATATGAGCAGGCTGCTGACACACATAGAGACGGGTGATGTGCGACCGCATCGCCTGGCGTTCCTAGGAATACACAGAGATAGAGGTACATACGATGGTTGCACAGGACGAAGCCAAGGTTGCCAGGGGGAAGGAAGATGTTGCCGCGGTAGTCGACAGGATCCAGAGAATTCTTGCTCGAGTTCAGCAGGCGGTCGATTCAGGTCGGAGCGGATTCCAGGGTCAAGCGGCGACAGCATTCCAGAAAGCTGTGGCGGCGTGGGATGAAGAAGGCGTTCGCCTGAAGAAAGTTCTGATGAAATTGGAGGATCAGGTCGGCGTCGGTCAAACAACATACGTCAACACTGAGACGGAAAACGAAGAAGGGTTTGCGCGCGTAAGTACCGCACCCATGACGAATCTCACTTAGTGAGAATTAGTACTCCTCCACATCCGCACACTATTAAGAGGATCTGACATGTCCGGAATAACCGTTTACAATAAGCCGAAAATAGACCACATGTACACCGAGCTGCGTCAGTGCCATAGTGATCTGGCGACAGCTGGCGGTGATGACCTTGCGGCAGCTTCGGAAACGTTGAAGCAGGCGTGGACAGATGACACAGACGGTACCGTCAATGCGGCGTACACCGACGGCTATGAACCGGTGAAGAAGTCATGGGACAACGAGTTCGCTGACACTTTGTCCACGATCGAAAATATCGCCACAGCGCTCGAAGAAGCACTGATCAGAGCTTTCGGCGCGGATAAGGCGGTTGCGGACGGCTTCGGAGCCATCTGAGCGGAGTCGAACGTTCACACGTGTCCACCCCTCTTCGGGAGGGGTGACACGTCGTTCTTGTCCCCAACGCGGGCCATGTCGACTTCAAAGGCTCGTCGAGGACGCAGGGGATTCAGAGCTCGGAACTACTGATGCAACGGATCCCGAAACCGTCATCGGAAAGCTGGGGCAATGCCATAGTTTCCGCGTACGAACGGGCGACCAAGACGAATATCAGGGTCCGCGCAACCTTCAACGGTGGCTGACGGCAGGCATCCGGCTGCCTCGACGGCCCGTGCACGAATCGCGTGCACGGGCCGTTCGGCCGTTACACCGGAATCGGCCGCGCCACGCCTAGGTAGGTCATCTCGAAGGGAGTCGCGACCATGTCGACGGTTGTCGTGCCCGCGGCGGTCTGCACGGTGACCCGGTTCGCGGTCTCGGGGTCCTCGGTCAGGGTGACGTCGGGGTCGAAATAGTTGCTACCTGCCGAACGCGACCGCAGGAGGATGACCGTCGCGTCGGAGTGGTGCGTCGACGGGGGTATGCCGTCGTAGACGATGACGGATGCGGCCCGGTGTGAATTCGCCTGCTGGGAACCGGCCGACCAGGCCGCCAGCGAAAGCAGCTGCGGCGAATCGACATAGGCCACCATCTCCCGCCAGGCCTCATGGCGGTTGGTGTGCACCACGACAGTGGCGCCCAACGCGATGGCGCGCAGGATGACCTGCTTGGCAATCAGCAGCGCGCCGATGATCTCGACCCGGCGCACGCGCTGGCCCACCAACGGCAGCGCCACCCCCTGCCCGGAGGAGTCCGCGCCGATCAGCTGTCCGCAGCCGGCGATGGGCATGGATAGGGCGCCCAGTGAATCCGGGGTGCCGAAGGAGCTGTCGATCGGCAGCTCGGGTCCCTGGGCACTGACCGGAAGGCTGTGCAGCAGCGCCCGATACTGTTTCCCTGGCATAGGTACCAGGCCAGGGGCACTTGCCTCCGCCGGCTCGTGGCGAGTGTCGAATCGGACTGTCGCGGTCACCGCGATCTTCGCCGATCCCGCACTCAGGGCTGAAGTGCCGTCAGCTGTTGCCCGCCGTAGCCGCACAGTCATCGTGGTCGCCAGGCTCTGGGTCGCCCAGACATCGGCGAACCCGCGAGGGCCGAGCGCTTCGAGCGCCATCCGGTAGGACGTTGAATAGATTCCGTCGTGCTCTAGGCCCCGGGATGTCTCCTTGAGCTGATCCAGCGAAGCGCCGCGGGTGAGCTGATGCACCACCGAGGTCATCTCCGCCGCAGACAACACCGACGCTGTGAGCCCGCGGGCGGCCAGTCGATTCGCCACCCGCCGGGTCGCGACTATCGCGGATCGCAGTGTGCCGGTCGAGCCCCCGCCGCGGCGGTCCACCGCGCCGACGTTGGCCAGTGGGTTCAGCCGCAGAACAATCCAGACCGTTCGCTGAGCGACCGCGGGAAGCGGCCCGAGGATCTGGTCATAGAGCCGTGCGACCGGACCGGCGTCCGAAGTGCGCGCTCCGGTGCTGATCACATCGATGGACGCGAGATCTATGTCGAACTGGTTCAGGCAGCGCGCGAGCTCCGGGAGTGGAACCTTGTCTCCCGTGCTCAGTCCACTCGGGCTGAGCAGCGTCACGAAGCGCGGCGGCGCGTCGATGCGCAGCATGGTGATCAGGTGTGCGCCATCCCACCGCATGCCGTATGTGCCGCCCTCGGGCAGTGGCACATCGAACGGAGCGTGGTTGACGCCGGTGGAACGGTTACGGAAGGCGTACCACCGGAACGCGATCTTCTCGTCCAGTAATCCGGCGAGCGAGTTGCCGCGCAGCCTGGTGAGGCCGACGACGATGACGAGCGCGCCACCGGCCACGGCATAAGGTGTCGGCGCGTCGAACGACACTGCGACGAGGGCAACCGCTATCGCGACGAGCACGACCGGAATCACCAAGCGCAGCGGTAATATTCGAAACAACCAGTTCTGCGGTGAGTGCAGCGGTGGTGCCGATACCGCTACGGCCGGGTCGGCCGTTGTTGACGCCATGGAATCATAATGGACCGAAGTTCCCCACCTTCGCTACCTGTCCCGCGTCTTCTGGCCGGGCTCAGGTGCCACGAGAGTGGCGTTGGCGGCTGGCGGTGAGTTGGTGGCCAGGTCAGCCGGTTCCCGACGAGTTACCCATGTCGGTACGGAATCAATTGTCACGTTGGGAAGTAAGGAGCAGGGCAGGATAGGATTCCACCTGCTCCAACCCGCATCAGTTCGGAGGCGTCGTGCCAGCACAGTTGACCACGCGTGCCCAAGTCAACGGATACCGGTTTCTGCTGCGCCGGTACGAGCATGCGCTGATACGTCGTGATGTGCGGATGTTGCACGACCCCATGCGGTCGCAGGCGCGGTCGCTGATCGTCGGCGCTGTACTCGGAATCCTGGTTGTGGCGGGCGCAGCGATCCTGTCTTTTCTGAAGCCGGCGGGCTCGGTCGACGACGCGAAGATCGTGATGGCGCAGGAAAGCGGCGCGCTGTACGCGGTGGTCGACGGAACCCTGCATCCGGTGTTGAACCTGGCCTCGGCGCGGCTCATCACAGGCAGCGATGAGCTGCCGACCTCGGTGAAAGCGTCCAAGCTGACGTCGCTGCCGCGCGGTCCCATGCTGGGTATTCCCGGCGCTCCAGCCGCGCTGCCCGGCGCGTCGGGCGACCGCTCGATCTGGACGCTGTGCGACTCGGTGATGCTGTCCGCGGCAGGCAGCGCGGCCCGCTCCCCAGGAGTGAGCACGACGGCGATCGCCGGTGCGATCGAGCCCGAATCCGAGTATGCGGCCCGGCCACTGCGATCGGATGAGGCGTTGCTGGTGACGCGCGAGAACAAGATCTACCTGCTGTTCGACGGCAAGCGCGCGGAGATCGACCCGGCTGATTCGGTCCTGGACCGATCGCTGAAGTTGAGCAACCAGCCGCCGAGACCGGTCAGCGCCGGGCTGTTGAACTCGACCACCCCGGTGCCCGCGTTGAAGCCGCCGCACATCGATCGGCTGGGCGAACCCGGCCCTGGACGATTGTCGGACATACCCGTCGGCGGTGTGATCAGAGCGCGCGGGGTCAATGCCGAGGAGCTGTACGTCGTGTTGCCGAACGGGGTGCAACGGGTGACATCTTTCGCCGCCCAGGTGATCCGCAACGCGAATTCTCAAGGCATGAGCGATATCACGACGGTGCCACCGGACCGGCTGGTCGGGGTACCGGTGCTGAACACTCTCACGGTCGACAACTTCCCGCAGGAAACGCCGAAGATCCTTCCCGCAGAGAACTATCCGGTGGGGTGCACGTCCTGGTCCAAGGGCTCCAACGATCCGGCCGCAACAGTGACGGTCCTGGCCGGCCGGAAACTGCCGCTGGCGGACTCGGCCACCCCGGTCGCCCTGGCCACCTCGGACGGCACCGGCGATCGCGTAGACGCCGCGTACCTGGCGCCGAACTCAGGTGAGTACGTCCAGG
The DNA here is from genome assembly GCF_040639505.1 of Nocardia sp. NPDC023852. NCBI lineage: Bacteria > Bacillati > Actinomycetota > Actinomycetes > Mycobacteriales > Nocardiaceae > Nocardia > Nocardia sp. NPDC023852. The sequence goes on from NZ_JBFAAB010000009.1 coordinate 141,314, forward strand.
CGACCGGCATGGACCCGGAAAGTTCCCGCCGAGGCACCCTGTTCTACGTGGCCGACAACGGAATACGCTACGGCGTGCCCGACGCCCAGACCGCGGCCGTGCTCGGCCTGGCGCAGAAACCACGACTGGCCCCGTGGCCGATCATCGGCCAGCTCGTCCCCGGCCCGACCCTGTCCGCCAAGAACGCACTCGTCAGCCACGACACCCTCCCCACCGGCGCAGCAACAAACTAGGCGGAGAGCGCGGGACAGAGAGGCGGGACAGCGCTACCGCAGGGTGGACAAGACGCTGTCGAGGGCGTTGCGCATGTCGTCGGCTTCGATGCGCATGAGCACGCTCTCGTCCACATCGGTCAGGTCCAGGTTTTCGTCGTTGGCCAGCCGGAACTCGCGTTCCTCCTCGGCTGCTTCGATGACGTTGCGGATGAAGCGGCCGTTGCCGGCGAGGTCGATCCCGCGGCGCGGCTGACCGGTCTGGTCGGTGCTCTCCTTGCCGTACAAATCCGCGCAAGCCTGCACGAGCAGCGCTTGGGCTTCGTCGGAGATCTCCGAATCCCTCTTGTGGGCAATGAACTGCCCGATCTGGCCCAACTCGGCCGGGGTGTAGGAATCGAACTTCACCCGCTTGGCGAACCGGGAAGCGAGGCCGTCGTTGGCCGCGAGCAGCCGGTCGATCTCGCCGTCGTATCCCGCGATGATCACGACCAGGCGGTCTCGATCGTTCTCCATACGTGCCAGGAGGGTGTCCACCGCCTCGCGGCCGAACGCGTCGCCGCCGGACAGGCCGGTCTGGATCAGCGTGTAGGCCTCGTCGATGAACAGCACACCGTCCATAGCGCTGTCGATCAGCTTGGAGGTCTTGATCGCGGTGCTGCCCAAGTGCTGGCCGACGAAATCCGCGCGTTTGGCCTCGACGAGACTATCGGTCTTCAAAAGACCCAATCCGCAGTAGATCTTGGCGACCACCCGGGCGACGGTGGTCTTACCGGTCCCAGGCGGGCCGGTGAACGCCAGGTGTTGTCCGCGCGGCACGCTGGCCATCCCCTTCTCGGCGCGGATCTTGGCCAGCTGTGCGGTCGCCTGCAGCTTGGCGACCTGCGTCTTGACCGCGGCAAGACCGATCTGCGCATCCAGCTCCGCGCGTGCGGCCGCGAGGATCAGCTTGGCTTTGTCGTCGCGCTCCTCGCGGCCCATTTGCTCGGTCGACGGAGCGGACGCGGGATCCCAGCGGTTGGTACGCGCCTCGATCTGTTCCTTGGTGGACACCGTGAGGCGGTACTTGCGGTCTCGCATGGCGGCGGTGTTCGCCGCGAAATCCGGTGCCTCGGAGAACACTTTCTCGAACAGGGCTTGGGCTTCGTCCTCATGGCCGGTCTCGCGCAGGCAAAGGCCCCGGCAGAATCGGGCGGTGGTCGCGGCCGCGGGGATGGGGCCTCCTTCGGCCCGTTCCATCCGGCGGATCGCTTCACCGAACAGCCCGAGTTGTGCGCAAGCCGTGCCGACCATCACGTGCGCACCGGCGGCCAGGTAAGGGTCTTCCCACTCCGTGGAGCCGGCGAGCACCGTCATGACATCGGGCCAGCGCTGCGTCGTGTAGTGCAGGACGCCGCGCACGTACGCGCTGATGCGGTCGTCGATCTCGCGATCGGGCTGCGACAGCTGGGACTTCCGGTACGCAGCGAGTTCGTCGAGGACCTTCTCGGCCTCGTCGTAGTCACCCTCGGAGATCAGCAGCGAAGCCTGCGCCAGCCAGATTTCGGTGTAGCTGGACAGCGGGTAGTCGATGTACTGGCCGACCACGAAGCGCCCGGCGAGCTCGCGGGGGCGCAGCCCCAACCGACGCTGTTCCCGGAAAAGCGTTGCCCCGCTGGTCTTGTACATGTTGAACAGCACCTCGCGGGTGACTTCACCAGCGGCAGCACGCCCGAGCCATGCATCGCACATGCCTGGATCCCATTCGGTTGCCCGTTGGAACGCCAGCTTGGCGTAGTCGAGGTCGCGGGCGGATTCCTGCCCGTCGATAACCAGGCCCAGTGACAAGACGCCAGCATCGAAGGCGCGTTGTGCTTGGCGATTGCCAGTCATGCGGGTGAGCCCCCAAAGCCTACGTGTGAGCGATTTCTCGCTCAGCATACCGGCTGCCGGATATCGGTTTGTTCGATAGATTGTGTTCGTTGCCATCTAGGGACAGCGTTGAGTGTAGGGAGTCATCCAACCCGTGACCGAGTCGTCGACCAGCGGCTTGGGTGCCGTTGACCCGGAACTGTGCCGTGTGTCGGTTATCGGCGGAAACACCCAGATCGATCTGGGTTTGCCCGCGACCATTCCGATCGCTGCCTTCATCACCGATGTAGTCGAGCTGATCGAGTCCCGCACCCCGGACTTCACCGACCCCGAGGAGGGTGCACCGCTGCAGACGCAGCATTGGACGTTGGCCCGGGTCGGCCGCGACCCGATCCCACCCAACCAGACGCTGACCGAGGCAGAGGTCTACGACGGTGAGCTGCTGGTACTGCGGTCGGTGACGGCCAAGGAGTCGCCCGCGCTGTTCGACGATGTGATCGACGCGGTGTCGAAGCTGACCACCGAGATGTTCCGAAGTTGGTCACCGGCATCGGCCCGATGGGTGGGGTTGATCGCAGCCCTCGCCGCGGTGCTCGCGGCAATCGCGCTGCTGGTCGCAGCCAGGGGCGACGGCGCGGGTATCGCGATCGGTTTCCTCACGGTCGGAACCGGCGCGGCCGCGATGGCCGCGGCCGTGATCGCGATACGGATGTACCAGGCGCGGTTGGTCGCCGTGATGTTGTCGCTGAACTCATTGCTCTTGTTCTTCGCCAGCGCGGCATTGTTCGTGCCGGGCGATCTCGGCAGTCCGCACCTGCTATTGGCCTGTGTTACGGCCCTGGTCGTCGCGGTGGTCGGCTATAGCGTCACCGGTGTCGGCGCGACAATGTTCGCAACGGCCATCACCATGGCGCTGTTCGGCGGTGTCGCCGCCTTCGTGCGGATGGTCTGGGAGACGGATCCGCCGAAAATCGCCGCAGGCGCGATGGTGGCCGCCCTCATCATGCTCACCATGGCCCCACGAATCGCGGTCGCGGCGGCGCGGCTACCGGTGCCCCCGGTACCGACCGCGGGCGCGGCGATCGACCCGGCCGACCACGAACCGCGGCCCACCATCGAAGACATCGGCGCCATCGGTGCCACCGCCCTGCCATCGGCGGTGGGACTGGAGCTGCGGGCCAGCGCTGCCAACCAATACCAGTCCGGCGTACTCATCGGGTCCACCGTGGCGGCAGCGGCGGGGGCGGTGATCGCCGCGGACCCGTTCGGCGCGGCGCGGTGGCAAGGTATCGCGCTGGCCGTGGTTGTCGCGCTGATCCTGTGTCTGCGGGGACGTTCACTCGCCGACCTGACCCAGGCGAGCACACTGATCGTGGGTGGCACTGCCACCTTGATCGCGATCATGGTCGGTGTGGCCTTCGGTCATCCTTCGTGGCTGGTGCCAGTCGCCGGGATGCTGCTCGCGGTAGGGGCGGTCGCGATGGTATTCGGTGTCATCGGACCGCACACCGAAATGTCGCCGGTGACCCGCCGCATGGGCGAGATATTCGAATACCTGCTGATCGTCACCATCATTCCACTGGTGCTCTGGATCATGGACCTGTACTCCGCCGCCAGAAACCTGTGACACCGATGGCTATCGCGAGGCGGCGCAAGTCACGCACACCGCTAAGGCTGGCCGGTGTCGCGGCGGTTCTCGGCCTGAGCATCGTCGGGATGCCTGCCCCTTCGTATGCGATCGCGCCCCCCGTCATCGATGACGGCGCGCTCGGTGCGGCACTGGCCGTGAATGGACCGCCCGACGCGACAGAGCAGCGATCCGTATGTGCCGAACCCCTGCTCACAGGCGCCGCGCCACGTGACGCCCCGTTGCCGCAGCGGATTCTCGACCTGCCCGCCGCATGGCAGTTCAGCCGGGGCCGCGGCCAGAAGGTCGCGGTTGTCGACACCGGCGTGAATCCGCATCCGCGCCTACCAGCCCTCGAGCCCGGCGGAGACTTCGTCTCCGACTCGAACGGAACGGTCGACTGCGACGGCCACGGTACCTTCGTGGCCGGCATCATCGCCGCGCGGCCCAGTCCGGACGACGCCTTCGTCGGTGTTGCACCGGAAGCGGAGATCCTTGCTATCCGGCAGTTGAGCCTGGCCTACGAGCCGAAGGATCGCGACCGCCGCGAGGTGCCGGGCGCGATCTCGAGCACCGGGTACGGAACCGTGCTGACGCTGGCCGCCGCTGTCGTCCGCGCTGTCGACCGCGGTGCCACTGTGATCAATATCTCCGAAGTGGCCTGCTCGCCGGCCGGAGTCGCTCCCGTCGACGGTGCGCTCGGCGCCGCGGTGAAATTCGCCTACGACCGTAACGTCGTGGTGGTTGCCGCCGCCGGAAACATCCAGAATAACGGTACATGCGGCGCCCAAAACGACGGTTCGGGATGGGGTGCGGTCCGCACCACGGTGAGCCCGGCCTGGTTTTCCCCCTACGTGCTTTCGGTGGCGTCGGTGGAAGCCGACGGCACACCGTCGCCGTTCTCGATATTCGGTCCATGGGTCGGCGTAGCGGCGCCGGGACGCGACATCGTCTCGCTCGACAGCAAACCCGGCGGGGTGGGGTTGGTCAACGCCGTGCAGACCAGCGAAGGCACCGGATCTCTCGATGGGACCAGCTTTTCCAGCGCGTATGTCTCCGGCCTCGCGGCGCTGGTGCGCGCGCGGTTCCCTGAGCTGTCGGCGCGACAGGTGATGGATCGGATCATCCGCACCGCACAGGCACCAGGCGCTGGACGCGACGACCAGCTCGGGCACGGGCTCGTCGACCCGGTGGCGGCGTTGACGGCGCAGCTGCCCGAGCAACCGGTGAGCGCGGAAGCAGATGTGGCGCGCCCCATCGAGGGGCCGACGCCGCCACCTTACGTCGATCCGATGCCCCGGCGGGTGGCCACCATCGGCACGATCGTCTTGCTGGCGCTGCTCGGCATCGGATACACATTGTCGATTCCGTTCCGCCGCTCCCGTGTCGATGCCATCGACTCTGCAGAACCTGTGGAAGAAGGACAGTAGGACATGGCTACCGAAGGATTTGTGCGCAGGCCGCGGATCGCGCCGCCACGGCCGCCCGGCGGTGAAGTGGCACTCACGGCACCGCCCGAGATCCCACGGCCGGTACCGGCCGGCTTGCTGACGAAACTGATGCCACTCGTCATGGTGGTTGCTGTGGTCGGCATGATCGCGATGATGGCCATGATGGGGCGCAATCTCCTGGCCAACCCGTTCATGATGATGTTCCCGATGATGATGCTGATGTCGATGGTCGGCATGATGGCGGGAATGCGCGGGGGGGCCGGTGGCACGAAGAAGGCTGCCGAACTCAACGAGGAGCGCAAGGACTACTTCCGCTACTTGGACCAGGTGCGCAAGGATGTGCGCAAGACCGGCCATGCCCAGCTCGACGCTTTGACCTGGAGTCACCCAGCGCCAGCCGATCTGCAATCGATCGTCGGCACTCGACGGATGTGGGAGCGCCGTCCGAACGACCCGGATTTCGGGCATGTGCGCGTCGGCGTCGGCAGCCACCGGCTGGCCACCAAACTGGCGCGGCCGGAGACCGGCCCGCTGGAGGACCTGGAGCCGGTGTCGACCGTGGCGCTGCGCCGGTTCGTCCGCACCCACTCCGTGGTGCACGGACTGCCGACCGCCATCTCGCTGCGCGCGTTTCCAGCTATCAATATCGAAGGTGATCCCGCCGATGCGCGCACCCTGGTGCGGGCGATGCTGATGGAGTTCGTGGCATTCCACGGACCGGACCACACCGCCGTCGCCATCATCTGCGCCGACCCGGACAGCGAGACCTGGTCGTTCGCCAAATGGCTTCCGCACCTGCAGCACCCGGTCGAGCGGGACGGGATGGGCTCGGCCAGGATGATGTACCGCTCGCTGGCGGAGCTGGAGACAGCTATGGCGGCCGAGCTTCTCGAGCGTGGCCGCTTCATGCGCAACGCTCAGCCGACCGCGGGGCGAGTCCACCTGCTCGTCATCATCGATGACGGCTACGTGAGTGCTACCGATCGGATCGTCAGCGACGCGGGTCTGGACTCCGTCACGGTCCTCGACCTCACCGCACCGCAGACCGGGTTGGCTGTGCGCCGTGGGCTCCAGCTCGTCGTCAGCGACGGCATGGTCGCGGCGAAATCGGCTGCGGGCACCGAGAAATTCGCGACCGCGGATGTGGTGACGGGTGCCGAAGCAGAGTCTCTCGCCCGGGACCTGGCTCGCTACCGCGTCGCCACGGCCGCGCAGATCGTCAGTCTCGGCGACGAAACACGCGCCGATCCGGGTTTGATGTCGCTACTGAAGATTCCGGACGCCGCGCAGATCGATCCGCCACTGGTGTGGCGTCCACGCAGTTCCCGTGAGCGGCTGCGGGTGCCGATCGGTGTCACCCCGGACGGTACCCCGGTGGAGATCGACATCAAGGAGTCCGCCGAGAACGGCATGGGACCACACGGGTTGTGCATCGGCGCAACGGGTTCGGGTAAGTCGGAGTTTCTGCGCACCCTGGTGCTGTCGATGGTGACCTCGCATTCGCCTGACCTGCTGAACCTGGTGCTGGTCGACTTCAAGGGTGGTGCGACCTTCCTCGGTCTCGACTCGCTACCGCATGTGGCCGCGGTCATCACCAACCTCGAGGAAGAACTCTCGATGGTCGACCGCATGAAGGACGCACTGGCCGGCGAGATGAACCGCCGTCAGGAGCTGCTGCGTTCAGCGGGCAACTTCGCGAACGTCACCGAGTACGAGCAGGCCCGCGCCGCAGGCGCCCAGATCGACCCGCTTCCCGCGCTGTTCATTGTTGTCGACGAGTTCTCCGAACTCCTTTCACAAAAACCGGATTTCGCCGATCTGTTTGTGATGATCGGTCGGCTGGGGCGCTCACTGCGGGTGCATCTGCTGCTGGCGTCGCAGCGATTGGAAGAGAACAAGCTGCGCGGTCTGGACAGCCATCTGTCCTACCGGATCGGGCTGCGCACCTTCTCGGCGAACGAATCGCGTGCGGTGCTCGGTATCACCGACGCCTACCACCTCCCGAGCGTGCCGGGCTCCGCCTACCTCAAGAGCGACGCGGACGATCCGTTGCGATTCAACACAAGTTACGTGTCAGGGCCGTATGTTTCGCCGCGTGGCACGCAACAGATCGACGGGCGTTCGGTAGGCGGCCAGTCAGCCGTGGTGTTCACCGCGAGCGAGGTCGAGGCACCCGAACAGGAGCCGACTTCGCTCGACAGTGCCGTGGCCCGTGGACTTCCGGAACTACCGCCGTCGCCGGGTGAGCTGCCACCCCCGCCGAGCGAGGCCGCCCTGCGCACCGAGGCGGTGCCCTCCACCCTGCTGCAGGTGGTCGTCCAGCGCCTGACCGGGCACGGACGGCCGGCGCACGAGGTGTGGTTGCCGCCCTTGGACGAGTCGCCCTCGGTGGACATGCTGCTGCCCGATCCGGATTGGAAATCGCCGGCGAACCGGCACGGTCAGCTGTGGATGCCGATCGGCGTGATCGATAAACCCTACGAACAGCGCCGCGACGTGCTGGTCATCGACCTGTCCGGCGGGCAGGGCAATCTTGCCGTGGTCGGCGGCCCACAGTCGGGTAAGTCGACCACCCTTCGCACGGTCATCATGGCGGCCGCTGCCACACACACCCCTGAACAAGTACAGTTCTATTGTTTGGACTTCGGTGGCGGTACCCTCGCAGGCTTGGCTGATCTGCCGCACGTCGGATCGGTAGCGAACAGGCTGGAGGTCGACCGGGTCCGCCGGACCGTCGCGGAGATGACCACGCTGCTGCACCAGCGTGAAGAACGCTTCCGCGAGCTGGGCATCGAGTCGATCCACGAGTTCCGCAAGCGCAAGGCGAGACTGAACCAAATGGCCGCCGAGGATCGTGCGGCCGACCCGCTGTCGGAGGATCTGCACGGCGACGTATTCCTGGTGATCGACGGATGGCCGACAATCCGCGCCGAATTCGATGTCCTCGAGCCGGCTCTGAACGCGATCGCGGCGCAGGGCTTGTCCTACGGCATCCATCTCATGGTCGCGGCGACGCGCTGGGCCGAGATCCGGCCTGCCGTCAAGGATCTCATCGGGACCAGGTTGGAGCTTCGGCTCGGCGACCCGTCCGACTCCGAGATGGACCGGCGCACCGCCGTGCTCGTCCCCGTTGGCCGACCGGGACGAGGCTTGACCCCGGAGAAGCTGCATATGCTCATCGCCTTGCCGCGATTGGATTCGGACTCCGACCCGCAGACGCTGGCCGACGGTGTCGTCGCCGCCAAGCAACAGATGAACGAGATCTTCGGCGGTCGCCGCGCCCCTGAGGTGCGCATGCTGCCGTTGGACGTCTCGCGCACGGAGGTGCTCGCCGCCGCGCGGGAGCGCGGCATCGAACTCGGCCCCACGCGGGTCGTCGTCGGACTGGGGGAAGCCGAACTGGAGCCAGTTGTCCTGGATTTCGGTACCCAGCCGCATCTCATGGCGTTCGCGGATGTGGAATGCGGCAAAACCACCTTGCTGCGTAACATCGTCCTGGGTGTGGTGGAGAACTCGAACGCCGAGCAGGCCCGGGTCATCCTTATCGATTACCGGCGTACCATGCTCGGGCTCATCGAAGGCCAGCAGCTGGCCGGGTACTCGACCTCGTCGCAGACCTCGATCGGAATGATCAAAGAGGTCGCCGGCTACCTCAGCAAGCGCATCCCTGGGTCGGACATCACCCCGAAACAGCTTCGGGAGCGCAGTTGGTGGACCGGACCGGAGATCTATGTCGTCGTCGACGACTACGACATGGTCGCGACCGGGCAGAATCCTTTGGAGCCACTGCTCGAGTATCTCCCACAGGCCCGCGACATCGGCCTGCACTTGATCGTGACTCGCCGCTCGGGCGGTGCGTCGCGGGCGTTGTACGACAGGGTGCTCGGCAGGCTCAAGGAGCTTTCGGTCGACGCACTGCTGATGAGTGCGCCCAAGGACGAAGGAAAACTCCTGGGTGACATCCGCTCGTCGAAGCTCCCGCCGGGCCGGGGCATCCTGGTTTCCCGTAGCGGCGACCCGGAGATGATCCAGATATCGCACCTGCCGCCGCTGTAGGAGCGGCCGACATCAGTCGTCACGGCCCTAGTATTTCTTGATTTCGGACCATCGTTCCGCGGGAAGTAGCTTTGTAGACCAGATTTTTGGCGACAAATACCTGGATAGCGTTGCGGGCAGCGATAACGAGACCCGTATCTGATCGGCAAGCTCGGAATGACTGGGCAGTCGATCACTCGGCTTCCATTCGGCTGCGCGGATCTCCTCACGGAGTAGTTCTGCGATCCGGTAATAAGTCAGACCACCCGGTATCTTGCTCCTCGGTGGTCGTGCAGGTAACGAAGTGGACTCTTCGTGACCCCCTACGGCCGAGTAATGCTTGACAGGTGCCTTCAGGGGTTTATCGTATTGAACGTCCTGATCCGGTGTTGTGCGGCGATGACGGCGAGGCAACGTGGCAGGTTCGAATTCAACAGTTGTAATGGCGCCCCCGGGCACACCGAGGTGCGTCGATTCTCTAGTGCATTCTGCGGCACCTGGACTAGTTCCTATGTCCGACCTACTCGTTCGGGCGTGCCGCGGTCACCGTGTCGTCGGCGGACCGCTGCTGTGGTTCGCCCGTGACCTAGCGGTACTACACGAACGTCGGCTGGTCGGCCGCGGCGGCTCGGTGGACACCACCCCGGCGGTGATCCGCGAAATCGAGCGTCGCAGAGCCGAACTGGTCATGGCGATCGACGACTGGGTGCTGCGCAGCGTGCCGCAGCATCGGTTCGGCGCGACACTGCACACCGAGACGGTGGGCGCGGTGATCGACCGTCTTGCGGAGTCGTCGGTGCGCGCGCACCACGCGTTGATGACCTTGGACGCGCACGACGAGCTGCTACACAGCGCCTGGCATCGTCTGGCCGAACTTGCGGATGCCTACGACGATCTGGTCCGCGATGTCATGGCCGGCAGACGGCGACTGCCCGAATGGTGACTCGGTAGCTCGGCACTTCACGCTCTCGGCGTGCCGAGTCACCGATTTCCTTGTGCCACCGAATTTTCCTGATAGCGCGCGTCTTTCGATTCCTGGCGGGTCGTGCTGCTTGGAGCGACCTGCGAGCAGCCGCTAGCGGTGTTGTTTCGAGCGACCTGCGAGCAGTCGCTAGCGGTGTTGTTTCGAGCGACCTGCGAGCAGTCGCTAGCGGTGGCCAACAGGCGTCACGGACGATAGCGGCGGTGATCGGTGGCGAAGTCGTCTGCGACGGTTGCGGCCAGCTCCACGTAGGCTCGCTTGGTCTGCTTGTGGAGTTGGTGCAGGTCGATCTCGGCGCCCACGGACATGTGTGGGTCGAACGGGATGATGTGCACAGCCCGGCAGCGGGATAGGAAGTACTCCCGCAGCTGCTGGATACCCACATTCGGCGACCCCGACCGCGGCGAGTTGATCACCACCACCGCGTTGCGCACCAGGTGGTCGTGCCCGTGTAGCGACAGCCAGTCCAAAGTCGCCGCGGCACTGCGCGCCCCGTCGATGGCGGGGGAGGAGATCAGCACCAGCGAGTGGGCCAGGTCGAGCACGCCCGACATCGCCGAGTGCATCAATCCGGTGCCACAGTCGGTGAGGATGATGTTGTAGAACCGCTGCAGGATTTGCGCTACAGCGCGGTACTCTTCCTCGCTGAACGCTTCCGATGCGGCCGGATCACGTTCGCTGGCAAGCACTTCCAATCGGCTGGTGGACTGCGAGGTGTGCCTACGGACATCCGAGTACCGCTGGATCGACGGGTCGAGCAGCAAATCGCGCACGGTGGATCTGGTCTGCAGCGGCACCCGCTGCGACAGCGTGCCGAAGTCCGGGTTGGCGTCCACCGCGATCACCCGGTCGCCCCGGATGGATGCGAAGATGGAGCCGATACCCATTGTCGTGGTGGTCTTTCCGACGCCGCCCTTGAGCGAGAGCACCGCGATCCGGTAGTCGCCCCGTACCGGCTGCCTGATCCGTGCGACCAGCTCCTGCAGCCTGCGTTCCTCGGCGGACATGCCGGGGTTGATGGCGCCGCCGGAGACATGGTGCACTGCCTTGCGCCACCCGCTTCCCGGCGGCCGCTTGACCTGCCGCCGCGGGACGTTGTCCAGCAAAGGCTGCTGGTACTGCGCACTCTGCTGGTAGTTCGGCTGCTGGGCGCGCGGCTGTGCGTATCCCGGCGGGGTGCCCCGCTGGGAGCGGTCCGCCTGTGGAGGGGATTGTGCGTACCCCTGGGGGAGGGGCTGGTACTGGTCGCTTGTCGCCCCGGTGTACGGCGCTGCCTGGCCTGATTCGTCCTGCGCGCGGGAGTCGCCGTGCTCGGCGATGTTGCGCGACTGGTCGGCGGGTCCGCCGACTGGGGCGGATCCGTTGATCGGTGCCGGGCCGCCGACGAATTGGACCGGCTGGCCGGTTGATTCGGCCGGACCTGTGTTCGGGTATTCGGCGGGGCTGTACGGGCCGATCCGCTCGCCGCTCGCCGCCGGGCCGCCCGCGAACTGCCGTGGATGCCCAGCCTGTTCGGGAGTGGGGACGCTTGAAGCATGCGGCCCTGAGACGTAGTCCGCGTCTTGCCGAGCCGGGTCGGCGTGCTGCTGCGGGACCGGCGGCTGGGACACCGGCTGCTGGTCCGAGTTCGGGGCCTGTTCGCCTGGCGCCTGGGGGCCAGGCCGGTGGTCGATCTCCTCAGGGGGCAGTCGGTGTCGTCCGCTTGCCGCGGGCCGTGCCGATGCGATGTCGGACGCTGCCGAAGAGGTCCAGCCCGAGGCCGCGATATCGGGTTGGACGCGAGGGGGATTCGCCGATCCGGCCGCACCCGACTGCCAGGACTCGGCGTTCGGCTGCGCCGCCCCTTGCGCGGGGCTCGGCGCGGCAAGCCACGACGGTGGCGGACGGCCGGTACCCGTCGCGGCAGGACCTTCGGTGGCTGCGGGGGAAGGGCCAGGTGGTGCGGCGACCTGACTGGTCGGCGGTGTCGAAGGACGCTCGCCGACCGGAGGCACGGCGGGCGGTGCTGTGGGGTGCTCGCGTGCCGGCGGCCCGATCGGGCTTTCGCCGGTGGGTGGCACAGCCGGAGGGTCACCGGTTTGCCACGCTGTCGGGGCCGCGCCGGTCGCGGGCATCGCGGGCCGCGGGCTTGCTGGTGGTGCGGAATTCGGGCCCATCGACGGAACCGCCGGATGAACAGGCTCGGGAGGTGTCCCGGAGCTTGCGGTGGGCATCGCAGGGTGGTCGCCTACCGGAAGTGTCGCAGGGTTCGGGCCCATCGGCGGAACCGCCGGATGCGGACCTTGGGGCAGCGTCGCTCTGTCCGTACCAGTCGGCGACACGAACGGGTCTTCACCTACCGGCGGTGCGGACCGTTCCTCAGGAGCCGTCGGCCACTGGTTCGGCCGCATCGCGGCAAGCGGTTCCTCGTTCGGATGGTCGCCGGTCGGACGGGCGGGGGACGATTCGCCCGGCTGTGTCCCGGCCGGACTTGCGCCGGTCTCGGCCGACGGACCGACGCGCATCGACGGTCCGGCGCTCTCGCCGTCCGGCACCTGTCCGGGCCGATCGCCGAGTACCTGTTGTGGCGAATCGGGAATCGGCGGTGGCGGCGGCAGATCCGGCCTGCGGGGCTGGTGTGGCGCAGAGTGGCCGTTCGACGCCGACGGCTCGGCAGCCCTGCTGCCCAGCGGCTGGAATCCCGGGGAGGGCTGCGAGGGATTGCGGGTCGGCAGGCCGTGCTGTGCGCCGCCGGTGTGCTGGGGACCGCCCTCCCAAAATGCGTTCTGATCCGGTGGCGCCTGCTCGGGAACAGGTGGCTGCCGCGAGTCGTGCTGTCGCTGGTCCCGGGGCAGCGCCCCCGGTCCGGTCTGGTACGCGCGGCCCTGATCGTTCGGACGCTGTTCCGCGCCGACGTGCCCGTCCTGCTTGTCACGGCGCCAGCCTTTGCGGCGCTTCTCCGGACGTTCGGCTTCCGGCGCCCGGCTCTTGAACCGCCCGCGTCTGCGGTTGGAGGTATCGTCGATCAGGTCGTCATGCGGAAGGTTCTGTACCGGCGCTTCGTAGCCGACCTGTGTGACTTCGCTCTCGGATAGCCATGGTGGCAGCATGGGGAGGCCGTCGTCGTTACGACTCACAGCAGCACCTCGCTGGCGCTCGGCTCTGCCGTGGCCAGGGGCCCTGTGTTTGTGGCTCGTTCGCTGCGCTCGCTCACGGCCGCACCTCGCTGGCGCTCGGCTCCGTCGCGGCCAGGGGCGCTGTCCCTGTGGCTCGCTCGTTACACTCGCTCACGCGTCCCCCTTGATCTGCTCGACCCGATTACCTGGACAGCGGTCAGTTTACGCGACAACGTGATGCCGCCGCGGCGGCGGACCGGACGCTCACCAGGCGTGGGAAGGCGGCTTCGAAACGCCTGACGGAGCGGGTATACAGGGAGGCATTTTTGCCCGATCGGGGGCAGGTCGGTAAGCTTGAGCGGCGGTGCACCTACGCGCCGACTGTTTGCGTGCGTCCGGTTGTGCCAATGATCGGTCCATACAAGCAGAAATCAGTCAAACAAACCAGGTTGAGCGTAACCGGGATCGCGGAGGACATGGCGAAGAAAGACGGGGCCATCGAGGTCGAGGGTCGAGTTGTCGAGCCGCTGCCCAATGCGATGTTCCGGATCGAGCTCGAGAACGGACACAAAGTTCTCGCGCACATCAGCGGGAAGATGCGGCAGCACTACATTCGTATCCTCCCCGAGGACCGTGTGGTCGTCGAGCTCTCGCCCTACGACCTGTCGCGCGGCCGGATCGTGTACCGCTACAAGTGATCGCGCCCAGCGCGGTCGAGTGGTGCGAGTCGGCCGTGCCCCGGCCTGAGCCGGGGTCGAGTCGAAAGACTCATCACAGAGACTTCCCCAGTCGCCGACTGGGGAAACCTGTGTTCACACCCGTGTGAACCACAACAGATTGGACGGACGTGAAGGTTCAGCCGAGCGTCAAGAAGATCTGCGAGAAGTGCAAGGTGATCCGGCGTCATGGCCGGGTCATGGTGATCTGCGACAACCTGCGCCACAAGCAGCGCCAGGGCTGAGCGGAAGCGGGGGAGACCTCGCTCCACCGCGCCTGAGGCTTGCCGAGGGCGCCGCTCGACGCAGCACCAGCCAAGCACCGAACCGCAGTTCGGATTGGCAAAGAAGAACTCCCAGCACCAGCCGCACGCTGCGGAAATCCGGGTTCGCCCGGGGCGTGCGCGCCTACCACCGGTTCGGAGGCCGGTGCCCCATAAGACGAGGGGACGGACAGGGAGCAGACCTCCGCGACACTAAGGAACTGCCATATGGCACGTCTCATGGGCGTTGATCTCCCGCGCGAGAAGCGCATGGAGATCGCGCTGACCTACATCTACGGCATCGGCCGTACCCGCTCCAAGGAGATCCTCGAGGCGACCGGCGTCAGCCCGGACCTGCGTTCGAAGGACCTCAGCGACGAGCAGGTCACGCAGCTGCGTGACTACATCGAGGGTTCGGCCCTCAAGGTCGAGGGTGATCTGCGCCGTGAGGTGCAGGCCGACATCCGTCGCAAGATCGAGATCGGCTGCTACCAGGGTCTGCGCCACCGTCGTGGCCTGCCCGTGCGTGGCCAGCGAACCAAGACCAACGCGCGCACCCGCAAGGGCCCGAAGCGCACCGTCGCCGGCAAGAAGAAGTAGGGATAACCGATGCCTCCGAAGTCAAGGGCCTCCGGCCCCAAGAAGACCCAGAAGTCGCGTCGCCGGGAAAAGAAGAACGTCCCGCACGGCCACGCGCACATCAAGAGCACGTTCAACAACACGATCGTGTCGATCACCGACCCGAACGGCAACGTCATCTCCTGGGCGTCGTCGGGTCACGTCGGTTTCAAGGGTTCGCGCAAGTCGACCCCGTTCGCCGCGCAGCTCGCTGCCGAGAACGCCGCCCGCAAGGCGCAGGAGAACGGCGTCAAGAAGGTCGACGTGTTCGTGAAGGGCCCGGGCTCGGGCCGCGAGACCGCGATCCGCTCGCTGCAGGCCGCCGGCCTCGAAGTGGGCACGATCTCCGATGTCACCCCGCAGCCGCACAACGGCTGCCGTCCGCCCAAGCGGCGTCGCGTCTAGCGGGAAAGGAATAGCGAAAAATGGCTCGTTATACAGGCCCCATCACCCGCAAGTCGCGTCGTCTGCGCGTCGACCTCGTCGGCGGCGACCAGGCGTTCGAGCGTCGCCCCTATCCGCCCGGCCAGCACGGCCGCGCGCGGATCAAGGAGAGCGAGTACCTGCTTCAGCTGCAGGAGAAGCAGAAGGCGCGCTTCTCCTACGGCGTCATGGAGAAGCAGTTCCGCCGGTACTACGAAGAGGCCAACCGCCTCAAGGGCAAGACCGGTGACAACCTGCTTCGTCTGCTCGAGACCCGGCTCGACAACGTCGTGTACCGCGCCGGTCTGGCGCGTACCCGTCGGCAGGCTCGCCAGCTGGTCAGCCACGGCCACTTCGTGGTGAACAACCGCAAGGTCGACGTTCCCAGCTTCAAGGTCTCCCAGTACGACATCATCGATGTCAAGGAGAAGTCGCTCGGCACGCTGCCGTTCCAGGTCGCGCGCGAGACGGTTGGTGACCGCCCGGTTCCTGGCTGGCTGCAGGTCATCCCGGGTCGCCTGCGGATCCTGGTCCACCAGGAGCCGGACCGCGCTCAGATCGATGTGCCGCTGCAGGAACAGCTGATCGTCGAGTACTACTCGAAGTAATCAGCGGTGCGTGATCGTCACCGCTGGCGACTGCTCGCAGGTCGCTCGAAACGGCACCGCTGGCGACTGCTCGCAGGTCGCTCGAAACGGCACCGCTGGCGACTGCTCGCAGGTCGCTCGAAACGGCACCGCAAGTGACGATCACGCACAACCCCTAAGACGAGGCGTCAAATAGCGGGCGCCCAAACAGGAGGATGATCCGAATGCTGATTTCACAGCGTCCGACACTGACCGAAGAGGTCGTCGCCGAGAACCGCTCGAAGTTCGCCATCGAACCGCTCGAGCCGGGCTTCGGTTACACCCTCGGCAACTCGCTGCGCCGTACCCTGCTGTCCTCGATTCCGGGGGCGGCGGTTACGAGCATCCGTATCGACGGCGTTCTGCACGAGTTCACCACCGTTCCGGGTGTGAAGGAGGATGTCACCGACATCATCCTGAACCTCAAGGGTCTGGTCGTGTCCTCGGAGGAGGACGAGCCGGTCACGATGTACGTGCGCAAGCAAGGCCCCGGTACCGTCACCGCCGGTGACATCGTTCCGCCGAGCGGCGTCGTCGTGCACAACCCGGACATGCACATCGCGACCCTGAACGACAAGGGCAAGCTGGAGATCGAGCTCGTCGTCGAGCGCGGTCGCGGCTACGTCCCCGCCGTACAGAACAAGGCGTCCGGCGCGGAAATCGGCCGGATTCCAGTGGATTCGATCTACTCGCCGGTGCTCAAGGTGACCTACAAGGTCGAGGCCACCCGTGTCGAGCAGCGCACCGACTTCGACCGGCTCATCCTGGACGTGGAGACCAAGAACTCCATCAGCGCGCGGGACGCGCTCGCCTCGGCGGGCAAGACCCTGGTCGAGCTCTTCGGCCTGGCCCGCGAGCTGAACGTCGAAGCGGAAGGCATCGAGATCGGCCCCTCGCCGGCCGAGGCGGACCACATCGCCTCGTTCGGTCTGCCGATCGAGGACTTGGACCTCACCGTCCGGTCCTACAACTGCCTCAAGCGTGAGGGCGTGCACACCGTCGGCGAGCTGGTCGCCCGCACCGAGTCGGACCTGCTGGACATCCGAAACTTCGGCCAGAAGTCCATCGACGAGGTCAAGGTCAAGCTGCACGCGCTGGGCCTCTCGCTGAAGGACAGCCCGGCGTCGTTCGACCCGTCCAGCGTGGTGGGCTACGACGCCAGCACCGGGACGTGGAGCGACAACGGCACATTCAGTGACACCGACGGTGGCGAGCAGGACTACGCCGAGACCGAACAGCTCTAGGCCGTCGGGGTAGGCGCCCCGGACCGGCCGACAACCCCGGCGCGAGCGACGGGCCCGTAGGCGGAAGCGGAGCGTAACCACGGAGGGCCCCGGGAGCGCCGGCAAAATACAAGGAGAACCACACAATGCCCAAGCCCAAGAAGGGTGCCCGCTTCGGCGGGTCGGCGTCACACCAGAAGGCGATCTTCGCCAATCTGGCCACGGCGCTCTTCGAGCACGGCCGGATTACCACCACCGAGGCCAAAGCCAAGGCCGTGCGCCCTTACGCCGAGAAGCTGATCACCAAGGCGAAGGGCGGCACCCTGGCCGACCGTCGCGAGGTGCTCAAGGTCATCCGCAACAAGGACGTCGTGCATGACCTCTTCGCGGAGATCGGCCCGTCGTTCGAGGGGCGCGAGGGTGGCTACACCCGCATCACCAAGACCCTGCCCCGCAAGGGCGACAACGCGCCGATGGCGGTCATCGAGCTGGTCCGGGAGAAGACCGTGACCAACGAAGCCGATCGCGCCCGCCGCGTTGCCGCGTCGCAGAAGGTCGAGGAGGCGCCGGCCGCCGAAGTCGTCGAGGAGAAGGCCGACGAGGCCGTCGCCGAGACCGCCGAAGCTCCGTCTGTCGACGGGGCCGCCGAGTACAAGAAGGACGCCTGACGCCTCGCGTCACAGTTCTCGAACGAGCCCGCCACCCGCACTGGGTCGGCGGGCTTGTTCGTTTCGACTAGGAGATCGTGTGACCGTGGAGGATTCGGTGGGATCGACGTCGGCCGAGCCGCGACCCGATGCGACGCATGCGCCGGAGAGCGGCGCGGCGGATGCACCGAGGGCGCGTGTCCGGCTCGCTATCGCTTACGACGGCACTGATTTCCTGGGCTGGGCGCGTCAGCCGGGACTGCGCACCGTGCAGGGGGTGCTGGAGGAGTCACTGAGCAAGGTGTTCCGTGAGCCGATCCAGCTGACCGTGGCGGGGCGTACGGACGCGGGCGTGCACGCCGAGGGGCAGGTAGCGCATTTCGATACGACTGCCGAGCTGGATGCGGGCAAGTTGGTACATCGGATGGCGCGGTTTCTGCCGAAGGACGTGCGGATCAAGGATGCACGGCTCGCATCGCCGGATTTCGACGCGCGGTTCTCCGCGATCCGCCGCCACTACGCCTATCGGTTCACCACCGCCGCATACGGCGCCGAGCCGTTACATGCGCGCAGCGTTGTCGCCTGCCGGTCCGGCGTCGACGTCGAGGCCATGCGCGCGGCTTCGCGAAAGCTGTTGGGGCTGCACAACTTCGCCGCGTTCTGCCGCAGGAGGGAGGGCGCGACCACCATCCGCGAGCTGCAACGCTTCGACTGGGTGCGGGACCGTGACCTGCTGACCGCCTACGTCAGCGCGGACGCGTTCTGCTGGTCCATGGTTCGCAGCCTGGTCGGTGCGGTCCTCGCGGTCGGGGAGGGCCGCCGCACTCCGGAGTGGGTCGGCGAGCTGCTGCACGAGACCGAGCGTTCCAGTGCGGTCACCGTCGCGCCCGCGCACGGGCTGAGCCTGATCGGCGTCGATTATCCCGCCGACGCGGACCTCGCCGCCCGCAATGCGCAGACGCGGGAGATACGGTCTGTCCCGGTCCGGGACGGGAGATGCTGCGGCGACTGAGGCGTTGAGGGGTATTCGGAAACAGGGTTTCCCCGCACCCGCGCAGGGGTGCGGGGGGAAACGACGGTCACTTCGACGACTGCCCTGATTGCGCTTCGATCGTCTTCGGCTGAGACCCGCCGGAAATTTCGATGCGGCGGGGCTTCGCGCGTTCCGCGATGGGGATCGTCACCGACAGCACACCGTTGTTGTATGTCGCGTTGATCTTGTCGGCATCGACATTGCCGCCGAGGGACAGCTGACGCATATACGTGCCCGCGAAGCGTTCCGAGGCGATCCATTGGACGCCTTCCTCGCTGGAGACGGTACGTTGCGCGCGCAGGGTGAGCGTGCCGCTGTCGACACTGACGTCGATCGAGCCTGGGTCGACACCTGGCATGTCGGCATTCAGAACGTAGTGGTCTCCCGCTCTGAACAGATCCATCGGCATGAATCTCGGTGCGCGAGCGGTCCCGGCGGTTTCACCGAGCAGCTGACGAGCGACGGTGTCGATGTCATGGAACGGATCGAATCTCAGCACAGCAATCACCTCCATTTCCCAGTGGTGACGCCTGCCACGGCGGCGGGCGCCGATAGCTGTGCACCCGCCACGTTAGCCTTCTCTGGCCGCGAGGGCTATCGACCTGTCAGGACCAGCCCTCTGTCGCCGACGGGCATGGAATACCGGTATGCGTGCCTGTGTTGGGTCGGGACATGACATTCGACAGTCTCGGGCGGTTCGGAGTGTGGCGGGCGTACAACGGGTTCAGCCCAGAGGACGCGCGGGAGTTGGAGCAGCTGGGCTACGGCACGCTGTGGTTGGGCGCCTCACCACCCGCGGATCTCGCTACGGTCGAGCCGCTGCTGGAGGCGACCGAGACGATCACCGTGGCCACGAGCATCGTGAACATCTGGGCGTCGGCGGCGAAGGAGGCCGCCGAATCGTTCCACCGGATCGAGGCGCGCTTCCCCGGCCGGTTCCTGCTCGGCGTCGGCGCCGGGCACCCGGAACACACCGGTGAATACCGCAAGCCCTACGACGCGCTGGTCGAGTACCTCGACGAACTCGACGCCGCCGGTGTGCCCGCCGAGCGCCGCGCGGTGGCCGCGCTCGGCCCGCGCGTGCTGAAACTGGCCGCCGAGCGGTCCGCGGGCGCGCTACCG
Source organism: Nocardia sp. NPDC023852 (assembly GCF_040639505.1). Classification (NCBI taxonomy): domain Bacteria; kingdom Bacillati; phylum Actinomycetota; class Actinomycetes; order Mycobacteriales; family Nocardiaceae; genus Nocardia; species Nocardia sp. NPDC023852. The sequence goes on from NZ_JBFAAB010000009.1 coordinate 161,238, forward strand.
TATCTCGTGCCGCCACAGCACACCGCGCAGGCCCGCCGCACGATCGGCGCGGATGCCCTGCTGGCGACAGAGCACAAGGTCGTGCTGACCGACGATCCGAGCGCAGCGCACGCGGTAGCCGATGAGACGATCGGTTTCTACCTCGGCCTGACGAACTACGTGTCGAACCTCCGCCGGTTCGGCTTCACCGACGCCGACCTCACCACCCCGCCCGGCGACCGGGTGTTCGACGCCGTCGTCGCGCACGGCACGCCGGAACAGGTCGCCGCCCGATTGACCGAACACCTCGACGCCGGCGCGAACCACGTGGCCCCGCAGATCCTCGGCGACGACTACCTCGCGGCGCTGCGCACCCTCGCGCCGTTGCTCGCCGAAAGGTCCTGAGCTTTCCTTCGCACGAACTCGTTCGGTCCTCGGCGTCAGCCGGGGACCGAACCCGTTTCACTCAACCACCAGGGGCTTTGCCACGATCGTCCTAAGGGACTGTTAGGAAGCGAGCAGAGCCATTCCGTCTGGCTTGTGACTGCCAACACACTGATCTGCGACGACGCGATGAGGCGTCGGAGTGAGGAGATCTTGTGACTACGACACAGCCAGTAGGCGAGCGCCGGGTGGTCGCGAACGTTCTGCGCGGATCCATCGGCAACCTCGTCGAGTGGTACGACTGGTACGTTTACGCCGCATTCAGCGTGTACTTCGCGAAGACGTTCTTCCCCCAGGACGATCCGACGGCGCAGCTGTTGTCCACCGCCGCCGTGTTCGCCGTCGGCTTCCTGATGCGTCCGATCGGTGGCTGGGCGCTGGGCCGGTACGCGGACAGGTTCGGTCGCCGCTCGGCGCTGACCCTGTCGGTAACCGTGATGGCGGCGGGCTCGTTGATGATCGCGGTGACGCCCGGATATCAGACCATCGGCCTGGCCGCGCCCGCCTTACTGCTTGTGGCCCGGCTGCTGCAAGGTCTTTCGGTCGGCGGTGAGTACGCCACCAGCGCGACCTATCTGTCCGAGGTGGCCTCGGCGGGTAGGCGCGGGTTCTACTCCAGCTTCCAGTACGTGACCCTGGTTGCCGGCCAGCTCGTCGCGCTCGGCGTGCAGATCGTGTTGCAGCAGTTCCTCGACACGGCCCAGATGAACAACTGGGGCTGGCGGATTCCGTTCGTGATCGGCGCGGCCGGTGCGCTGATCGTGATGTGGCTGCGGCGCGGCATGGACGAGTCGGAGCAGTTCCGTGCTGAATCGGAGCGGGTGAAGAGCGCAGCCGATGCCGTGACGGCAGGGTCCGCGGGTGCGCAGAAGTCGCGTGGTTCGCTGCGCATCCTGTTGCAGTACCCGCGCGAATGTCTGCTGGTTATCGGGCTGACGCTGGGTGGAACCGTCGCTTTCTACACGTACACGACTTACATGCAGAAGTTCATGATCAACACCTCTGGCATCTCCAAGTCGACCGTCGCGTGGATCAACTTCGTCGCGCTGCTGGTCTTCGTGGTGCTGCAACCGCTGGCCGGCGCGCTGTCGGATCGGGTCGGCAGGCGCAAGTTGCTGATCTTCTTCGGCGTCGCGGGCACCGTGCTGACCGTGCCGATCATGACTGTGCTCGCGCGCACCACCAATCCGGTCGCGGCCTGGGCGTTGATGATGGGTGCCCTGGTGATCATCACCGGGTACACCTCGATCAATGCCATCGTGAAGGCCGAGCTGTTCCCGACCAAGATCCGCGCGCTCGGTGTCGGTCTGCCGTACGCCCTGACCGTCGCCATCTTCGGCGGCACGGCGGAGACGATCGCCCTGGCGCTGAAGAAGGGCGGCCACGAGTCACTGTACTTCTGGTACGTCGCGGGATGCATCGCCGTCTCGCTGGTCACCTACTACTTCATGCGGGAGACCTCGACCGCGTCGACGATCGACGCGGAGCCGACCGCCGACGCCGATACCAGGTCCGACGTTGCGTCGGCCGAGCCGGGACGACCGTTCGTCACTGTGCGTGACTGACTGCCCGGCACACGCGCCGATCCAGCCGCTATGGGAGGATCGGCGCGTGCGGCTTGCGGTGGTCGAGGACGACGACGGCGTGGGAGATGCGCTGGTGGAGGCGCTCAACGCCCGTAATTTCCGTGCCGAACGTCTGCGCCGCGGGGCGGATCTGCTGATCGCCCACCGCGATTACGACGCGGTGATCCTCGACCTCGGACTGCCCGACGGTGACGGCCTGCAGGTGCTGCGCCGATTGCGTGAGGTGAGCACCATGCCGGTGCTGATCCTGACCGCGCGCAGCGACGAACGCTCCATCGTGCGCGGCCTGCGTGGCGGGGCCGACGACTACCTGGTGAAGCCGCCGCGGATCGCGGAGCTGGTAGCGCGGCTGGAGACGGTGACCCGGCGCGCGGCCGCCGCGGCGCAGCACGCGCAGTCGGTGGTGGTCACCGGTGACGTGCGGGTCGACCTCGACGCCCGCGTGGTCGAGGTGGCCGGCGCGCCCGTGACATTGACGCAGAAGGAATTCGAGTTGGTCGAGGCGTTGGTGGAACGGCCGGGCGCCGCCGTGAGCCGCCAGCAGCTGATGGACCGGATCTGGGGCGATGCCTTCGTCGCGGTGTCGCGCTCGTTGGACGTGCACATGACCGGCTTGCGAGCCAAGCTGAATCGGCCGGGCCTGATCACCACCATTCGCGGCTACGGATATCGGTGGGGGCAGTGAGCACGATGCCCGCGGCCGGGCGGGCCGGAGGTGTGCGATGCGGCGTCGCCTGCTGGCCGCGCTGACGGTCTTCGCGGCCATCGCGGTGCTGGCGTTCGCGGTTCCACTGTCGCTGACCATCGCGACCAGCCGCACCCAGCAGCTGGTGCTGGCTCGCTCCGGGGATGCCGACCGGTTCGCCAACCTCGCCGACGACGCCGTCACCACGGGCGACAGTCGTGCGCTGGCCGACGAGGTGAGCCGCTATCACGAGCTGTACGGCGAGAACGTGCTCGTGGTCGATGCCAGGGGCACCACCGCGGTGAACGCGGGCGCGGACGTGAACGATCCCGGGGTCGTCGCGGCGGTGGCGGCCGCGCGCCGCAATCAGCGTCCGCACGCGGTGGACAAGCTGGCGCCGTGGGGCGCGCCGACCATGCTCGTCGCGCGGCCGGTCGGCACCGGCGTGCAGGTGAACGGAGCCGTCGTGATCGAGGCGTCCACGACTCGAGCCCGCGCCGACATCGGGCGGGCCTGGGCGGTGATCGTGGTCGGTGGCGTGGTGGCCATGATGTTGTTCATGCTGCTGGCGGTGACGCTCAGCCGCTGGGTGCTGCGGCCGCTGGCGGCGCTCTCGCACGCGGTCGCGGAGTTGACCGCGACGCTGCCTAAGCCCCGCGCGGACACCGCCACGCCGGTATCGATCGCGGGTCGCCACGGTGGGCCGCCGGAGATGAAGGCGCTCGCCGAATCGTTCGACGCCATGGCTTTCGCCGTCGCCGATTCCGCGGACGCGCAGCGCCAGCTCGTCGCCGACACCGCGCACGCGATGCGTAATCCGCTGGCCGCCTTGACAATTCGACTCGACTCCTTGGAGCCCGCGATTCCGGAGACCGCCGCGAGCACCTTCCGTGGCGCAGGCGCCGAGGTCGACCGCCTCACCGCGCTGCTCGACGGCCTGCTCAGTCTCGCCGTCGCCGAGACACCCGCCGCGTTCGACGCCGTGCGAAGCGCCGCCGACGACAGGCACTGCGACGCCGTCCAAGTGGTCGCCGACCGGTTCGACGCCTGGAGCTCGGCATTCGAGGCCGCCGACCAGGAACTGCGCGTCGCGCCGTCGCCCGCGTATGCCGACGTCGCTGTCTCCGCTGACGTGCTCGCCCAGATCCTCGACGTCCCGCTGAGTAATTCGTCGCGCTACGCGGGTCACGGCGCGCACACCGAGCTGACCGTCGCGACGGAGCCCGGCTGGGTCACGGTGACCGTCCGCGACGACGGTGCGGGGGTGCGGCCCGGCGAGATCGACAAGCTCACCACTCGTTTCTTCCGCGGCTCGTCGGCACCGGCCGGCGGCTCCGGGCTCGGTCTGCCGATCGCCGCGGCGCTGACGCAGGCGCGCGGTGGCACCCTCACGGTCGAAGCGATCCATCCGCACGGCCTCGCGATCGGTGTCCGGCTGCCCGCGGCGGTGGACCGATGACGCGACGCGAACTGGGTGGTATCGGTCGGCGCGGATTCCTCGCCCTCGCCGTCGCGGCCGGAGTCGCGGGGTGCGGTCCGCGGGGGGCGGGGGTCACGGTGCGGCTGGCCTCCGGTGAGGTGGGCGGCTTCTATCACGCGTTCGCGGGGTTACTCGGCGCCGCCGCGGCGAAGGACGGGGGCGTGCGGATCGAACGGGTCACCACGGCGGGTTCTCAGGCCAATTTGGCGCTACTCGCCCGCGGAGAGGTGGATGCCGCGCTCGCGCTCTCGGACTCGGTGGGGGACGGCGCCGACCGGGTGGTCCACCCGTCGCCCGACCACCACCCCTCATCGAGTCGCTCCGCGACGCTGGCCCACCCGTCGCCCGACCACCACCCCTCATCGAGTCGCTCCGCGACGCTGTCGGCTCTGGGGCGGGTGTACGAGAACTACCTGCAACTGGTCGTGCGTTCTGATAGCCCGATCGGTGCGGTCGCGGATCTGCGCGGGGCGCGGGTGAGTCTGGGGGCGGAAGGGTCTGGTGCGGCGCTGACCGGCGAGCGGATTCTGCGGGTCGCGGGATTGGATCCCGCCGCCGATGTGGCGATTTCGCATCGACCGTTGCCTGAGGCGGTGACGGCGTTGGGCGATGGTGACGTGGACGCGTTGTTGTGGGCAGGCGGTGTGCCGACTGCGTTGCTCGAGGTGCCGAGCCGGATGCGGCTGGTAGACATGGGCGAACTGGCCGCGCCGATGCGGGAGCGGTTCGGGCCGGTGTACGACCGGGTCGCCATCCCCACCGACGCCTACCCCGGTGGCGTCGCGGTACACACGATCGGTGTGGCGAACCTCCTGCTCGCCACCGCCGCCATGCCGAACCGGGTAGCCGCCTCGGTCGCGGAGCTCCTGGTGTGGCAGGCGGATTCGCTGGTGCCCACCGAGGCGGCGGGCACCCAGTTCCTGGACGGTCGCTCGCTGATCAGCACCGGTTCTATCCCACTGCATCCCGGCGCGGCCGAGGTCTATCGCCGCTGGCACGGCTGATCTGCGTCCTGTTCCCGGCCACCGGCGATGCGCGGGCGTGACCGGTCAGGAACGGACCAGGCGGGCGATGGCGTCGGTGGCTTCCTTGATCTTGGCTTCGGCCTCGGGGCCGCCCGCGACCGCCGCATCCACCACGCAGTGGCTGATGTGGTCCTCGAGCAGGCCCATCGCGACCGCTTGCAGCGCCTTGGTCATGGCGGATACCTGGGTGAGGATATCGATGCAGTACTTTTCTTCCTCCACCATCCGCTGCAGACCGCGCGCCTGACCCTCTATGCGGCGCAGCCGCTTGAGGTAGTCGTCCTTGGCGGTGATGTAGCCGTGCGTCGCATGATCGTTGGGGGTGGCTGCCACCGGTGTCTCCTCGCTGCCTGCCGGTCTGCGGAGCGGACCGAATCAGTACCCCCCTAGGGTACATTGATCGGGGCGAATTGTCAGGTCAGGCCCCCCGTACGACGGGCCGCGCCCAGGTCGGCGCGCGCACCCGGCACGTCCCTCTCCACGTCGAACGATACCTCCGGTGATCATCCCCGACGCCGCGCCGGCGCGGTCGCGCCGCCCCGCGATGCGGCGGTCGACGCGAGACGAGACAATTGCGTGATGAGTTCGCACTCTCGGCCTGCGCTCGCCGTCATCGGTGGAAGTGGTTTCTACGATTTCTTCGACAACGACGCAACGACCGTCGAGGTCGAGACCCCGTACGGATCGCCGAGTGCGGCCATCGCGGTCGGCGAGGTGGAGGGCAGGCCGGTGGCCTTCCTGCCCAGGCATGGCAAGAACCATGAATACGCACCGCACACCCTGCCGTACCGGGCCAACCTGTGGGCGCTGCGCTCGCTCGGCGCGCGGCGGATCTTCGCGCCGTGCGCGGTCGGTAGCCTGCGCGCGGATTGGGGCCCCGGCACCGTCGCGGTCCCGGACCAGCTGGTCGACCGGACCTCCGGCCGACCGCAGACTTACTTCGACGGTGGCGGCATCCACGTCTCGTTCGCCGACCCGTACTGCGACGAACTGCGTGCCGCCGCCATCAAGGCCGAGACCGACGCGCTGCCGATGATGCACTCCGCGACCATGGTGGTGGTCGAGGGGCCGCGCTTCTCCACCCGCGCCGAGAGCCGATGGTTCGCCGCGCAGGGCTGGGAGCTGGTGAACATGACCGGCCATCCCGAAGCCGTGCTCGCCCGCGAACTCGAAATGTGCTATGCAGCAGTCGCTTTGGTGACCGATCTGGACGCGGGGCTGGAGGAGGGCGGCGGCGTGCACGCCGCCGACGTTTTCGCCGAGTTCAAGCGCAATCTCCCGCCGTTCAAGGAACTCGTCCGCCGCGCGGTAAGCGCGGTCGACGGCACCGAAACCTGTGAGCGGTGTCGCGTACATGCGGGAGTGTCGCTTCCATTCGAACTCCCCTGAGCCCGATGCGGGTGCCGGGGATGGCCGAGTTCGCGGCCATCAGCGGATCACTCGGCGGCCGGATGTCCCACGACCGCCAGTTGGACCAGCGCGAATGCCGCTGGTGGGAAGTCGGGCGTGCCGCAGGGCAAGGGTGATGCCTCGACGTCGGCGACGATCCAGTCACCGGTGGTCGCCGCCAACCGTACCCCGTCGAGCCGAACCCGCCGGCTACCCGCTCGGACATCGGCGCGGGCGGTCAGGATCCGAGGCCGGTCGTGCGGATGTGGCATGGTGCGTTCGTCTGTCACACCACCCCAGCGCAATCCGGGGACAGGTTCGGTGACCCAGCGGACCAGCCGGACCTGGGCCAGGTCGACGACGAGAAGGTAGAGGTTCGATTGCCTGCCGCGTAGCAGTTCCAGGGTGGCCGCCTCGAACGACTTGGGTTGCGGCGCAACGCTGTCAGTGACGTCGACGGCGACACCGACCCAGTGGTGGCGGTCCGGATCCGGGTTGCGTGCCGCCAGCAGCAGGGTGCGCGGGCCGATGGTGGAACGCACGGTGGCGGTGTCGAGCCATCGGCCGCCGGGTTCCGAGCGTGCCATCGTGGTGACGAGTTCGAGTGCGCTGTCGAAACGTTCGATCATCTCGAAGGCTTCCGCACCGATCCACACGGTGCGAGTGCGATCGAAATGCGAGCCGGATTCGTCCTGGACCGCCTCGACCCTTCGGGTGCGGCCATCGACGGTGAACGGTGTGATACCGACCGGCACGGGCGGGTCGCCGCTGCCCACCCACAGTCGGACCGCGTGCACCCGGTCGCCGGGCCCGAGCAGCGGAGCCGCCTGGACCTGCCGCCCCGACCAGACGTGTCGCGACGGTGGCAGTTCGTAATCGACGGCCGTGCCGCAGCTGTAGGCCGCGGTGACGATCGGCTGCAATCGCGCGGGCACCGCACGGTGATACGACTTCCACTCCCGCGGTGCTGATCCGGCTACCAGCACCGACCAGGTGTCGGCCTGGCCGAGCGTTTCGATCACCAGCCAGCGTCCGATAATCACAGTCTCCCTCCCGAAATCGAACCCCGATGCCACGGTCAGGCTGATAGCCAGAGAATATGGTGCCCGAATTCGGTCAGGAGAGGTGAATGGGGGTCATTTCACTCGAACGCGTCGGCGTGCGCCGTCGCCCATTGCTCGAAGGTGTTCGGAGGGCGTCCGATCACCTGCTCGACAGTGGGGTAGAGCGTCGCCTCGTCCAGCGTGCCGTCGGCGAAGAAGCCGAGGAAGGCGTCGACGTACTCCTGCGGCATGGTGGCCGTCAACTCGGCCTTCGTCTCCTCATTGCTGAGCCCGTGCGCGACGAGCGGGCGGTCGAGCACGGCGGCGAGCACCGCGATCTGGTCGGCGGGCAGCAGCGCCTGTGGTCCGGTCAGCTCGAGGACCTGCCCGTCCAGCCCGCCGCCGGTGAGCGCCGTCGCCGCGACCGCAGCGATGTCGGCGGGATCGATCGCAGCGACCCGGACATCGGGGAACTGCACGCGGATGACGTCGCCGACCGCGAGCTGGGGCAGCCAGCGCAGCGAGTTCGACATGAACGACCTGGGCCGCAGGAATGTCCAGGCTAGTTCGGACGCGCGTACCGCCCGCTCGGACAGCGTCATGTAGCGGGACACGGCATTATCCAGGTCCTGCAGCGCGGCCGAGCCGCCCGAGAGCAGCGCGACCCGTTGCACCCCGGCATTTTTCGCACGTTTCAGCAGGTCGGGGAGGTCGTTGTAGCCGGACAGCAAGAACATGCCGTGCACGCCGTCGAGCGCGTCGCTCAGCGTCTCCGGCCTGTTCAGATCACCGGTGACCGCCTCGGCTCCGGACGGCAGGGCGGCCTTCGCCGCGTCGCGCACCAGCGCCCGGACCGGCTCGCCCTGCTTGCTCAGCGTCCGCACCAGTTCCGCGCCGACATTGCCGGTGGCTCCGGCTACCAGGATCATTTCGTGTCCTCCCGTGACCGCACTGCGCTTGTCGTGCCGAACATAGCGGCACGCAGCGCGTTCAGGTGAGAGTTCGCCCATCGACGGCGGGAAACCGCGTTACGGCCTGGCCCGTCGCGTCATCGTGAGTGCGGTGCTGGCGCGGGCCGAACAATCGCGGCGGTCCGTGACTGATGTCCGTGCACCGCGGGCGATACACAGGAGGTTAGGCTCGCGCGGTGGATACCCCGTTGCGACTCGAGGTCATCGTGGCCAGCGTGCGTCCGAAAAGGTTCGCGCCGGTGGTCGCCGACTGGTTTCTGCGCACGGTGCGTGGGCACCCGGAGTTCGACACAGGCGTCATCGACCTCGCCAACACCCCGTTGCCCGTCGACCTCACCGAGACCGACGAGACGGCGGCCTACCGTGCGCGGCTGGCCGCGGCCGACGCCTTCGTCGCCATCACCTCCGAGTACAACCACGGTTACCCCGCATCGCTGAAGACCGCTTTCGACACCGCCAAACACGAATGGCGTGCAAAACCCATCGCTTTCGTCTCCTACGGTGGCCTCTCCGGCGGCCTGCGTGCGGTGGAGCAGCTGCGGCAGGTGGTCGCCGAGATCCATATGGTCTCTGTCCGCGAGACGGTCAGCTTCCACCAGGCCAAAAGGCAGTTCGACGACGCTGGCGACACCAGGGATGGCGCCGCGATCGACGCCGCGGAACGCTTGCTGCGCCAGTTGGCCTGGTGGGCACGCACATTGCGGGCTGCCCGCACCGCCGACCCGTACCCGGGTCATTAGGCCGTATCGCCAAATCACTGGTCCTGAAACGGGTGTGGGTCTGGTCTTCGCGCTCGAAGATGATGTTTTTTATTCTCGTGGACGGTAATTCGGTTTGCGTGCTGAGATATGAGTCCGGCTTGTGGCCGCAACCCTCCAGCGCAACCGGGGAGCACCGAATCTGTTTCCTCGCTTGCTATTATCCGACGGTCACCGAGAAATCATCAGAAGTCGAACCCATCCGCGTCACCCGCCGAAACCTGAGTGTTTGGGGGACGGCACTAGTCGAGTCGCTGGTTGATGTCGTGGACGCGGAGTTCGGCGAAGGCTTCGGACTGTTGGCCGTGCACCTGTAGCCGTTCGGCGATCGAGCGGCGCAGTCGGGCAGGGAGATCCGGGGCGTATTGCGATAGATAGGCGAACAGCCACTCTCGGCTGCTGACCAAAAATGGGAAGTCCGATTTCATCATCTTCCGGACCACCAACATCGGCATGGGCGAGTCCAAAGGGTAGAAATCCTTGTTCCACAATCCGGTTTGCCGACATCCCGGATAGAACTGGCCGAGCATGAGTCCGCGCTCGACGAACTGGGACTTGCGGGCGGACTGCACCGTATCTATCGGGCGGCAATCGGTCAGGTCCGGAAATATCGTCACCACAGTGTGCAGTGGAGTGTCGGTTTCGGTGTCGATGAGATCGGTGTAGATGTCCATGGCGTCATCGACCATGTCCTGCATGGCATCCACAGTCGGCTCGGTGTCGCCGGGTATGACGGCGGTCCAGATAGTGTGTCCCTTGACAGCCTGCTTGACGAATGGGCACACCGCGCCGGTGCGGCCGAGATTCTGGTGGGGACGGATCAGATAGTCGTCGATCCACTGGATGAGAACTTCGACATCGGGAAAGCGGTGGGCGCATTCGCCGGGGTCGTCGAACAGGCTGACCCAGTCGACCCCCGACCGCTGTCCGGTACGGGACCGTGCATTGATGATGGCCGCCGGGGAGCTGTCACTTACGGCCGAGTTACTCGACATGGGTTCTCCGCATCTTGATTCCCGATACTGTTGCCGCCACTCCAGCGACCAGTGAAAAAAGCACAATCACCAGCCAAAAAAGGGAGGGATTTTGCAGGACGCCGAAGGCGCCGATGCCCGGCCCTGTTGCGAAACCGATCGCCTGCGCAGCCGATAGATACCCTTGGAAACGGGCGTTCTCGGAGCCTGATGAAATATCCGCGACGGACGCGTTTACCAGCGGTACGAAAATTGCTTCACCAATGGAAAAGATAACGAACCCGACAATGCAGACGGTCCAATTGGTCCCGATGCCGCATAGCGTAAGCCCCGCGCCGTTGATGAAAACTCCCAGCCCGAAGGAGTAATTCCATCTGACTTTAGCTACCAAGAAACTGAGCGGAAGTTCCAGCAGAATTATGACAGCCGGATTGATCAGGAACAATACGGTATACAGCCGGTCGCCCTGGTTCAATCGCTGAACGGATAGTGGAATGCTGCTCAGGCTTGTGGCATGAATGAGCATCGCGATGCCGAATACGACGACAACGGCCCAGAGTCGTACTCGCCGGTAGGTATCGTACGACCGGTCCGTCTCGAATGTCGAGTTCGGCTTGTTACTCGGCTCGAGTTCGGTGGACTCGGTCACTCTGGTTATTCGAGACTGCTCACTCGATAATATGACTGCTGTCGTCAAAGAGAGTATGGACGACAGGAAGAAGAGCGGCGTGAAATTGCCGGTTCCGATAATTCCGGTGACGGCGGGGACGACTGTTGTTCCGACGTTGAAAAATACTCGATAAAAGGCGAATGCCGTTACTGTGCTGCCCGCATACGTCGACTCTGTCACGATGGTCGCGGCCGGTCCGGTGAATGATTGCGTCACCGCTACGCTCAGCGAGGCGAGGACGATGGTCGCCGTGGGTTTCGTCGACACGAGTCCGAGCGAGAGCAACAGCGGCGCGTTGAGGGCGGAACCGACGATCAGAACCTTGACCGGCCCGAACCGCACCGCGGACCAGCCGCCGGCAAGCGAGCCGAGCACTCCGGAAACTCCTACCGCGAACAGCGCAAGTGATATCGCCGATGCACTCAGATCCATCGATTTGTAGAAAACTGCCGAAAAGAGCGCCAGGAACCCTGCCGTGCGATTGAGGAATGCGGCTACGGAAACAATCCATATTTCGGCGGGAAGGGATCTGGAACTCGCCTTGTTGTCGACTGCCGTTGCGGTCATCGGCTGGCCAGCATTTCTTTGTTCAGAACCGCCGACACCTGGGCCGACATATGCGCTCCCGATTTGTCTTTGCTCAACCAGAGGGAGCTGACGAGAAATATTCTTACCGTTGAAGAAGAAAGGGAAGATATGGGAACGCGGACAAGCTATTGTCGACGTTCGCGCAGTATCGAGCGCGGGTGGACCGCGATGCTCGGGAAGTCAGATGAAAAGCGTTTCCCGATCGATGTCGAATACTCCTCGTCTCGTACAGATTGTAACCAAGGACGACGATAACGATCGGATGTAGGTCTGTCAATGCTTCGGCGGTTCTTGTCTAACTTTTCTTCGGGCCAGTTGCGCAGGGTGTCGAGGAACAGGGAACGCACCTGTTCGATGTTCTTCTCGATGTGAAGCGACGGACAGGGTGGCGCTATGACACTTCGGCCGCGATATGCCGGCTCCAGTCGGTAGTTCGCCGGCATCGGAGTAGAAACGCAGCGATGGTTGGGTCTTTGCGATTGGCGCGTACCAGGTCTGCTTCAGGCCGGAGACTGGGGAAGGGCGCTATATCCACAGTTACTTAAGTAGTCGTAAGTAAGTCGAGTTCGGCGGTGCTGTAGGCCGAGTTCGGGTCGGTGAAGAATCCAGGTGGAGGGCCTGTCGGATCGGGAGGGCGGTCGAGCGGTTCGCGTTCGGCGCCCGCTGGAAGTACGCCGCCGGTGGCCTGGATTTCGATTATCGGGGTTTGTGCACACGGTGCTGGTGATATGCGGGCCCCGCTGACTCGCTCCGATCGGCCGAACCGCATCTTCGCCGCCGTGCTCGACGTAGCGCGTGCCGCGGGGCCGGTGGCTACTGGTTGGCCATGGCGCGACGGCTGCGCGGCTGCCCGATGTAGGTGGCTTCGCGCGGGATGGACACCAGCGTCAGGTCGACCTGGGCCGCGCCGGTGCGCAAGACGACGTGATTGCCGATCGCACCGGGCTGGTGGATGGCCAGGTCGGGACGGGTGGCGGGCCAGCCCATCGGGTCGCCCGTCACGTAGATGGTGGTGACGCCCGCATGCGGGGCGGGCGCGAGCACCCCGTCGACCACTGTCGCGGTGAATCCCGCGTCGGACTGGTGGGTCTCGACGGCGATGGTCAGTCGCTCCGGGTTGCCGATCGTGGTGACCAGGTTTTCCCACGCCTGCGCCCGGTCGGTGCGGATCAGGATCCGCTCGCCGACCGCGAGCGCGCGGAACACCAACTGCTGAGCCAAGTACAACTCGCCCGCGACATACACCGTCGAGATGCCCGCGCCGACGATGCGGACCGCGACGCCCTGTCCTTCGTCGTCCGAGCCGATCAGCTGGCCGCAGCCAGAGGAGGGCAGGTGCAGTGCGTCGATCACGTCGATCGGGTACTCGGCCATCGGGACGGTGTCGTCCAAGCCGGGGACGGCGATCGGCAGATGGGCGAGCAGTCCGTCGCGGTGCCGTCCGTTCATCGAGACCATGCCCGCCAGCTCGATCCGTTCGGGTAGCTCTCGTGCGGTCAATCGCCAAGCGGCACCGATGCTTACCGACTCGGCCGAGTTGCCGGGGCGCAGCCGCACCGCCACCGTGGTGTCGCGCGACGGGGCCACCCACAGCTGAGCGAGCAGTTCGGAGTCGAGATGTTTGGGGTCGACCGCGCTGCCGACGTTCACGCTGTTTCCGATCTCCGCGTAGCGCCAACGATGTTCGAGCGTGCGCGGAGCGAAGTCGCCGGTGATTTGCAGCACCGCCTTGCGGATCTCGGCCGCGGTCAGGATCCGGGCATTGCAATCGGCATCCTCGAGCGTGCGCATGATGCGCTGGGTGGCGATATTGACAGCGCGCGAGGCGCCCTCGGCTCCGCCGCCGCGCCGCGCCGCGGCCTCCGGGCAGGCCACCGCGTCGAAACTGATCGCGAGCCACACCGTGCGGTGCGCGGTGGCGGGCAGCGGGCCGAGCAGCGATTCGTAGATCTGACCCGCGGGCGTGCCGGAGCGGCTGCGATGCCCATGACTGATGATGTCGATGCCGCTGAGCAGGATGTCGTGCTGGTTCAGGCAATTCGCCAGTTCCGGCAGCGGAAGCAGGTGCGAGGCGTGCACTGTGGTGCGGGCGATCCTGGTCAGACCGCCGGGCGGGGGGAGCACCTCGACCACCGCGACCACGCGGCTCCCGTCCCAGTACAGGCCGAGCGACCGTCCGTCCGCGCCGCGGAAGTCGACGGTGTCGCCGAGCTGGTATTCCCGGCGGGTGGAATAGCGCCACCAGGTGGTGATCCAGTCCAGCAGCGTGCGTTTGCCGACCGGGATGAGTGGGATCAGCATCGCTACCACCACCGCGCCGAGTGCGGGTAGTGCCGGAAGACCGGCGAACAGCGCGATCAACCCGACGACCAGGCCAATGATCTGTGCTATCAGCAGATTTCGCATCGAGACGCGTCCGAGGAGCGGCGGTGATCCCGCTCCGGCCGGTTCCGCCATCGTCGTCCCCCAAGTACCCGGTGTCGGCCGGTTCGCAGTGGCCGAGCTGAACAAGAGTCCTCGGGAACTGTACTGTGTTCGGCGAGCGCGAGCACTGTTCGGGGGAGGAATAATGCCTTCAAAACCCACCACACGCTGGCAGGTGAGCGGATACCGCTTTCTGGTCCGGCGAATGGAGCACGCCTTGGTGCGTCGGGACGTGCGAATGCTGCACGACCCCATGCGTTCTCAGTCGCGCGCGTACGCGGTCGGTCTGATCCTGGCCTGTGTGGTACTCGCGGGCTGCGGCGTGCTGGCGTTGCTGCGACCGCAGGACAAGATCGGCGACAACAAGATCCTGATCGGCAAGGAGTCCGGCGCCGTCTACGTGGTGATCGATGACGTGGTGCATCCGGCGCTCAACATCGCCTCGGCCCGCCTCGCCGTGGGGGACGCGGCCAAACCCGCGATCGTGAAGGAATCGGAGCTGGGGAAGAAGGCGCGCGGTCAATTGATCGGCATCCCAGGCGCTCCCGGCTCGTTGCACTTCGACAAGGAGGGCAAGGGGCGCGTCTGGACGGTGTGCGACTCATTGAAGACCGACGGCAGCGACGACCGCAGTAGCTCCGTGCTGATCGGTGATCTGGAACTGGGCGACAAGGCCGCGCCGATGGGCAAGGACAAGGCGCTGCTGGTGAAGGGCAAGGACGCGGTCTACTTGGTCTGGAACAAAACGCGCGCTCGCGTCAACATGAACGACCCGACTGTCACCGACCCGCTGAAGATCCGGGGAATGACCCCTCGACCGATCAGCGAGGGCCTGCTGAACGCTATCCCCGAGGTGAATCAGATTGCGCCGCCCACGATCACTGATCCGGGTGGGCAACCGTCTGGATACTCGATCAACGGACTGAAGATCGGTACGGTCGTGCAACTCGACGGCAAGGCTGATCAGAATTACGTTCTCCTGAATGACGGCCTGCAACCCGTCAGTCCGTTTACCGCCGAGGTGATCCGTGCCTCACAGCGCAATCCGGACCACGGCACCGCCATCCAGACTTTCGACAAGACCTATGCGCCGGAGTCGCGAGCGCTGAACGTCGCCACCTACCCCGAAACCGCGCCTACGATCGTCCAGCCCAAAGCACGACCGGTGAGTTGCTTGTCGTGGAAGCCTATCCCGGGCGTCTCCGGCAGCACCGACGTCGCGTTGCGAGCGGAACTGTCCGTCATCGATGGCAGCGATCTGCCGATGTCCAGCAGCGCCAAGCTGGTTCCGCTCGCACAGGCCGACGGCACAGGCGACAACGTCGACTCCGTGTACTTCCCGCCTGGTTCGGGCGCGTTCGTCCAGACCACCGGCATCGAACCGGACAGCCGACGCAAGGACGGCATGTTCTATGTCGCCGATACCGGTGTTCGCTTCGGGATCAAGGACAATGAGGCCGCGAAGGCGCTCGGCATGGATGCTGAATCCGGTGTCAAGCCGGAACCGGCGCCGTGGCCGATCGCCGGATTGCTTGCGAGCGGACCGAGCATGGGCCGTGACGCCGCCATGGTCGCCCACGACGGCGTTGCCCCGGATCCCGCACCCGCCAAGCAGCGGGTCGCCTCGGCGAAGTAGCCGATCGGCCAACGGCTGACTGGTAAGTCGACTATTGCCCGCCCATGCCGTTGGACGGTATGTGAACGGCTTCCGCGGGCATTCCGCTACCCCCATGCACGTGTTCTGTTGGTTGCGGGCACCCGACGCCGGGACGCTGGTCACGATTGCGCACTTCCGTCGAATGGTTGGTAGGCGAGTGCCCAGTTGTATTCCGGGGTGATGGTGATCAGGGAACAGGCTCGGCAGAGGCGACTGGGGGCGCCGATGTGTTCGAGGGTGGGTGTGATCACTGCGGCGATATCGAGGCGGCGGACGATGATCAGCAGCCGGTGCAGCGGGTCGTGGATGTCGGGGTTCATGCGCACGGTTTTCACCAGGTCGTAGCCGAGCCGGGTGGCCAGCGACAGGATCGCCTGCTCATCGTGCTGCCACCCCTGCCCGCTCACGTCGTCGCGCAGGTAGCCCAGCGCCTTGGCGCGAGGGTGTGGGGCGAGCGGATGCGGCGGTTGTGTCATGCGGTGCCTTTCGCGTCGACGGAAGAATTGGGCGTCCGGCGCCGGGGGCTCACGCCACCGACCAGCAACCCTTTGCGGCCGATGTGCCCGGGAGATGGCATCGGCCCGGCGCCGGACGATCAATAGCGTCGGCCGCCGCAAGCGGCGAAGCGACAGCATCGGCCGACCGACACGATTGCGCGGTATCTGCCGTTTTGCCGCCACGATTTGTGTTGCCGGGAATAGAGTTCCGGGCATTGCGTATCGCTTCGGATCAGGGGGCCGGATGTGACCAATTCAGTTTTCACTGTCGTGTGGGACTCGCCGCGATTCCGGCAGTTGCTCGCCTCGGGGATGCCGGGCCCGGCGCTGGCGCTCGTGCGTAAGCAGATGGGTTTGTCCCAGGCCGATTTCGGGGAACTGCTGCACTGGGACCGTACTCACGCCGGACGGGTCGAACGCGGTGAAGTGGGCACGATATTCGATGTGCGCGAATTGGTCCGGGCTTCGGATGCGCTCGGGATACCCAGGTCCGCACTGTTGCCCCTCTTGCTCGGCGACCCCGACGCGGGGACCATCGACGGTGGGGAGGGTGAAGGAGTCGACGACGTGGATCGAAGACAATTCGTCCAGGCGGCAACGGTCGCGGTGGTCGCGACGGGTGCGGCGGCCGACCTTCCGTGGTCGGATCCGATACGTGTCGGGACCGGCCACATTGCCTACCTGCGCACGGTGACTCAGCAGTTGTGGGAGCACGACAACCAATTCGGCAGCGGCGCGATCGTCGACTTCGCAATCCAGCAATATCGCCTGGCACGGCGATTGCTCGACCACGGCGAGTACGGAGTACGGACAGGTGCAGAACTGATCGCCGAAACGGGCCGATTGTGCAGTTGCGTTGGGTGGCTTGCCCATGACAGCGGCATGACCGACCTTGCGCGACAGCGTTATACCGACGCGTTGCTGCTAGCCGAACAAAGCAATGATGACGACATGATGGCCGGTGCGCTCGGCGGATTGAGCATCCTGACGACAGACCGGCCGACGACCAGCCGTGAGCCGGTGCGACTGGCGCGGAGGGTGACCGATCTTGCCCGCCATGTCCCCTCTTCTCGCTTGAATGCGCTGCGGATGGCCCGAGAGGCTGTCGCCCACGCGGCCGTCGGTGATCGGCAGGAGTTCGAGCGAACAATGGTCCGTGTGTGGCGTGAGGCGGATCGGGGCTTGGACGATGCTGACGATCCGATCTGGCTGCACTTCGTGACGCCGGATGAGCTTCATGCGCACGAAGCCAAAGGCCGCAAATTGCTTGGCCAGCACAGCAAAGCTGTCGAGCTGTACCGCCAAAATGTTCGGTGCTCGAGCAATGAACCTCGAGACGAAGCTTCCTACCGGGCATACTTCGCTGTGGCACTTTCTGGTCTCGGAGAGCTGCGCATGGCGATAGCGGAGGGCCAAGCCGTCTTGTCGCTTCTGACGGGTCTAGTCAGTTCACGGCGGCTGATGCAGGAACTCCGACCGGTGCGAGCCGCTGCCGGACAGGTTTCCGGGGACGAGGTCGAACACTTCCGCCTCCGCTTCGACGCATTGTGCGGTTCGGCTGTAGGACAAGGCGAATTCCGCCGGTCGACATAGCCCACGTCTTTTTCGAAGCGCACGCCGAATGTCAGCCAGCACCGGGATGTGTCGGCTGAGGACGGGCAGTTCTGCACCAGCACAACTGTTCCGGGCCACCACACCGATTTGTCCGGAGTCCGATGGAACCGGATCCGCAGCTGGTGCGTCATAGACTTCGGAGGACGTAACGGTTTGACGGGAGGCACTTCGTGGGACGACGGACGGTGGCAGCTGTGGTTGCGCTGGCGGGGCTCCTCGCGCCCGGCACAGGGTGTTCACAGTCGACCGACGGGTCGGCGACACCGAGCACGGGCATTGACCAGAAGGCTGCCACTGAGGCGCTTTGGGATCCGTGTACGCAGATCGGCGATGAGGTTCTGCGCCGTCTCGATGTTGATCCGGCTTCTCGCGATTCTGGAGTTGGAGGAGTTCAGTTGGATGGTTGGAAGATTTGCTCCTGGTACCATCCGCCAGGGCATGACTACTCCTTGACAATCTACTCCACGATTTTCACAGTGGATGACTTCAAGAAGAAGAAAGAAAACGTCGACTTTGTAGGCGTATCAGTGACAGGTCGCAGTGGGTGGAAATTCCGCAGGGATAGTGATAAACGAAATGAGACCTGTGACCTACTTTTCTCGGCGGGTGGAGGCTCGTTGCAAATATCCTTCAATAGACTATCGCCCAGCGCCTCCGTGAGCCCATGTGATCGCGCTACCGCTGCGGCTGATGTCCTAGTACCGTTGTTCCCGAAGTGACCTGAGGGGGAAGGCGCGTATGGCGATGAACGAGGACGTCACGTTGTGGCGATATCTTGCCGATGAGGCGAAAAGTGGCCGTCTATACCTTGACGATTCCGTCTCTCGTGACTGCCTCAAGGCATGCGAGGATCGGATACGGGTGTACAACGAGTGTCGTTCCATGCTAAAGATCATGTCCAACGTCACTGGTCTCGGCGATTTCCCTTGTGCCGATGAGCTCGCGAAGATGTTGGGCACCAAGGCCATCGGTGGTGAGGGTGACTTCGACTCCTCCCTCGCCGAGCACATTGCCGTCTTGGAAGGCATCCGGGATACGATCAAGGTCTCGGTTGACCGCTTGGTGGAGCAAGAGCGGGTCAACGCGCAGACTATTGCGAATATCCAGGTCGGCTGATCGGGGGGAGCGGTTGTGAGTATTCCGATGCTGGCGGCGGTGATTATCGCATTGCGGGAGCAGTCGAAGAGCGGCCCCCCAGATTCGTATGCGAACGCCAATGGCGATCAGAGCTCCGATGCGGTAATCGCGCGGAATCGGATCAGCGAAATTCTCAATGGCGGTTTTGGGATTCAGTTCCAGTCGTCGAAGGTTCCGGCGGATTCGTATAAGAATCCCGAGAGTCTGGATGATATCTACGAGCGTGTGCAGAAGATGAATCAATCCGCGGTCACGGGCGTGCACCAGATGTGGGAGGGCCTGCGGAACAAGCTGCAGGACAGCCAGAAAGAGTTCGGTCCGGCGATTCTCCAGGCGATCGCCGAGAAGTGGCAGGGCGGCGCCGGGACCAAGGCGGCCGAGGGGATCCGCAAGTACGTCGACGAATCCCAGCAGCTGGTCGCTTCCGCGCAGATCGTGGCGGAGAAGGTGAAGCTGGTGCGGTCAGCGGTGGAGATCACCAAACCGGCCGTGCAGCCGGACTCCAAGTCGACCTGGACGAGCGATGTCGCCAGCTGGGTGCCCGGTCCGACCTGGAAGATGAACGATCACCGCCGCGACGTCACCGCCGCCGCGAATGCCCACGTGATCAACAACGTCTTCTACCCGGCCGTGCGGGAGAGCGATACCCAGGTTCCGCTGGTACCACGCCCGCACAATCCGGTGAGCGATCCAGGTACGAACGCGCCATGGACACCGCAGGGCACTTCTGACCAGCAGGGCGGGCCGAGCGGTCAGACTCCGGACAACCCAGCCTCCGATCGGCCGTCGAACCCACCGGACCAGTCGACCGGCGAGAATCCGGCCGACACGACCCCGGCAGGTGTGAATCCCCCAGCCACAACAGCTTTCGATCCATCGAAAGCGAACCCGACCATCCCTGCGAATGCCGACCCCGCCGCGACGACGCCGTCGAGCACCCAGCCGGGCAGTCCATCCAGCTCCATCCCTGGCGGACCCAGCGGTCCAGGGGTGCCTTCCGGTGCTCCGCCGGGCGGTCCTGGAAAGTCGATGCCAGGTGTGCCGGGAACACCGGTCGCACCGGGCGGGGGTCGGCCGAGTTCAGCACGGTCAGGCACACCGGGAATGGGCGGATCGCCCGGCATGATGCCGCCGGGTGCCCGCGGTAAACCCGACGACGAGAAGGAACACAAGTCGAAGATCAGCGAAGCCCTGGTGTCGAAGGCAAATGGTGACGAGTTGACCGGTCAGGACGAAGCCCACCGGCCCAAGACGGTGCCTCCGGTGCTGGGTGGATGAGTATGCGGCAGTGGACGTTCAGCGCACTGGGCTACGCGGTGCTGTGGCGTGGTATCGACCGGGATGTGCTGCCGTATCCGTTGCAGTACCGGTCCGGTCACGACACCGTCGATGCCTACGTGCAGGAGTGGAAAACGGAGGCGGCCGACCTCGCGCAGCGGATGAACGAGGACATCTACACCGCCCTGCGGCTGCTCGATGAACCGGAGGCGCGCATCGAAGCCACCGGATTCGCTGGCGCGGCAACCAGACCGGCCGACCTCTTGAACGGCGGCGACCCGCAGCACCGAATCCGTGTGCACGCCGCCGTGCACCACCGGCATGCCGTGCTGCTAACCCAGGAGCCGACTGTCAGTTCGAATTCTGGTGGGCGCGTGCGCATGTCGCTCATCGATGCCGATAACGTTGCCCGCCATGTGCTCGGCGCGCTCCCGGACACCGCACGCGGCACCGGCGCCGCCCTGCAGGTGTCCCGGCACGACCTCGACGACGAGGATCGCCCGTTCACCGCATTCCACGACGACGCCCCACAGCCACCCCGCGAACAGGCGCAACGATTCTTCGAACGCCTCCGCAGCGCCATCGTCCACATCGCCGTCCACCCCGGACCGGCTTGGGACAACCGCCCCTCCGCCGCCCGCGACCTGCACGTCATGGATTTCCCCGACGGCCGATACCTGGTGCGCCACAGCGCCCACGAGATCCGCGCCGAACCCGCTGACACCACCACACTGAATACCTGCCTGCGGCGCCTGATCGACACCACAGTCCGCACATACCGCGAAGACAACGACCCCGACTACTGCTACACCTGACACTCGGAGGATGTCCTCGGCGCGTCAAGGACATCTTCTGTACCTGGTGGGGCCGCTGACAGCGCCGGGCACGGGGCTTGATGCATATGTTGGAGGTGGAAAAGATGTCGCGAACGATGATAGACATCGATGACGCGGCTTTGGTCGAGGTCGGTGATCTGCTCGGCACCACGACCAAGAAGGACACCGTCAACGCGGCGTTGCACCAGGTCATCGCGTTTTATCGACGGTCTGCCGCACTGCAGCGGATGATGGCTCGGTCCCAGGCCGGTGCGTACGACGACGTCATCGCGCCTGGGCGTAAGGCCGAGGCGTGGCGGTAGAGCGATATCTCATCGACACCAGCGCCCTGGCGCGTATGGGGCATCCCACCGTTTCCTCTGTGTGGGCGGGCACTGTGTGGGCGGGTCTGGTGCACATCTGCGCGGCGAACGAGCCGGAGTTCCTCTACTCATCCCGGTCCCTGGCTGATTTCGAACAGGATCGGGATGATCTTGCCGACATCTATCCCTGGCAAGTGATGCCCGCGCGAGTCTGGGAGCGCGTGCGGGAAGTGCAGTACAAGATGGCCGAACGGGGCTGGCTGCGGAGCGCAGGCTTGGCTGATCTCCTGGTAGCAGCTACCGCAGAGCTAGGCGGATTGACAGTTCTGCACTATGACGCGGACTTCGACACTGTTGCGCAGATCACCGGTCAGCCCATGCGGTGGATCGTCCCCGCGGGCACGGTGTGATTTCTCCGGGCCAGATTGCTGCGCGCAGGGCATCAGAACCTTGTAGGGAGGCGCGTGTGACCGGCGGTATCGGGCCAAGGAAAGGTGGAAGAGGCAGAGGAGGCCCGGCAGCACGGCGAGGCCGAGGCCGCCGGAATCACCGTGCGGCTCGCCGAGCCTATCGATCAGATCAGCCTGCATGACGCGCTCTACGCGCGAACCTTCATGCTCTCGCCGAGCGGACATCCGTCACATGTCGTCGGGACTGACGCCGAACCTGCGGCGGAGTGGGAACGACGCGAGGTAGCCGAGGATGAGCAACAGCGCGATCACGCCGGAGCCGATCAGCGCGACGTTGCGGGCCGTATGGTCCGGCGCCGGAGGCGCAGCGGGTACGGCTAGCTGTTGGCTCTTGGCGACGCTGGGCCTTTTCGGGGACAGTTCCCCGGTCACCTCGGCGGTCAGGGCCGCGACCGGATCGACGGCGCCGTAGCCGATGTAAGGGTTCCACCCTTCCGCGGGGGCGTGCGCGGTGGCCTCGATGCGTTTTATGACGTCCAGCGCGCTCAATTCTGGGAAACGGGCCCGTACGAGTGCGGCGACACCCGACACCAGGGGCGTGGCGAAGCTGGTGCCTTGAATCGGTCCGAGCTGGCCTTGTTGACGGATGCTGCTGACTTGGACCGCTGTTCCTTTGCTGTTCGGGTCGTTGAACAGTGGATCGAGAGAGGTGATGTTCTCACCGGGCGCCGCCACGCCGAGCCACGGCCCGGGCACAGTGAACTTCGACGGCTGCCCGTTCTGGTCGATGGAACCGACGGAGAGCACGTAATCGTCGTAGCGGGCCGGCGACACATTGAGGTTCACCTTGCTCCACGGGTCCGCGGCTGGATCGAGAGGATCGATGACCGCGTTGGTGCCCTTGCAGTTCTCGTCGGAGTTACCGGCCGCTACCACCACGACCACGTTCTTCTCGATCGCGGCATACCGGACAGCGGCGCCGAGGTCGGTATCTTCGAATGGCTCCGAAGTCGGCCTGCACGCGACCTCGGACACATTGATGACGGTGGCTCCCATGTCCGCCGCGCGACGGATCGCCGACGCCATGGTGCGAGTGGTGCCGTACGCCTGGGGCAGTGCGTCCGGCCCCTTGTCCCGATTCGCTCCTTCCTTCTGATACAGGCCGCTACTCTGCCGGATGGCAAGGATCTGTGCCTCGGGCGCGACCCCCGAGAAGCCTTGACCGTCAACCTTCGTCGCCGCTATGAGCCCTGCGACGAGGGTGCCGTGGGCATCGCAGTCCTCGGTTCCGTCACTGCTGCTCACATAGTCGCCGCCCGAGATCAGCCCTGGTAGCCGCGGATGACGGACGACGCCGGTGTCGATGACCGCCACGAGTTGTCCTGCGCCCCGGGAGAACTGCCAAGCGTGTTCGAGGCCGAGTGAGAGCTGCGCCGCCGGGGTCGTCGGCCCGTCGCCGCCGGATCCGGTACCGACGCATGGGGTGTTCGCCGCACGCTCGGTCTTGTCCGGCGGTGCGGCTGGATTTCCAGGTGGCGGCGGCGTGTCCGGGCTCACTGTCGGCTTCTCCGCATGCGCGAGCGGGCTTCCGGTAGTCGCTCCGAACCCGACGGACACGCTGAGCGCGAGAAGGCACGCGGCCGTACCGGTCCGTACGACACGGAAACGTCTGCCGCCCAGATGCTTCGGAGTCATCCTGGCGAGCTCACAGCGAGCGGACGAGCGAGTAGAGGTCGGCGACCCAGAATGCCAGCGGCAACACAGCGGCGACGAACGCGTACTCGAGCAGTTCGACGCCGCGACGCATCGGCGGGGTGGCCGACTGGTTCGGGACGATGATGCCGAGGATCAGCGCCGCGATCAGCCCGACCATCGCCGCGCCGAACACCGTAAGCGGCTGGTCCATCGCGAAACCGGCTCCCACCAACATGATCAGTACGATCGCCGACCCGCCCGAGATGAGCACGACGGCCTGTTCGGCGCCCGCGTACGTGCGGCTGCGGAACATCAGCACCACCGCGCAGACCACCGCGAACGCCACGCCCTGCCAGTACGGGTCGTCGGTCTTCGGGTCGGTGGCCGCTAGCGCGCCGATGGCGGTGACCAGCGTGGTCGCCGCGACCAAGCCGGCGAGGTACATGCGGGCACGTTCCGACTTCACACGCAGTACGTCCATGGTCGGCAGCGCCCGGTGGTCGTCCGGATCGTCCTCGCTCGGGTCGATCGGAGTGCCGGGCGAAGGAACCGGCGGCAGCGGCAGTTTGGCGAGCAGCATGGATACCCGGGGCGCCAGCGAGAGCCCGCCGAGCCCGAGTGCCGCTACGCCGGCGCCGATCGCGCGCTCGGGCTGATCGGTGAACAGACCGACCAGCGCGGCGGGCGCCGCGTAGGTCGGGAGGGTGGCCGCGCCGATGAACAGCGCGAGGCCGACACCGGTGACGCGCCAGGCCAGGATCGCGGTCGCGCCGAGCACCACCGAACCGAGCAGAATGTGCGGCCAGCCGTAGTTGTCGGGCACGTAGAGCATGCCCGCGGTGAAGGCGGCGGGCAGCGCGCAGCCGCCGAGTACCAGCGCGGTGGTGGTGTCACCGTACATCCTGCTCAGCACCATCGCCGCGACCACGAGCAGGATCGCGACCACCAGCGCGACCGAGCCGCCCACCGCGATCGGCAGTGCGTCGGGAGACAGCAGCAGGCCGAGACAGCCGACGGTCATGGTGACCGCCGCGAGCACCGAGCCGGTGATCCGCGCGACCTTCGGAGTCCAGCTGCGGTAGTGGTCGGTGTCGGCGATCGCGACGTTGTACATAATGTCGTCGAACAGCGGTGTCGGCGCCATGTGTGAGGCGCTCTCCAGCATCAGCAGTTCGCCGTCGCGGACGCCGTGCTCGCCCAGGCTGAGGGAGTTGGAGAACGGGGGATGGCCGATGCGGGCGAGCACCCATTCGGCGGGCTCGAAACGCTCACCCTCGTTGTCGAAGTCGTTCGTCCTGCTGTGCTGGGCGACCATGTCGACGACGCTCGGAATCACCAGCGCGACCGGCACATCGACCGGGATCGCCATGTCGACCTGGGTGTGCTTGGCCAGAATCGTCACCCTGGCGAGGTCGGGCGCGCGGACGATACCGCGCGAGGATTCTTCGTCGATGTGGTCAAGGCGCGCGTGCGTCAAGCTTCCCCCAACTCGGTCTTCTACCTCGTGATTCCGCAAACCCCGTTGGTCATGGGCGCTCTTGCGAACCCACGGTTCGGGCAGCAGAATGCTGGTCGAACTGTACGACATGTCGGCTGTGACCTCTACACTGAGCCCGAATCACAGCTTGCCTAAGGGGGATTCTCGTCGATGAGCACTGTCCGCTTCCAGCGCCGTGCGCGCCGCGAGATGCCGCGTTTACCCGGTGGCGAGGTCACGCTGCAGCCGCCGCCCGAAATCCCCCGGGTGACACCGGGAAACCTGCTGATGAAGCTGATGCCGGTCGTGATGGTGATCGGTATGGTCGGCATGATGGCCCTGATGTTCACCCAGGGCAGCGGCATCGCGTCGAATCCGATGAGCATGATGTTCCCGGTCATGATGCTGTTCTCCATGGTCGGCATGTTCGCGGGCCAGGGCGGGGGTAAGGGGCAGAAGGCCGCGGAGGCCAACGAGGACCGCAAGGACTACCTTCGCTATCTCGACCAGGTCCGCAGGGATGTCGACGAGACTGCGCGGCAGCAGCGCGCGTCGGTCGAATGGAGCCATTCCGAACCGGGATTGATCTGGATGCTCGCGGGCACCAGTCGCATGTGGGAGCGCCGTGCGGGCGACAAGGATTTCTGCCACGCCCGCATCGGTATCGGCGGTCAGCGCTTGGCCACCCGGCTGGTCGCGCCGGAGACCGGTCCGGTCGAGGAGCTCGAGCCGATCGCCGCGGTCTCGCTGCGCCGCTTCGTGCGTGCCCACTCGACAGTGCCCGACCTGCCGACCGCGATCGCGGTCAAGGGCTTCGCCACGATCGCGCTGGACGGCGACCGCGGCGAGGCGCGGGACATGACCCGAGCGATGTTGGTGCAGCTGTGCATGTTCCAGGCGCCGGACCAAGTGCTCGTCGCCGTCGTCTGCGGAGCCGATACGGCGCGGGAATGGGAGTGGACCAAATGGCTGCCGCACACCCAACATCCCGACGCGCAGGACGGTATCGGCACCCAGCGCATGTTCTACGGCTCGATCCGGGAAGCCATGGCCGGCCTACATCCATTGCTCGGCAATCGGGTTCGGTACTCCAGGAATCAGCCCGCCAACGCGAACATGGTGCACATCGTCATCGTCGTCGACGGGGGTCTGCTCGAGGCCGAGGACGATCAGTTGCGCGAATCCGGCTACGAGGGCGTCACGATCATCGACCTCTGTGGCTACGCGCCGCGTCTAGCGGTGTCCCGCGGCATCAAGATGATCGTGGAGAACGGCGAGTGCGTCGGCCGCGGCGCGACCGGCAATCAGGAACGCTTCGCGCTCATCGACCGGATCAGCCCGCAGCAGGCCCAGCAGGTGGCGCGCAGACTCGCGCCCTATCGCGCGGCGACCCAGCGCAGCAGTGACGTGGAATCCGATGACTCCGAGGTGATCTCGACCTGGAGCCAGCTGATGGGCCTCGGCGACATCGGCGCGTTCAACCCCGAGCACGCCTGGCGTCCGCGCTATGGCCGGGAACGCCTGCGTGTTCCCTTCGGTGTCGGTGCTGACGGCCTTCCGGTGGAATTGGACATCAAAGAGGCCGCCGAGAACGGCATGGGCCCGCACGGATTGTGCATCGGAGCCACCGGTTCCGGTAAGTCGGAGTTCCTGCGCACCCTTGTACTCAGCCTGCTCGCCACCCACTCGCCGGACCAGCTGAACCTGGTACTCGTCGACTTCAAAGGCGGCGCGACCTTCCTCGGTCTCGACGGCGTGCCGCATGTCGCCGCCGTCATCACCAACTTGGAGGAGGAAGCAGACCTCGTCGACCGCATGAAGGATGCCCTGGCCGGCGAGATGAACCGCCGCCAGGAGGTGCTGCGCGCGGCAGGCAACTTCGCCAACGTCTCGGAGTACGAGAAGGCACGCGCCGCGGGCGCCGACCTCGACCCGCTGCCCGCCCTGTTCGTCGTGCTCGACGAGTTCTCCGAACTGCTCACCCAACACCCGGATTTCGCGGAGCTGTTCGTCATGATCGGCCGCCTCGGCCGTTCACTGCACGTGCATCTGCTGCTCGCCTCGCAGCGCCTGGAAGAAGGCAAACTCAAGGGCCTGGAGAGCCACCTGTCCTATCGGATCGGTCTGAAGACGTTCTCCGCCAACGAATCCCGTCAGGTACTCGGCGTGCCCGATGCCTACAACCTGCCGAACCACCCCGGCGGCGGCTACCTGAAGGCGGACTCGGGCGAGATCCAGCGCTTCCAGGCCTCCTATGTCTCCGGCCCGTACGTCGGCGGCGGCTCGCAGCGCGACATCACCATCGCCACCCAGTCCGGCGAAATCGACATCAAGGCACGGCCGTTCACCGCGACACACGTCGGCTTCCGCGCCGCGGACCGCGTTCCGCTGCCACCGGAGCCGAGTCTGGAACCGCAGCATGACGAGGACGGCGAGCAGCTGTCCAACGTGAGCATGCTGGTCTCCCGGATCCGCGGGCACGGCCGCCCGGCCCACGAGATCTGGCTGCCGCCGCTGGACGAGGCCCCCACGCTCGACCAGCTCATCCCGCGCTCCATCCTCACCGGCGAGTACTCCGCGGTGGCCACGCTGCGTGCCCCGATCGGCATCGTCGACCGCCCCTACGACCAGCGCCGCGACCCGATGATCGTCGACCTGTCCGGTGCCCGCGGCAATGTCGCCGTCGTCGGCGGTCCGCAGTCCGGCAAGTCGACCGCGCTGCGCGCCCTGGTCATGGCGATGTCGATGACGCACACCGCCGAACAGGTGCAGTTCTACTGTCTCGACTTCGGTGGCGGCACGCTCGCCAGCCTGCTCGGGTTGCCGCACGTCGGCTCGGTCGCGAGCCGGTTGGACGAGGATCAGGTCCGGCGCACCATCGCCGAAATGACGACTATCGTCCGGCAGCGCGAGGCTCGCTTCCGCCATCTCGGTATCGAGTCGATGACAGAGTTCCGCCGTCTGCGTTCGATGGATCCGGCCAGCAGCCCGGCCGCGGCCGGCGCGCACGAAGATCCTTTCGGCGACGTATTCCTGGTGATCGACGGATTCGGTTCGATCCGCCAGGACTTCGAGATGCTCGAGCAGACCATCATGAACCTCGCGGTGCAGGGTCTGTCCTACGGCGTGCACGTGGTCATCGCCCTCGCCAGGTGGGCCGAGGCGCGCCCGGCGCTCAAGGATCAGATCGGCACCAGAATCGAACTGCGCCTCGGTGATCCGATGGATTCCGATTTGGGCCGCAAGTTCGCCTCGCTGGTCCCCCAGGGCCGACCGGGCCGCGGTATGACACCGGAGTGCCTGCACATGCTGACC
This sequence comes from Nocardia sp. NPDC023852, assembly GCF_040639505.1. NCBI lineage: Bacteria > Bacillati > Actinomycetota > Actinomycetes > Mycobacteriales > Nocardiaceae > Nocardia > Nocardia sp. NPDC023852. Next base: position 189,472 of record NZ_JBFAAB010000009.1, read on the forward strand.
AGCCTGCCGCGCATCGACGGCAGCGCGAACCCCGACAACCTGGGCCAAGCGGTCAGCGACGCGGTCGCCACCATCGCCAGGCTGACGCCGGGCCGTCCGGCACCGGAGGTCCGCATGCTGCCCGAGCAGCTCCCGCGGGAGCAGCTGCTGTACCTGGCGGGGGAGTGGCCGTCGCAGGTCGACCCGAACGCCAAGTGCATGCGAATCCCGTTCGGTATCAACGAGTCCGAGCTGGCTCCGGTCTACATCGATTTCGCTGAGAGCCCACACTTCATCATCATCGGCGACACCGAATCGGGTAAGACGACGCTGCTGCGTTCGCTGATCGAGGGCATCGCCGCGTCGAACACCCCGGACCAGGCGCGCTTCATCCTCGGCGACTACCGGCGCTCCATGCTCGGACTGGTCCCCGAGGGCTACCTCGCGGGCTACGGCTCGACGGCGCCGCAGTTCACCCAGAACATGAACGATCTGGCTGCCTACGTCAGCAAGCGCACCCCAGGCCCGGACGTCACGCCCCAGCAGCTGCGGGAACGGTCCTGGTGGACCGGCCCGGAACTGTACGTCATCGTCGACGACTACGACCTGGTGTCCACCTCGGCGGGTAACCCGGTACAGGCGCTGGTGGAACACTTGCCGCACGCCCGTGACCTCGGATTCCACCTGGTTATCGCCCGCCGCTCGGGTGGAGCGAGTAGGGCGATGTACGAGGCTACGTTGGCCAGGATGAAGGATCTCGGCTCGGCAGGTCTGATCATGAGCTGTAGCCGCGACGAGGGTGTGCTCATGGGCAGTACGCGACCGAGCCTCATGCCGCCGGGGCGCGGCACCCTCGTCACGCGCAACGGTGAGGGATTGGTGCAGTCGGCCTGGATGCCGTTGCCCTGATGTCCACCGTTGAGCTGGTGGTCACGGAGACGCGTGTCTGGGCACGTGGCGCGACCACACACTGGGACGTGCCGCCCTCGATCGGCCTGAGCAGCAATGGGTTCGACCTGGTGGTCGGTCAACCACTGACACCGCCCACTCTGGTGAGTTCGGCTGTTCAATTCATCCCGGCAGACGCGATCGCGCTGACGCCGCGTGCGCCATCGGTGGTCGACGGGGTGAGCGCTGTCTTTGCTGCCGTGCTCGAGAACCTCGGCGTAGCAGTGCCCTGCGAGCGGATCATTCTCATCTGCCCGACGGACTGGGGTTCGCCGCGCCGCTCGGTACTCGACCAGGCAGCACGAGGATTCGCGGCCGATGTCGCGTTCGAGGAGATGGCGGTGCGGTCGGTAGCGGTCGACGAAGGCACCAGCCACAGCAGTCGCACTGTGGTCCTGGAGTTCGGCACGCTGACCACGACGGCGTCCGCGGTGATCCGCGATCACCACGGTATCCACATCGAATCCTGCGAGCACGAGCCAACTCTCGCTCTTGCTGAGATCACCGCGGAATCGCGCGCGTTCGACGACTTGTGCGCGCTGATCGACCGCCTGCTCGGTGAGCGGCCAGTCGATCTCGCCCAGGTCATCGGCGTATCCGACCCTGTGATGCTAGAACTGCTCGGCACAGCCGTCCAGCAAACCGCTGGCACCGCCGTCGAAGTGCGCGGTGTGGTAGGCCCCGACTTGATCCGTAGTCGTAGGCCGGAACCGGCCGACCCGCGAGATGCCGCACCAACCCTGACGCCGACCGAATGGATGCAGCCGCTGCGCGATCGTGCTGCCGCGCAGCGGCCGAGCCGCCACCGGACGACAAGTTACATCGCGGCGGTGGCCGTTGTCGCTGTAGTCGCTGTAGTCGCTGTAGTCATCCTGCTGGGCCGTTCCAACGACACGGCCACGACGGCGGGAATACCGGCGACCTCCGCCGCGTCGGAGTCGACTGCTCCCACTTTGCCGCCGACGTCGACCGTATCCGCGCCGGAAATGTTCGGTCGCATCAGCTTTCAGCTACCGACAGGATGGCGTATTGTCTCCGCGCCCGGCGATGGCAAGTCCCGCATCGATCTCGCCCCCGAGGACGGCTCCCGGCAGCGAATGACCGTCGTGCAGACGACCCTGGTCCGAGGCTCTGACTACGAACAGGTCGTGGCCAACCTCGAAGCCCAGATGGCGCAACGCCCGAACGGTGCGCTGAGCGATGTGAAGCGAGAGGTGGTCTTCGGCGGACGCTCGGGACTCGCGTACACCGAGCGCCCCCGCGACGGATCAACGGTTCGCTGGCAGGTCTTGCTGGAGAATGGGATCCAGGTCAGTGTGGGGTGTCAGTACGTCGGTGAGAGCTGGCTGGATTTGTCGAATACCTGCGAGAGACTCGGTAGCTCTGTTCATGTGATCGAGTGAACACGAAGGTGCCAGCCAGCCGTATTGGCTCGAGGTGAATGACTTACACAAAGATTCGTGCCCCCGGCAACGATCTGCCGGGGGCACGAATCGGTTCGAGGCGATGCTCAGAACAGACCGGCGAGGGCGGTGTCCGTGCTCTGCAGCTCGGAGTTTCCCGAGCTGACCAGCTTTGCGGCACCGTGCAGGGTTTGGTTCAGCTGCTCGACATGGCCGTTCCAGGACCGCTGCAGCTCGGCGAACGCTTCGTTCGCGTCACCCTTCCAGTTGGTCGTCACGAACTCTTCGACCTTCTTGTGAAAGGCCTCCAGCTCGTTCCTGATCCCTTCGGCTCGGGCGATGATCGCCCGAGCCCCGTCCTCGACGCCCGAGAAGTTGGCGGATATGGGCTTTCCAGCTGCCATTGTTCAGGCTCCTTTGCTACGTGATTCTGGTTAGACCGGAGGGAGTTCCAGGCTGGAGACCTGGGCCTGCACCTGCTGGGCGAAGTCGGTGTCCTGGTCCTCGAACGTCGAACCGGCCTTGATGAGCTTCTCCGACGTCTCCATCAGCTTGTCGTTGAGCTTGTCCGCCTGGAAGTAGTACCGCTCCATAAAGGCGTTGAACGCGTCGCGCGCCTGGCCCTGCCAGTTGGCGCCGTTCGTCACGTTGTCCTCATCGGTCTTCAGCTGTCGGATGGCGAGCATCAAGTTGTTGTGCTGCTCCTGAAACTCTTTCGCCTTCTGCCCGATGAGTTCATTATCCGCTGAGAGAGACCCTGCCATGGTGGCTCCTCCTGTTTCGGTTGACGGTCAACGTCGCAAGTGCCAGCTGACCTCTTCATGTAGTTGGACGCGGCTGCCGCTCGATCGGTTCCACCCGGTTCACAACTATCTGGCGGATTTGCGTCGAAAAGCGCGTCCCAAGTGGGCGACTGGCTACGCCGAGGTACGGAAGGCCTGGATGAGATCCCCCCGGACGTCCGACCGCAGGTGCCGTCGCGTCTGTATAGTCGCTGCCAGCGCGCTGCTCCCCTCCTTCCCCCTGCTCGCTACCACCTGAACCGGCGAGTGGGCTGGCTGCGCAACACCCTACCGAACGGCGTGCTGTCGCGCTACCAGCGAACGTGGAATACCAAGGTCGGCAACGGAGCTCGTGCGCGAGCGCGTTTACGAGCCGCGGTCCGAATCATCCAGTCCAGTGCACCGCGCAGGGGACTACTTGACGATCTTCGCGATGGTGGGAACCATCTTGTCCACCAGCACATCCACGGACTGGCCGGTCCACACCTGGAACGCCTGCACGGTCGAAGGGTCGTCGACGACGACGATCTTCGCCGAGCCGGAGAGGATGCCATTCGGGAGACCGCGCAGTCCGCCGTTTCCGGCCTGGCTGTCCGATCTGAGTACGATCACCACTTCGGAATCGATATCGGTCGTATAGCTGTTCGCCGACATCGCCCGCGGCGATTTCTCGTCACCGACCGCCTTGTACTTGGTGCTGTATCGAAAACCGATATCTTGCAAGAATTTCGACTGATCACTCGGTGTCAGCACGGCGGACAGGGTGGAATTACCGAAATTGAATGCGGTGATCGTCTTTCCGTCGAATTCAGGATGATTGTCGCGCACCTGGGCCAGGCTGCTTCCCGAGCCGGAAGAGTTCGCCCCACCCCGGGTAAGGAAGTACGTGCCGGCGGCGATCGAGACTGCTATGACGACGGCGATGATCGCGGGTCCGAGAAAGCGTCTGGCGGCGGAACGCTCGCTGCGGCTTCGGATCGTCTCGATCAACCGCTGATCAGTGGCCTCGCGAGGCGGCCCATACGCGCTGATCGCGGTGCGGGGGTCGGTCATCGGCGCCCGCGGGTCCGTCGAGTGGGTCGTTTCGGAAGCGCGGTACTGCGAGGCGCCGTACAACGCCGCTTCGGCGGCCTGGATGAATTCGCGGCAGGTGCCGTACCGGTGGGCAGGGTCCTTCGCCATCACCTTCTCGATCACACCGTCGAGCGCTGCGGGCAAGTCCGGACGGACAGTGCTCAACCTCGGTGGTGGCTCATGCAGATGGCCCATCATCACTACGGCGGGCATGGTCGAGGGGTAGGGATTCTGGCCGGTGAGCAGTTTGAAGAACGAACAGCCCAGACTGTAGATGTCGGCCCGTGGGTCGAGGGTTCCTCCGACCAATTGCTCGGGGGGCGCATAAGCCACCGTCGCCATGAAATTGCCTGTGGCCGTGAGGTCTTGGCCGTCCTCCGAGGATTTTGCGACGCCGAAATCGGTGAGCAGCACCCGTTCCTCGTCGTCTCCGTCGACAGTGGAGAGCAGGAAGTTGGCAGGCTTGACGTCGCGGTGCAGCAGCCCGCGCCGATGGGCGTAGTCCAAGCCCTTGCCCACCTCTGAGACGGTGCGCAGCGCTCGCTCGGGAGTCATGACCGCCCGTCCCTTCCTCGCCTCCTCCGCGGCGTCCGTGCCGGGGACGTACTGCATGGCGATCCACAGCTGGCCGTCCTCTTCGCCGCGGTTGTACACGGCGACGATGTTCGGATGGTCGAGGCCTGCCGCAAGGTTGGCCTCACGCTCGAACCGCGCGCGAAACTCGTCGTCGGTGGACAGGTCTGCGCTGAGAACCTTCAGGGCATCCCGGCGGGGCAGGATCGGATTCTGCGCCAGGTAGACGGTTCCCATGCCGCCGCTGCCGAGGACCTGAAGTACCCGGTATCCGCCGATGATTGCGCCGGGCCGCAACGCCATTCGGTCCTCCTCAACGATGTCGAACGCCCCCACCGACGTGCTTTCGGGGAAAATCTAGCAAGCGAAAGCCGGGCGTTCGACCGACACCCGGCGCGGTGGTCAGCGCCCATAGGCCAACAGCTTGTACTGCGCCGCGGTCTTTTGCTGCAGGTCTTGGATGTTCTTGCTGCTCACCTGGGCTACGTAACGATCGAAGGCGAAGTAGCACACCGGCTCGTCCATCGGGGACTTGCCCGGCCCCTCTTTCGGCTTGAAGCATTTGGCTTCCGGCAGGTTCGCCGGGCTGTCCGCCTTGTCGTACTCGGTCGCGACCGGTAACGAGATCGCGGCCAGCAGCCGGGTCGTGGCCGCCGAATCCTTGGCCCGCAGAACCAGTGCGCCGACGGCCGCGGCATAGTCGACACCGGCGTCCGTGTACGCGGAGCGCGCCGAATTCGGGTCCTGCTCCGAATGCAGCAGGGCCTGCGCCGGATACACCCCTGACCGATCGGAACCGTCGACCGACTTGTTGTTGTCGTCGAGCGGCACCGTCCGGCTGAGCATCCCGTCCATGTCGAGCGGTAGCGCGGATACCTTGTCGATCGGTGTCGGTGTGTACTGCCGGAGCATGTCGATGAGCTTGTCGAAAGAGCGCTTGGTGAGATCGGCGGGAGGGCCGGGAGCGAAGGGGCGGCTGATCGGGTCGTTGATCTGGACCAGCAGCGCCAGCTCGCCGTGCGCGAGCCCGGTGCTCAGATAATTTATGCCGAACTCGGTGTGGGCATTGTGCCTGGTTCGGGCCTCCGGATAGCCGGGAATGGAGATGCTGTCACCCGGAACACGCTCGATGAGTTCCTTGACCGCCGCGGACGCGTGGCTCGCATCGGAGAAGCGGAGAACGTAGACGAGCACCTCGCTGCCGACGGAGAATTCCTTCCTCCGCTGTCCTTGCGTGAACCACCCAGCCACCAGGCCGGGCGCCACCGCATCGAATTCACTGCGGTCCACCGCTTTCAGCGAGGGCGGTGTCTTCGGAGTGATCGCCCGCGTGCGGTATCCGGGATTTTGGTAGATGTATCGGTTGTCGATGTCCGACATGAGCGGTGTCGCGGCACCGATGCGTATCGCTTCGCGCACTGCTCCGGATTGGTCGGTCCTGGTCTGCTCGACATCGATCGGCGTCGTCGGGTAGCTGCCCGAATCCAATTTCGTGACATCGACTCGCTGGACGTCCGCCTGCTCGGTGGTGTCACCCCCGCAAGCGCCGGCCGCGAAGACACACGCGATGAGCATCACGCACGTCAGGCTTCGTATCCGCATCGACGGTCACCCACTCTTCGCGAGAATCGAGTACTGAGCGGCGGCCCGTTCCAGCAACTGCGGGTCCACCCGGCTGATCTCGGGAAATTTGGAGACCACCACGGCGACGTATCGGTCGTACACGATGACGCACAACCCCTTGTGCAAACGGTTGACATCCCTGTAGTCCAACTTCAGGCACCGTGTGTCCGCGAGGCCGGGCGGCGGGGCGACAACCTCGTCGTTCTTCGCAGGCTTCGCGAGAGCCGCCTGAAGGCGGAACGCGGAGGGAAGGTCGCGCGTCCGATACACCGTTCCGCTCTGGCGGCCGATCAGGTCGACGCCACCTTCTTCGAACGCTCTGCGCACCTCGATCGGATTGCGTTCGAAGTGCAAGATCCCGGACGGCTGATAATGGCCGAAATCATCTCGGCCGAAGAAGGGGTCGCTGTAGTCCTTCGCCGAGGGCGCGGCGCGGCGCATGATTCCGTCCGGGTCGAGGGGCAGGTCGAGCAGGTCGTCGAGCGGAACCGGCTGCTGCTTGTCCAGTTCGGCGATCTGCCGATCGATCGTCTTCTTCAAGACACTCGCGAGTGCGTCCTTGTTCGGCTCGGGTACTCCCGCGTTGGCCGAGATGACGTACGGGCCATGCTGGAGGAACGCAATGGCGGCCAAGTCGTTTCCCGAGGTCGACTTGGCGTCGGGATATCCATCGATCGGAATGGGATGCCTGCCGGGCTCCTCGTTGGTGATCCGGTCGAACTCCTCCGCGGCGTTCCTGCTGTCGGTCTCGGTCGGAAAGCGGAGTATCGAGATGATCAATTTCTTTGTGCCGCGCAGATTCCCGTTGGTCCGCGAGACATAGGCACCGGCAAGCACGTTGTACTTCTCGCCTACCACCTGGTACTTCTCCGGGAACGCCCCCGGGTTGACCATGCTCAGCGGCGTCGCGATCAGCTTGACGTAGCCCATATCGGTGATGTCGCTGTCGACGTCGAACGGGTGTACCAGATAGTTCAGCATCCGGCGGGCTTCGATGAAGCGGACATCGTTCGCGGAGGTTATCCGCGGGTTGTACGCGGTGGGCTCGGCGGCGAGCGCTCCGGTTTTGAGGGTCGCCGGATCCACCGGCGACATGCCGGGCTGTGGATTGCCGTCGACGGTGCTGGAGCATCCCGCGGCCAAGAGGATCGAGCTGGCGAGTACCGCGAAAGTCTGAAGTCTGTACCTCACTCGGGGCCCCTCATTTACTCGTCAATAGCGCGTACTGTGCGGAGACCTTCTGGTGCAGATCCTGCAACTGCTTTCCGAATGCCTGCACCGTGTATCGATCGACCTGGAAGACACACAGGTTCATACCGAGTGCCTGACTGTTCGCCACGATTTCCGCGTAGCACTCGACATGGTCGCCGAGCCCGGCCGGCGTCCCGACCAGCTTCTGATCGGATTTCAGCTGTTTCGACGGTTGCCAGGCTGCCCATAAATCATCGGCGCCCTGTCGCGTCTTGCTACGGAAGACCACGGCGTCGCCGAACGAGACGAGATCGACTCCGCTCTTTTCGAGGGTTACCAGGGAGTTCTGCGTGCCGTCCAGCAGAGACATGACGCCACGACCGGCGTATACCCCGTCCGGATCGGCGCGGATCGGTGATTCCGGATTGCTCGGAAGCGTCCGGGAGAGCAGCCCTCCCGGGTCGAGTGGGATCCGCGGGAGTTCGTCGGAGGGGGTCGGCCGGAACGTGTCGAGCAGCGGTATCTGCACGTCCAGCATCTTCTCGACCTGTGCGGTCAGAGCGGGAAGATCGGGCGCGGAAGTGTCGTCCTCCACCTTGACGTAGACGACGTACCGGTCATGGACGGTCCAGGAACCGAGCGACGACACGTCCGGACGCCAATGTGCCGTCGTCTGCGGGTGTTTCGTGATCGCGACCGGTTGGTTGTCGCGGTTGTAGGTGAAGTCGTCGTGCTCGAGCGTCGGGCCGACTGTCATGGCGGTCTTGGTGTCGGGAAACATCATCACCGCCAGGCTGAGCGTGCGCCTCGCCGCCTCCCGCGGGCCTCCGGTGCTCCACGCGTTGACCCAGCCCGCGACGAGATCCTTCGCGACCTCGTCGAAGGTGTCGTTGACGACCAGCTTCCCCAGCGACTTCTGGTTGTAGACGATGTGTGGCCGCAGGGCCCAGGCGTCTTCGACGTAGCTGGGGTCGGCCTCGAACGGCAATGCCACGAAGTCGGCGAGCCGCTGCGATTCTCGCGCACGTGCCTGTTTCTCGTTCTTGGCGTTACCGATCTCGCGCGGCTTCGTCTGATAGTTCCCGACATCCAACGTGGCCGGATCCGGCTGCACCCGTTCGGCCCGGCCCGACACCGTCGAACCACATGCGCTGACACCGACGACCAGCATCCCCGAGATGATGATCAGGGCGTATGCGGTTCGGAGCGGCATCGGTCTCGCAGCAAACTGCAACGTCCCTCCCCAAAAGCCTTGCTTAGTCCCGCGGATTCTACTTCACCAGTCCCCGTAGAATCAGACCGAACGGTCTGCGGCTATGGTGTGCGCGGGTCAGAAACTATTCGCCAACAGGGCATACTCCGCGGCGACCTTCTGTCGCACGTCCGGTTCCTTATCACTGGTGACGACGCCGACGTACCGCTTGTAGGCGACGTAGCAGCGGTACTTGTATTCGCGTTTCGGGTCGCCGTTGCTGTTGAGCTGGAGGCACTTGGCGCCAGGGACGTCCTTGGGGGCGCCGAGGGTGTCGTAGTGCGCGCTTTCGCTTTCCAACAGACCGGTGGCCAGTTCCTGGGCGGCGGCCGCGTCGCGGGTACGGGCGACGTAGCTGTCGTCGACGATGGCGGTGTGGTCGACGCCCGCGTCCTCGACCAGGCGCAGGTGTGCGGCCTCGTCGTCGGCGCGATGGACGGTGTGGTCGGCGCCGTAGACGGCGAAGGTCGTCGGATCAGGGCTGCGGCTCTTGTGGTCGGCGACGGCGACGCGGGCGAGCAGGCCGTCGGGGTCGACCTGCAGGGAGTCGAGCTTGTTCACGGGGGTCGGGGTGAACTTGTCCAGCTGCGCGACCTGCGCGGCGAGGGTCTTGTCGACCCAGCTCACCAGGTCGGTGCCGTCGGCACCGGGTCGTTGGATGAACAAGGAGATGACGAATTCCTTGTGGGCCATGAAGGCACCGACGGTAGGAACGCCGGGACGCCAATGGATGTGTGAGTCGGGATACTTCTTCGATGAGAGCTTGCGGTTCTCCGGCGACACGGCGATGTCCACGTCCTCGAGCTCGCGGGCGGCAAGCTTCGCGGTGGCCTGGTCGGGAAAGCGGAACACGGCGTCGGTGATAGCGGTGGCGGCGGAGGACGGGTTGGTCTGGCCGGCGGGGTCGGGGCGGTCGGCGCCGCTGGCGGCGTATCCGACGACCAGCTTGCGGTTGTCGAAGACCGGCTTGGAGACCTTGGCGACGAAGTCGAGCGCCTGCTCGGCGTCGGCGACCACGGTGCTGCCGCGGCCGACTTTCAGTGCCGGATCGATGCGGACGGTCGGGACCACCGCGTCGGACATCCGCATGCCTTCGAGCAGCGCGCCCTTGCCCGCGGAGTCCTGGTTGTACTGGTGCCGGTCCACGGGATAGGTGCCGACCTCCAGCTTTCGCACGTCGATCTCCCCCGGGGTGGGCGTACCCTGCACGCTGGCGCAGCCGGCAAGCAGCCCTGCCCATGTCAGGCAATACGCGGTGAACGCAATGCGTTTGGTCCGAACCATGACAGGACCCTCGTTCCTCCCGTTGCCGACACTGAAAGTTACCCGACGGACGCCCGGGGAGGGGGATCGATAGTGCTCGCATTGCAATACCCTGGTCTGCGTGACGACGACCCTGCACTGTGCCTTCGGTGGAGGCGGATACCGTTGATGGATCGGCAGGTCGAGGTTGTCGTAGGTAGCCATGCTGTGGCCAGGGTCGCCGGCGCGGTCATCGTTGTGGCGCACCGCGGTCCGGGCAGGCCGAATCAGGATTCTCCAGCCGGCATCGCCCTCGAATCGTTGGCCGAACTGGTGCGCGCGGCGACCGATCAGGAGCCGAAAGGGCCGGGCGCCGTGGTGGCCCGGCAGGCGACCCGTTGGTTGATGAAACACGCCGAGCAGATCAGCCCGGGCGAGCCGATCGACTTCGGCATTCTCTCCACTGCCGAGAACGGAGGCGTGGCGATCTTCCTCCACGGTGCGGTCACCGCGGTGCTGGCCGGTGACGGCACGGTCGAGCAGTATCGCGGCAGCGGTGCGGCGTTCACGGTCGATCGGGTCGCGGAGGTTCCCGCGCGGGCGGTCGCCTTGTACGTCGATGACGCGAAAGGCCGCATTCCGGATCTGCCGCCGGAGCGTGGCATCGGCTGGCTGGTCGAGGGTATCGCGCAGGCGGGCGGCGCCGTCGTCTGGTCCGACGGCGCGCGTGCCGGAGCGCCCACGAATGGCCGGTCGTCCCGCCGCGAGGGCATGCATCGCCGCGCCGAGGTGCCGCCGCTGCCGACCGCCCGCATCGAGCATGAGCCGCCCGCCGACTCCGGGGTCCGGCAGGCGCTGAATCCCCAACAAGCGCCCGGGCCACAAATGCCGCCACCCCAGCTGCACCGGACGGCCCCGTCGACCGCGATGCACGACTCCGGGGGCGAGCAGGAGCCGACCGATCCGCACGATGCGCCGACCCAGCTTGGTGGCACCAACCCCGCTCCGCTGCCCGACCCGGATCTGCAACGTCGCCTGGAGGCGACCGCGAGGGGCACCACGCTCACCGTCAAGGTGCTGGGATTCAAATGCGCGCGAGCGCATCCCAGTGATCCTCGCGCCGCGTTCTGCACCGTGTGCGGCATGCCGGTCGACCAGACGCAGGGGCTGATCGAAGTGGTTCGCCCGCCACTGGGCATGCTGATTCTCGATGACGGCACTACCTACATGCTGGCCGCGGACGCGGTGATCGGCCGCGACCCGGAACATTCCGCGGCGGCCGAGAGCGGACTCGTTCCGCTGCGGGTGGACGACTCCTCCGGCGGCATGTCACGCGCACACGCCGAGATCCGCCTCGTGAACTGGGACGTAACCGTGGTTGATCGAGGTTCGACCAACGGCACCCGCACCCGCTTGCCCGGCTACCGCGACTGGGTGCGCCTGGCCCCGAACCAATCCATGGTGCTGATCGCCGGCACCGAAATCATGCTCGGCAACCGTGTGCTCCGCTTCGAACACGCGGCCCCGCCACCATTCGGCTAAGAGTAGCGAGCCATGCAGGTGTTCTGCCCGCCGAGCACGCCGGCCCGGAACGCGTCGACCCTGGCGAAACCGCTCGGCACGGTCTTGCCCTCGGCGTCGCTCGCGGCCAGTCCGTCGGTGAGCAAGCCCGAGACGGCCTCGTCGAGATCACCTGCGGCGAGCTTGATGTCGCCCTGGTTCACCGGCCGTCCGGTCTGCGCGAGTTTTCCGGTGACCACCCCGGAAAGGCACGCCGCGCGCAGTCCGGCCTTCGGACCGACGAGTTGCTGCTTGTGATTGCGCTGTACCGCGAGCGTGTATCGGGAGATGAACACCATGTAGCCGTTGTAGTCGCCGGTCACTTTGACCGGTAGCGGCTCATCCGGGTCCGAGTTCACGGTGCCGCGTTGAGCCAGCCCGGGGATGTCCGTGGCGATGACGTTCTTTGCCGCGCAATACGACACGGGTTCGGTCGTGACGCCGCTGCGGCAGTCGACTTTCGCCCCGCTGTAGTCGTAGGTCGGTTCCTCGGGTATCGGAAGGATCGCGGCAAGCGCCTTGCTGAGTTCGATCAGATTGTTCTTGGTGATCTCGTACTCGCCCGACTCTCCGTCGAAGCTGGTCGGCAGGTTGCCGCGGCGTTGGTTGATCTCGTCGATGTCGATGCCCTTGCAGGCTCGCGGTCCGTCGGTGAAGCCGACCTGGACGGCGGTGACCCGTTCGAAGGCGGAACCGTGCACGCTCTCCGGGTCGTCAGGATCGGAGTCGCGGATGGCGACGGTGGCGGCGAGCACCGAGTTGAGGCCGTCGGAGGTGTTGATCGTGAAATGCGCGGCTTTACCCTCTGCGACGTGGCGCATGAACGCGCCGGCGAAACAGTCGGCCTGCTGCTCCTTGACGATCACCGGGTCCTTTGTGCCGACGATCTTCGCCATGGTCTGCACCGCGTGCCCGTATTCGTGCGCGAGCACCATGACCACGGCCATCTTGCCGAAGGTCTCCTCCATGGTGGGAAGCAGGACAGACCGATCCCAGCCGATGGAATTGTCCAGTCGGCAGTAGGCGGCGTTCACCAGGCGGTAGGTCGACTCCTTGCAGAACTCGACCGCGTCGGTGCGCGGGGACTTCGCGCTCCAGGACAGCAGCTTGCCGACCGGCTTGAACTCACCCCGGAATTCCTTGCCGAACTCGTCGCGCCAGTAGGTCTGGATGTCGTCGACGGCGTTGAGCGCCAACCTGTCCATAACGCCGCCGTCGCCGTTCGTCGCGGTCAGTGTGCTCTCCGGGACGCCGTCCCGCGGTCCGCTCGGACCGCTGGTCGTAGGCAGCCCGGCGACCTTGAACGGGTCGTCGTAGATGGAGACAGCCCTGCCGTCGACGAGCCTGGTGCAGCCTCCGACCAGCACCAGAACGGTCAGCATCGCAGCAATAACCGCGGTCGCTTTGTATGTCGGCAAGGCTCCCCCTGGTCGGCCGGTATCACGTTCACGTCGGTCGCCCGGATCGGGGCATAAGGCGCGTCGGGGGCACCGCCGATGTCCGGGTCATGGAATAGTATCCGCTGCATGTCTTCACCGGGGGCGCAAACCATCACCGTGCGCCATGATGGAACCGAACGGATTTTCGATTCGAGCCAGAAGGTCACCATGGGTCGGGCGCCGGAGGTGACGCTGTTCGTCGACAGCCCACTCGTTTCGCGGGTCCACGCGACACTTGCCTGGCAGGGCAGCGCCTGGGTGTTGGCCGATAATCAGAGCACGAACGGCGTGTTCGTGGACGCGCGCAGACTCACTCAGCCGGTGTCGATCGATCGCCCCACCCAGGTGCGGCTCGGTGACGCGATCAGCGGTCCCCTGCTGCACCTGTTACCCGCGAATCCCCAACCCCCGCAGCGGCCTTCGATACGGCCGCCCCAGCCCGCGCCGCAACCGCAGTCGGGTCAGCCTGCCGCGCACCAGTTCCAGCCTCCGCAGTATCAGCCTCCGCAGTATCAGCCGCCGCCGCAGGCCGCGCCCGCGCCGCCGCTGAACGTCAACATGACGACCAGGGCGGGCACCTCGAATATTCCGCCGGTCCGGGCGAGGGCGTCCACCACGCCGATCGCCCGCCCCGATCGCATACCTCCGAGCGGTCTGGCCATCGGCCGCACCACCGACAACCAGATCGTCGTCAACGATCCGCTGGCCTCCCGCAAGCACGCCCGCCTCGTCGCCTCCGCCGAGGGGCTGACCATCGAGGACCTCGGTTCGGCGAACGGCACGTTCGTCAACGGGCACCGCACCGAACACGCGGTGCTGCGCGAGCGCGACATCATCACCATCGGCAACGTCGACTTCGTCGTGCAGCAGGGCACGCTGGTGCACCGGCAGAAGCCGGTCGCCGAGCAGGGCTTGGCGGTGCACGGCGTCGGATTCACCGTCGAGGGCAACAAGCAGCTGCTCGTCGACGTGAACATGTCGGCGAGCCGAGGGACGCTGACCGCGCTGATCGGTCCGTCCGGCGCGGGTAAGTCGACGCTTTCGCGTTTGATCGCGGGCACCACGCAACCGTCCGGTGGCGTCGTCACCTTCGAGGGGCGCAACCTGCACGCCGAATACGAGGCACTGCGCTCCCGCATCGGCATGGTGCCGCAGGACGACGTGCTGCACCGTCAGCTCACCGTGCGCCAGGCGCTCGGCTACGCGGCCGAACTGCGGCTGCCCCGAGACAACAGCAGGGACGACCGCCAGGCGGTGATCGACGGTGTGCTGAAGGAGCTTTCGCTCACCGAGCACGCCGACACCAGGGTCGACCGGCTCTCCGGCGGCCAGCGCAAGCGCGCCTCGGTGGCGCTGGAATTGCTGACAGGTCCTTCGCTGCTCATTCTGGATGAGCCGACCTCGGGCCTGGACCCGGCGCTGGACCGGCAGGTCATGGTGATGCTGCGCGAGCTGGCCGACGCGGGCCGCGTGGTGATCGTGGTGACCCACTCGGTGGCGCACCTGGACATGTGCGATCAGGTGCTGCTGCTCGCACCCGGCGGCAAGACTGCCTACTGCGGAAACCCGGCCGGGGTCGGTGCCACCCTCGGCACCAGCGACTGGGCGGAGATCTTCGCCAACGTCGCGGCCAACCCGGATCAGGCGTTCGCGGCCTACCGCTCCCGGCAGGCGTTCGCGCCGCCGCCACCACCGCCGCAGCAGCAGCCGTACGGGTCGGCGGGCAGTCCGCCGCAGTCCAGCGGCGGCAAGCAGTTCTCGACCCTGGCACGCAGACAGATCCGGCTGATCCTCGCCGACCGCGGCTATCTGGTGTTCCTGGTGGTCCTGCCGTTCATTCTCGGCGGGCTCTCCCTGGTCGTTCCCGGGAAGAACGGCTTCCAGCGCGGGGCGTTGAAGGCGCTACCGGACGGCACGTTCGTGCCTGAAGGCGGCGGCGAGACACAACAGCTGCTGGTGGTGCTGATCCTCGGCGCCTGCTTCATGGGCTCGACATTGACGGTGCGCGACCTGGTCGGCGAACGGACGATCTTCCAGCGGGAACGCGCGGTCGGCCTGCTGCCTTCGGCGTATCTGATGGCGAAGATCGCGGTGTTCAGCTGCACCGCGCTGCTGCAGTCGGCGGTGCTGGTGGGGATCGTGCTCGCGGGCAAGAAGCAGCCCGGCGAGGGTGCGGTGCTCGCTTCCGGCAGCGCGGAGCTGTACATCGATATCGCGTTGACCGCGGTCTGCTGTGTGGTCCTCGGTCTGTTGCTCTCCTCGCTGGCGAAGTCGAACGAACAGGTGATGCCGCTGCTGGTGGTGGCCATCATGTGCCAGCTGGTGATGGCGGGCGGTCTCATCCCGGTCACCGGCCGGGTAGTGCTCGAGCAGGTGTCCTGGCTGTTCCCGGCCCGTTGGGGCTATGCCTCCGGTGCGTCGACGGTGAATATCCGCGAGGTGTTCCTCAGCGCACAGCCCGACACCCTGTGGCAACAAAAGCCGGAGATCTGGGCGCTGGATGTCGGGGTCCTGCTGGCGATCACCGCGGTGCTGGCGATCATCACGTGGCGTCGGCTGCGACTGAAGAAGTCGGCGGCGTGATTCTTCCCGAACCGACGGTGAGTGGCCTGGTTCCGCCGCGCGAAAGCGGCGACGACCCGGGGCTGACCACGACGTTCAGCATCTCGGCCGGGAACCGGGCACACTTATGCCTGTGACGGTGCGAGTAGGGGCAGTACATCTCGGATGGGATGTGGTGTCCGTGGCCGCGGGCGGCGGGGGCACCCCCATCCGTCCGGTACAGGTGGAGGGTATGTGGACGCCGCCGGCTTATTTGCTGGCGGATTCGTCGGGTCGGTTGTACACCGCGGGTGTGGAACGGAAAAGGCCTGATCTGGGGATGGCGATCGCCGACGTGCGCGACATCCTCGGGCATCCGCAGATCGTGGTGGCGGGCGCGACGTGGCCCGCCGAGCTGGTGTTCCGCGCGCGGTTGTACAACCCGCTCGCGGAGATCGGCAAGCACGTCCGCGGCAAGCCGGACCTGGTGGCGCTACCTTTCCCGGACGGCTGGCCGGACGAGAAGGTCGACGTCTACGCCACGCTGGTGGAACAGCTCGACGTCACCGTCGAGCCGCTGCCGGAAAGCGTCGCGCTGTCGGGCTACGTGCGCGCGCTGGGGCTGGTGCACCCGCCGGACCAGGCCAGGCCGCACGGCATCGGCGCGACGGGCGTGTACTCCGACGGCAGGACCATGCTGGTGGTCGCCGTGCACGGCGACGACGAGCAGCCCACCGAGTCGGTCGATGTCCCGGTCGACGCCGCGGCCATGCGCGACGCGCGATCGGCCGACAACGTGGTGATCGAGGTGATGGCGGCGGCCCGCTCGATCGGTGCGGATACCTCGACGGTCCTGCTGTCGGGCAATGTGTGCTTCAACGACGCGCTGCGCCTGGCCTTCCAGAATCATCTCGGGCACCGGCTGCAAGTGGCCGACCACCCGATGCACGCGCTCGTGCTCGGTGCCGCGCACTTGCTGGTGACCGACACCGAGTCGGGTGAGCCGGTGTCTACGGGCCGGCCCGCCGAACCAGCGCCCGGCCCTGGGTCTCCCGTGGATGCCGCCAGGCAGCAGGCCGAATACGCGCAGCAGCAAGCTGTCGCGGCTCAACAGCAGGCCGACGCGGGGCACCGTCGCACCGAGAGTGGATCGCAGCGGCCGGAGGAACGGCCGCCGCAGCAGCCGGGCACGTGGCAGCGCGGAACGGAGCAGCCGTTCCGGTCGGTCCCCGGCGTCCAGTACGGCCCGGGGTACCCCTCCCCGCAGGAGGAGGAGGCGACCACCCGGATCGGGCGCGACCAAGTGCCGCAGGGCCTCCCGCCGAACCTCGCCGAGCTGGGCAGTCGCTTCACCCGTCCACCGAGCCAGCACCCCGACGAGCAGCAGAGGCGCCCGCAAGGCGAGTTCGCCGGCCCGCCGCAGGGGCCGCTTCCCGGTGGCCCGGTGCCGCCGCTCGGCTCGCGGCCCTCGTACCAGGGCCCGCCGGACCAGCAATTGCCGTACCAGGGAGCGCAGCAGCAGCGCGGCGGGCAACGGCAAGAACCCGGCAGGGAGTCCGACGAGGAGGACCCGCCCCGCAAGGGAAAGCGCTGGAACAAGATGAAGGGCAACTTGTTCGGGGCCAACACCGTGGTCGGCGCGGTGGCTCTTGCCGTGATCGCGTTGCCTTCCGGTGGTGATCGGGTCGAGCTGGCCGCGGAAACCAGCGGTGCTGTTTCGAGCGACCTGCGAGCAGTCGCTAGCGGTGCTGTTTCGAGCGACCTGCGAGCAGTCGCTAGCGGTGCTGTTTCGAGCGACTTGCGAGCAGTCAGCGGTGTGGGCTCGGTCGCCCTTGACGACGAGGCTGCGCCGGGCCGGATGGCGCCGATCGTGTGCGAGCTGACCCCGTACGCCATCAACCAGCCGAAGCCGGGGATCGCCACCGCCAGAGACAGCCATTCGGGTGAGCGAACCGACGAGAGTGGTGTCCCGGCGTGCGCAGGGCCCGGCATCGACACCCTGCGCTACGTGGTGCCGGGCCCGCCCGGAGCCATCGACCCCGGTCCGCCGTTCGAGATCTGACGCGATTTCTTTCCGGCCTGCACCGCTGGTATCGTCGCTCGTTGGCGTGTGGAACGCTCGGCCGATTGTATGGATCGGTCCGGTCGTCCACCGAGGCCCGGGTCTCCACCGGCCGCCGGAACACCTCGACCACGCGCTCGGCCGGCAACACCAACGACAGACAGGGAAGCACTGTGCCTACGTACAGCCCCAAGGCGGGTGACGTGACCCGTAAGTGGTACGTCATCGACGCCACTGACGTAGTGCTCGGCCGTCTTGCCGTCCAAGCAGCGAATCTGCTGCGTGGCAAGACGAAGCCGACCTACGCCCCGCATGTCGATGGTGGCGATTTCGTCATCATCATCAACGCCGACAAGGTTGCCATCAGTGGCAACAAGCGGCAGGACAAGCTGATCCACCACCACTCCGGGCACCCGGGCGGCCTCAAGTCGCGCACTGTCGGTCAGGTGTTGGAGGCTCGCCCCGATCGGCTCGTCGAGAAGGCCGTCAAAGGCATGATCCCGAAGAACAAGCTCGGCAACGCGATCGCGGGCAAGTTGAAGGTCTACGCGGGCCCGACGCATCCGCACGCCGCCCAACAGCCCATTCCGTTCGAGATCAAGCAGGTGGCCCAGTGACCGCTCCTGAGGAATTCAACGAGGACGCCGTCGAGGAATTCGACGCTGTCGAGGCCGTCGAGGACGGCGCGGGCTACGAAGACCCCGAGGTCTCGGAGTCGTTCGCTCCGATCGTGATCGACCGTCCGGTGCAGACCGTCGGCCGCCGCAAGGAGGCCGTCGTCCGCGTGCGGCTGCTCCCCGGCTCCGGCAACTTCGTGCTCAACGGCCGCACCATCGAGGACTACTTCCCGAACAAGGTGCACCAGCAGTTGGTCAAGTCGCCGCTGGTGACTGTCGAGCGCACC
Organism: Nocardia sp. NPDC023852; assembly: GCF_040639505.1. NCBI lineage: Bacteria > Bacillati > Actinomycetota > Actinomycetes > Mycobacteriales > Nocardiaceae > Nocardia > Nocardia sp. NPDC023852. The sequence continues at coordinate 208,045 of NZ_JBFAAB010000009.1, forward strand.
GAGTCCTTCGACGTGCACGCCCGCCTGGTCGGCGGCGGCCCGTCGGGCCAGGCAGGCGCCCTGCGTCTGGCCATCGCCCGCGCGCTGATCGAGGTCACCCCGGATGATCGTCCCGCGCTGAAGCGGGCAGGCTTCCTGACCCGTGACCCGCGTGCCACCGAGCGCAAGAAGTACGGTCTGAAGAAGGCGCGCAAGGCGCCGCAGTACTCGAAGCGCTGATTTCGGCGTCGTCGACCTCCGGCATCCGCCACCTGGCGGTGCTGGAGTCGGCGAGAGTGGTCAAGCTCGGAGCCGGTAACCTGCGTAACCATGAGGGCCCGCTCACGCTGGGAACGGTCGACGTGGCAGCTGTCCGAGAGCAGGCTTCCAGTGAACGGCTGGTTGCCTGCTCTCCTGCTGTATGTACTCGCGGCGTTCGCGGGGCCCTTCGTGGTTACACGGGCTGCCGCCTCCGGGCCTGTCGCTCACGCCGCAGATCCACCGATTAGGGGCGAGGTATGGGACGGTTGTTCGGCACCGACGGTGTCCGCGGGCTTGCCAATGAGTCGCTGAGTCCGGAACTCGCGCTGCGCGTTTCGGGCGCGGCCGCGCAGATCCTGAGCCGCGGCAAGAAGCGTGCGCTCGCGGTGGTCGGGCGAGATCCGCGAGCCAGCGGGGAGATGCTGGAGGCCGCCGTGACCGCCGGACTGACAGCGGCGGGAGTGGACGTGCTCTCGCTGGGGGTGCTGCCGACGCCCGCCGTCGCCTACCTGACCGGTCTCTACGATGCCTGCCTCGGCGTCATGATCTCCGCCTCGCACAACCCCATGCCCGACAACGGGATCAAGATCTTCGCCGCGGGCGGGCACAAGCTCGACGACGCGATCGAGGATCGGATCGAGGCGCTCGTCGCCGCAAACGCGCCGTTCCGGCCGACCGGCGCGGGCATCGGGCGGGTGCGCAATGCGTCCGGTGCGCGCGACCACGGGCTGGTCATCCCGGATCTCTACAGTCTCGAGGGCACGCACGAGCGCTACGTCGAGCACCTGGTGGAAGCGACCGGGCAGGACCTGTCCGGGCTGACCGTGGTGGTCGACTGCGCACACGGTGCCGCCGCGGAAGTCGGGCCCGCCGCATACCGAGAGGCGGGGGCGACGGTGATCGCCATCAACGCCGAGCCCGACGGGCTGAACATCAACGACGGCTGCGGCTCGACACACCTCGACCAAGTCCGTGCGGCCGTGGCGGCGCACGGCGCCGATCTCGGCCTCGCACACGACGGTGACGCCGACCGCTGTCTGGCCGTCGACGCCGAAGGCACCGTGGTCGACGGCGATGCGATCCTGGCGATTCTGGCGCTGGCCATGCACGAGGCGGGCGAGCTGGCGGACAACACCTTGGTGGCCACCGTCATGAGCAACCTCGGCCTGCACATCGCCATGCGCGCGGCCGGAATCACCGTGCGCACCACCGCGGTCGGTGACCGCTACGTGCTCGAGGAACTGCGGCGCGGCGGGTACACGCTGGGCGGCGAGCAGTCGGGGCATGTGGTGTTCCCGCGCTACGGCACCACCGGGGACGGAATCCTGACCGGACTGCGCCTGATGGCCCGGATGACGCAGACTCAGCGCACCCTCGCCGATCTGGCCGGCGTACTGCAGACCGTGCCACAGGTATTGGTGAACGTGTCGGTGAACGACAAGTCCGTGGTCGCGACCGCGCCCGAGGTGCGCGACGCGGTCCTGCAGGCGGAGCGGATTCTCGGCGATTCCGGGCGAGTTCTGCTGCGGCCCAGCGGGACCGAGGAACTGGTGCGGGTGATGGTGGAGGCCACCGACCCGACGCAGGCACAGCAACTGGCGGACGATCTCGCCAAGCGGGTCGGCTCTGTGTAATCGGCCGCGCGGGCGCGGCGTGTTCGCGGCCCCCTAGTGGCTCGCGTCCGAGCGCCCGCCACTGGCGACTTCGTCGCGGACGCGCCGGCCGCTCG
>NZ_JBFAAB010000010.1:0-200796 GCF_040639505.1 Nocardia sp. NPDC023852
ACCGACAATGTGGATCGTGTGTCTGGTGAGGTGTTGCCGCCGGCGCGGGTGGTGCGTCGTGATGGTGATGACACCTATTTGGTGGTTGCTGCGGACAAGGGCACTGCGACGTTCTCCGATATCGCGAATGATGTCGCGCAGAGCTACGGGTTCTGGTTGGGGGATGCGTTCGCCTCTGGTGGTTCGGCGGGGTATGACCATAAGGCGATGGGTATCACGGCCAAGGGTGCGTGGGAGAGTGTCAAGCGGCATTTCCGTGAGATGGAGATCGATACGCAGACGCAGGATTTCACTGTTGTCGGTGTGGGTGACATGAGTGGGGATGTGTTCGGTAACGGGATGTTGTTGTCGGAGCACATTCGTTTGGTGGCGGCGTTCGACCATCGGCATATCTTCCTCGATCCGGTTCCGGATGCGGCCCGTTCGTTCCAGGAACGTCAGCGTATGTTCGCGCTTCCGCGTTCCTCGTGGGCCGATTACGACGCTTCGCTGATCAGCCCAGGCGGCGGCGTCTATGATCGTTCCGCCAAGGCGATTCCGGTGACTCCTGAGGTGCGCGCGGCACTCGACCTGCCTTCGGGCGTGACCACGCTGTCGCCGCCGGAGATGATCAAGGCCATTCTCTTGGCCCCGGTCGACCTGTTCTGGAACGGTGGCATCGGCACCTACATCAAGGCGAGCAGCGAAACCAATGCCGATGTGGGTGACAAGTCGAACGACGCGGTGCGAGTCAGCGCGAACCAGTTGCGGGTCAAGGTGATCGGCGAGGGCGGCAACCTGGGCGCGACGGCGCTGGGCCGGATCGAGTTCTGCCGCAACGGCGGCCGAATGAACACCGACGCGCTGGACAACTCGGCGGGCGTGGACTGCTCCGACCACGAGGTCAACATCAAGATCTTGTTGGATGCCGTCGTCTCCGGCGGCGAACTCGCCGTTGCCGACCGCAATCCGCTGCTTGCCTCGATGACCGACGAGGTCGCCGAACTCGTGTTGCGTGACAACATCTCGCAGAACTTCCGACTGGGGATGTCGCGGGCCGACGCGGCGGGCATGTCGAGCGTGCACGGCAGGCTGATCAACGACCTCGAGGCACGCCGTGGCCTCGACCGCGAGCTCGAGGCGCTGCCGACAGACGCGGAGTTGGCGCGACGTGCGGCCGATGGAGCCGGGCTCACCTCGCCCGAGCTGGCTAACCTCATGGCGCATGTGAAGCTTTCGCTCAAGGCCGATCTGCTCGCCGGTGACCTGCTCGACAGCGCGGCGTTCGCGTCGGTGCTGCCTGCCTACTTCCCCGCGCCGCTGCGTGAGCGGTTCGCGTCCGCGATCGGCAGGCACCCGCTGCGGCGCGAGATCGTGGCAACGGTGGTGGTCAACGACATGGTCGACTACGGCGGAATCACCTATGCCTTCCGCCTCGCGGAGGAGGCCGGGGCCACCACCGACGACGCGGTACGCGCCTACACGGCGGCGGTCGAGATCTTCGATCTGCACGCACTCTGGCAGCGGATCAGGCAGACCCCCATGTCCACGGCGGCGCGCAACGAACTGGAACTGGAGACCAAGCGGACCCTCGACCGCGCGTCCAGGTGGCTGCTGTCCAACCGTCCGCAGCCGATTGCGATCGGTGCCGACATCGCCAGGTACCGAGACCGGGTGTGGGCCCTGGCTGGGCGGGTGCCCGCCTTGTTGACCGGCTATCTCGCCGACGACTTGGCCGAGCGGTCGCGCCGGTCGATATCCCGCGGAGCGCCACACGAGCTGGCTGAGGAGGCGTTCGGGCTGATCCACCGCTTCCCGCTGCTCGACGTGATCGACTTGGCCGAGATCGCCGAGCGTGATCCGTCGGAGGTCGCGGTGCTGTACTACGCGCTCAACGAGCACTTCCAGATCGAGCGCTTGCTGACCGCGGTCGGCAAGCTCGAGCGGGGCGGACGTTGGAGTGCGCTGGCGCGGCTCGCGGTCCGTGAGGATCTCTACGATTCGCTGCGTTCGCTGACCCTCGATGTGCTCAGCGCCACCGAACCGCAGGAGAGCACGGCGGAGAAGATCACGTACTGGGAGTCGACCAACCGGTCTCGGCTCGCTCGCGCCGGCGCGTCGCTGGCGCAGATCTTCGCCGTCGAGACCCAGGATCTGGCGTCACTCTCGGTCGCGGCGCGACAGGTCCGCAGTATGGTGACCGGGGGTGAGTCGACCACGGTTGCACCGACGGTCGTCGGCTGAGAATCCGGACGATGCCCGGAGGGTGGACGCGCTCGGCGTCAGCCTCCGGGCATCGGCGTTCCGCAGCTCCCGCAGAACTTCGCCGTAGCCGTCGATTCCGCGCCGCAGCCGGGGCAGTGCCGCGGTTGCGGCGCGAGGGGCTTGCCGCAGTTCATGCAGAACCGTGCACCTGCCGGATTCGCGGCTTGGCAAGCAGCGCAGGGTGATTGCCCGGCTTCGGCAGCGGCGGGCGGCAGTTGCGGCGTGCCGGACTGGTTGCCCACGTGCTGTCCGATGGCATTCAAACTCAGTGCGGCACCGAGAAAACCGCCCTCGGCGCCGCGGTTGCCGTGCGCGAACCCTTGGCTCGCACCGAGCGCTAGCTCGCCCGCGGCATAGCGCTGAAAGTCACCGGTCAGGCGAATGTATTTGACGTCCTTGGCGAGTCGCTTCAGCCGGTCCGCGTCCTCCGGCGCCAGCGTGATGTCGAAGTTGCCCATCCGTGGGATGCGCAGTCCGTATTCGTACAGCGCGGTATTCGTCTGGCGCAGGACGGCGGCCTCGATCGGCTGTATTTGTGCCGAGAGCCCGAGCACCTGCCAGTCGCCACGCGAAATACCCTGAGTAACAGCGATTTTCATAGACTTGAGCAGCAGATCGGCACACCAGCTCTGCACCCGGTCCTGGTCGGTGAGATCGGCGGTGCCCGCCAGCGATGTGAGCAGTTCGGCCGGATCGCGGATGGCGAGCGCGAACTCGCCGAAGACGCGCAGAGTAACCACTTGCTCGCTGACCGGATCGAGGATGTCGGCCAGTCGTCCACCGAACCGGACGCCGGGAACTTCCCGGGTAGCGACGAAATACAGCTCGGCACGATAGAAGTTTCCGCCGGTGACGGTGTCGACGAGCGCGCCGAGCACCGGCAGTTCGTCGGCGTCGATGCGATGCCGCCCCGGGCCCAGCGCGGCGACCACCTGCCCGGACTTGACGAACAAAGCGATCTCGTCGGCGTTGACGATCGCACGGGTGTAGCGGCGGATGTTGACATCCGGCCACTTGTAGACCATTTGGTTCTTACGGTCCTCCGGGACCGCGATGAACTCCCGCTCGAACCACGCCATCTGCGCTCCATCAGCCGATTTTCACATTGAGCGTACCGATATCCAGTGGTCCGATCAACGAATGACTCGCGATCGCCCCTGCTCCGCGCGCTTTGCTCACAATTTTCGATGTCCAGGTTGTTACAGGAGCCAAGTCACTATTGAACGTGCCGCTATATAACGGTACATTGATCGAAGTTATGATCGCCGTCACCTGAAAGGCCATCCCCATGACCACAGTTCGACCTCCCTCGGAGCTGCCCGCGCCGGCGGGCACGCTCCACGAGGAGGACGCGGGGTACCACAAGTCCCTTCGCCCGCGTCAGCTGCAGATGATCGCGATCGGTGGCGCCATCGGCACCGGGCTGTTCCTGGGCGCGGGTGGGCGTTTGGCCAGTGCGGGCCCAGGATTGTTCATCGTGTACGCCATCTGTGGCGTGTTCGTATTCTTCATCCTGCGGGCGCTCGGCGAGCTGGTATTGCATCGCCCCTCCTCGGGATCGTTCGTCTCCTACGCCCGTGAGTTCTACGGCGAGAAGCTGGCATTCGCGGTCGGGTGGATGTACTTCTTCCACTGGTGCATGACCGGGATCGTAGACATCACCGCCATCGCCACCTATGTCCATTTCTGGGGAGCTTTCGAGGCGGTACCGCAGTGGCTGATCGCCCTGGTAGCCCTCGCGCTGGTGGTGAGTGTCAACCTCATCTCGGTGAAGTGGTTCGGCGAGCTCGAGTTCTGGGCCGCGCTGATCAAAGTGGTCGCGCTGGTCGCCTTCCTGATCATCGGCTCGATCTTCCTCGCGGGCCGGTTCACCATCCAGGGCCAGCACACCGGTCCCAGCGTCATCACCGACAGCGGCGGGCTTTTCCCCACCGGCATACTTCCGCTCGTCCTGGTCACCACTGGGGTCGTCTTCGCTTATGCCGCAGTGGAATTGGTTGGCACGGCGGCCGGTGAGGCGGAGAACCCGGAGAAGATCATGCCGCGGGCGATCAACTCCGTGATCGCCCGGATCGCGCTGTTCTACGTCGGATCGCTGGTGCTGCTCGGTCTGCTGCTGCCCTACACCGCCTTCAAGGAGGGCGAGAGCCCCTTCGTCACGTTCTTCTCGCGAATCGGCGTGGATGGCGCCGGCTCGGTGATGAACCTCGTGGTGCTGACCGCGGCCTTCTCCAGTTTGAACGCCGGGCTCTACTCGACCGGCCGGATCCTGCGCTCGATGTCGATGAACGGCAGTGCGCCCACCATCGCGTCGCGAATGTCGAAGGGCGGTGTGCCTTACGTCGGCATCCTCGCCACCGGCGCGGTCGCGCTCATCGGCGTCGGCCTGAACGCTGTGGTGCCGGACAAGGCGTTCGAGATCGTGCTGAACATGTCGGCGCTCGGCACGATCGTCGCGTGGGCCGCCATCGTGGTCTGCCAGCTGCAGTTGTGGCGCTGGTCGCGCACCGGTCGTGCGGAACGTCCGTCCTTCCGGCTGATCGGCGCGCCCTACACGAGCTTCGCGACACTGGCCTTCCTCGTTGCCGTCGTTGGTCTGATGGCCTTCAGTGACGACGAAGTGCAGCGCGGCGCGGTGATCGCCATGGGCCTGGTCGTGGTTCCGGCGCTGGTCGGTGGCTGGTTCCTGGCGCGGAAGCGGGTGCTGCGCATCGCAGAGGTTCGCCAGGGCGTCACCGGCCAGTTCCCGGTTCTGGCCGAGCGGCCGCCGCGCAAGAACGCGGCGGCTGGCGACACGGTGGTGATTCTCGACAAGCCCGACGAGGAGTAAGCCGGCCTCCGCCCCGGGATTACCGCCCGGGGCGGTTAACCTATTCCCAATGCAGGGAACAATACTCGCGCGCATCGACAGGTAGCGGACCAGAATGAAACCCCGATCGAACGGTGGGTCTGAGAGGTTCGTATGCCGGAGCACTCCAGCGCATCCGATCGTCCACTCACGAATCCGTGGGCGAATCGGCGAATGCGCGGCACCGAGGTGCCTCGGCGAAGTTCTCACCCATGGACGACTCGGCACCTACTCAAGACCGAGATGCCCCCACGGCTGCCCAATCCGTGGTCGACGCCTCAATTTGCCGAGGGGCAGCCGAAGCAGCGTGCCGTCGCCGTCGAGTCGGTGCCGAGCATCGTCGAACGCACGGCCGCCGCGGACATCGCGTCCCTCGCCGCCAACGCCGCCAACGCCGCCAACGACGCCAACGGCTCTTCGGAACTCACCATCAGCACCGCTGAGCTGCTCGACGGCCTCGAACCGGATCCCGGTTCCGGCCGCAGCGCTCGGTCACGACCGAGCGGGCGAAGGTTGGGTGACGGCCTCGTGTCCATGCCCAAGGTGAGCCCGCTCGATCCGCGTTCCGCGGTCATGCAGAGCCCGGAAATGCCGGAGAACAAGCGGTTTTGCTGGAAGTGTCAGCAGCCGGTCGGCCGCACCACCGACGCCGGACCCGGGGTGGTGGAGGGCGAGTGCGGCCGGTGCGGATCGCCGTTCAACTTCCGGCCCTCGCTCCAGCCAGGGGAGATGGTCGCCGACCAGTACGAGGTGCAAGGCTGTTTGGCCCACGGCGGGCTCGGCTGGATCTATCTCGCCGTCGATCGCAACGTGAGTGATCGCTGGGTGGTGCTGAAGGGGCTGCAGAATCCGCTCGACTTCGAGGCCCATGTAGTCGCCCTGGCCGAACGTCAGTTCCTCTCCGAGGTGGCCTATCCCGGCATCGTCAAGATCCACAATTTCGTCAAGCACCAGTCTCGTCGCGACGTTCCCGACGGCTATATCGTCATGGAGTACGTCGGCGGTCGCTCACTGAAGAAAATGCTCGATCTGCGTGCACCGGAACGCATTCCGGTCTCGGAGGCGATCGCCTTCATGATGGAGATCCTTCCCGCGCTGGACTATCTGCACTCCTTCGGACTGGCCTACAACGACTTCAAGCCCGACAACATCATGGTCAGCGAGGACGAGGTCAAGCTGATCGATCTCGGTGCAGTCGCCGCGATGGAGTCCTACGGAAGCATCTACGGCACGCCCGGCTACCAGGCGCCGGAGATCACCGAGACCGGCCCGACAGTGGCCTCGGATATCTACTCCGTCGGCCGCACCCTGGCCGCGCTGGTGCTGGACATGCCCAAGACCGCCGACGGCCATCAGCTGCCCGGCATTCCCTCCGCGGACGAGCAGCCGCTGCTGCTGCGCTATCCGTCGTTGGACCGGCTGTTGCGGCGGGCCACCGACCCGGATCCGCAGCACCGTTTCCCGACCGCCTACTCGATGTACGGCCAGCTCGCGGGCGTTCTGCGGATGGTACTCGCCGCCGACACCGGCATGGAGCATCCGCAGGCTTCACTCGAATTCGGCGCCATGCGTGGCGATTTCGGCATCGAAACGCTGATCGGACAGACCGACGGCATGGCCGACGGCCGCCATCGGCTCCCCGCGCTGGATGCGCCGAGCGTCGTCGCGGCCCTGCCGGTTCCGTTGATCGACAGTGAGGACCCCAGCGCCGACCTGCTGTCCACCCTGCTGCACGGCGACCCGAGGCACGCCCTCGACGCACTGCGCCGCACTGCCGACCGGATCGTCTCCGGCACGATCCGGGAGCCGGAGACCTTCGAGCTGGAGGGAACGCTGACCGCAGTCCGCGCGCACCTCGACTTGGGGGAGGTCGTGCCCGCGTGCGACCGGCTCGCCGACCTGCGGCCGAACTACGCCACCGACTGGCGCATCGAGTGGTACTCGGCCGTCGCCGCGCTGCTGGACGGCCAATACGAGCGCGCCTACGAGTACTTCGATCTGGTGCACGGCATGCTGCCCGGCGAGATCGCGCCCGCCCTTGCGCTGGCCGCCACCGCGGAACTCACGCTGCAGCATCTCGGCGAGCCCGACGACGACAACCGCTGGCATCAGCTCGCCATGGAGTATTACCGGACGGTGTGGCGGACCAACCACGGTGTAGTGAGCGCAGCCTTCGGACTGGCCCGTAGGCTCGCGGCCGATGGCGCACTGCTCGAGGCCGTCGCCGTCCTGGATAAGGTGCCGAAGGCATCGCGGTATCAGAGTGTGGCGCGGATGACCGGCTGTCTGCTGCTGGTCTCGCAGCCGATCGCGGATACCACCGAGGCCGACCTCATCGAGGCGGCGGCGCGACTCGACGCCGCGCCGGACGAGCCGAGGGCGCTGCAACTACAGGTCATCGTGGTAGGCGCGGCGCTGGAGTGGGTGCGCGCCGGCGGGCAGTCGGCGAAACCCGAGGCGACCCTGCTCGGCTTCCCAGTCACCCCGCTGGGGTTGCAGCGTGGGCTCGAGTCGAGTCTGCGCGCGCTGGCCCGGATCGCGCCGCACCGCCTGCACCGGTATCGCCTCGTCGACCTGGCCAATCACGTGCGGCCGAAGTCAAGGTGGTGACCGGACTCAGGCAGCCCGTGCTGTGAACATGAAAAGCGCTGGTGCGGCCAGGATAATGAGCAACCACAGCCAGTTGCCAGTGGACAAGGCGAGGACTACCGCCAAGACCACGGCCGCCCCCGCGAGCACCGCGAGGCGAGGCAGTGGATTGGTCGGTGGCACCTCCGGTGCCTGTGGCGTGCTGCCTGGCAGGTCGGCGAACAGTTCGGCCAGCTGACTCTTGCTGGTCGCCGCGGCGACAACCGCGCTGAGTTCGTCGAATTCGGTCAGGCTCAGTCTGCCCGCGCCGAGGTGGTGGGTCAGCTCGCGCAGTGCTCGCTCACGGTCCGCGATGCTGGCCGGGGGGCCCGCAGATTCACCCATGTCGGAAGGATAGGCGTAGCGGCAAAAGCCGTGCATCACGTGAGTTTTCCAAGGGCGGGAAGCTCGGCCTGCCGCGCAGGCACGGCCGGACGCCGCCGTGCCATGTCCGAATGAATCGGCGCGGATCACGCGGCGTTTGCTGATTTGTCGCCGGAGACCCAGTGGCCGCCAAAATGCCCGCGCACCGGCCATCCTTTCGTGTTGCGATGTGGTTTCCTTGAGGTATGACTGCGGGCGTGGAGTACACGATCGACGAGCTGGCGCGGGAGGCCGGTACGACCGTGCGCAGCCTGCGGGTTTACCACGAACGGGGCGTACTGCCGCCGCCTCAGGTCAAGGGGCGGACCGGTTTCTACGGCGCCGACCACCTGAACCGGGTGCGGACCATCAGCAGGCTGCTCGATCGGGGGATCAAAATCAATGGCATCAAGGAGTTGCTCAAAGCCTGGGATCGCGGTGACGACCTGGGCGATATTCTCGGCGTCGTCGAGCCCGACATGGCCGAGCCGGTCGTCGTCGCTGCCGGAGACATGATCGCGGCGACCGAACTCGCCGAGCGCTACCGCGACGTGCCCAACGGTCTTGCGCGAGTGGTCGCGGTGGGGCTGTACGAGCCGGTGGACGCGGCGACCTATCGGATCGCGGATCGGCGGCTGGTGCGCAGCCTTGATCGCATCGTGGATGCCGGTATTCCGGCCGACGAGGTGATCGGCGAACTGGAGAAGCTGCGCGCTGACGCCGACCGCATCGCTCGCCGTTTCGTCGACCTCTTCCGCCGCACCGCCTTGGCGTCGTTCCAGGAATCCGGCCAAGGCCCGGCGCAGGTCGCCGAGCTCGAGGGACAGTTGGCGGCGATGCGCGCGGTCCCCGGCGCGGCGACCGCCGAGCTCGTAAACTTGTTCATCACACGGTATCTCGGCCAGGACGCCGAACTCGCGGACGCGCTGCCGGAGGCATGACCTGCTCGGCCGGGCGGGCCGACCGGAGCTGTTTCTGTTCCACTTTCCCATCGTTGGAGATACGTGGCAGTAACGTGCCGTTGATTAGCGGTATATTGGTGGCATCTGGCCGCGTGCTCGCCGCACGCGCAGCTACCTATGACCATGTACCTAGGTATGCCATGCCCGATCTACTGATGCGCGCGAGTGTCGCTTTCGCTGAAAATGTCCCAGTCGCACAAGGCAGCAGATGGGTGTGGGCAATGGGAAGCGTGACCCTGTGGATGCAGATGTCGCTGGACGGCTTCGCGGAGGGGCCGGATCAGGAAATCCACTGGCCAGTGGTGGACGAGGAACTGTGCGAGTCGTTGATGGACGAACTCCGCTCGGCCGATCTGTTCCTCTACGGCCGGAAGACGTACGAGATCATGGCATCGTTCTGGCCGACCGCCGACGTGGATCCGGCGATATCGGAGTTCTATGTCGACTTCGCGCGGTGCTGGAAGGAGACGCCCAAGCTCGTCTTTTCGCGCAGCCTGCCTACCGCCGGCTGGAACACGAAGATCATCCGGGAGGATCTGGTCGAGGAGATCACCGCGCTGCGCGGGCGGCCCGGTTGCGACATGGTTCTGTTCGGCGGTGTGGAGACGGCGTCGGCGTTCATGAAGCACGATCTGATCGATGAGTACCGGCTGTTCGTCCACCCCATCCTGCTGGGTGGTGGTATCCCGTTGTTCCCGACACCCGCGGTGGTGTCCGGGTTGCAGCTCGTCGATGTGATGACGTTCGACAGCGCTGTCGTCCAGATGCATTACCAGCAGATGGCCTCAGTGTCTTCGGCCTAGCGTGCACACACATCCAGGTAGCGGCCCCGCCGCCGGAACGGTGACGGATGTCGCGTGAACTCGAGCCGGCATTGTCGAGCGCGTAGCGGCTTCGTGGGCTAACTTTCGTAATATGTCCCTGGTTCAGGTACGTGGCGGGGTGCTGCCTGCACCCACCAGTGAATTCATCGGCCGGGAAACAGAATTGGACCGGTTGGGTGCGTTGCTGGACGGTGACGCGCGCCTGGTCACCTTGGTCGGTCCGGGTGGGATCGGCAAGACGCGATTAGCGGCGGAGGGGCTACGCCGCGGCGCGCGTGCCAGGCGCAGGCCGGTCTACTGGGCCCGGCTCGCCGAGTTGGAGCCCGACAGCACCGCCACCGCGCAGGATGTGATGCAGTCGGCGGTGCGCACGGATCTCGAGTCCCGACCGCCGAGCGGCGGACCGGTACGCACGTTCAGCAGCGGCGACCGCTCCGCTGACCGCGCTGTGCTGGTGCTGGACAACTGCGAGCATCTACTCGGCGCGGTCGCCGCGATGATCGCCGATCTGTTCGAGGCCACGCCGGGGCTGACGATCCTTGCCACCAGCCGGGAGCCGATCGGCTGGGTCGACGAGCACATCCTGGCCGTGCCTCCGCTGTCCCCGTCCCAATCCCTCGAGTTGTTCCGCCAGCGGGCCCAACTCATCGGGCGGGCGATCCCCGACGCCCACGAGCAGGTTGCCGTCGCCGCGCGGATCTGCCGCCGGGTCGACCACAACCCGCTGTTCATCCGGTTGGCGGCGGCGCGCCTGCGGCATCAGCCGCCGGTCATGGTGTTGCGTGAGCTGACCGGCGACGCCGACGACAAGCGTCTGCACTGGACGCACGGGGCGCGCGCCGGCACCGTGGAGCGTCATCGTGGCGTGTATGACGTCCTCGCGTGGTCCTTCGCGCTGTGCAGCGCGAAGGAACAGTTGCTGCTCGAGCGGCTCTCGGTCTTCGCGGCGGGCTACGAGACCGACGACGAGTCTTTGCGTGGCGGCATCGAGCTCGACGCCGCGATCGCGGTCTGCGCGGACGATGCCCTACCCGCGGAGGAGATCGAACACCTACTGGAACGGCTGACCGAACAATCGCTGGTATCGACGCATCTCACCGCGACATCCGTCAGCTGGTACCTGGTGGAAAGCGTCCGCGTCTTCGCCCGCGACCGGCTACGCGACCGCGACCGCGACGCGTCCGACCGTCTCGCCGCCCGGCATCGTCGGTACTTCCGGGACAAGGTCGTCGCCGCACAGGCTCTGTGGCTCGGCCCGCAGGACGGGGCGTGGATGGAGTGGGCGCGGTCGACTTGGAACGATCTCGTGCTCGGCATCGAATCCGGCCTCGCCGATCCTGCGGAGGCCGTCGTCGCGCTGGAGACCGCCACCGTCCTGCTGTCGATGAAAGTCCCGTTCGTGAAATCCGGTGCCGGCGCGCTGACTCGGCTGACCGAACGCGCGCTGGAGGCCACCAAGAGGTTCGGACTCGATCTCGCCGGCCTGGGTGACCTGGCGACCGCCCTGCTGGGGTGGATCGCGCTCTGGCAGGGGCGCACCGATCACGTTCCGCAGCTGCTCGCGGGCTGCGTCGCCCGCCCGGGGGCGCGGGACGCCTGCACCGGCCCGCGCTCCACCGACGTCGATCTCGGACTGTCCGCTCCGGTTGAATGGATGTGGGGACTCGAGCTGATGCTGGTGCGCGGCGATCCGCACGCGATCACCGTGCTGACCCGCGCTCGGCGCAAGTTCACCGAGCTGGGCGACCGCATAGGCGCCGAACGCAGCGACGTGTTCGTGGCGTTCTGCTCGGCCCTCGTGGGCGACCGGCAGGAGGCGCTGGACAATACGGCGCGGTTCCTGGAGCGCTCGGTATCGTCTGGCTCGACGTTGTCGACGGCGTGGGCCGAGATCGCGCGCGCGGTGGCGCTGGCCAAGCACGGCTCCGCGGCCGAGGCGCTGGCGATGACCAACGGCGTGCTCACCCGCCACCGGGGTGAGCGGGACACCTGGACGGCGAGCTGGGCGGTCGGCGCGCACATTGTCGCCCTCGCCCAGGTCCTCCTCGACGACCTGGCCGCCGGCGGCGACCCGGTCACCACGAGTGCGGCGGCTACTGAAATAGCCTATCTGGTAGGGAGTTTCAAGACGCGTCAGCGTTCGATGGGCATCGCGATCGATCAGGTACCGCTGATCGCCGCCGAGATCCGCAGCGCCGCCGAGGTTTCCCGCGCGCTGCTGGGCGACCGGACGTACGCGGCGGCTGAGCGACAGACCCGACTGCGGCCGGAGCTGGACGAGTTGTGGTGGACCGATTCGATGTCTACCCGCCGACGACCCGAGCGGCCCTCCGATATTCGCCCGGTGTCGCAGCGGCCCACGTCCCGCTGGGGCGAGCTGTCCGAGGCCGAGCGCGACGTCGCCGTATTCGCGGCCGCGGGCTGGCCCAACAGTGCGATCGCCTCCCGGCGGCACAGCTCCATCCGGACGGTCGACGCTCAGGTCGCCGCCATCCGGGCGAAGCTGATGATCTCCTCCCGCGCCGACATCGTGAGCCACATTCCCGAAGAACTCGTCGACCGCGTCCGGATCGAAGCCGAGCGACGACCCCACCGTGCCCGCAAGGGAGCGCGCAGTCGATAGGCTGCCCCGACCGATGGTTTTTGATCGATAGGTGCACCTGCATGTCGGAACTGAACCGTGGCGGTGGCGACAGCCCCGCCGCGCCCAGTGAGTTCGTGGGCCGGCACGCCGAACTGCGGCAAGTCGACGCGCTGCTGGACTCGCCGAATGCCCGGCTGATCACCCTGGTCGGACCAGGTGGCATCGGCAAGACGACGCTCGCGGCCGAGGCCGTGCGCCGGTACCGGGAGGCGGCGCGGCACACGGTCTACTGGACACGGCTTGCCCGCCTGGCGCCCGGCGCGGAGACCGGACCGGTCGCCGAGGAGGTGGTGCAGTCCGTCGCGAAGGGCGGCATCGCGGGCCGGTCCGCCTGGGACGCCTTGGTGGACACCTTCAGCGGTGGCGGCGCGGGCGAAACCGACCGGACGATCCTGGTGCTGGACAACTGTGAGCACGTGCTCGACGGGGTGGCGCCGCTGATCGTCGGCCTGCTGGAAGTGGTGCCCGGCCTGACCGTTGTCGCGACCAGCAGGGAGCCGGTCGGCTGGATCGACGAGCACTTGGTGGCCGTGCCGCCGCTGTCCAGCGATCACGCCCTCGAGCTGTTCCGGCGGCGAGCCCAACTCACCGGACGGCCTATTCCGGAGGAGCCGGGACAACTTGCCATCGCCGCGCGGATCTGCGGGAATGTGGACAACAACCCGCTGTTCATCCGGCTCGCGGCAGCCCGCTTGCTGCACCGACCGCCCGCGATCGTGTTGCGCGAACTGTCCGGCGATACCGACGACCGGCGTCTGCAGTGGTCCCACGGCGCCAGGGGCGGGGTCGGGGAACGTCACCGCAGCGTCCGCGATGTGATCGCCTGGTCCTACGGTCTGTGTACCGATCGCGAACAGCTGCTGCTGGACCGGATGTCGGTGTTCGCCACCGGATGCGACACCGACAACGACGAAACCCCTTCCGGCGCGGAATCCGATGCCATCGCGGTGGTGTGCGCGGACCCGGCGCTGCCGGAGGAGGAAATCGATCGCCTGTTGGAGCGCCTGGTCGAACGGTCGCTGCTCTCCGTGCGCATCACGGCGGTCACGGTTCGGTATTACCTGCTCGAGAGCGTCCGTGTGTTCGTGCGAGACCAGCTGTCGGTCCGCCGCGACGGCTTGGACGAGGCGCGGCTGCTGGCCCGGCATCGCCGCTACTACCGGGACCGGGTTGCCGCGGGCCCTGCCACCTGGTACGGCCCACGAGAACAGGACTGGCTCGACTGGGCGCGCGCGGCGTGGGACAACATCCTCATTGCCATCGAGACCAGCCTCGCGGACCCGGAGGAGGCCGTCGTCGGCCTGGAGACCGCCACGACGCTGATGGCGCTGCGTGTCCCGTTCATTACCGGATCCAACCGTGCCATCACCGGTCTCACCGAACAGGCCCTGGAAGCCACCCGGTGGGTCGACCCGCCACCGACCCGGCTGCGGATCAACGCGACCGCGCTGGTCGGATGGATCGCCATCTGGCAGGGCAGACACGTCTACACCGCGCAGCTGCTGGACGAATGCGCCGCGGAGTGCCTGTCCGACCCCGATCTGCGCCGCCGCTGGCGCGACAGCACCGCCATCGACATCGGCTTGCCCGCCCAGGTCGAGTTCACCTGGGGCCTCGAGCTGTTACTCGTCCACCTCGACCTGCGGGCGGTCGACGTCTTGGCGAGGGCACGAAGGAAGTTCGCCGCCGCCGGTGACCGGGCCGGAGAGCAACGCAGCGAGCTGTTCGAGGCGCTCACCTGCGCGAACCTCGGTGACGCCGACTTGGCGCTCGGTGTCGCGCGCGGCCACCTGGACCGGGCCGTCGCTTCCGACGCGGGCTGGGCGATCTCCTGGGCGGAACTCGCCTGGATGATCGCTGTGTCCAGGCACGGTGACCCCGAGGAGGCGGTGAAGCTCGGACAGTCGACTCTCGAGCGCGTTCTGACGACCGGGGACACCTGGACAGCGGGCTGGGTCGCCCACTTCATCACGATGGCGCTGACCTATATCCTTTCCGCCCGGATCGCCGCGGGCGACGCAGGCCGGGCCACACTGACCGCCGCCGCCACCCGAATAGCCCATCTCCAGGGCGGAATCGCCACGCTGCACCGATCGATGGGCATCGTCGCGGACCGGGTGACGCTGGTGGCGCGCGGTACCGCCCATGCCATCGAGGTCGCGACCTCGGTCATCGGCGCGGAGCCTTATGCGGCCGCGGCTGGTCGCGGTGCCCGCCTGCGGCCAGAACGCGACGAGCTGCAACGATTTCTGCTCGGCAGGCTCGCCATCGACCACGTGCCGAGCCTGCGCCCGCAGGTCAGGGCGACCGCCTCGCGCTGGGACGAGTTGACGCCCGCGGAACGCGAGGTCGCGGTGCTCGCCGCCGCCGGCTGGGCCAACAGCGCGATCGCCGCGCGCAGGGGTAGTTCGATTCGGACGGTAGACGCCCAGGTCGCGGCGGTCCGCAGGAAGCTGATGGCGGCCACCAGGGCCGACATCACCTGGCATGTGCCGGATCACCTCGACGAGCGGGTACGGCTCGAATCCGAGCAGCGGGCGATGCGAACGCGGCTGCGCCCGTAACCCTCGCGAGGATTACGGGCGCAGCCGCGTTCGATTTCGATCAGGTCAGGGAGCCGTCGTTGCAGAGGCTCGCCGATCGCCAGGACTTCTGTGGCGCCGAGCCCGGATCGAAGGCCCACTGATCGATCGACCCGGCGGCCTTCCAGAACAGCCCGCCCCGACCGTCCGCGACCACCTGATATACGCCCTCGGAACCCTCGATGAGCTGGCTACCGACGCAGTAATCGTTGTACTCCGTGCCGAACTGGCGCGCGCCCGCGCTGAACTGGCCGGCGGGGTGGGTGTGTGCGCCAGGGTTGGGAACAGTGCTGCGCTGCCCCACCGCGTGGCCGCGGTGCCAGTACGGAGCGCCGAACTGGTCGGTTCCGCAGGAGAAACTCCAGCCGCCCGCGGCGACCGTCTCGCCCTGACCATGGGCGCCGCCCGCCCAGAGGCAGGCAGCGCTTTCGGCCTCTGCGGTGCCCGCGCCGAGGCTGAGGCCGCCCATCGCCACCGCGGCCGACGCCAGCAGCATGAGCGTGCGCGCCGAGGTGGACCTCTTCTCGGTACACGTAGACGTGGCGCGCAGCCCTCGGATTGTGATCATTTGGTGTTTCTCTTTCGTGCTAGAGCTTGGTCCGTGGATGTCGATCGGACCTGGAAATCTTGATGCTTCGAGTAGTGTGCCGCTATATAGCGGCACACTTGACGGAGAAGGTTTTATGTGGGGACCGTTCGAGTCGACGCACTCGCCGGGAACGAGTGCGTCGACTACGAGGTCACTGGCACCAGGTGGCCTGCGGGCGGCACACGGTGTAGCCGCTGCCGTCCGGCCGCTGCACCTGCGACCAGCTCGAGCTGCCGTTGTCGCCCGTGGTGTCGCTCGGCGCCGGCTGGTTCTGACGCTGGTGGTAGTCGCGAATGGCGTCGCGCTGCTGCTGTTGCCTGAGCGGGTTGCGCTCCTGGTGGTGGTAACCCATAGGGTCGATGTGGTGCCAGCCTGTCGTGTTGCCCGAGCCGTTGCGGGGGTCCGAGGGACCCGAGTGCGACTCGGCGGCGGCGAGGCCCGCACCGCCCGCTGTGATGGCGCCGATGATCGCAGCGCAGGTGAGCAGTCGCCGGGCGGCAGTGTTGGTGGTCATCGTAAGTCTCCGTTCGGATTTGAGCTGTGGTCGGCGGTGTCCTTCGCGGATCGGTCGATCCGGCGAGAGTCGGTGGACGGAGTGGCCGCCGAAGAATGGGGTGGGGAAGGGGTCCGGGCGGCAGCCGTCGCGGTCGTCGTCGCGGTCGCGGTGCGGTGCCGGTCGTCGCGGTCCCGGTCGTCGTGGTTTGAGGAGCCCGGCCTGTCGTGTCCATGGCGGCCCGGGCGTTCGGGGCTCGATGCCGCGACGGTCGCGTCGGGCTCGGCCAGCACTTCGGCCGGCGCCGGGGTTTCCGGCGTGGCCGCTATCGCGCTCACGATCAGCGGGCGGACGAGCCAGGTCTGTGTCCGTCGCTGTGGTGGCGTGATCCCGGTCATTGTTGAAGTCCGTTCTCTCGTCACCTCGGGATCGGCGAGCGGGCCGGTGTGGTCCGCTTGATCGTTCCCCATCTATCGTGCCGTTGGATAACGTCACATTAACTGACGGGTCGATCGTTGTCGAGCGATTTTCTCAGGACTGGGAAGGGTCGCGGCGGGCGGCTTGCCCCTCGGGGTATCTACCTGCGGTGATGCCGGCCGTGTTCGGGGCAGAGTTGCTCCCGGTTTCATCGAAAATACGGCCGATCGACCGTATTGCTCGAGGTGCAGTAGATGTCAGCGGTACCTCGGGCGCGAAGTTGGGCGAGTCGGCGGGGCTGCCGCCACGTTCGTTTTCGCGACCATGGCGACGGTGCCGGTGTCCCGATTGCCCGCGCATGCTTGGATACTGCGTGACAACGTCGAGTGGCCGCGAAATACGGGGATCGGTCGTGCGATCAGATTTCGGGGATCGCTTCCATCGAAGGCGGGGCTCCTCTGCCGCGGCCCGAACTTCGCGGGCAGGCGGTGCGGCGCGCATAGCGAAGCGAGAGCCGAGCCGCCCCGGCGGCGCTACCACTCCGAGAACCGAGCGTCGCCGCGCAGGCGATCATCACAGCCGCGGGTCGACCGGCTCGGATTCCAGCGCGAGGACCGCGAACACTGCCTCGTGGATTCGCCACAGTGGTTCGCCCGCTGCGAGCCGGTCCAGCGCCTCCAGGCCCAGGGCGTATTCGCGCAGCGCCAGCGAGCGTTTGCGGCCCAGGCCACGGGTGCGCAGGCGATCGATGTTGGCGGCACGCAGGTACTCGGGGCCATAGATGATCCGCAGATACTCCACGCCACGGCATTTCACGCCGGGCTGAACCAGGCGGCCGTCGCGAGCCACCTCGCCGGTGCCGGCGCGGACCAGCGAAGCCAATGGCTTCACCACCATTCCCTCACCACCTGCCGCTGTCAGCTCGGCCCACCACGAGACCGCGGCGGCCTCGCTGTCCGGATCGTCGAGATCGACATGCACGTGTCTGGTCGGCGTCAACAGCGCGGAATCGGCCGCTACCAGCCGGTCGATCCGGTCGAGATGCCATTCGTGGTCACGGACCGCGAGATTCGCGCCCTCGGCGGCGAGGATTTGAAACGGCGCCAACCGCAGTCCGGCCATGCCCTCGACCGGCCAGCAGTAGCGCCCGTATGCCGTGGTGAACGCCGCCGCGTCGTCCGCACGCGCGGACGTGCGCGCCGCGAGATCGGCGACATCCAGACCGCGCGCCGCGACAGCGCCGAGCACCTCGGTGGCGGCGCCGAGCGCGGACCTGGCCGCGGCGCCCACCGCGGCGTACTGGTTGCGGAGCAGGCCAACGGCCTTGGCCGACCATGGCATCAGCTCGGCGTCCAGAAGCAGCCATTCGCTACGCAGCTCCTCGAAGAGGCCCGCCGCGTCGGCGGCCGCGCGTACGCCGGCCAGCAGCGACTCGGTCTGCGCGGGATCGTCGAAGAATGGGCGTCCGGTGCGGGTGTAGAGCGCGCCGGTGCCGCCGTCGTCGATGCCGAAACGGTCGCGGGCCGCGGCCGCCGAACGCGCGACGAGGACGATAGCCCGCGAGCCCATGTGCTTCTCCTCGCACACAAGTCGCCGCACCCCTTCGGCTCGGTAGTAGGCGAACGCCTCGGCGGGGTATTCCAGGAAGCCCGCCAGCTGCGAGGTCGCGCACGGTGCCATGGTCGGCGGCAGGTAGATCAGCCGCCGCGGGTCGAGGGCGAAGCGGCTCATCAGCTCGAGCGCGGCGCTCGCGTTCTCCTCGCGCACGCCGACTCTGCCGTGGTAGCGGGTCTCCACGACGCGACGGCCGAGCACGTCGTCGAGGTCCAGCACGCCGGGGTCGCGGCGCACCACACCGTCCGGCGTCACACTGGTGACGGCTTGTAGCGGTCGCACCGGCTCGTACCAGACGTGTTCCGCGGCAACGGACACCGGCTCGCGCTCCGGATAGCGCAGCGCCGACAGCCGGCCGCCGAATACCACGCCGGTGTCCAGGCAGAGGGTGTTGTTCACCCACTGCAGGTCGAGCACCGGCGTGTGGCCGTACAGCACGGTGGCGCGGCCGCGATAGTCGTTGGCCCACGGGTAGCGCACCGGAAGACCGTATTCGTCGGTTTCCCCGGTCGATTCGCCGTACATCGCGAAGGATCTGACCCGGCCGGACGCGCGGCCGTGATACTCCTCCTTCAGCCCGGCGTGCGCGACGACGAGTTTGCCCTCGTCCAGCACGTAGTGGCTGACCAGCCCCCGGCAGAACTCGTGCGCCGCCATACGGAAATCCGAGTCCTCGGCCTCCAGTTGGGCAAGGGACTCGGCGAGGCCGTGCGCGACACGGACCTTCTTGCCGTCCAGCGCACGGACCAGCTTGTTCTCGTGATTTCCGGTGACGCACAGAGCTGTACCCGCGGCCACCATGCCCATCACGAGGCGCAGCACGCCTGGGGTGTCCGGTCCGCGGTCGACCAGGTCGCCGACGAACACCACAGTGCGCCCCTCCGGGTGCCGCGCGCCGACAGGTCGGTTCCGATCGTCCCGCTCCAGGACGTATCCGAGTTCACCGAGCAGCGTCTCCAATTCGCTACGGCAGCCGTGCACGTCGCCGATCACGTCGAAGGGTCCGGTGTGGTCGCGCTTGTCGTTCCACGCCTTCTCGTCGACCAACGTCGCGGCGTCGATCTCCTCGACGCCGCGCAGCACGTACACCTTGCGGAATCCCTCGCGCTCCAGTCCACGCAGGCTGCGGCGCAGTTCCCGCTGCTGCCTGGCGACAACGTGCACGCCCAGGTCGGCCCGGTCGGCGCGGCGCGCATTGCGCTCCAGGCACACTGCGTCCGGCACGTCCAGCACGATCGCCACCGGGAGCACATCGTGCGCACGGGCCAGCGCGATCAACTCCTGGCGCGACCGCACCTGCACGTTGGTGGCGTCGACAACCGTGCGCAGGCCGCGCCGCAGCCGAATGCCCGCGACGTGGTGCAGCAGCGCGAATGCCTCCGGAGTCGCCGCCTGATCGTTCTCGTCGTCGCTGACGACCCCGCGGCAGCTATCCGACGACACGATCGCGGTCGGCCGGAAATGCTTGCGCGCGAATGTCGACTTGCCCGATCCGGTGCTACCCACGAGCACCACGAGCGACAGCTCGGGTACCGAAAGCTCTGTCATGACCCGTCCCTAGTTCCGCGCTTGGTGAACACTGCCATCTGCGTCGGCGGCCCTAGTTCGGGGTCCGCCACGCCGATCGGCACGTACCACACCGTGTACCCGTGCCGTGCCGCCACGCCGCCGCCCCACTCGGCGAATTCCACACGGTTCCATTCGAATCGGTGATCGGCGTGGCGGAACTGTCCGGCCGCCAAGCCCTCGAATCGTTCATTGATCTCGGCGTTCGGAGTCGTGACCACGACCGTGGTGGGTGCGGCATCGGCGAACACTGCATGTTCGAGCGCGCCGAGTCGTGGCGGGTCGACATGCTCGATCACCTCCATCAGCACAGCGGCGTCGTAGCCGCGCAGCCGGGCGTCGGTGTAGGTCAGCGCGCCTTGCCGCAGCGTGAGGCGCCGCGACACCTGCTCCGGCAGGCGGTCGACACGCAACCGACCCTCGGCGATCCGCAATGCCCGCATCGACACGTCGACGCCGACGATCTCGCTGAACCGCGTATCCGCCAGCAACTCTCGCAGCAGTGCGCCCTCGCCACACCCGAGATCGAGCACGCGCCGCGCGCCTGCCTCGTGTAGCGCCACGAGCACTGCCGCACGGCGCGCCACCGCGAGCGTCGGTATACGCACATCGGTTTCGGAATCGTATGAATCCGAGCTGGAGGCGGCACCGGCGGTTCTTTCGGCTTCACTATCCGAAGCTCTTGCCGCCTGCGAAGATTCGCGTTCAGGCACGAGACCCGGCCCCGCGGTGGCCGCTGTGCCTACGGTGTCGAGTGCGCCGCCGACGGCGGTGCTCGTCACCGTGTCGCCGGCGTTGTGCGGCCACACCGCGTCGGCCGAGTCGGGCGACGGCACCGCGTCATCGGTCTCGTCGACCGCGTCCAACTGCTCGGGTTCGACGTCGTCTACCTCGGCGAGTCGCGCCAGCGCTGTGCGCACCAGCGACTGCCGCCGCGCCAGATACCGCCGCGTGATCCAGCCGCGTTCCGGGTGCGCTCCGAGCCATCCGCCGCCGGCCCGGATCAGCTTGTCCACCTCCGCACCAGCCACCCAGTAGTGCTTGGCTCCGTCGAGCACCGGAAGCAGCACGTAGAGGTGGGACAGGGCGTCGGAGAGTCGCACGGTACCGTCGAGTTCGACGCGGAGCAGATGCGAGTCGCCCCAGTCCGGAAAGGCCGGGTCGAGGGGGAGCGGGGTCGCCGTCACCGTCCAGCCGAGCGGTTCGAACAACCGCTCGGCCACTGCCGCGCCCCCGCGACACGGCACCGACGGCAACGCGATGCGCAGCGGCAGCGTTGTACGCACCAGTTCGGGCCGCAGATCGCAGCGACCGTGCAGCGCGGTGCGGAACACCGCCCCGATCGCCACGGACAGCAACGAAGAAGCCGCGTACGGCCGATCGTTGACGTACTGGCCGAGGCTGAAGTCGGGGGTGCTGCGCGCGCGTCCGCGCACCAATCGAATCGGGTCTACCTCGAGTAGCAGCGCCGCCGTGCACTTGGCGTCGGTGGCCTCCGGGTATACGACATGCGCTGTGCCGTAGGACTGTTCGAACGCCTGCACGCGGCCGGGGTTCTTGTGCAGCAGGAATCCGAGATCGGTCGCAGGCCACCCGGCACCGTCCGGTGGCCTGCAGGTGATCGTGAGGAGCATCCTGCGATCGTCGCCCAGCCGACCGGACCCCGCAAGGAATTTCGCGCTGCGTCAGGCGCTCCGGTACGGCCAGGTCCAGTCCGCGACCTCGGGGATGTCCGCGCCGTGCTCCCTCGTCCACGCTCGTGCGCTCCATCGCGCGTCGACCATTTCCTGGCGCAGTCCGGCAGCCTGCTCACGCAGGCTCGGCACGCGATCGATCACGTCCATGACCAGGTGATAGCGATCGAGGTCGTTGAGCATCACCATGTCGAACGGTGTCGTGGTTGTGCCCCGCTCTTTGTAGCCGCGCACATGCATCTCGCCGTGGTTGTTTCGCCGGTAGGTGAGCCGGTGGATCAGCCAGGGGTAGCCGTGGAAGGCGAAGATCACCGGCCGGTCGTAGGTGAACAGCGTGTCGAACTCGCTGTCGGGTAGGCCGTGCGGATGCTCTTCGCGCGGCTGCAGCCGCATCAGGTCGACCACGTTGATTACCCGAATCCGCAACTCGGGCAGGCGTTCTCGCAGAATCGCCGCGGCAGCGAGGGTTTCCAGCGTCGGCACGTCGCCCGCGCAGGCGAGCACGACGTCCGGGGTGGTACCGAGCGCATCGTTGTGGCCCGCCCAGTCCCAGATGCCGATGCCGCGTGCGCAGTGCTCGGCCGCCTCGTCCACCGAAAGCCAGTCGGCCTGTGGCTGTTTTCCCGCGACCACCACATTGACGTAGTGCCGCGAACGCAGGCAGTGGTCATAGGTGGACAGCAGCGTGTTGGCGTCCGGCGGCAGATACACACGCACGATCGACGGCTTTTTGTTCAGCACCACATCGAGGAAGCCGGGGTCCTGGTGGGTGAAGCCGTTGTGATCCTGCCGCCAGACGTGCGAAGAGAGGAGATAGTTCAGGCTGGCGACCGGACGCCGCCATGGCACCGCCGCGCTGGCGTCGAGCCATTTGGCGTGCTGGTTGAACATGGCGTCCACGATGTGGATGAATGCCTCGTAGCAGGTGAACACCCCGTGCCTGCCGGTGAGCAGATAGCCCTCCAGCAGGCCCTGGCACATGTGCTCGGACAGCACCTCGATCACCCGGCCCGCAGGGTCGAGTTTTTCGTCGTACGCGCCGATCTCGGCCTGCCAGTTGCGCCCGGTGAGGTCGAGAATGTCCTGCAGTCGATTGCTGGCCAGCTCGTCGGGCGCGAAGGTGAGGAAATTGTCCGGATTCTGTCTGGTGACCTCACGTAACCACCCGCCGAGCACCCTGGTCGCCTCGTGCTGAGTCGCGCCGGGCGCGGTCACCTCGACGCCGAACTCACGCCAATCCGGCAGGTGCAGGTCGCGGACCCGGGTGCCGCCGTTGGCGACCGGGTTGGCGCTCATTCGCCGATCGCCCTCGGGCACCTGATCGAGCAGCTCCGACACCGGCCTGCCCGCCTCGTCGAAAAGTTCTTCCGGGCGGTAGGACCGCAGCCACTGCTCCAGGGTCTCCCGGTGGCTCGGGTCGGCGCGCGCGGCAGGGAGCGGGACCTGGTGGGCGCGGAAGGTGCCTTCGACCTGATCGCCGTCCACCACCGGCGGGCAGGTCCAGCCCTTCGGCGTGCGCAGCACGATCATCGGCCAGATCGGCCGCACCCCGTCGGTTCCGGCGCGTGCGGCGCGCTGAATCTGGGCGATGCGCTCCATACAGGTGTCCACCGCGCCGGCCATGGCTTGGTGCACCGCCGCGGGATCGCTGCCCGCGACAATGATCGGCTCGTAGCCGTAGCCGTGCAGGAGTGCGACCAGTTCCGTCTCCGGGATGCGCGCGAGAATGGTCGGATTGGCGATCTTGTACTCGTTCAGCGCCAGAATCGGCAGTACCGCGCCGTCGCGCGCCGGGTTGAGGAATTTGTTCGCGTGCCAGCTCGTAGCCAGCGGCCCCGTCTCGGCCTCGCCGTCGCCGATCACGCAGAACACGGTGAGGTCCGGATTGTCCAACGCGGCGCCGAAGGCGTGCAGCAGCGAGTAGCCGAGCTCGCCGCCCTCGTGGAAGGAGCCGGGCGTTTCCGGAGCGCAGTGGCTCGGCACGCCGCCGGGGAAGGAGAACTGCGCGAACAGCGCGCCCATGCCGGAGCCGTCCTGCGGAATGTGGCTGTACAGCTCGGAATACGTGCCTTCCAGCCAGGCGCACGCGTTCGGACCCGGCCCGCCGTGACCGGGGCCGGCGACGAAGACCGCGTCGAGACCGCGCTGCCGGATCGCGCGATTGGCGTGTGTCCACACGAGGTTCAGGCCGGGCACGGTGCCGAAGTGGCCGAGCAGGCGCGGTTTGATGTGCTCGGCAAGCAGCGGTTCACGCAGCAGCGGGTTGCTCATCAGATAGATCTGACCGACAGCGAGATAGTTGGCGGCGCGCCACCAAGCATCGATCGACGTCAGTTCGTCGCGTTCGAGCGGGCCAGGCACGTCCGCCAGGCGGTAGGGCCGTGGCGCGACGGTGTCACCGCTGGTGGTGCCGACGTTGTCGGCCGAGGTATCGCCACCTGCACTTGCCATGTGGGTCATGCGCCGACTCTCCTCATGCTCGGGGCATCGGGGGAACGGCGCCACGAGGACCGCTGTCCCGGATCCTGCACCGCTGCCGATCGGAATCGACAACGCCGTATGGAGAATGCCCCGTCAGCCTAGCGGGATGCGCCGCACCGGGTCGGCGAAATCGCGCCGCGGTGAGCCGGAGCACGGACGGCGCGCCCCTGCGTGGTCCGCCACCACGTGGTCTAGGGTCCGCCGCATGCACACACTCGGCAGGATCATCGGGATCGGCACCATCGCGGCGACTGCCATCGCGCTGGCAGCTTGCGGCTCGGACGACGACACGTCCTCCACGACCGCCTTGTCCGCGACGACCACCGTGTCGGCGGGAGCGTCCGCCGCGCAGAGCCCGGCCGCGCAGAGCAAGGGCCGCGAATGCACCGCCGAGGACATCGGTGTGACCGGCGAGTTCGGCACCGCCCCGACGATCACCATCCCGGACAGCTGCGACCCGCCCAAGCAACTGATCGTCCACGACCTGAGCGAGGGCAGCGGGCCCGGCGCCGAGACCGGCCAGCAGCTGACCATGAACTACGCGCTGATCACGTGGTCCGACAAGAAGAAGCTGGACAGCTCGTTCGACCGCGGCACGCCGTTCCAGCTCACCCTCGGCGCGGGCCAGGTCATCGATGGCTGGGATCAGGGGTTGCTCGGCGTGCGGGAGGGCTCCCGCAGGCTGTTGATCGTGCCACCGGACCTGGGTTACGGCGCGGGTGGACGCGGCATCGCGCCGAACGAGACGCTGGTCTTCGTCACCGACGCGGTCTCGGTGGGGAAGTAGACAGGGGCCTCGGGGCCCCGGAAACACCGCCGAGTGCAGGCCCCCTCGGCCGGTCAACTAACCTGGTCGGGATGCCGACGCCGCATCCCTCGTTCGTCCTGGCCGAGGCCGGGGCCCCGGCTCGGGTCAGCGCCGATGGGGAGTGTGGCGGCCTGCACGCAGGGCCGCTTCGCCTGCCATTCCGACGTCCGGGGTGCGTGGTGGAGCCCGTAACCGAACGTCAACCAGTACGAACAACGAACAAGGAGCATGTCCGTGAAGAGCACCGTCGAGCAGCTGAGCCCGACCCGGGTCCGGATCAATGTCGAGGTGCCCTTCGAGGAACTGAAGCCGGACTTCGACCGTGCGTACAAGGAGCTGGCCAAGCAGGTCCGCATCCCCGGCTTCCGTCCTGGCAAGGCGCCCGCGAAGCTGCTCGAGGCCCGCCTCGGCCGCGGCGCGATCCTGGAGCAGGTCGTCAACGACGCGCTGCCCGGCCGCTACAGCGAGGCCGTCACCACCTCCGAGGTGAAGGTCATCGGTCAGCCCGACATCGAGATCACCAAGATCGAGGACGGCCAAGAGCTCGCCTTCACCGCCGAGGTCGATGTGCGCCCGGAGATCGCTCTGCCCGATTACGAGAGCATCGCGGTCACCGTCGACTCCGTCACCGTCGGCGACGAGGACATCGAGGAGCAGCTGCAGTCGCTGCGTCAGCGCTTCGGCACCCTGACCGGTGTCGAGCGTCCGGTGCAGGAGGGTGACTTCGTGTCCATCGACCTGTCGGCGACCGTTGACGGCGTGGATGTGCCCGAGGCCGCCACCACCGGCCTGTCCCACGAGGTCGGGTCCGGCCAGCTCATCGAGGGCCTGGACGAGGCGCTGATCGGGCTTTCGGCGGGCGAGTCCAAAGACTTCACCTCGACGTTGGTCGCAGGCGAGCACGCGGGCAAGGACGCCGTCATCACGGTGACGGTGCAGACCGTCAAGGAGCGCGAGCTGCCCGAGGCCGATGACGAGTTCGCCCAGCTGGCCAGCGAATTCGACACCTTGGAGGAGCTGAAGGCCGACCTGCGTGACCGCGTCGAGCGGGTCAAGAAAGTGCAGCAGGCGGGCGAGATCCGGGACAAGGTGCTGCAGACCCTGCTCGAGCAGGTCGAGGTGCCGCTGCCGGACGCCGTCGTGCAGGCCGAGATCGACGCCGTCACCCACGACGCGGTGCACGGCTTCGATCACGACGAAGCGAAGTTCGCCGAGTCGCTGCAAGCCCAGGGCAGCACCCGCGAGGAGTTCGACTCCGACACCAAGGAGGCCGCCGAGAAGTCGGTGAAGACCCAGCTGCTGCTGGACGCTATCGCCGAGGCGGAGGGCACCCAGGTCGGTCAGGAGGAGCTCACCGAGCGGATCTTGTTCCAGGCGCAACGCTACGGCCTCTCGCCGGAGCAGTTCATCCAGCAGGTGCAGCAGGCGGGCCAGCTCGGCGCGGTGTTCGCCGACGTACGCCGCGGTAAGGCGCTCGCGGGTGTGGTCGGCAAGGTGACCGTCACCGACTCGGCGGGCAACGCCGTGGACACCACCGAAATGTTCGGTGGCCCTGAGGATGCCGCGGACGAGGGCACGGCCGACGAGACCGCCGCCGCGAGCGCCGAATAATTCCATGGAATGCCGGCGCGATCGGCGCCCGAGGGGTGCACTGATTGCGCTGAGAGCGAAGAAGGGCGGTACCGGGAGTTCGGTGCCGCCCTGCTTCGTTAATGTTTGTGACAAAGCGAACCAGAGATGGCTGTTCGGCAATCAGCAACGAGCCGGCGAGAGAAGGCAGGTATCCGTGACAATCAACCAGGCAGGGGTCATGACAACCGCGACTGCTGGTCTCAACCTCAGTGATTCCGTGTACGAGCGCCTGCTGCGTGAGCGCATCATCTTCCTCGGCACCCAGGTCGACGACGACATCGCGAACAAGCTGTGCGCGCAGATCCTTCTGCTCTCGGCCGAGGATCCCACCAGGGACATTTCGCTCTACATCAATTCGCCGGGCGGTTCGGTGACCGCCGGTATGGCCATCTACGACACGATGCAGTTCGCCGAGTGCGACATCTCCACCTACGGCATGGGTCTGGCCGCTTCGATGGGGCAGTTCCTGCTCACCGCAGGCACCAAGGGCAAGCGCTACGCGCTGCCGCACGCACGGATCATGATGCACCAGCCCTCCGCCGGCATCGGTGGTTCGGCCGCCGATATCGCGATCATGGCCGAGCAGTTCGCGCACACCAAGCGGGAGCTGAACGAACTGCAGGCACAGCACACCGGCAAGTCCGTGGAGCAGGTCACCGCCGACGCCGACCGCGACCGCTGGTTCACCGCGACCGAAGCGCTCGAATACGGCTTCATCGACCACGTGATCAGCCACGCGAACCAGGCCAACGGCGCCGAGAAGTAACTCCCGGATCACCCACAGGCCGCCCGGATGATCGAATGTCCGTCGGCCGCAGAGACTTTGGAGACGAACATGGCCAATCCGATCGACCCGCGTGCCGGCCTGTCCGGCATCGCCCCACAGAGCCCGCAGGCGCGCTACATCCTGCCGTCGTTCATCGAGCACTCGAGCTTCGGCGTCAAGGAGTCGAACCCGTACAACAAGCTGTTCGAGGAGCGCATCATCTTCCTCGGCGTGCAGGTGGACGACGCCTCGGCGAACGACATCATGGCGCAGCTGCTCGTGCTCGAGTCGCTGGACCCCGACCGCGACATCACCATGTACATCAACTCGCCAGGTGGCTCGTTCACCTCCCTGATGGCCATCTACGACACCATGCAGTACGTGCGCGCCGACGTCGCCACCGTGTGCCTCGGCCAGGCGGCCTCGGCCGCGGCCGTGCTGCTCGCCGCGGGCACGCCAGGCAAGCGTGCCTGCCTGCCCAACGCCCGCGTGCTGATCCACCAGCCGTCGCTGGAGGGTGGCATCCAGGGTCAGGTGTCGGATCTGGAGATCCAGGCGGCCGAGATCGAGCGGATGCGTCGTTTGATGGAGAGCACCCTCGCGCGGCACACCGGCAAGGATGCCGACACCATCCGCAAGGACACCGACCGGGACAAGATCCTGACAGCCGAGGACGCCAAGGAATACGGGATCATCGACACGGTGTTCGACTACCGCAAGCTGAGTGCCCAGAAGTAACACTTCGGGACGTCGCTTCCGGGGAATCCCGGGGAGAGTGAGTTGCCGACCCCGGCGGCAGTTCACTCGTAAATCGTTCTACAACAGGGAATTCCGGCCGGGAGGTGTGCCGCTCGGGCATGTCGTCCGGCCGGACTGCTCTTCGCAGTGTCAGCGGTTCGAAACATCCTTCGGACCAGGGGCTGCGGGCAGTCGGTCGGAGCTCGCGCCGGCGATCTGAGGGACAGATCACATTCCGGTGCCGTGAGAACTCGCACAACCCGCCGGAGAAACATGCTCGAGTTGTCGACCTCCATCCCACACACCGGGTACGGTCAACCTAGGGACCTTTGTTCCCGGTTGACAGCACTGCCTGATGCTCCGAAAAACAGTCGATGCGTTTGCGGCTGCTGCGGAGGCGGCGGACAGCTGGCAACCTGGACGGACGGTTGCACGCGGACAAGGAAGTAGGGACCCACGAGATGGCGCGCATCGGAGATGGCGGCGATCTGCTGAAGTGCTCGTTCTGCGGAAAGAGCCAGAAGCAGGTCAAGAAGCTCATTGCGGGACCAGGGGTGTACATCTGCGACGAGTGCATCGATCTCTGTAACGAGATCATCGAGGAGGAGCTCGCCGAGTCCAGCGAGGTCAAGCTCGATGAGCTGCCCAAGCCCGCTGAGATCCGGGACTTCCTGGAGAACTACGTCATCGGGCAGGACACCGCCAAACGCACCCTCGCGGTGGCCGTCTACAACCACTACAAGCGAATTCAGGCCGGCGACAAGAGCCGCGACAGCCGCGGCGAGATCGTCGAGCTGGCCAAGTCGAACATCCTGATGCTCGGTCCCACCGGCTGTGGCAAGACCTATCTGGCCCAGACGCTGGCGAAGATGCTGAATGTGCCATTCGCCATCGCGGACGCCACCGCGCTCACCGAGGCGGGCTATGTCGGCGAGGACGTCGAGAACATCCTGCTGAAGCTGATTCAGGCCGCGGACTACGATGTCAAGCGCGCCGAGACCGGCATCATCTACATCGATGAGGTCGACAAGATCGCCCGCAAGAGCGAGAATCCCTCGATCACCAGGGACGTTTCCGGCGAGGGCGTGCAGCAGGCGCTGCTGAAGATCCTGGAGGGCACCCAGGCGAGCGTGCCGCCGCAGGGTGGGCGCAAGCACCCGCACCAGGAGTTCATCCAAATCGACACCACGAATGTGCTGTTCATCGTGGCGGGCGCGTTCGCGGGCCTGGAGAAGATCATTTCCGACCGCACCGGTCACCGCGGCATCGGCTTCGGTGCGGAGGTCAGGTCCAAGGCCGAAATCGACACCACCGACCACTTCGCCGACGTCATGCCGGAGGACCTGATCAAGTTCGGCCTGATCCCCGAATTCATCGGCCGCCTCCCCGTCGTCGCCTCGGTGACCAACCTGGACAAGGAATCCCTGGTCAAGATCCTCTCCGAGCCGAAGAACGCGCTGGTCAAGCAGTACGTCCGGCTGTTCGAGATGGATGGGGTCGATCTCGAGTTCACCGACGACGCACTGGAGGCGGTTGCCGACCAGGCGATCCTGCGCGGAACCGGTGCGCGTGGCCTGCGGGCGATCATGGAGGAAGTCCTGCAGCCCGCGATGTACGACATCCCAAGCCGCGACGATGTCGCCAAGGTGGTCGTCAACGCGGGCACCGTCAACGACAACGTGCTGCCGACGATCGTGCCACGCAAGGCACAGCGGGCGGAGCGCCGGGAGAAGTCGGCGTAATTTTTCGGGGTGAGGGTGTAAAGCCGGGTCTACCGGGTACACCCTACGAGGGTTGAGTAAACAGCCTAGTTCCGTGCCGTGTCGCTCGGAGCGAATTGGTATCGCGCGCAACGTTATCCGATTGCCGCGGACGACTGGACCGAGGTCCTCATGTCGACAGGTTTCGCCAGACCCTCACACTTCATCGATGCCGCCCGCAGGTCGGGCCATCCCGCCGAGCGGCTGCAGATCTCGGTCACCGCGCCCAGCGACGTGGTCACGCTGTGCGCGGTCGCCGGTGAGGCCGACTATTACACCGCCGACGTGCTCCGGAGCCGATTGATCGGCTCGCTGAACTCAGCGGGTCCACTCGTCGTCGTCGATCTGTCCAAAGTGACGTTCTTCGGTGTCGCCGGGCTGCGCGTGTTGATCGATGCACGGACCAGGGCCGGCCACACCGGTCGCCGTTTGCGACTGGTCACTGGGCCACGCTGCGTGGATCGATTGCTCGAGGTCGCCGGTGAGGTCGCTTACTTCGAGCGCGTCACCAGCCTTGCCGACGCGGTGCTGGACGCGGCGTGAGGTCGCGTCGATCACTACGATCGAACCATGTTTGGTAACCGGCGTCTGGAGCGCAAGATCGACGCGCTGAACTTCAAACTCGATCTGATCATGCAGCACCTCGGTATCCGGGAACTGCCATCGGTCGAGCCCGTTCGGACCGCGGCAGCCGTGCCCAGCGGTGATGGCATGGGCCAGATCGACGCCCTTCTGGCGGAGGGCAAGAAGATTCAGGCCATCAAGCGGTACCGAGAACTGACCGGGTCTGGGTTGAAAGAAGCCAAGGAGGCGGTTGAGCGGCGATACCCTTACTGAGCCACTACTATTCGCGGGCGAAGCTGCTCGCCGTGGGTACGAAATCATGAACTGTGCCTCGGCACAGTGGGTTTCGCGAGATTATGTGAGCCGTTAGCGCTCCAGAACGGTTCGGTGCAGGGACACGAGCAGTCGCCAGGTCTGGGCCGCCACCTGTGTGGGGCGCCTCGATTTCGCCGTGCAGCTAGTCGGCGAGTATGTCCGTGAACGTCGCCGCCACCGCCGATGCGACGAGGTCCGCCGAAGGCGCGCCTGCCAGCGTGCGTTCTCTCCGACTGCGTTCGCGTAACTCGTGGCGCAGCAGCTCTCCGAGCGGGCCGCTGCCCCCGGGGCGGCAGCAGCGCCTGGTACAGCGCGGCGTGCGGTCCGATCCCGTCGAAGAACTCCGTCAACGCCGCCGGTGGATGCGCCGGCTCCGCTGTCCGCGCCTGGCGTGCAGAGCCACCA
Organism: Nocardia sp. NPDC023852; assembly: GCF_040639505.1. Classification (NCBI taxonomy): domain Bacteria; kingdom Bacillati; phylum Actinomycetota; class Actinomycetes; order Mycobacteriales; family Nocardiaceae; genus Nocardia; species Nocardia sp. NPDC023852. The sequence goes on from NZ_JBFAAB010000010.1 coordinate 30,938, forward strand.
CCGCGTCTCGGACAACGTCCGCGCAGGCATCCACCGCCAGTGTCTGCGCATCGGTGTAATGCAGGTAGAACGCCGATCGGCGCACACCGGCGCGCCGCACCACGGCGGCGACGCTGACCTGTTCGAGCGAACGCTCCCTGCATTCGGCGAGCAGCGCGGCCCGTAACTTCGCCCGAGTCCGCGCCGCCTGTGGATCACCATCACTCATCCGGCGGTCAGGACCGCGACGAACCCGAGGGCCGCGGGCAGTGCCTGCGCGATCAGAATCCGCCGATTCGCCGTGATAGCCCCGTAGATCCCCGCGATCAGCACGCATAGCAGGAAGAACACCGTCACCTGAAATCCGACCGGGTCGTCCGCTATCAGCCCCCACACCAGCCCGGCCGCCAGAAACCCGTTGTACAACCCCTGATTCGCCGCCAGCGGCTTAGTCGCCACCGCCATCTCCGCATCGAACCCTGACAGCTTTCGCCCCGGCGCCCGATCCCACAAAAACATTTCCAACACCATGAAGAAAGCCTGCAACACTGCCATCAACCCGACCAGCACACCCGCGACAACCGCCATCGACCGGCTCCTTCCGCCAGATTTTCTCAACAGCTGTCCATAGATTATGGACAGCTGTCAAGTAACTCGTTCCGGCTGGAGTGTCAGCGGCATGCTAGCGGTGCGAACCGTGGGCAAACTGGATGTCGGCGTCCGACGTCGTCCACTGCGGTGCGATGCCGACGGCGACCGGCCGGTCGCCGGAGTCGTCGACGATCGACTGGGGCTCTGGTAGCGGGTCGTGCGAATTCGGGTCGGGCAGGCTTCGGACCTGCTCGGTGGCGAAGGTGATGGCACGGCCGTAGCGGGCGCTGGCGGCATCGTGGATGAGCAGCGCGACGCCGATCATCACCGGCGCCACTCCGTGCATCGCGGCGTCGAACCACCGCCCGGCACTCATATACGGGTAGGTGTTCAGGGCGACCGTCAGGGCCAGCAGCGCGACTTCGGCGGCCGCGACCTGGCTGCTGTTGTCCAGCACGCCCCATTCGGTGACCTTGTTGGTGCCGATCATGATGATGATCAGCGACACGCTGATCATCGCCTCGAGCAGATAGCTGAACCAGTACAGCGGATCGTCCGGCCCGCCCGGCGCGATGTTGTGCTGGACGTTGACCGCCGACCACAGCATACCCGCGGCTACCACGCCGGCCAGTGCGCCGAGCGACCACGATCGGTGCCGGTACAGGGAGGCCAGCCTGGCGTGCGGGCTGGACTCGCGCCGCTGTGCGGCAATGGCTTTGCGTGCCAGTAGGAGATCCCTGATGTCAGCCTTCTCGATGGCCTCCGAGGTGTTCCGCGCGCGGTCGGACGCCTCGGCGGCGGCCTCGGCCTGTTTCCAGCGCTGCTCCCGGTTCTGGGTCCGGATCCGTTCGGCGAGTTCGCGTTCGGCGTTCAGTTCTTCCTCCGACAGCGCGCCGGTCAGCGCCGGATCGAACTGGTATGCGAGGCGGCCGCGGGCCTTCTCGACCCGCGTCGCCAGCCGCGCGACGTCGTCGTCGAGGGGATGTTCATCGAGCATGCGGCTCCAAACGGTTGGGCGGAGGGGAGTCGAGAGACCGTAGACGCCGACACGGACCTCGTTCATCGAACGCGCAACGATAACTCGCTGACGGGACGCGGACCGGCGGCGTCAACACCTCCTATTCTTAGTCCATTCCCGGCCGGAACGACAGCCCGGAGTGAGACCTGGAGCTGAAGTGCCAGGTCGGCCACCATGTTTCAGGCGCCCTCGTCCGGCCGCGGCCACTCACTTCCAGGGCACACGGCACGAATCCGTGCTGAAGCCCTGCGCGGTGATTCCGAGCGCGGAGTTGAACCGGGCGCGCGAATTCTCCAGCGCGATCTGGTAACTGAGCTCCACCACGCCCGCCCGGCCGAAACGTCGCTCGAGATCGGCGACCTGCTCGTCGGTGACGGCAGTCGGGGTCGCGGTCATCGCGTCGGCGTAGGCGATGGCGGCGCGCTCGTCGTCGGAGTACAGCGGCGACGTCGCATAGTCGGCGATGTGTTCGAGCCGCTCGACATCCAGCTCGCCGAGGCGCATGAGCATGGCGCCGAAGTCGACGCACCAGGAGCAGCCGAGCGTCCACGCGGTGCGGTAGACGGCGATCTCGCGGATGGCGGCGGGGAGGACGGTGCTGGCCTTCTCGGCCGCGACCTCGTGGACCGCGCCGGCGGCGAGCAGTTTCGGGTGGTTGGCGGTAACCGCGAACGGTTCGGGCACTTCGCGGTACCGGCGCTTGGCGAGCCGATACAGCAGCTTGGTCACTGGTCCGGCCTGCTGCGGGGTGACGGGGGCGATTCGGGTGGCACCCATGTCGATCTCCTTCGATCAGCGGATGTGGTTCCTACTTCTCGGACGAGAGACCGCGACGGAATGTGATGGGACCGCGGTGTGACCTGGCGCACCAGCGTCCCCACGGCGGGCTACTCGGGCTCGACCCGACCGGGGTGCCGACCGGGTCCACCACCACCGCGTCGGGCGCGTACAGCTTGACGATCTCCAGCCTAGCGGGCCATCACACCCGTGGTCGAGGCTCGATCTCGCCCGCCTCATCCAGCACCACGACGCGGACCCCGGTCGCGAGCAGTGCGGTCGGCGACAGTCCGAACAGGGTGCGGAAGGCGTCACTGAAATGGGAGGGACTGGCGAACCCTGCGTCGACGGACGCGCTGGTGAGGCTTGCTCCCTTGGCGATCGACCGGCCGGCGCCGAGCATTCTGGCCCAGAGTCGATACCGCCGGAACGAGGTCCCGGCCTGCGATGAGAACAGATGCAGGAATCGGGATTCCGACAGGTGTGCCGCAGCGGCCAACCGCTCGGCGGTGATTTCCCGGGCGGGATGCCCGAGGAGAGTGGCCATCGCCTCCCGGACGCGGTCGTCCATCGGCGGACGGGGTGCCGCGCCGACGAGATCCGCCAGTTCCCGAGGGTCGGGCCGGTCCCGGCCTGCGGCATCCGCGAGTCTGGTCTCGCTCCGGTGCGCAAATCCGAAATCGTTGTCCCACAGCGTCATTTGCTCGCGGCATGCACGCGCCCGACGTGATCCGGGATCGAGATAGCAGAACATCAAACGGCCGCCGTCCGCGACGACCCGATGCACCTTTCGCGGTGGGATCAGCGCGCTGCGCACCGTCCGCGCGCTTCTATCCGCCTCGAGCCTGAACGCAGTATCCACCCCGATCGCCAGGCAGTCCACCGCTGTCGAATGGGCATCGAGGCGCAGCGACGGTCCGCGATAGATGGCCTGTCCGGCCCACAACCACAAGGCTGCGGGCCGGTGCGCCTCCTGCGGAATGTTCATGCTCGCCATGCTGGCACGGACGAGGCGCGGCAAGTCGTTGTTCTGTTGTCGCGCCCGCACGTGGGACACGGTGACGATCGGTCAGCCGATCGCGCCCGATGTAGGGGATCGCCGTTGATCCTCCTGGTTCGCCGTTGAACCTTGATCCCGCGTTGGAGCCGCTGTTGATCCTGTCGTGAAAAACGTCGCCGGTGTTACCGCACCGCGGCAGCCTCTTCGGTGTAGTCGCCGTACCGCGGCGCACCCGCGTTGCGATATGTGCCGATGACGACGCCGCTACTGGTCACGCGGGAATCCGTGAGTAAGAGGCCGGTGGGTTGGACGTCGGCGGTGAACAGCCGTTTTCCGGTGCCGAGCAGCACCGGGAAGGTCAGCAGGTACAGGGTGTCGACCAGGCCGTTCGCCAGCAGACTGTGCGCCAGATTGCCGCTACCGTGCACCTGGAGTTCGCGGCCGGGACGCGCTTTCAGCGTGGCCACCTCGGTGACCAGGTCGCCGCGCAGCAGTTCGGTGCCTGCCCAGTGGGCGCGGGCCAGCGTCCTGGTCGCGACGTACTTGGGCAGCGCGTTGAGCTTCACGGCGACCGGGTTTGCCGGATCGGTGATGTTCGGCCAGTAGCCTGCGAAGATCTCATAGGTGCGCCGTCCGAGCAGGAACGCGTCGACCCGGCCGAACACCTCGTCCATGAACGCGCCGAAATCCGCGTCGCCGAACGGCACGGACCACCCGCCGTGGGTGAATCTGTCACTGGGATCTTCTTGCGGCCCACCGGGTGCTTGGTAGACACCGTCGAGGGTGACGAACTGGGTGAGAGACAGCTCCATGGCGTGCTGTTCCTTTCGTCTGGTCGGCCGCCGAATGTGGGCCGGTTACCTGTTCGGACGGTGTAGACCTGGAGAAGTCATCGCTATTTCCGCTGCTGCGGCCCCGGTGTGTCGACCTTGCGCGCTTGGTGGCGTGATGTTTACTCGGTCCGGTCAATCGGATGTTCGAGTGAGTGGAAGCGGAGGAGACATGGCACTGCCTACCATGACCGCAGAGCAGCGCACCGAGGCGTTGGCCAAGGCGGCTGCGGTCCGCAAGGCACGCTCCGAACTGATCGGCAAGGTGAAGGAGGGCAAGGTTTCGGTTGCCGACCTGCTGAAGAAGGCCGACTCCGACGAACTGGTCAAGAAGACCAAGGTCGCCGCCGTGATCAAGGCCCTGCCCGGCGTGGGCCCGGTGAAGGCGGCGAAGCTGATGGACCAGGCGGAGATCCCCGAGGACCGCCGCATCGGCGGCCTGGGCGCGCGCCAGCGGGCGGCGCTGCTCGAGGCGCTGCAGGACTGACGGGCGCGGCAAGGCAGCGCACCGGACCGGGGAACGAACGCTCACGTCGGCGGCACGCGGCGCGGGCGCTCGTTTCAGGAGTTCAGGAAGAACGCGGCGTCGTAGCGCAGCCACACCGGATAACGCCCGTGGTGACGACCACCGCCCACGGGCGTCCCGAAGGGGGTCTTCCGCACCGGCAGGACCGTCCGCGGTGTCGGTCAGCGGGACGTGCGCGGACCGCGGCGCGGGAAACGGACATCGATCGGACGCGGGGCCGACAGTGGAATATCGCCGCGCGGCGGAGCGAAGACGCAGACCAGTCCGCCGACAATGAGCAGGAATGCAGCGATCAGGCTGATCGTGTAGCCGGCGACGCTCAGCCCGTCGGGCCGGTGGAAGGTGTGGTAGACGAGGTGCGGGAGGCCGAAGGTCAGCCAACCGACGCCCGCGATCCGGGCGGCCGCGGTGCCGTCGACGACGAGAGCGGCGATCGTGACTGCGGTGAGCGCTGAGAAGAACGCCCCGACATCGGCCGCCAGATGATGGTTGTAGGGACCGTCGACCGCCACCCACTGCGCGCCGAACCCGGGAAAGCTGGTGTACCAGGAGTGCGGCGCCAGCGTGGCCCAGAGCCCGATGACCGCGCCTTGGACAGCCAGGACGACCAGGACGGTCCGTGTGATCAGCAAGCGGCGCCGATACCGCTCGAATCGCATGCGCACGCGCAGGCCCTCGCCGGTCCCCTGTACCGAGATCCGCATCGGTCGCTCCGTTCTCGCCGGCCGCAGTTCCGACTCCGTGCAGCCACGGTAAGGGGGACGATCCAGTACAGGCAATAGTGAGTCACGCCAACAGTGCGTCGGCTCCCGGTTCGGCATAGACCCGCTCGGGGCGGCTGTAGACGTTCATGGTGTCTCCGCGCAGGAAGCCGACCAGCGTGAGCCCGGCCTCGGCGGCCAGGTCGACCGCGAGCGAGCTCGGCGCCGACACCGCGCCGAGCATCGGGATACCCGCCATGACGGCCTTCTGCACCAGCTCGAACGATGCGCGCCCGCTGACGATGAGCACCAGATCATGTGCTGGAATACGGTTCTCGCGCAATGCCCAGCCGATCACCTTGTCCACCGCGTTGTGCCTGCCGATGTCTTCGCGTACCGCGAGTGCCGCGCCGTCGACGGTGAACAGGCCCGCGGCGTGTAGACCGCCGGTAGCGTCGAACACCGACTGTCGGCCGCGCAGCGTATCCGGCATGGCGGTCAGCACGCGGCTGTCCACCGCCGGACCGTCCGCGGGCAGCGGGAACCGGGTGCGGGTGCGCACCTCGTCCAGAGCGGTCTTGCCGCACAGGCCGCATGCGCCGGTGGTCAGGAACGCGCGGGTCGGGACGGGGGCCGGGATGCGCAGCGTGATGTCGAGAACGTTGTAGGTATTGCTGCCCTTGTCGTCGGTGCCCGCGCAATACCGCGCCGCCATGATCTCTCCTGCGGCGGCGATCACACCCTCACTCAGCAGGAATCCGTGCACCAGGTCGACGTCGTTGCCCGGGGTGCGCATGGTGACCATCAACGACTGGCCGTCGATGCGGATTTCGAGTGGTTCCTCGACGGCGAGGGTGTCGGGCCGTTGGATTTCGCCGGAGGGGGAGATCCGGCGCATGCGGCGGCGGGCGGTGACGCGGCTCATGGCCGCCCCTCGCTGCCGTTCGGCCCGGTCTCCCACCGAAATGCCGTGTCGAAGATCGGCTCGTTCATGCTGCGCTCGGTTCGAATCGGACGGTGATCGCTTTGGACACCGGCGTATTCGAGCGTGCCGCGACATGATCCAGCGGTACGAGCGGGTTGGTCTCGGGGTAGTACGCGGCGGCGTTGCCACGCGGGGTCGGGTAGGCGACGAGGCGAAATCCTTCGACGCGGCGCTCGGTGCCGTCGGTCCATTCGGAGACCACGTCCACCAGATCACCGTCGGCGAAACCGAATTCGGTGATGTCATCCGGGTGCACCAGTACCACCTTGCGGCCGCCGTGCACGCCGCGGTAGCGGTCGTCGAGGCCGTAGATGGTGGTGTTGTACTGGTCGTGGCTGCGCAGCGTTTGGAGGATGAGTCTGCCCTCGGGCACAGGTAGCCAGGTCAGTTCGTTGATCGCGAAATTGGCTTTGCCGGTGGCGGTCCGGAACTCGCGGTGGTCGCGGGGTGGATGCGGTAGTCGGAAACCGTTGCGTTGCCTGACCTTCGCGTTGTAATCCGCGCAGCCGGGTACGACCCGGGAGATCGCGTCGCGAATGGCGTCGTAATCGCGGGCGAACCGCGCCCATGGCACCGGATGGTCCGTGCCGAACAGGGCACGCGCGAGCTCGCAGACGATCGCGATCTCGCTGCGCAGTTCGTCGCCGACCGGCTTCAATCGTCCCGTGGAAAGGTGCACCATCGACATCGAATCCTCCACCGACACCTGCTGTTTCACGCCGTCGCGCAGGTCCTCGTCGGTGCGGCCGAGGGTCGGCAGGATCAGGGCGGTCCGTCCGTGCACCACATGGCTGCGGTTGAGCTTGGTGGAGACCTGCACCGTGAGCGCGCAGCCGCGCAGCGCGGCCTCGGTCACCGCGGTGTCCGGGGTGGCGGAGACGAAGTTGCCGCCCATGCCGAAGAACACCTTCGCGCGGCCCTCCCGCATGGCGCGGATGGCCTCGACGGTGTCGAAGCCGTGCGCACGCGGGCTCGTCATGCCGAACTCGCGGTCCAGTGCGTCGAGGAACTCCTCGGGCATCTTCTCCCAGATACCCATGGTGCGGTCGCCCTGGACGTTCGAATGGCCGCGCACGGGGCAGACGCCGGCGCCCGGTTTGCCGATCATCCCGCGCAGTAACAGCAGGTTGGTGGCCTCTTCGATGGTGGCGACGGCATGCGCCTGCTGGGTCAAGCCCATGGCCCAGCAAATGATGATGTTGTGCGACCGCGCGAACAGCTGGGCGGTGTGGTCGAGTTCATCTCTGCTCAGGCCGGTCGCTGTCAGCACGGTGGCGAAATCGACAGCCCGCACGTTCTTTTCGTATTCGCTGAATCCAGCGCAATGGGCGTCGACGAACTCCCGATCGACCACCGTTCCCGGCCCGCGATCCTCGGCTTCGAACAGCAGGCGCCCGAGCGCTTGGAACAGAGCCAGGTCGCCACCGAGGCGGATCTGCAGAAAGTCGTCGGCGATCGCGACGCCGCTGGCGACACCCTTGACCGTCTGCGGGTCGCGGAAGCCGAGCAACCCGGTCTCCGGCAGCGGGTTCACGGCGATGATCCGTGCGCCCTTCGTCTTCGCGCCTACCAGTGCGCTCAGCATGCGCGGATGGTTGGTGCCCGGGTTCTGGCCTGCGACGACGATCAGGTCCGCGGCGTCGAAGTCGTCGATCGAGACCGAGCCCTTGCCGATCCCGATCGAGCTCGACAGCGCGGCGCCGGAGGACTCGTGGCACATGTTCGAACAGTCCGGCAGGTTATTGGTGCCGAAGCAGCGCACCAGCAGCTGGTAGAGGAACGCGGTTTCGTTGCTGGTGCGGCCGGAGGTGTAGAACACGGCTTCGTCCGGACCGGCCAAGGCGTGCAATTGATCCGCGATCATGCGGTAGGCGTCGTCCCAGGCGATGGGGGAGTAGTGGGTGTCGCCGGGGCGCAGCACCATCGGGTGCGTCAGTCGGCCCTGCTGGCCGAGCCAGTACCCGGATTTGTCGCTCAGATCCTCGATCGAGTGCGTGGCGAAGAACTCCGGACCGACCGTGCGTAGTGTCGCCTCCTCGGCGACCGCTTTCGCGCCGTTCTCGCAGAACTCGGCGGGCCTGCGATGGCCGGTCGGCTCCGGCCAAGCGCAGCCGGGGCAGTCGAAGCCGTGCACCTGGTTGACCCGGGCGAGGGTGCGGGCAGTGCGAATCACACCCATCTCCTCGACCGAGCGCTTCAGTGCCACCGTCACGGCGGTGACGCCCGCGGCCTGCTCCTTGGGAGGAGTCACCGTCAGCTCGGACTCGTCGATATCCCGGATCGGCGCGTTTCGGTGCATGACGTCATTGTCCTCTCCGCACAGCCCGTGTCGGGTACCGGGACCGGCTACTCGCATGGTACGAGCGCCTGCGCTACCTACGTCGCCACCGTCGCGCCCGAGACGACTGCTCAGCCTCGCCGCCGCGCGTCCGCGATGTCGGCGACACCGGTGCAAGGGTCCTCGCCGCGATAGGTGAGGACGCGCTCGCTGATGCGGACGCGCCAACCGGGTAGGAGTTCGGTGGGGGCGGTGCCGATTCGGTTCCACTGGTCGGTGCCGGGAGCAGCGATGAAGGTGCCCGAGGTGGCGGCGGCATCACGCACGTAGACCTTGCCGCCGTCGACCGACACATAGGCGTGGACACGGGAGACGCGGCGGTCCCGCTGGATGACGATCGGAGCGGCGGTCGCCGCGCGGACCGACTCGTCAACCTGCGGACCGCGCCCGATGACGTAGGGACGGTCCAGCGGATACTCGGCGCCGTTCTCTGCGACCAGCGAGCCGGCCGCTGCGTCCCCGGCCATGACCGACCGACGAATGACGTGGGTTCCACCGTTGTTCTTGTGCAGCGCTACCGGCTCGGGGCGCGCCTGCGCCGCAGGTTGTACTCGAGACCAGGCGAGCGGACGGTCCGCGACGGGCCGGGGTGGGCGCGGCTTGGCCGGTGGGCGCGCCGATTCGGTCGGCGGGGCGGGAACCGGCGCGACGGCGTCGGAAGCGCCGGTCGGCTCGGGCATCGCATCGAACCCCGACGCGGCCGTCGGTTCGGGTTCTGGCTGCGAGCCGGCGGCGCGCTTCGGGGGCGACGTCCTCGCTGCGGACTCGGTGGCCTTCCCGGCCCGCCGCACCGCGGCGTGCAGGACGAAGCCGCCGCCGGGAACCACACCCGCGCGCAGATCGGTGCGCGGCCGCGGCGTCAGCGGTGTGCCGGTATCCGCGCCGATCGTGATGCGCCGGACCGGCTCGCGCACAATCTCGTCCACCCAGGTGAAAGCCCGTGCGCCGGCCAGGTGGCGGGTGCCTTCGGCGCCCTGGATCTCGGCGGTCACCGTTCCGCGCAACAGGATCAGCATTCCGTCCGTCGTCGGCGCGACGATACCGAAGGGCGGCGGCTGCGAGGTGCTGCCGAAGATCACCGCCGCCAGGCGCTTGGCTAGCGCCGCACCAGGGTGTTCCTCGTCGGCCACAGCCTCGATGATGCCGAGTATTCGATCTGTCGAGGCGGTCTCGCCACCCAGGTAGGCGACGATCGCACCGAAGCGGGCGACCAGCCCATCGCCTGGTGCGATACCCACGGTGGACGGATTTCTACGCACCCGCGCCCTCCTTCCCGGCGCAACTACCGGCATACCGAAGCCAGCATAGAGCGTCCACGCCGTCCGAACCCTGGCCTCGGCGCACGCCGCGGTGGGTCCGTATTTCGCACACGTTGCGGTCCAGTGGTCGAATTCCTCGCTGTCGTGCGTCTTCTCGCGATCGGGCTCGACCGCGGCGAGCTGGGCTTTGTGGTCTTCGACCCATCTGAACACAGTCCATGCGTGGTCATTCGCGACTGTGGCATCGGTCTCGGCAACGGATCTTGGCGTTCGGTCGGGCATCGTGCATGATACGAACGGCGTTCGTATCAAACGATGTTCGTCGCGGGCTATGCTCGGCTCATGAGTGAGTGGAGCGAGCGTACGCCGGGCACAATCGCTATTGCGGTGATGACGGCCAGCGAGGTGGAGCCCGGATGAGCGCAGCACCTGTCAGCCGTCGAGCCCGTCCGGCCAAAGCTCCGCTGAGCCGCGAAGTGATCATCGAGACCGGTCTGCGCATCTTGGACCGGGACGGCGCGGCGGCGCTCACGATGCGCCGCGTCGCGCAGGACTTGGATACCGGTGCGGCCTCGCTGTACGTCTACGTCGCCAACCGCGACGACCTGATGGGCGCAATGCTCGACCACGTGCTGGGCACCGTTCCCGAATCGGTCGGGGCGACCTGGCGCGATCGGCTCACCGCATTGGTCGAGTCCACGGTCGAGGCGATGAGCCGCCATGAGGGGTTGGCTCTCGTCGCGCTCGGTGCGATTCCGACCAGCCCGAACGCGCTGCGCCTAGTGGAAAGGATGCTGGTGCTCCTCGCCGAGGCGGGACTGGACGACCGCACAAGTTCCTGGGCGGTGGACCTGATCTACCTGCACATCACCGCGGCGGCCGCCGAGCAGAGCGCCCACAACACCAAGGACAGCACCGAGCAGGACTACATTGCCGCCGTCGAGCAGCACTTCGCCCAACTGCCCGCCGACCGATATCCGACGATTGTGGCCATGCACGACACGATGCTGGCAGGCGACGGAGACGCGCGCGCAGCGTGGGCGATGCGGGTACTGCTCAACGGCATTCTCGCGACGCCGGCCGAACCACAGTGATGATCGTCCGCTGACGTGAGGTCGGCCGCGTCGGTCCGGAAGGGAGTGGTCACCCACGTTTGCGGCGGAAGGCGTCGACACCGTTGCGCTGCACCATCGAGTATGCCGTTCGCCACCGAGAGCGCTGGGGCGCAGGCTCGGCGCCCGCCGCCATTCGGTGCAACTGATCGGTGTGCCACTGTAGATCCACCGCTCCGGCGAGCGACCGAACGGTGCGCGAGCGTGAGATCGGGCCCGTGCGTACCCGTGACACCCGGGCGCTGGGTAGCTGCTCCTCCCCGGCGAGTAGAGCTCGGCCGGCGTCCGGGAGCAGGCACACCGGTCGCCCGAGGCCGATGATGTCGCAGTCGCCCGTTTCCAAAGCCGCCACCATGGCCGCACGCGACCGAAATCCGCCGGTGACCGCGAGGGGGATGGCACCGGCGTTGGCGCGGACGGTGTGGGCATACTCCAGGAAGTAGGCCTCACGTTGCTGGGGGCTTCCGAGTCGGTCGGTGGGACGGCCCATCATCGCCAGCGACTCGAAGCTTCCGCCGCTGATCTCGAGCAGGTCGATCCGCTCGATCGCCAGCCGGGCCACGACATCGCTGGATTCGTCCTCGGTGAAGCCTCCGCGTTGAAAGTCGGCGGAGTTGAGTTTCACCGAGACCGCGAACTGCGGGCCTACGGTGGCACGGACCCGCCGCACGATCTCGAGCAGGAAGCGTGCCCGCCGGGCGGGGTCACCGCCCCAGTCGTCGTCGCGGTGATTCGCCAGAGGTGACAGGAACTGCGATACCAGGTACCCGTGTGCGGCGTGGATCTGGACCCCGTCGAAACCGGCCTTCTCGGCGATCCGCGCCGTTGTCGCGAACCGGTCGATGATGTCGTGGATATCGCGCTCGGTGAGTGCGGTGGGAACCCGGAATCCGGGTATGTCGGCAGCTATCGCCGACGGGGCAACCGGGGCTTGTCGATTGACAACCGGATTGGCTTGGCGACCGGGGTGGCAGAGCTGCATCCAGATCGGCGACCCGCCGGCATGCGCTGTCTCGGCCCATCGCGTCAGTGTGGCCAGGTCCCGTTCGTCGTCGATGACGATATTGCCCGGCTCGCCGAGTTGTGCTCGATCGATCATGACATTGCCGGTGAGCAGCAGGCCGAATCCGCCTTCGCTCCAACGACGGTAGAGCCGCAGGATCCGTTGGTCCGGACTTTGTCCCAGGTCGCCGAGAACCTCGCTCAGCGCGGCTTTCATCACCCGGTTGGGCAGTACCCGGCCACAGGGAAGCGACAAGGGATCGGACAAAATCATCAGCCACTTTAGCTGTCGGAGTCGGTGTTCGTCCTCCTCGAACCGGTGGCACCCGGTGCCCGTCGAGGATCGGATGCGATCGATCCGGAACACGGGCACACTGACGTCCTGAGATGAGGAGGAAGTCGTGTCCGCTCCTGCCATAGCCGGTGTCCCGGGTGGTCTACCATTGTTGGGGCACGCGTTGCAGTTTCGGAAAGATCCGCTGGGATTCTTCGGTTCCCTGCGTAAGCACGGGGATATCGTCCAGGTCAAGCTGGGGCCGCGGCGGGTGTATGTGATCAACTCCGCGACGCTGGCCCACGAGATGCTGGTCGACAAGCCGCGCAAGTTCGACAAGGGTGCGTCCATCGAGATCACCCGTGACCTGGTGGGTTACGGTCTGGCCAGCTCCGAGGGCGCGAGACATCGCAGCCACCGGCGACTGCTGCAGCCGGTGTTCCGCCGGGAACGAATCGTCGAGTACGCGCAGATCATGCGGGAGCAGATCGTCGAACAGACCGGAACGTGGAGCGAGGGGCAGATTCTCGATGTCCGGCAGGAGATGGCCGCGTTGAGTTTCGCGGTGGCCGCCAAGACATTGGTGCGCTCCGACCACGGCAAGGAGCTGGAGCAGGAGATGCGGCTGAACATGCCGCGCATTTTCGAACTGCTGTATCAGCGGATGATCGCGCCGCTACCTGTGTTGAACAAGCTGCCGTTGGCACGCAACCGGGAATACGCGTCGTACCTGGCCCGGCTGCATCCGATAATCGACAAGCTCATCGTCGATTACCGCGCCGACGGTAACAGCCGTAACGACCTGCTGGCTCTGCTGCTCGAGGCGCGGGATTCCGAAACCGCGGGCGGGCTGTCCGACGAGGAGATCCACGACCAGATCATCACCATCATGGTAGCCGGGTCTGAGACCAACTCGGCCACCCTGACCTGGGTGTTCTACCTGTTGAGCAAGCATCCGGAAGTGGAGCGGCGGCTCCACGAGGAGGTAGATCGGGTGCTCGGTGACAGGCCCGCGGACTATGCGGATGTCCCGAACCTTGTCTATACCGCGCAGGTGATCAGTGAGGCATTACGGTGCTACCCGCCCGCATGGATACTCACCCGGCGGGCCAACGAAGATCTCGAACTCGGCGGTCATGCGATCCCGAATGGATCGTCGGTCATGCTCTGTACGTATGCGGTGCAACGTGATCCGAGAATTTTCTCCGACCCCGACACATTCGATCCGGACCGGTGGTCTCCGCAGCGGGTCGGAGACATTCCGCAGAAAGCCATGTTGCACTTCGGTGCCGGTCCCCGGCGTTGCATCGGTGACGTGTTCGCGATAGTGGAGGCTACCCTGGCGGTGTCGACGATCGCTGCCCGCTGGCGGCTGCGCCCTGATCCGGCCGCGACGGCCTTGGAGACGGTTGTCGCAGCGACCCTGATCCCCCGCAGCCTGTTATTGACCGTGGAAAAGCGACATTGACCTGGGGTGGCATCCTGCCCGCGACGGCTTTCACCGCCGTTGCGAACGCGTCAACCGGCCTGCGTTGATCGCGGACGCACCGGTGTTCGTCCGAGCCGGATCCTCCCCATATTGGGAAACCATCCGGTCCGGATCGTCCATACACTCCTCCACAATGCATGGCCTCCACCGAAGGACTGGGGCCGGAGGTGGGCCGCCCCCGGAGTTCTCGGGTCGGCCCGATAGGAGAGGCACAGATGACTGCCGTAGAGAATGACACACAGGTGAGCGAGTTCGTGCGCGGCGACTCGGAACGGCTGGAAACGGATCTTCGGGTATTTCTCTCCGAACTGACGGTCTCGGCGTCGCAAGTGGCCGGCGCGGCCTACGGGCCGCGAGAACTGGACACCGCACTGCGGCACTCGTTTCACGACCCGATCACCGATGCGCTCGGCTCCAAGGTGGGACAGGAGGCCCTGCGACCAGCAGGCGGTCCCGGCTACCGGCCATCGATCGTGTACTGGGTCTTCCGCAACTACCGGGGTTTCGCGAGCACCGGCGAGGCGGCTGCCGACTTGGCGGTCATCCGCAGGGTGGCGGTCGCGGTCCGAATTCTGTTGAAGGCCGCGGTCGTTCTCGACGATATCGAGGACGGTAGTGCCGTGCGATACGGCGAGCCCGCACTGCATGCCACCCACGGGGTTCCGCTTGCCCTCAACACCGGAGCCTGGATGGTGCTCGCCGCGCTGCGCCACGTGGAAACACCCGCCGTCGTGAACTACCTCGTGCGAACCGTCGAGAACGGCTTCATCGGCCAGGCGATAGATATGTCCACCCGGCTGGCCGAGGTCCGGCGCGACATCGTCGCGGCTGAGGTGAACGATCGGGTGAAGTTCTGGGAGTCGGTCGCGACGCTGAAGACCTCGACGCTGTTCCGGATGCCACTGAACGCGGCCGCGACCGCGCTGCGGGTGCCGGAGGACGAACTGACGGTTCTCGACGACGCGATGCGGCAGCTGGGCTTGGCGAGCCAGATCTTCAACGACCTCACCGACTTCGTGCCCGAGTTCGGCGGTGCCAACACCTACGAGGATTTCGACGGTCTCACCAATCGGGTATGCCTCGAACTGCTCGGCGCCGAACCCGCACTCGGCACCGACATGGTCGGAGACCGATTGAAGACGTTCACGCTCGGTCACCCTTCGCTCCGCGAGACGATCATCGAACTCGCCGCACAGGCGGTCGACCTCAAGGAAGATGCCAAGAGCCGGATTCACCAACTGTGCCGATCGACGGACAGCGCAACGTATTTCGACATGACGATCGATCGCAAGGGTCACGTGATCGACCGGCTGTATGCCGCGGTTCGCGCATGATCATGCAGCGGCTTCGCGCCGAAACCCGGGCATGGCATGACGCGCTGGAAGCAACGCCCTTCAGTCTGGAACTTCTGAGCCGAACACTGTTACTCGGCCGATATGTGGGCCAGCTGAGGGCTTACCGCATCATCCTGGACGCCCTGGAGACTCGGCTGGCCGGCACGGACGACCCGATCGTGACCGCGGTGTGGCGTGCCGACCTCGCGAAAGTGCCTCTGCTGGACCAGGATCTGGCGTTCTTCGACACCGTGCCCGCCGATGACATCGCGGCCGCGGCAATCACCGTGGCGGACCGGTTCGCGGCGGTGATCTCCGACCGCATGACGAAAGCCCCCGTCTCGTTGCTGGGGTTCCTGTACGTCATGGAAGGTTCCACGATGGGCGGACTGGAGCTCACACCACATGTCCGGGCGACATTCGGACTGGTTGACGGTCGTGGGCTCACCTACTACAGCAGCGGTGACCGACAACGCTGGGCAGCCTTCGCCACGCGGATGGATGAAGCCGTTGTCGACGAACCTCTGCAGCAACTGGTGCTGGAGTCGGCGGACAAGGGCTACCGGGCGATAGCCGACACGCTCGGCGCACTGTCTCGTCCGGATCGCGAATCGACGCCTGGTGAGTGAGTAGCCTCGATCGATAAGGATCGCGAGGGGCTGACCCTCGAAGGAGGTGCCGCGTCGGGCCGGAATGGGCGCGTCCCGGTTCCTCGTCGGCTCGGGGTCAGTGTCGGCTCGGGGTCAGTGGGCGGAAACTCGCTGGCCCGGTCGCGACCGCCGGCGCACAATGGCCCGATGATCCGCCCAGCGACGACCCATGACCTTCCAGCGCTCCGGGACATCGAGCGCGCGGCCGGTGCGCCGTTTGCGGAGGTCGGCATGACAGCCGTGGCCGACGACGAGCCGCCGGCACTGGACATGCTGCGTGAATTCCAGCGGGCCGGGCGCGCCTGGGTCTGGGGCGACGACACCGACCACCCGATCGGCTACCTGATTGTGGGCGTGGTCGACGGCGTCGCCCACATCGACCAGGTCTCGGTGCGCCCCGATTACGCAGGGCAGCGGATCGGCAAGCGCCTCATCGACCAGGCCGTGCGGTGGGCCGAAACCGAGGCAATGGTGGCGATCACACTGACCACGTTCACCGAGGTCGCCTGGAACGGGCCGTATTACGAGCGACTCGGCTTCCGCTACCTGCTGGTGCACGAGGAGACGCCCGGCCTGCGGGCGCTGCGCGCGGCCGAACGCGCCCACGGCCTCGACCGATGGCCGCGCGCGTGCATGCGCGCGGAACTCGCCGCATGGTCGATGGACCGACCGGAGCGCGGGTGCGTCGAGAACGGCCTCTAGGAGATCGGCGCGAGCGCCGCCGCGGCGGCCGGGGCGGCGGCTGCCCGGTCCTCGGCGACCAGACCGATGCGGGTGCGCCGATCCAACAAATCATCGGCGTCCAGCGCGCCCTCGTGCGATACCGCGAACGCGAATTCGGCGCCGATCACATCCATGCCGGGTGCCACCGGTTCGGCAAGCGCGGGATCGCGGCGCGCCGCGGCCAGGACAGTGGCCGCCTCACTGCCGTAGCGTTCGATCAGCACCAGCGGGGCGCCGATGCGATCGCGCGCCGCTCCGGAGACCGCGCCGACCAGCGGAATTCGCCGAGTGCGGCACGGCCTCGCAGTGAGTCCGCCGTACGCGACCGCCGCGTCGACCGCGTCCTGCGCCATCCGCCGGTAGGTGGTGAGCTTGCCGCCGACAATCGTGACGACACCGGTGGGCGAGCGCAGCACCGCGTGCTTGCGGGAGATGTCGGCCGTGCTGTCGTCGGCGTTCTGGAGTAGCGGGCGCAGGCCCGCGTACGATCCGCGAATATCGCTGCGCGTCAACGGTTCTCGCAGCACCTGGTTGATGGTATCGAGCAGGAAGTCGATTTCGGCGTCGGTCGGCTCGGGCTCGTCGGGCACGGGCCCCGGCGCGTCCTCGTCGGTCAGGCCCAGGTAGACCCGGCCGTGCGCGGCAGGGAAGGCGAAGACGAACCGGCTGGTGCTGCCGGGCACCGGCACGGTCAGCGAGGCGTTGAGGCCACCGAAGGACGCGGCGGTGAACACCAGGTGGGTACCACGGCTCGGGCGCAACTCGATGCTCGGATCGACCTGGTCGGCCCATACGCCGGTGGCGTTCACCACGGTACGCGGCCGCAACTCGACGGTCTCCCCGGTCAGAGTGTCGCGCAGAGTCGCCGACTTTCCGGTCACGTCGAGGGCTTCCGCGCGGGTCAGCACCGTCGCACCCTGCGCCGCAGCGGTGCGCGCCAGGGCGACTACCAGGCGCGCGTCATCGACGAGCTGCCCGTCCCAGAACTGCAACCCGCCGCGCAACCCGTCGCGGCGCACGGTCGGCGCGAGCCGCAACGCCTCGGCGGCGGAGACGCGGCGTGATCGGGGCAGGATCGCGGCGGGCGTTCCCGCGCCGCGCCGCAGCACGTCACCGGCCAGGAAACCCGCGCGCACGAACGCGCTCTGCGCGGGGCCGAAACCGGGGATCAGCGGCACCAGCTGCGGTAACGGACGTACCAGATGCGGTGCCGTGGTGGCGATCAGGATGCCGCGTTCCACCGCGCTCTCGTGGGCGATGCCGACCCGGCCGCCGGCCAGGTAACGCAGACCGCCGTGGATGAGCTTGGAACTCCAGCGGCTGGTGCCGAAGGCCAGATCGTGGCGTTCCACCAGGACGGTCCGCAGTCCGCGAGCGGCGGCGTCGAGCGCGGTGCCCGCGCCGGTGGCGCCGCCGCCGATCACCAGGATGTCGATCTCGGCGCCGTCGCCGAGCCGCCGCAGATCTGCGGCGCGGCGGTCGGCGTTCAGCGCGGAGTCTCCGGTGCGCACCCAATTCGTGGTCATCGCAATGCCTTTCCGATCGAGTAGGGTGCCGCGGTGCTCATCGCGGCTGGTTCGGGCCGTCGCCCAGATAGCCGTCGATCGCGCGACGGAGTTCGGTGTCGAGGTCCTCGCCCGCGAGGATCGGCGCGACGGTGCCCGCCGACTGCACCGCGGATTGAGCGATCAGCAGCACCATGGTCGCCATCCTGTCCGGATCGCCCTCGCGGATGGAGCCGTCTTGCCTGCCCTCGCGGATGCCCGCGGCGAACAGCTCGATCAGCGCCCGCTGGTTGCGGCCGAGCCTGCCGAACACATAGGTGAGCATCAGATCGGTGTCGGTGCGGAAGATCTTGCCGAACAACGGATTCGACCGGATCTTCGCCGCGCCCGCGACCACGCCTTCGACCAGTCTGGCGCGCGCCGTGCCCGCGGACGGCATGGTTGACGCGACGATGCCACGTAGCTCGCGCACCAGCAGTTCGGCCACCAGTGAGCCGGTGTCCGGCCAGCGGCGGTAGACGGTGGGCCTGCTGACGCCCGCCCGGCGCGCCACCTCCGTGAGCGTGGTGCGGCGCACGCCGAACTCCTGCACGCAGGCGCGGGCCGCGTCGAGGATCGCGAGGTCGGTGGCGGAGAGTGTGTTCTCGGCGTCGTCGGTGGTCTCATCGGGAGCGGTCAAGGTGTCACCACTGGTAAATCGGTCCGCCGGAGGCTCGGCCGCCGACAAGGGAAAAGGGACTGACATTCGTTACTTCTTGACAATACATGTCAGACTGTAACGCATGGTGGAGACACAGCACACCGTAGTCGGCTCGGCCGGCCCGGCCGACACCGCTGGCAGCGAGTCCGCGGCGAGTATGGTCTGGGATGCCTGGGGTATTCCTGCCGGACACAAACCACTGTCGGCGCGGATCCGGGGCCTTCTGACGCAGGTGTTCGGGGTGTCGGGCGACCCGGTGGCGCGGCGCGATGAGGGCGACGTGCCACTGCGCGAATCGGCGCTCACTCCTGCGCAGCGGGCGGGATTGGTCGAGGTGGTCGGCGCTGACAACCTGTCGGCCGAGCACCGCGACCGGTTGCTGCACGCGGGTGGCAAGAGCACGCTGGATCTGTTGCGCCGCCGCGTCGAGGGTCCGCAGGACGCGCCCGACGCGGTCGTCTTTCCCGCCGATCACGACCAGGTGCTCGCTGTGCTCGCCTACTGTGCCGAGAACGCCGTCGCCGTTGTTCCGTTCGGCGGCGGCACCAGCGTCGTCGGCGGCCTCGATCCCGTGCGCGGCCGCTTCGACGCCGTGATCGCGCTGGATCTGCGCAGGCTCGACACCATCACCCGGATCGATCCGGTCAGCGGCACCGCGACACTCGGCGCGGGACTCACCGGTCCGCGCACGGAGGAATTACTCGCCGCGCACGGCTTTTCGCTCGGCCACTTCCCGCAGAGCTTCGAATTCGCCAGTATCGGCGGTTTCGCTGCGACGCGGTCCTCCGGCCAGGCGTCGGCGGGTTACGGACGCTTCGACGACATGGTGCAGCGGCTGAGGATCGCCACGCCCAGCGGCACCCTCGAACTCGGCCGCGCCCCCGCCTCGGCCGCGGGACCGGATCTGCGCGAGCTGTTCGTCGGCTCCGAGGGGACGTTCGGCGTGATCACCGAGGTCACGCTTCGGGTGCATCCTGTGCCGGAAGCCGTTGCCTACCAAGCATGGTCGTTTCCCGACTTCGAAACCGGCGCCGCGGCCCTGCGCTCGGTCGTGCAGGCCGGCGCGGCACCCACTGTCCTTCGGCTGTCCGACGAGGTGGAGACCGGAATCAACCTAGCCCGCTCCGGCGACATCGGCGGCAACCCGATAGCGGGCTGTCTGGCCATCACCACCGTCGAAGGCAGCGCGGCGCACGTCGCGGCACGCAGCGCCGAGGCGAACGCCTTGTTCACCGCGGCGGGCGGCACCGCGCTCGGGCAGACGCCCGCCGAGGAGTGGGAGCATGGACGTTTCGCCGCGCCGTACCTGCGCGACGCGCTGCTGGACGTGGGCGTGCTGTGCGAAACACTCGAGACCGCGACCACCTGGTCGAATGTGATGGCGCTGAAGGCGAAAGTGACCGGCGCGCTGACCGACGCGCTCGGTGGGCAGGATACGCCGCCGCTGGTCATGTGCCACATCTCGCACACCTACCCGACCGGCGCGTCGCTGTACTTCACCGTCATCGCCAAGCAGCTCGACGACCCGATCGCCCAGTGGCAAGTCGCCAAGCGGGCTGTCGGTGACGCCATCGTGGCGGCGGGCGGCACCATCACCCACCACCACGCGGTCGGCACCGACCACCGACCGTGGCTACCCGACGAGGTCGGCGACCTGGGTGTGCGCGTCTTGCGCGCGGTGAAGGCCGAACTCGACCCCGCGGGCATCTTGAATCCCGGGAAGTTGTTCCCGTGACGGGGAGTTCACTCGTGCGGGCAGTCACCATAGTGACCAATCCGCAGTCCGGGCTCGGCAAGGGCAGCGAAATGGCGAGCGCCGCGATCGCCCGGTTCCGTGCGCGCGGCGCCGAGGTCACCGAGGTGTGTGCCCCGACGCCCGCCGAATCGGTTCGGCAAGTGCGAGATTCGATCGCGGGTCCGGGGCAGAAGCCCGAAGCGGTGGTCTGTATCGGTGGGGACGGTCTGATCAACATGATCCTCGCGGCGGTCGCCGAGACCGGCGTCCCGCTCGGTATGGTTCCCGCGGGCACCGGCAACGATCTGGCCAGGGAACTCGGTGTGCCGACGGACGACCCGATCGCCGCGGCCGATCTCGTGCTCGATGGACGGACCAGGACTATCGACCTCGGCCGCATCGAGTTTCCCGCGCCCGGCGCGACGCCGATGTGGTTCGCGACGGTGACCGGGACCGGCTTCGACGCGCGGGTCACCCTGCGCGCCAACCACATGTACTGGCCGAGGGGGCGGCTGCGCTACACGGTCGCGGCGCTGGCCGAGGTCTCCGGCCGCTTCACCGTGCCCTACCGCGTCGAGCTGACCGGTGCGGTCACCGAGGGGCTGACCAATCCGGGTGTGGGCTCCCTGCTGGAGACCGAGGCGGTCATGGTCGCGGTCGGCAACACCCGCACCTACGGCGGTGGCATGCTGATCTGCCCGGATGCGGTGCTGGATGACGGACTGCTCGACCTGACCGTGGTCGGCGCGCTGTCCAGGGTGGAAATGCTGCGCCTGCTTCCCGCTCTGTCCGCGGGCAAGCGCCGGAATCATCCGCAGGTCAAGCAGTTCCGGGCCGCGGCGGTCACGCTCACCGCGCCGGGCGCGCCCGCGACCGCGGACGGCGAGCCCGCCGGCACGTTGCCCATCACCATCCGGGCGGTGCCCGGGGCGCTGACCGTGTTGGTGCCTTGATCACGGGCCTGCACGTCCGCGATCGTGTCACGGATCGCACCGGCCTTGTCGCCGTAGGCCGGTGCGGCCAGAGTCCGGTGACGCCGAGACCGCGCGACCGCCGCGCACCACCACCGATCTTGGCTCGAGGTGGACGGCCGGAACGGTCCAGCAATCGGTTTGTTCCGTCGCCACTTCGAGACCGCAGAACGTGCACACCAGATTCGGGCCGTGCGTGCCTGCTGGTCGGCAGCACCCGGACCGCCGGAGATAGTCGGTATGCGGTTCGACACCGCGGATGTCGCTCGGGTTCACGATGATGGTGCCGCGGGTCGCGGCAGCACGGATATCCGACGGCCCGAAAGGTTCGGGATCGACGGCGAACGTGCCGGGCCGCATGAGCGGACAGTAGCCGTATGTCGAGGAAGGATCCCGGACAGCCCGGCAGGGAACTGAAACCTGGCGGAGATTCGGAGTCAGACGGCAACCGCAGCGGGCACAGGCGAATACGGTCATCGCTGCCACCCGGAATTTCGTGACGCAGGCACTTCGGCCTGCGAGCGGCTCACCGGCCCGGGCGGAAACCGCCCTTTCCACGATTGATCATGGTCCGATTCTAAGCACGGTCAAGCGACGAATTTCACGCGGCGCATCCGGTTGACGGTCGCGCGGTCGACGATGACGACCGAGCGTGACCCGTCTGCCGGCCGGCGTCGCTCGATCGTGATCGTCCGCATCAGCTGCCGCCAGCGTCGGACATGCAGTGTGAAGGCCACTCTGTTGACCCGCCGCCCGCGGGCGTACTGACCGGCCCGCGCCACGGTCGGGGGCACGTCGAGCATGATCAGGTGTAGGTCCCGGCCATAGAGCGCCGTCCAGTGTGCGATCAGCACGCGAGTCCAGCGGAAGGTGGCGCAGTCGTGGATCACGACCGGGCCTGTGGTGTCACGCAATGCGGCATGTATCGCTAGGAAGTGCACGGTGTGGACCACCGGGCGCCACAGCGGATAAGGCAACCACCACAGCCTGCGCCGCAAGCTGATGCGCGCCTGGTGCGAGTCGAGCACGATCGCACCGTCCGGGCCGTGCCGCGGCGTCTCGATGTTCGAGGTGGCGCCGAAGAACCTGCGCAGTGTGGTGCTTTTGCCCGCGCCCGGGACGCCGGCGACGACCAGCGCCGCCGAGTTCGGGTACCGCAGCTCCTCGATCAGGCCGCCGCGCAGATCGTGGACGGAGTCCGGAGCAAGGGTGGATACCAGCGGTTCAGGGGCGTCTATCGGCGGGGCTTCGAGCGAGGGCTTCACCCCGTCCAGCGTCCCGAGTCGAGATTCCTCGGACAACAGGGAAAACCCTGAAATTTCACTGAGATTCAGCGGAGCGGGAGCGCCTGGAGTATCCACTTTTCCAGCGTCCCCAGTTTTGCGCTATCCGGCAATATCGGGCCTTTCGGACATAGTGTGGCTCACGCGCGTTTTCGGTCTGCCGAGCGTGCGCGAAGATGCATACGTTCACCCTGGCTGCCGAATAGGCTCAGGATTTCCACGGTGCCCCGCCCGGCGCTGCCGAACCAATGTGGTTGACGGGTATCGAATTCCGCGGCCTCGCCGGGGCCGAGGATCAGGTCATGCGCGCCGAGGACCATCCGAAGCCGTCCGGCTAGGACGTAGAGCCACTCGAAGCCCTCGTGCACCTTCGGGTCGGGCTCGGTGCGGTCGGCTGGGATGATCATCTTGAACGCCTGCAGTGGCCCTGGTTGTCTGGTGAGCGGAACGACGGTGAGCCCGTTCATCTTGCGCGCCGTGGTGTGCACCCTCGGGTCGGCGATCTTCGGCGCGGCAACCAGTTCGTCCAGCGGCACCTGGTGTGCCATGGCGATCGGTAGCAGCAACTCCAGGCTGGCCTTGCGCTGGCCGGATTCCAGTCGGGACAGCGTGCTCTTGGAGATTCCGGTGGTCTCCGCAAGCGCCGTGAGCGTGACATCGCGGCGGGTGCGCAGCGCTTTGAGTCGTGGGCCGATGTCGGCGAGTGCCTGGGCGACGGTGGGTTGGATGGACATGCCTCCAGTGCACCTCGAATTCCCGGAATCGGCAACATTTGTTGCCGCTTCGGCGGGGCGGCGGGAGGCTGTCGGCGGAGGTGATCGCCGATGAGCGAGAGATATGACGTGGTAATCGTGGGTGGCGGCGCGGCGGGACTGTCCGCGGCGCTGGTGCTTGCCAGGGCGCGACGACGGGTCGCGGTGGTCCGTGGCGGCGCGCCGCGCAACGCGCCCGCCGAGCACATGCACGGGTTCCTGTCCCGCGACGGGATGCCGCCCGCGGACCTCCTGTCCGCGGGTGCGGCCGAGGTGGCGGGCTACGGCGCCGAGCTGATCGACGACGTCGTCACCGGTGCGGGGCCAGCGCACGACGGATACACAATCCGGCTGGGCGGTGGCGGGGCGCTGCGGGCCCGCCACGTGCTCGTCGCGACGGGACTGCGCGATGAACTGCCGGACCTGCCTGGTGTGCGCGAACGATGGGGCGTCGACGTGCTGCACTGCCCGTACTGTCACGGCTACGAGGTCCGTGACCAGCCGATCGGAGTACTCGGCGGGAGGGAGCCCGGCGCGCTCGCCCGCGCGGTACACCTGGCGCTGCTGCTCCCGCAGTGGTCGCACGACGTGGTCTTCTTCCCGCACACGATGACCCTGTCCGACACCGACCGCGCCCACCTGGACGCGCGCGGGGTGCGCGTGCTCGAGGGCGAGGTCGCGCGGTTCGCCGTCGACGGCGGGCTGCGCGGCGTGGAACTGGCCGACGGGCGTGCGGTGCCGCGGACGGTGATGTTCGTGGCGCCGACCTTCCACGCCAACGACGACGTGCTGGTCGCCATGGGCTGCGCACTCGACGACACAGGGTGGGTGGTCACCGATCCGTCCGGGCGCACCAGCGTCCCCGGCGTGTGGGCCGCGGGCAATGTGAGCAACCCGGCGGCTCAGGTGATTTCCGCGGCGGGCGCCGGTTCGACCGCCGCGATCGCGATCAACGGTGACCTGGTGTTGGCGGACACCGCCGCGCTCTCGGCAGTTCGATGAGGGAACCTCGGGGGATAGAAGTACCGGAAACTGAGAATTGGTTATGGATTACGGGGCCGCCTCCGGAACGCCGGTAGGGTGTCACTCATAGGCGGAGTATTCGGTGTCCCTCATCCACCGAAGGCTCCGCCTTTCTTTGTCTCCAGCTCGGGAAGTCGCACGTCGATCGGCAAAAGGAACCCTCGCCGACCGATCGCCGACGCTCACCGATGAAGCGCTTCGACAAATGCGGAAGGCGTCGGCGCCCGCTTCGAACGACGCCGCGACCGGGTTCCCCTGGCGCACGCACAGCCCGAACGGACGACGCCCGAGCAGAGCGGGATCGACCGACCTGAAGTGCGCGGATCGACGCGCTTTAGAATCGCGGGGTGACCAGCGCAGCCCCTGACAATACGCGTAATCGTGCCGATGCCCTGCCCAAGAGCTGGACCCCCAGCGAGGTGGAGGCCGAGCTGTACGAGCGCTGGGTAGCCGCCGGCTATTTCACCGCCGACACCTCCAGCGGCAAACCCGCGTACTCGATCGTGCTGCCACCGCCCAACGTCACCGGCACGCTGCATATGGGTCACGCGCTCGACCACACCCTGATGGACACCCTCTCGCGCCGCAAGCGCATGCAGGGCTACGAGGTGCTCTGGCTGCCCGGCATGGACCACGCGGGCATCGCCACCCAGTCCGTGGTGGAGAAGCAACTCGCGGTGGACGGCAAGACGAAGGAAGACTTCGGCCGCGAACTGTTCATCGACAAGGTGTGGGACTGGAAGCGCGAGTCCGGCGGCGCCATCCAGTGGCAGATGCGCGCGCTCGGTGACGGCGTCGACTGGAGTCGCGACCGCTTCACCATGGATGCGGGCCTTTCGCGCGCCGTGCAGACCATATTCAAGCGGCTCTACGACGCGGGCCTGATCTACCGCGCGGAGCGGCTGGTGAACTGGTCGCCGGAACTGCGCACCGCGATCTCCGATATCGAGGTCAGGTACGAGGACGTCGAAGGCGAGCTGGTCTCGCTGCGCTACGGCTCGCTCGACGACGACGAGCCGCACGTGATCGTGGCCACCACCCGGGTGGAGACCATGCTCGGCGACACCGCGGTGGCCGTGCATCCGGAGGATCCACGTTATCGGGCGTTGATCGGCACCACCTTGGAACACCCGATCACCGGGCGGCGGATCCCGATCGTCGCCGACGACTATGTCGATCCCGAATTCGGCTCGGGCGCGGTGAAGATCACACCGGCGCACGACCCCAACGACTTCGAAATCGGCCTGCGCCACGGTCTGCCGATGCCGACCATCATGGACGAGCGCGGCCGGATCACCGGCACCGGAACCGAGTTCGACGGTATGGACCGGTTCGAGGCGCGCGACAAGGTACGCGAGCGGCTCGCGGAAGAAGGCAGGGTCGTCGCCGAGAAGCGTCCGTACGTGCACAGCGTCGGGCATTCCGAACGCAGTGGCGAGCCGATCGAGCCCCGCCTGTCCATGCAGTGGTGGGTGAAGGTGGAGACGCTGGCCAAGGCCGCCGGCGACGCGGTGCGTGGCGGCGACACCGTGATCCACCCGAAAAGTCAGGAGCCGCGCTGGTTCGCGTGGGTCGACGACATGCATGATTGGTGCATCTCGCGCCAGCTGTGGTGGGGTCACCGTATCCCGATCTGGTACGGGCCCGAGGGTGAAGTGGTGTGCGTCGGCCCCGACGAGCGGGCACCCGAGGGCTGGGTTCAGGACCCGGACGTGCTCGACACCTGGTTCTCCTCCGGTTTGTGGCCGTTCTCCACGATGGGTTGGCCGGACGCCACCGGCGAACTCGAGAAGTTCTATCCCACCAGCGTTCTCGTCACCGGCTACGACATCCTGTTCTTCTGGGTGGCGCGGATGATGATGTTCGGCACCTACGTCGCCGACGACGCCGTGCTGACGGCGGGCAAGGCCGGCGCACGCCAAGTGCCGTTCAAGGACGTGTTTTTACACGGTCTGATCCGCGACCAGTTCGGCAAGAAGATGTCCAAGTCGCGCGGCAACGGCATCGACCCGCTGGACTGGATCAACGCCTACGGCGCCGACGCCCTGCGCTTCACTCTCGCGCGGGGCGCGCAGCCGGGCGGCGACCTGTCGGTCGGCGAGCCGCACGCGCTCGCCGCACGCAGCTTCGTGACCAAGCTGTTCAACGCCACCAAGTTCGCGCTGATGAACGGTGCGCGGGTCGGCGACCTACCGGACCGCGCGCAGCTCACCGACGCCGATCGCTGGATCCTCGATCGGCTCGAAGAGGTTCGCGCCGAAGTGGATTCGGCGTTCGATGGCTACGAGTTCGGCAAGGCGTGCGAGGCGCTGTACCACTTCGCGTGGGACGAACTGTGCGACTGGTACCTGGAGTTGGCCAAGGTGCAGTTCGCCGCCGACGGCGCGTGCGCCGAGGCGACCCAGCTGGTGCTCGGCGCCGTTCTCGACGCGGTTCTTCGCCTACTGCACCCGGTCATCCCGTTCGTCACCGAGGCGCTCTGGCAGGCGTTGACCGGCGGCGAGTCCGTGGTGGTCGCGCCGTGGCCGAAGACCTCCGGCGTTCCCGCTGATCAGACTGCTGCCCAACGTATTTCGGACACACAACGGTTGATCACCGAGATCAGGCGGTTCCGCAGCGATCAGGGCCTCGGCGACAAGCAGAAAGTGTCGGCCAAGCTGATCGGTGTGGACGGCGCGGACCTGAGCGCCCTGGAGGCGTCGGTGGCGAACCTGGCCAGGCTCACCGAGCCGGGTCCGGATTTCGCCGCCACCGCGTCGCTGGAGGTGCGGCTCAGCGGGGCTACGGTGACTGTGGAGCTGGACACCTCTGGCGCGGTCGACCTGGACGCCGAACGACGCCGCCTGGAGAAGGACCTCGCCGCCGCGCAGAAGGAACTCCAGGGCACCGCCGCCAAACTCGGCAATGAGGCGTTTTTGGCGAAGGCGCCCGAGCAGGTCGTCGACAAGATCAAGAGCAGGCAGCAGGTCGCCGCCGACGAAGTGGCGCGCATCGGTGCCCGCCTCACCGAGCTGAGCGGCAAATGAACAGCGAGCCGGAGCCCCAGTACGGCGACGACGAGCGCCGTGGCGATGGCGCGCGGCTGAACTCGGGCCCCTCGCCGGTGGAACTGGCCGAGATGGCGCTGGTCGAGGCGGAACTCGACCAGCGCTGGCCGGAGACCAAGATCGAGCCGTCGCTGACCAGGATCGCCACGCTGATGGACCTGCTCGGCTCGCCGCAGCAGAGCTATCCGGCGATCCACGTCGCGGGCACCAACGGCAAGACTTCGGTGACCAGGATGATCGACGCGCTGCTCACCGCGCTCCACCGGCGAACCGGCCGGATCACCAGCCCGCACCTGCAGCTGGCCACGGAGCGGATCAGCATCGACAACTCGCCGATCTCGCCGGCCGAATACGTGCAGACCTACCGCGAACTGCTGCCCTATGTCGAGATGATCGACAAGCAGTCGGCCGCCGCGGATGGGCCGGCCATGAGCAAGTTCGAGGTGCTGACCGGCATGGCATTCGCGGCCTTCGCCGAGGCGCCGGTCGATGTCGCGGTCGTGGAGACCGGCATGGGGGGCACCTGGGACGCCACCAACGTCGTCGACGGGCAGGTGGCGGTGATCACCCCGATCGGCCTGGACCACACGGACTACCTCGGCCCCGACCTGGCGTCCATCGCAGGGGAGAAGGCCGGGATCATCAAGCGCGCGCCGGAAGGCTTGATCCCGCGCGACAACGTCGCGGTGATCGCGGAGCAGGAGCCGGAGGCGATGGAGGTTCTGCTGCGGCGCGCCGTCGAGGTGGACGCCGCGGTGGCGCGCGAGGGCGCGGAGTTCCGCGTGCTCGCCAGGCAGGTCGCTGTGGGCGGGCAGCAGCTCGAGTTACAGGGTCTCGGCGGCGTGTACGGCGAGATCTTCCTTCCGCTGCACGGCGAGCACCAGGCACACAACGCGGTGCTCGCACTCGCCGCGGTAGAAGCGTTCTTCGGCGCCGGTGCCGAGCGGCAGCTCGACGTCGACGCGATTCGCGTGGGTTTCGCGAGCGTGACCAGCCCAGGAAGGCTGGAGCGAATCCGCAACGCGCCGTCCATCTTCATCGACGCCGCGCACAACCCGGCGGGTGCGCGTGCGCTTGCCGCGACGCTCACCGCCGAGTTCGACTTCCGCAAGCTGGTGGGGGTGGTCTCGGTGCTCGGCGACAAGGACGCCGACGGCATCCTCACGGCGTTGGAACCGGTATTCGACGAGATCGTCGTCACCAGCAACGGCTCGCCTCGCGCGATGGATGTGGAGACGCTGGCCGATCTCGCGGTGCAGCGGTTCGGCGACGAACGGGTGGTCCCCGCGGCGACCCTGCCCGATGCGCTGGAGACCGCGATCGCGCTGGCCGAGGAGAGCGGCGAGCAGGACGAAATGGTGTCCGGTGCGGGTGTCGTCGTGACCGGCTCGGTGGTGACGGCAGGCGTGACGCGGGCGCTGTTCGGAAAGGACCCGGCATGAGTGAGCGCAGCGAGCGATCGATGCGCGCCGCCGAGCATCGCTCGGTCATGATGGAGCCGAGCGTCAGCAAGGCGCAGGCATGAGTGAGCCCGCCGACCAGAGTGAGCGGCCGGTGCCGCCGCCCGCGACCGATCCGTGGAGGGGCTTGCGCGGGGTGATGGCGGGCACGCTGGTGCTCGAGGCGATCGTGGTGCTTCTCGCGCTGCCGGTGGTCGCCGACGTCGGCGGCGGGGTGACCTGGCTGTCGGGCACCTACCTTGTGGCGCTCGCGGCGGTGATGTTCCTGGGCGCCGGGATGCAGCGACGCTCCTGGGCGTTGGCGTTCAACCTGGGCCTGCAGGTCTTCGTCCTGCTCGGGATGTTCATCCACGTATCGATCGGCGTCATCGGTGTGGTGTTCGCCGTGGTGTGGGGCTTCATCCTGGTGCTGCGTGCCGACGTGCGGAGTCGAATGGAGAAGGGGCTGCTGCCGAGCCAGCGCATCCCTCGCTCGTAGTCCCGCTCACCAGGCCCGGTTCCCTGTCGATTCGGTGATCCGCCACGCTGCGGGCCTGGTGTGGTTGTCTCACGGTCGGTGGATTAGCTGACCGCTGGTTCGGTACCCGGGCGGGCGCCCGTTAGGCTGTGCGCCGTGACTGAGCAGACGTTGGTACTCATCAAGCCGGATGGTGTGGCCCGTGGCCTTGTCGGCGAGGTGCTGGCACGGATCGAGCGCAAGGGGCTGAAGATCGTCGCCCTCGAGCTGAAGCACGTGTCCGAGGAGCTGGCCAAGGGCCACTACGCCGAGCATGCCGAGAAGCCGTTCTTCGGTTCCTTGATCGAGTTCATCACCTCGGGACCGGTCGTCGCGGCCATCCTGGAGGGCCCGCGCGCCATCGCCGCGTTCCGGCAGATCGCCGGCGGCACCGACCCGGTCGAGAAGGCGGTGCCCGGCAGTATTCGCGGAGACTTCGCTGTGGAAACCCAGGAGAACCTGGTGCACGGGTCTGATTCGCCGGACTCGGCCAAGCGTGAGATCACTCTCTGGTTTCCCGAGCTTCCAGCCTGATCACCGTTCTTGATCGCGGGTCGTTGCGGCCGGGAGCAGCGCGAACGCGCTCCGGGCGGGGCGGAGCCGAGCGCCGATGGCGAACGCCCGGCGCCCGGTGTGGGATACTGGCATCGGCTGCACTCGACGCCGACTGTTCGCGCAGGTGCGCGCACGCGAGGTGACGATCGCAGCCGGATGACACCACGGTTCGATGCCGATCATCGCTGCCATGGACAAACAGCCCGTTGCTGGGGCTCGCTGTTCGCGTCGGCACGCTGGATGAGCGCTCGATCCGCGGAGTTCAGCCACACAGCCAGGCGCCGCGTGACCAGTTAGCCCGAACGATGAACGATATAGGTGATAACCGGGCACGCGGGGCGAGACCACTTGACCTCGCGCCACTGGGCGTGAGTCGAACAGACAGTGCCCCCGCGCCGGCCGCGTCACTCCCACCAGGGAGGGACGCGCCCGGGGGCCCGAGGAGACTTCGTGGCCGATCAAGAGCCGCTGGAAACAACATCACAGGATGCCGAACAATTGCCGGAGCGAATCCGAGTTCACGCACTAGCCAAGCTGCTGGGGGTGACGAGCAAACGCATCCTGGCGAAACTGACCGAGCTGGGGGCGGAGGCCCGCAGCGCGCAATCGAATGTCGACCGTGCCGTCGCCGAGTCGGTGCGCGAGGCCCTGGTTCCGGTGGAGGGAGGACCTCCGGCCGAGCCACCCGGGCAGGCGGATTCCGCTGTGCGGGCGAGCGACACCGAACCGGCGCCCGACACCCCTGAGCACCCCGCGCGGCAACCGCGGGCCGAGGCGCCTTTCGCCGGTCCCGGCGTCGTCTTCTCCGCGCCGGACGCGCCCATCCACGGGCAGCGGTCGGAGACAGCGAGCGGCCCGGCGCACCAGCCTTCGACGCAGCTGTTCACCCATCCGGTGCGGCAGGAACCGGAGCACCTCGCCCCCGTGGTGTTCGAGTCCACCGCCGTCGTGCAGGCACCGCTGTTCCTTTCGCCGGACGCCGCGGCCATCGAGCAGGCGCGCAGGCAGCGCCGCGCGGAACGTGAGGTCCGCCGGGTCGAGCCGACCCCGGAGCCCGTCGAGGACGAGGCCGAGGTCGCCGAGGACGACCACGAGGTCTCGGAGCAGCAGGATGACGGTGAGGGCCAGCCGCGCCGCAGGCGTCGTGGCCGTCGTGGCCGTGGCCGCGGGCGCGGTGAGCAGTCCTCCGATACCGACGGCGATGAGATCGACTCCGATGCCGAGGACGAGCCGACCGCCGAGCCCGCCGAGCAGGCCGAATCCGAGGACTCCGCCGAGACCGCCGACTCGGAGGACGAGGACGGCGTGCCGGAGGGTGCGAGTCGTCGTCGCCGCCGTCGTCGCCGTCGCAAGGTGGCGGGTGATTCCGGCGAGAACGAGCCTTCCGAGGACGATCCGCCGAACACCGTCGTGCACGAGCGCGAGCCGCGCAACAAGAGCCGCGGCCGCGTCGCCGTCGACGAGGTTCAGGGCATCACCGGTTCGACCCGGCTGGAAGCCAAGCGTCAGCGCCGCCGCGACGGCCGCGAGGCAGGCCGCCGCCGCCCGCCGATCCTGACCGAATCGGAGTTCCTGGCCCGCCGCGAGGCAGTGGACCGGGTCATGGTCGTGCGCGAGAAGTCCTTCTCGGACCACCCGACCGCCACGCAGGTCGCGGTGCTCGAGGACGACATCCTCGTCGAGCACTTCGTCACCAGCACCGGCTCCGCGTCCATGGTCGGCAACGTCTACCTGGGCAAGGTGCAGAATGTGCTGCCCAGCATGGAGGCCGCGTTCGTCGACATCGGCCGCGGCCGCAACGGCGTGCTCTACGCCGGTGAGGTGAACTGGGAGGCCGCCAAGCTCGGCGGCAAGGAGCGCAAGATCGAGCAGGCGCTCAAGCCGGGCGACCAGGTGTTGGTGCAGGTCAGCAAGGACCCGGTCGGCCACAAGGGAGCCCGTCTCACCACCCAGATCAGCCTGGCCGGCCGCTTCCTGGTGTACGTGCCGGGTGGCACCTCCACTGGTATCAGCCGCAAGCTGCCCGATACCGAGCGCAAGCGGCTCAAGGACATCTTGCGCGACATCGTGCCCGCCGACGCCGGTGTGATCATCCGCACCGCGTCCGAGGGCGTCAGCGAGGCCGAGCTGTCCCGCGACGTGGAACGGCTGCAGGCGACCTGGCGCACGATCGACAAGCAGGCGAGCAAGGACGGCGGCTCGCCGAAGACGCTCTACGAGGAGCCCGACCTGCTGGTCAAGGTCATCCGCGACCTGTTCAACGAGGACTTCTCCAGGCTGGTCATCGAGGGTGACCGGGCGTGGAGCACGGTGGAGAAGTACATCGGCACCGTCGCGCCGGACCTGCTCGCGCGAGTCTCTCGGCATGAGAACAACGGCGTGGACGTGTTCGAGACCTACCGGATCGACGAACAGCTGGCCAAGGCGCTCGATCGCAAGGTGTGGCTGCCCTCCGGCGGCACCCTCGTGATCGACCGCACCGAGGCCATGACGGTGATCGACGTGAACACCGGCAAGTTCACCGGCTCCGGCGGCAGCAACCTGGAGGAGACGGTCACCAGGAACAACCTGGAGGCTGCCGAGGAGATCGTGCGCCAAATGCGGCTGCGCGACATCGGAGGCATGATCGTCGTCGACTTCATCGACATGGTGCTCGAGTCCAACCGGGACCTGGTGCTGCGCCGCCTGACCGAGGCACTCGGTCGCGACCGCACCCGCCATCAGGTCTCCGAGGTCACCTCGCTCGGTCTGGTGCAGATGACCCGCAAGAAGCTGGGCACCGGCCTGGTCGAGGCGTTCTCCACCACCTGCGAGCACTGCCACGGCCGCGGCCTCCTCGTGCACCCGTACCCGGTGGAGCCCGGCTCCGGCGACGAGAACGCGGGGCGAACCCGCGAGAGCGGTTCGCGCAGGCGCCGTGGCCGGGACAAGGGTGCGGCGAGTGCCGCGCAGGCTCCGGTCGTGAACGGTGCCGCCCCCGTGCCGGAGAACACCGAGGAGGATGCCGCCGTCAAGCGGGCGCACCCGGTCGCGCTGGCGATGGCCGCGCAGCACACCGAGGACGCGGAGCCGGAGGAGTCGCCGGAGCAGACCTATGAGCCGGTCGACGCGGCGCAGTCGGTGGTCGCCGAGCCCGCCGTGAGCGAGGCCATGCAGGTGGTCGAGGCCGCGGGTGACCAGCCCGATACGGCTGCCGAAAGTGACGCCCTCGCCGAGACCGAGGTCTCGGGGACGGTCCATGCCGCGGTGGCGGTGCCCGCCGAAGAACCGGAGACCGAACCCGCCGAAGTCGTCGAGATCGTCGAAGAGACCGAGCCCGCACCGGCCCCGGAGTCGCCCGTCGCGTCCACGGCGAACGGTGCGTCGGAAGCGGCGGCCCGTCCGGGCCGTCGCCGCCGGGTTGCTCGTTCGGCTGCCGCGCCCGCCGCGGACAGCTCCGGCGCGGTGTTCGTGCTGCCCACCGGGGAGCAGGCGCCCGCGCCCGCTATCGATTACTCCGAGCCGGAGCCGGCCGAGTTGCCGCAGCGCAGGAGGCCGCGCAGGCGGGCGGTCGGCCGCGCGGCGGGAGCGCCTGACGCGTCGCAGTAAGTCGTCGTGCACGTACACGTGGCCCCGTCGGTGTGATCGACGGGGCCACGTGCCTGCCACGACAGCGAATCCGCAGCGTCGACAGGGCGAGCATCAGGACGCCGGTTTGGTTGTGGCGGTGGGCGTCCTGTAATCTTGGACAGTCGCTGCCCGGTGACAGCATGTTCTGTCTTCGTGGCCCGGTTCTCGACAGTTCGATACCGAGAGCCACCAGGCGCCGAGGCGGCGGCGATTACCAGACCATTTGTGTGGCGGTCTCCGGCGGCATCATTCGGCCGGAGGAACTGCCGCGTGAGCAAGTGCCGAGCACTACAGGAAGAAGGGCAGCCGACCGATGGCAACGTACGCGATCGTCAAGACCGGCGGAAAGCAGTACAAGGTCGCGGTCGGTGACCTGGTGAAGGTCGAGAAGATCGAAGGTGCGCCGGGTACCGCCGTGGCACTGGATCCGGTTCTCGTCGTCGATGGCGCCGAGCTGACCACCGACGCCGCGAAGCTGGCCGAGGTCTCGGTGGCCGCCGAGGTGGTCGAGCAGACCAAGGGCCCGAAGATCCGCATCCACAAGTTCAAGAACAAGACCGGCTACCACAAGCGCCAGGGTCACCGTCAGCCGCTGACGGTCCTGAAGGTCACCGGCATCAAGTAAGACACCCCGAGGAGATTCAGCTATGGCACACAAGAAGGGTGCATCCAGCTCCCGGAACGGACGCGATTCCAACGCCCAGCGACTCGGCGTCAAGCGCTTCGGCGGCCAGACGGTCAAGGCGGGCGAGATCCTGGTGCGTCAGCGTGGCACCCACTTCCACCCCGGTGTGAACGTCGGCCGTGGCGGTGACGACACCCTGTTCGCCCTTGCGGCGGGCGCGGTCGAGTTCGGTAACAAGCGCGGACGCAAGACCGTCAACATCGTCGTCCCGGAGCCGGTTCAGGCCTGACCGCCTCACCACTTCCGGACAACAGCGAGCGGGTCAGGGTCTCGAAGCCCTGGCCCGTTTTTCGTGCTCGAGTACGACCAGCCCGAAGTACGACCAGTCCCGAAGGAGGATGATTCGGCGTATGTCCAAGTTCATCGACCGTGTCGTACTGCATGTGCGTGCGGGGAAGGGTGGCCACGGCTGCTCCTCGGTGCACCGCGAGAAGTTCAAGCCGCTCGGGGGACCCGACGGCGGCAACGGCGGCAACGGCGGAGACGTGATCCTCGAGGTCGACTCCAACGTGCACACCCTGCTGGACTTCCACTTCCACCCGCACGCGAAGGCAGGTAACGGCAAGCCGGGCGAGGGCGGCAATCGCGACGGCAAGCAGGGCGCCGAGTTGGTGCTGAAGGTGCCCGACGGCACAGTGGTGCTCGACGACGACGGCAAGGTACTGGTCGACCTGGTCGGCGCAGGCAACCGCTTCATCGTCGCCCGTGGTGGCCGCGGCGGGCTCGGCAACGCCGCGCTGGCCTCGAAGGCGCGCAAGGCACCTGGGTTCGCGCTGCTCGGGGAGGACGGCGAAGAGAGCGACTTGGTGCTCGAGCTGAAGTCGGTCGCCGACGTCGGGCTCGTCGGCTTTCCCTCGGCGGGAAAGTCGTCGCTGGTCTCGGTGCTCTCGGCGGCCAAGCCGAAGATCGCGGACTACCCGTTCACCACGCTGGTGCCCAACCTCGGCGTGGTCGCCAGCGGCGACACCACCTTCACCGTCGCGGATGTGCCCGGCCTGATTCCGGGTGCCAGCGATGGCCGTGGCCTGGGGCTGGACTTCCTGCGGCACCTGGAGCGCTGTGCGGTGCTCGCCCACGTGGTGGACTGTGCCACCCTGGAGCCGGGCCGCGACCCGGTGTCGGATGTGGACGCGCTGGAAGCCGAACTGGCCGCCTACAAGCCTGCGCTGAGCGCCGATGCCGGTCTCGGTGATCTGGCCGACCGACCGCGCGTGGTGATCCTGAACAAGATCGACGTGCCGGACGCCGCCGAACTCGCCGAGATGGTGACTCCGGAGTTCACCGAGCGGGGCTGGCCGGTGTTCCAGATCTCGGCGGTGAGCCGCGCCGGCCTGCGCTCCTTGACCTTCGCCCTCGCCGATCTGGTGCACCGATACCGCGAGGAGCATCCGAAGGCTGCGCCCAAGCGCCCGGTCATTCGCCCGATCGCGGTGGACGAGACCGGATTCAGCGTGCTCGCCGATCCCGAGCAGCCGGGCGGCTTCATCGTGCGCGGCACCCGGCCCGAACGCTGGGTGCACCAGACCCAGTTCGACAACGACGAGGCCGTCGGCTACCTGGCCGACCGGCTCGCCCGTCTCGGCGTCGAGGATGAACTGGTGAAGCTGGGCGCGGAGCCCGGCGCGCCGGTGACCATCGGCGACGTGACCTTCGAGTGGGAACCGCAGATCTCCGCGGGCATCGATGTGGTGCCCACCGGTCGCGGCACCGACATCCGTCTGGAGCAGTCCGACCGGGTGAGCGCCGCGGAGCGCAAGCACGCGTCCCGGGTGCGCCGCGGGCTGGTGGACGAGGACGAGGAATAGGACGTGTACGTCGGTCGAGTCGCCGCGCGCGCGGGATGTATGCCGCGCGTGGCGAGTCCGATCGGCTACGGTCCGGGTCTGGTCCGGGTATTCGCCGGGACGACCGTGGATTCGATCGTGGTGCAGGGAGTTCGGTGGCGATGCAGGTGAGTTCGAGTACCGCCGAGGCGGATTCGACGTCGGGCCTGAGTCCGGCCAGGCTGGTGATCGCCTCGGCGCGCAGGGTGGTGGTGAAGATCGGTTCGTCCGCGCTGACCAGCCTGAAGGGCGGGCTGGATACCGCGCGGCTCGATCAGCTCGCGGACGCGATCGAGGCGCGGATGCGTGCCGGCTCCGATGTGGTCGTGGTGTCCTCGGGTGCCATCGGCGCGGGCATCGCGCCACTGGGACTGAGCCGCCGTCCGCGCGACCTGGCCACCAAGCAGGCCGCCGCGAGCGTCGGCCAGCTGGCGCTGGCCCACGCCTGGGGTACGTCGTTCGCCCGTTATGGGCGAACCGTCGGCCAAGTGCTGTTGAGCGCCGACGACTTCGCCCGCCGCGAGCACCACCGAAACGCGCAGCGCACCCTCGACCGGCTTCGTTCGCTCGGCGCGGTCGCCGTGGTGAACGAAAACGACACCGTCGCGACGGAAGAGATCCGCTTCGGTGACAACGATCGACTCGCCGCGCTGGTCGCCCACCTGGTCGGCGCGGACGCGCTCGTGCTGCTGTCCGACGTCGAGGGCCTCTACGACGGCGATCCGCGCAAGGGCGCGGCAACCCTCATCCCCGAGGTCCGCAGCAGCGCCGATCTGGACGGCGTGATCGCGGGCAGTGGCGGCGCGCTCGGCACCGGCGGCATGGCGTCCAAACTGTCCGCCGCCCGGCTCGCCGCCGACGCGGGGGTTCCCGTCCTGTTGGCGGCCGCCGCCTCGGCCGCTACCGCACTGTCCACCGGCACCGTCGGCACCGCCTTCGTCGCGCGCCCGGTTCGCCTGTCCGCCCGCAAGTTCTGGGTCCGGCACGCGGCCGACAGCCGCGGTGCGCTGCTCATCGACGACGGCGCGGTGCAGGCGGTGGCGCATCGGCGCCGGTCGCTGCTCGCCGCGGGCATCACCGGCGTCCGCGGCCGCTTCTACGGCGGCGACGTCGTCGACCTGGTGGCTCCCGACAATCGCCTCGTCGCTCGCGGGGTGGTCGCATACGACAGCACCGAACTCGCGGGCATGCTCGGCCGCTCGACGGCAGAGCTCCCGGACACCATGCAGCGCCCGGTCATCCACGCTGACGACCTGGTCAAGGTGTAGTCGCACGGCTCCTTCGGTACCGGCTTCCGCGGTCATCAAGGCGAGACCGCGGTGTCTCCCGTGGACGTGCCTGGTGGCGCTCGACCGATGGCCGCCGGCAACCGCGGGCGAGGCTGCGTTGCCCCTGTGGGCGCGCGGGGACTGCATCCTGGACCACGCTCGGATGCCGGTACGCCGCTGTCGGCCGGGCAGCCGAATTGATGTGCGCCGCCGAAAGCACGGAACGACAACGGGATTCCTCGATCACCGAGGCAGCTACGCGGTGCCGGTTGATCGCACGGCTGCTCGGTCAGCGGCGGGTTCGAGGTCGCGACGCGTTGGGGGGATTCCTGTGTAGGACAGCGAAACGGCTGGGAGAAAGAATATTCGATCAAGATCGACGTCGTCCGCGAATCGGCCGTCCTGGCACGGGTTTTGGTCCTTGATTGGTAGCATGCGAATGACTGCCGGCCCACTACGTCGCCGGCAAGGTAAGGGGCGTTGATGGAAGTGGAGGACGTCCACCATGCATATGGCAGGCGGTCGGTGTTGCGTGGCATCGACATCGCGTTGCCTGCGGGGGCGCTGGTGGGAATCGTCGGTGAGAACGGGGCGGGCAAGTCGACGTTGTTGAAGGTCCTCTCTGGAGGGCTGCGACCGGACCGGGGGGTGGTCCGCCACCGTGGGCGGTTCGGTTACTGCCCGCAGCAGGTGATCTTGAACGATGCGTTCACGGTTCGCCAGCACCTGAATTTCTTCGCCGCGGCCTACGCGGTCCCGGACCTGCGGCGCGCCGAGGAAACCATGGAGATTCTGCGTTTCTCCGAATACGCCGATGAGCGGGTCGCGACGCTGAGCGGCGGCACCCGGCAGAAGCTCAACCTGACGCTGGCGGTGATGCACGACCCGCAGGTTCTGCTGCTCGACGAGCCGTATCAGGGTTTCGACTGGGAAACGTATCTGCGTTTCTGGGATCTGGTCGCGCAGTTCCGTGACACCGGAGGCTCGGTTCTGGTCGTGTCGCATCTGGCCTACGACACCGACCGGCTGGATCAGGTGTGGCGATTGCGCGGCGGTGTCCTACAGGGCAGCGAGGAATCGACCGGATGAACGAGAATGTACGGCTGTTCGTGACAGCCACGCGCTACGGCCTGATCGAGCATGCCCGTAACAGGTTCGCCATGCTGTTGGTCGCTGTCTTCATCCCCTTGTTTGTCACGCTGGCGGGCCTGATCATCACCGACACACAGGTACCGTTCCGGCTTCGGGACACCGGGGTGGTCGTGCAGGCCCATGGCAATGAGCTCGCTCAGATTTCCGGCGCCCTGACCGGGGTCTGTCTGATCATCGGGTTCATGATGTTCGCGGCGACGTTCAGCAGCGGGGCGTTCGACCGACGTTTGTGTATGGCCGGGTATCCCCGGGTTGCTTTGGGTTTGGCGAAAATCGCTTGCCTGGTGGTGGCCGCGATGGTGGTCAGCGTCTACGCCACCATGGCCATCTGCCTTTCTTGGTCGCCGCAGCAGCCGGCCCTGTTGGCCGCGGCGCTTTTCTGGGACGCGATGACCTACGGGGCGCTCGGTGTCGCCCTCGGCGCGCTGCTGCGCCGGGAGGTGGAGGGCATGTTCGCGATCGCGATGATCAGCTGCTTCGACATGGTCGTGCAGAACCCCATCGCCAGTATCGGGGCGGACAGCGATTTCGTGCGGTGGCTGCCGTCCTACGGTGCCATGCAGGCCTCGACCGCGGCCGGTTTCTCCGACACCACGCCATTCGCGGTTTTGGCTGTGCAACTGGCATGGTTCACGGCGAGCGCCCTTGTCGGACTGGTCGCTTTCCATCTGCGCACCCGCTCGTCTCTTCGACCTACGATGTGGATCCGCATTCCTGGACCTCGTATCCCGACACCGACGAGGTCCGGACAGCCGGCGAAGCACTGAGGGATGTCCCGCGCGACCATCACGGTGGACCGCGCGGGACACATCCTGCTTTACCGGCCGGCGGGGTTTACGGCGCGGTAGGAGCCGGTTCGGCGGCCGGGTAGTAGTAGATCTCACGGCGCAAGCGTTCCAAGTCCGGCGCCGCAGAAACCGCGGAACCGGAGGTTTCCTCGTACCGGTCGCTCTCACGCGCCCAGAGCCCTACGTTCGTCAGGTTCACGTATATCTCCGCGTAGTCCTTCCCCTTGCCCGACAGGCCGGGAAGCACGCGCAGCAGCGCGGGGATGTAGCGGATCAGCGCCTGAAGCTGGGCGCGCTGATCCGCCACTTGGCGCTGCAGCTGCTCGACGGCTTCGCCGCGGGTGCACCCGGTCTCATGACAGACCGCCCTGACCAGGTTGTAGGGGACTTGATCGGCCTCGTCCTGATCCAACCCCACCAGGTCGTTCTCCACGAAGGTCACCCAGAAGGCGAGTTCCTCGAGACGGCGGATCACGGGGTGGCTGCGCAGCGTCGAGGGCAGTTCCCGGTTCTGGTGCACCTCCATGGCGGAGAGGGCGGTGTCGATCCCACTGGTCGACATCCGCAGCGGCAGGTAGTCGGCTGTGGGCGGGATGTAGCCGTTGATGCGATGGTGCGCTTCGCGTTCGCAGGCTACGCACCACTGCTCGAGGTTGTCGAGGAACTGCTCCTGCCAGCGGGCGGTGCGGCCCTCGCGCAGGCGCGGCCACAAACTCGCCCAGGACGTCGGGATCGCGCCGGGCCGCCACGGTTTCTCCGGGTCCTGGCGCAGTGTTGCCACCATGCCACGCCTCAACGCGGTGACGGCTTCCGGGTCGGTCAGCTGCGGATCCTCGAACAGGTCGTCCCACGCAAGGAGCAGCACGGCCATGCGGTAGGCGGTCTGTTCAACGGCCGCGTCCGCTGCCGGGACCCAGTGTCGCGGGATCCGGATCGCTCCTGTCCACCGGTGGTAGTCGGCCTCGTCCGGGGTGAGGGCAAGGCCGGTGTCCACCATCCAGCTTTTCAAGGATTGCGCGACCTGCGGCGGGAACGCATCGCTGTGAGCCCCGGGTGTCTGTGTCGCCTGCTGGGGGATCGCGGGGACAGGAGTTCGCCGGTCGAGTATGGACCGGGTGTAGGCGGTCATTGCGTGGCGGGCGCTCGAGTCGACGGGCAGGGCGGCGAGCTGGTCGGCCGCCTGGTCCATGAATTCATCGGCCCTCGCCTGTGCTTCGTCCACGGCGCCGGAGGCGATGACGAGCTTGTGGGCACGTGCGGCTTCCTCATGTGTCATTGTTCTGCGCAGCAGGCGGGCAAGGTCCTGGTCGCGGGCGGCGGCGCGGATCACGGGGAGTGTGTAGATGCCCTCGGGCAGATCCGCGTTGACGGGCTTGCCCGTTTCTTCGGTGGTCGAGGTCAAATCGAGGATGTCGTCATATAGCTGGTAGGCCAGCCCGAAGTGTCGACCGAACAAAGCCAACGCCTCTTCCTCATCCTCGGAGCGGCCGGCCTGCATCGCACCCACCCGGCATGCCAGCGAGAGCACCGCCGCGGTCTTGCCGTCGACCGCGTCCAGGTAGGACTGCTCGCTGCGGGAGGCCACATACTGGTCGGCGGCCTCGATCACCATGCCCGCGCACATCTGCTCACCCGCGGTCGCCCCCGCGAGAACTTCACGCTGACCGAGTTCGGCCAGCATGCGCACGCTCGTGAGTATCACGGAGTCCCCACCCAATACGGCCATATGCGAACCCCACACCACGTTGGCACTGGGACGGCCGCGACGCTCGTACGCGTGATCGACGACGTCGTCGTGGTAAAGCGAACCCAGATGCAGCAACTCGACGGCAGCAGCGGCGCGTACCACCCGGTCATCAGCCGGGACCGCGGGATCGGTGAGCAGGTAGTACGACAGCAACGTCAACGTGGGCCGGACCAGGCGGCGAGAGGTGTCGGGACCTTCGTCTGTCAGTGCGGTCAGTTCGGGCCTGCCTTCCAACCGTATGGGTCCGAGAACGTCTCGGACGCGGTCGAGGTCAGCATCCAGATGGGGGAAGACAGCCGAATCGATTTCACGTGGCACGCGGGCACTCCTGACTGGTTACATCGTTCATCGACAACATCGCCGATCAATGGCTATTTGACACCACCGCCTTCGGAAGGTGTTGGTATCTACCAATTTTGATGCGCACATAACTTGGGTGCGCCGGTTGGGCAGTGTCGTTGGGGGCGCGTGCCTCCCTGATCAAGCGTGCACATCCCGCCCGGTTGACAACCAGGCAGAACCCACACTGAGGACCTTGGGGAAACTATCGGCGGTGCGAAGGGCAATGACCACACCGCACCGCCCACCTCACTCGCCCCGCGGCACGGACGAGTGGCACATGAATGCGCCTGACATTCGTTGCAGCTGAGCGACTTTCGGTCACTCGTGTCGCTTCGCCGCTCACTCCGATCGCATAGCTCCGCGAACATGACGAAACCCGGAGCAGTCGGCTACTGGTTGACCGTGCCGGGCTTTCGACGGTTCTGAGTCATGCCGCGAGCAGCGTCCTCGCCCGCTCGTTGAAGTCTGCGATGAGTGGGTGCGGGCCGAATGCCATCATGCGTCGTTGTACGTCGCGGACTGCCTCTACGGAGCGTGACGACTTGACCCTGCGGGAGAGATCCAGGGTCCGTACGCCTGCGGCGTAGGCAGCTTCGAGATCGCGTTTTTGGATGTGCGTGACGGCAAGTGCTGCATGGGACAGCGCCCCGCGTCGCGCTCGGTTCTGTGTGCGTGCGTACGCGATGGAGCGACGTGCGTGCGGTTCGGCTTCGTCCGTCTGACCGAGGTCGCGGAAGGCGTTGGCCCACTCGCCGCAGATATACGCCTGGTCGATGAACCGCGCCCATTCCGGCTCTCGGTCGGGCTCGATGACGGCGAAGGCACGTTCAGCGGCATTGACTGCGTGTGCGGTGCCCACCTTGTCACCCATGACTGCCAGCGACCGGGCTTCGAGCGTCCAGAGGTCAGCGAGGCAGGCGGGAGCGTTCACCTTCGACAAACCTTGTCGGCCCGCTTGGGCAAGTCGTCGGCCTTCTTGGGGGTGTCCCAGCAGTGTTGCTTGGTCGGCCATGCCAGCGAGCACATGAGCGCCCAAAGCTGGATCTTTCGCTTCTTCGGCCAGACGAAGCGCCTGGATCAGGTAGCGCTGCGCTGTGCCGTGTTCGCCGTTATCGAACGACATCCAACCGAGGAGATAGGTCTGTTCGGCGGCTGCGCCGCATAGCGCCAGACGCACGTCTTCAGTGTGCGCCCGCCGCAGTAAGGGGTACACATGCTCGTTCATGTACGCCGCCAACACCAAGCGGCCCGATCCACCGCCCTGGAAGATGTCCATCTCTTGGAACGTGCCGAACATGTTCTTCACGGCGGTGACATCTTCGAGACGGACCCGTTGCCGTTCGTCCGGCAATTGGTCGAGCGTGTTGAGCAACCAGTCTCGGGATGGCCCGATTGCTGCGACGGCGGCAAACGGCGCGGTGGTCAGAAACTTCCTACGATCCACGTCTGCCCTTCCAAGGTCGGCAACTGCTTCGATTGTCTCAGCCCACGATGGGCTGTAGCCGAGGGCGCGATCAACAGTCGGCGCGTCACCAAAACCGAGGTCATAGGTCGTCACTCGGTATCCGAACCGTGCGGAGAACAGGTCAGCGAGAATCGCCGGAACCGGATGGCGGGGGTGTTCTCCCTCATCGATCCAACGGCGCACGCTGGATGTGTCCGGTCTGATATGGGGTTCGCCCCACTCGATCGCGAGGGAACGCACGCGGCGTGCCAGTTCCCCGCGACGATCCGAGAATCATTTCTTTCACATTGGGTCAGGCCATTGTTCCGCAGGTCACTATTACGCGGGGCGGCCTCCGGAGATCCGGGGTCGGTGCGGGTAAGTGGTGCACGTGCGGCTCGGCTGTCAGTGTGGGACGACGCCGGGTTGGTTGGTGGTAGGTACTTGCTCGGGGTGTTCCTGCACCGGGCCGGTGACGCCCGGTTGGTCGCCCGGACCGGGTAGTTGTACCGGCGGCCCGGCGGGGCCAGGGTTCGGCGGCGGGGGCGGTGCAGGCTGTGGGATCTGTGGTGCAGGTGGGGAAGTCGGGTGGGGTGGTTGTGTCGGGGGTGTGGTTTGTGGGACGGGCGGCTGAGCGGGTTCCGGGATCTGTGGTGAGGGTTGGGGTGACGGTGTTTGTTGTGTTGGCGGTGTGGGCAGTGTGGACGGTGCCTGTGGGTTCGAGGGTGCTTGCTGCGTCGGCGGAACCTGTTGCGTCGGCGGCGTATCGGGCGTCTGCTGCGTCGGCGGTGCCGGAGTCTGCGATGGTGCTCGGGATTCCGGCGCGGAGGGCGCGGGTTGTGGTGTGTTCGGCGTCGACTGGTCGCCGTCCGGGCGCACGGGGGCGGGCGTCGCATAGTCTGGCTCCGCGGGTGCAACGGCCCGCGGCGCGAACTGCGAGTTCGGAGCGGACGCCTGGGGCGGCGTGGGCAGGGCGGGCACCGATGTTCCCGCCAGGGTGTAAGCGGGCTTGTAGACCATGTTCATCGCGAGCACGGCCTCCTGCCGCAGCG
This sequence comes from Nocardia sp. NPDC023852, assembly GCF_040639505.1. Taxonomy (NCBI): domain Bacteria; kingdom Bacillati; phylum Actinomycetota; class Actinomycetes; order Mycobacteriales; family Nocardiaceae; genus Nocardia; species Nocardia sp. NPDC023852. The sequence goes on from NZ_JBFAAB010000010.1 coordinate 74,963, forward strand.
CTTCCTGGGCCATCTGCGCGTTGATGACGTGCGCGGCCTCCAGAAGTTTCGCCACGGTGCTGATCGGTCCGGAGTTGCCGGGTGGCACCACAGCGAGTTTCACCGCCTCCGCGGCCGCGGCGACGCCGCCGAGCCGGGCGCCGACCTCGCCCACGACCGCGGCCAGCTCGTCTACGGACGCCGCGAAGCTGCGTGCGCTGACGTACGCGGCGTCGGCGGTGGCGCCCTTCCACTCCGTCGAGTTCAGCACGCGGTCCACGCTGTCCCGGGTGAGTGGGAACGAGGTGGTGAGCGTCCCGGCCGCCTCCAGCCAGATCGCCGAGGCGCGCAGCACCTGCGCGGCGTCGATCTGCTGCGCCTTGGCGTAGATCTCTTCGTGCCGCATCGACTCGAAGTGCTCCATCGCGCTGATGTAGGTGGGGTCTGAGCCGGTCATCGGGGCAACCTCGATTCGATGGCGCGCAGGGCGGCGGCGTTCGCGGAGTCGGCCTCTTCGAGCAGTCCGCCGCTGATCAGGAATGCCTCCTTCATTCGATAGGCGGCCTCGATGTAGTGATCGAGGAGTGCCGCGGCGTCGCGCGCCTTGTGACCGAAACCTGCCTGCAGCTGCTGCGCGGAGTTGAATCCGCCGAATCCGCCTAGATCCGCGGCGGATTCGAGGCGCTGCTTCAGGTGGATCAGCCGATCGGCCTGCTGGTCGTATTGTTCGGCGCACCGTCGCGCCGCCGCCGGATCGAACTGGACGGTCCCTGCCTGTGCCGCTTTCTTGAATCGGGCGATATCAGCTCGGCTGGTCTCGATCGTCATCGTGCACCCCTGAGATCGGTCGGTCGGACTCAGACTAACCGGAAGCGAGCGCCCGGTCAGCAATAGCCACCGGCCGGTGCAGGAGACGAGAGCCTATGCCGGAATGCGTTTTTGCAGTTGTGCTGCGATCTGTTCGGGTGAGGCAGGGGTGATGCGCACTTCGTCGCCTGCCTTGATCAGATAGCGCCCGTCATTCCGTACATCGATCCAGGTGTAGTGGATCGGCGGCGGCGGAGTCGGACGGTCCAGCCGCGGCTCGATCCGGATGTGTCCCTCCGCGGTGTGCGGCGCGAGCAGCAGCCCGCGGATCCGTGGCCCGGCTGGTTGCCGCGCCCGTACGATCTCCTCGTCGCGGACCGCGTCGGCCGGCGCGACGCGAGCAGGCTGCGTGCCCGGCGGGGTATTGGGAAACAGCGCCGTGATCCGCGCCCCGAGCTTGCCGCTGTGTCCGATCGAAACACGAACGCGGCCACCGAAATCCGGCGTCGCGCCGGGTTCCTGCACCGCGAGCACGGCGCGATCGTAGATCGTCGCGGCCAGCAGACGCAGTTCACTGCCCGGCTCGTGTGTGCTGCCGATCGCCACGATCCTGGTGTGCGGCTTCGCCAGAATGCGAAGGCAGGCAGACAGGTCCGGGTCGGAGCGGAGCGGCATCCGCTCGGCGAGTGCGATCCGCAGCTTCTCGGCCTGGTCCTCGGTTCGTGGCGTTTCCAGGATGTGCAGCGGATACGGGTGGCGATCGAGGTCGGTTTCGCGCCAGATGTGGGCGAACTCGTCCGGAGTGAAGGTCCAATCCACGGCCGAATCACATCCTCACCGAATCCGCCAATGCTGCTCGCAGCCTAGCGGTCCGAAAGGCGGATCGGGCATGTCGCACAGGTGGACCCAGGATTGTGGGCTAACGCCGCAGTGGATTATCGGATATACAACAGAGAACCCCTCTGCTTTTGCTCGGCTCAATCGTGCCGGAGCGCTGGGCTCGCAACGGTATCGGGGTGATGGGAGTGTGGCGTGCAGGTTCTCGGATCGTGGAGCGATACCGCGACGATATCCGCCTTTGGCGGCGGGAAGGCCCGTGGACTGCACCGCTTGCATCGGGGTGGGTTCCGAGTCCCCGAATGGACCGTGCTCGGCACGGACGTCTGTGCCCGATTCCTCGCCGCATCCCCTTCGGTGAACGTGACCGACGTCACGTTTGCTGTGGATCTCGACGCGGCGCTCACCGCGGCCGAGGCGACGCGCGCGGCGATCGGCGCGACGCCCCTTCCGCCCGAGATTCGTGCCCTGATCGCCGAGGCCTACGACCGGCTCGGCGCGGGATCGATCGCGGTGCGCTCCTCCATGGCCGCCGAGGATGGGGCGGAGCAGTCCTACGCGGGCCAATTCGACATGTTCTTGAATGTCCACGGCTTGGACGCGGTGCTCGACCGGGTGCGGGACTGCTGGGTCTCGGCCTACTCCGAGCGGTCGGTCCGGTATGCCTTCGCCGAGGGGAAGCCGAGGGCGGTCGCGCCCGCCGTCGTGCTGCAACGGTTGATCGCGGCGCGGGCGAGCGGTGTCGCGTTTACCGCGAACCCGATCAGCGGCGCCTCCGACGAACTCGTGATCAGCGCGGTCTACGGGCTCGGCGAGGGATTGGTGTCCGGCGCGGTGGACGCCGACTCGATGGTGGTCGACAAATCCTCCGGTACGGTGCTGGAGACCGTAGTGGGGGACAAGGACCTGTACTACGCGCCGACGGACGGCCAAGGCCTCGTTGTCACCGAGGTCGACGAGTCACGGCGGGCCGAGCCGACGCTGTCCGAGGCTGAAATCGCCGAGGTGATAACACTGGGTCGCAGGGTGGAGGAGACCTTCGGCGCGCCCCAGGACATCGAGTGGGCAATCGACGAGGACGGCCTGTGGTTGCTGCAATCCCGGCCGATCACCACCGCGGTCGCCGTGCCGGACGGTGCGATTCTCCGCGGCGCCGGTGAGGATGTCGCCGACGACGAGAAGCGAATCTGGGACAATTCCAACATCATCGAAAGTTTCAGTGGCGTCACCTCACCGCTGACCTACACGACCGCCGCCGACATCTACGGCCGCGTGTACCACGGCTACGCGAAATCGCTGCGGGTGCCACGCGAGCAGCTGCGTCAGATCGAGAACTGGAGCTCGGTGCTGCTGGGGTATTTTCACGGCCGCGTCTACTACAACCTGCTGCACTGGTACCGGATGGTGGGCATCGCCCCCGGCTACCCGCTCAACCGCAAAGTGCTCGAGGCCGCCCTCGGCGTGGACGAGCCACTCGCCGATGACATCGCAAAGTCGCTGCACCCCTTCGCTTTTCGAAGCCCATTCGCCAAGGCGCGGTCCCGTGCGGTCACCACCGCGATCTATCTGCGCAGACTGTTCGGGATCGACGAGATGGTCGAGCGGTTCATGACCGACTTCTACCGCGTCTACGACGAGTACGACACCCTGGACTACACCGCGCTCTCCGGTGAGCAGGCGTATGCCGCATACCGCAGGGTGGACCAGGATCTGGTCGAACGCTGGGGTCCGCTGATGGTGCTGGACGCGATCCTGCTGACCTGCACCGGATTGATGTACCTGCTGACCAAATTGTTCCTGCCGAAGGCGCCGGAGTGGTTCCTCTACGCCGTGGTCGGGCCGGGCGCCGACGTCGAGTCGGCCGAACCGGCGCGTGCGATGCGAGCCATGGCCGAGTTGGTACGTGCCGATCCGGACCTGGCCGTGTTGGTGAATTCGACGAAGCCGGAACGGATTTACCCCGCGTTGGCCGCCCATCCGGAATTCCGCACACGGGTCGACGAGTACATCGACCGCTACGGCTACCGCAGTCTCGACGAGCTCAAACTCGAAACCCCTGATCTGCGCGAGGATCCGGCGAGCCTGTTCGTCATGCTGCGCAGCGCCATTCCGGACGCACCGCTGGGCCGTGGTGACGACGCCGAGGAGTACCTCGACGCGCATTTGGGTGGTCTCCGTCGCCGGATCTATGAACGATTGCGCGGCAAGGTTTCCCGTTGCGCCGCGCACCGTGAGCGGCTGCGATTCTGCCGTACGAGAGCCTTCGGTATGGTCAAAAGGATGATCCGCGTGATGGGCCGAGATCTGGCCGAGCGTGGCGTGATCGACGAGTTCTCCGATGTGTTCCACCTGACCGTGCAGGAGCTGCGCGGCAGCTACGAGGGGGCCGAGACCAGCGGTCTGCGCGGGCTGGTAGCGGCGCGGAAGGCGCAACGCGCTAAGGATTCCGGGCTGTCCGCCCCGGCGCGATTCGTCACTGTGGGGTCGACCTTCGGTCGCGCGGAACTGGCGAGCCAGGGGTGGGCTCCGATCACAGACACCCCGGCGGCCGACGCGGGGACGGTGCTTACGGGGACGCCTTCGGGCGCGGGCGTCGCCGAGGGAACAGCCGTCGTGGTCGACGAGCCGCGCGACGTCGCCGGCGGAATCCTGGTGGCCTACCGGACCGATCCCGGATGGGTGGCCGCGCTGCCCTCGGCCGCGGCGCTGGTGATCGAGCGCGGAAGCCCACTCACTCATGTGGCTATTGTGGCGCGAGAACTGGGCGTTCCGACGGTGGTCCAGGTCAAGGACATCACCAAAAAGATTCGGACCGGCATGAAGATTCGGGTGGACGGCACCAATGGAACGGTTACTGTGCTGTCCGAAGGAGACCGCCACGATGCGTAGTGACAAAGACGTTGCGGCAGTGCGACATTGGCTGGCCGAGCCCACGAGTACCGCGGGTATCCACCTGGCCGACGAGGCAGACGGGTGGGAGTTCCGCAGCTACGCCGAACTTGCCGAGCAGGCCTGGTCCATCGCCGCGCTGATGCGCGCGAACGGAATGAGCAACGGTGACGGCGCCTGTGTGATCATGCCGACCGGCTTCCCCTGCGTCGCCGCGTTCTACGCAGTGTGGGCCTGTGGCGGCGTCTTCACACCCGTCGCGCCACCGATGTTCGGCGACCTGGCCCAGATCGTCGCGCACATCGCGGCGATCCTGACCGCAGCGAGTCCCCGGCTGGTGGTGACCTCCCCGGAGTTCGAGCAGCTGGTGCGGCAGGCGGCCGAGGCTGCGGGCCGCACCGACGAGCCACTCGTGATCGATGCGGCGACCCTGCCCGTGCCGCCCGAGGTGCGCGAGTTCGGCGAACCGGACGAGTGTGCGTTGCTGCAATTCACCTCCGGCTCCACCGGCGCACCACGCGGAGTGCGGGTCAGCTGGCACAATCTGGCGAACAACATCGCTATGATCTCGACGTTGATCGACTGGCGTCATGGCGAGACAGCGGTCTCCTGGTTGCCGCTTTACCACGACATGGGTCTGGTCGGCTCGTTCCTGACCATCGTGACCAACCAGGGCGAGCTGTACCTGATGCGCCCCGACCAGTTCGTTCGTGATCCGGTGCGCTGGTTGCGCGCCATGGCACACGCCCAGCATTCCTCCTCGCCGTCGTTCGCGCTCGGCTACCTCGCGCACCGGGTGCGGCACGAGGAAATCGCCGACCTCGACTTGTCCGGCTGGCGCACGCTCGCCGTCGGGTCCGAACCGGTTGAAGTGGCCGATCTGCAGTCGTTCGCGAAACTCGCTGGCAAACAGGGCTTTTCGATGAAGGCCTACACGCTGGCGTACGGCCTCGCCGAGGCGACGCTGATGGTGACCTCGTCGGCACGCAACCGGCCGATCACCGCGCTGCGGATCGACAACCCCAGCCTGCGGTTCGGCGAGCCGGTGCGCATCCTGGACGAGGAGTTGCTCGATGACACGCACCGCGTCGAGGGTGCGGGGTGGATCACCGGACTCGGCTACTCGACACCCGAATCGACCGTGCGGGTTGTGGACGAGGAGGGACGGGAGCTGCCCGACGGGGTGCTCGGTGAGATGGTGGTGGTCGGTGATTCGGTGGCCCTCGGCTATTCTGACGATTCGGCCACCGCGTCCACCCGGATCACCGACGGCGCGCTCTACAGCGGAGACGCCGGTTTCCTGCACCGCGGTGAGGTTTTCGTGCTGGGGCGGATGGGGTCGAGCCTCAAAGTGCGTGGACGCTCGGTCTTCATGGAGGACATCGAATCGCGGGTGGCCGGGGAAACCGGGATCACCAAGGGCAAGCTCGCCGCCGTCGCGATCACCGATCCCGGCTCGCAGGGCATCGCGCTGTTCGCGGAGTCCGCACCTGGAGAGTGGATCACGGAGGCGCGCAAGATCATTCGCGGTGAACTCGGGCCCGCGCAGACGGTGACCATCGTCACCGGACCGCGCGGCATCATCCGGCGTACCTCCAGCGGCAAGCCGCGCCGCAGGCATATGTGGCAGCAGTTCCGTGACGGCGAACTGGCCGAAGCGGTGGTGCACGAAGCCGACGGCATCATGACGGCGGGCACGCTGGACGCGTACTCCGACGGCGTGGCCGAGGTGACGGCGACAGGCGAGGAGAACGGATCTGTCGCCGGTCCCGCCGCCGCGGGCGGCACACCGAAACCGACGTTGCCCGCCGACCGAGTGGCCATGCTGCTCGCCCACGCCATGGACAGCGTCGAGGTTCCGGCGAACTCGACCATCCTTTTCGAGGGCTCGCTCGCCGAAGGTTTCGGCAATGAGGGTTCCGATGTGGATTTTCTGGTCCTGGCGCCCGGCGACGAGGAACTGCCGACCTTGCCGACAGTGCTGTTCGTCGACGGCCGCCGGGTGGAGATCCGCACCTGCTCGGTGGCGCAGCTGTGCCGCCGGCTCGAGCGGGTGGCGCACGCCGCGACACCCAGTGAACTCGACGAGGACGTGCTCAATCGCTGCCAACGGTTTTTGCGCGCCAACGTGGTGCGCACCGCGCCGGATGCTCCCGACGTCACCGAGTTGCGTGCTCTGCTGCCGCATCCCACCTTCGCGGGCATCATCGCGGACTGGTGGCGCCGCCGTGCGCTCCACGCCCTGCGCTATGCCGCCGCGTTGCGGATCCTGCGGGCCCGCGACGAGGCCATCGGCTGGGCGCTCGACGGGCTGCTCCAGGCGATGAAGGGGTGGGCGGCCGGTCGCGGCGAAACCTATCTGGAAACCAAGTGGCTACCCCAGCAGCTGGATCGGATCGGCGGCGGCGACCTGATCGACCGTTACCGGGACTTGAGCGACCCGGCGGCGTGGGCGGATGCTGATGAGGCATGCGCCTTCGGCGACACCCCGTCCAGCGTCCTCGGCGTCGCGACCGCTCGCGCCCGGTCCGAAGCCCGACCCTGGGAACAGCTGATGGAGTTGGCCGCGGACCTCGGCGTAGCGGAACCGGTCGACGATCCACAGCGGATCCTGTTCGCCAGGGTCCCCGGCGTCACCACCTGGACGATCGGCTCACGCATCCACGTCTTGCGCGGCGACAGCGACGTCTTCGCGCTATCCGACAGCGGCGCCCCGGCGTGGCGGTCGGTGGTGTTCCGCCACTCGCTGGCCGACGTGCTGGCGCGCGCGCACCGCGACATCTCCGTCGAGCTGACCGAGTTCCTCCGGCTCGGGCTGGTCGGATTGCAGTGGCGCGGTGGTGAAATCATCACCCCGGCGCTTGCGATGTGCGCACCGCTGCGGCCCTATACCCCGGTGCCCTCGACGATCGCGCCCGCGCTCGGAGTGGAGGGCGCGGCTCGTGCGGATGCGGTCGCCACGCTCTCGCCGCTGCCTGCACGGCGCTTCACCGAATGCGCGCTGAACCTTGTGTGGTCGAACATCGTGCTGGAGAACGCGCGCGAGGATCTGGCGGGCGCGGTGAAGAACGCCCAGAGCGCGGTCGCCGACATCGCGGCGCATCGATTGGTGGCGATGTCCGTGCGGGTAGTGTTGTGCGCCTTCGGTTTCCATCCGCTGCCCGCCGACGTGGCTCCCGCCGCGACGCTGCGCCGGATCCTTCCCTCATCTGCCGCGCACCGTGATGACCTGCTCGCGGGACTGGACTCCGCTCAGCGCGTGCGCTTCTCGAAGATCATCGCCGCAGGCGGAGACGCCATGGCTGGTCTGGCAATACTCGACGACTTCGTCACCCTGGTGCGTCGGGTCGCCGCGGGAACCGATCCGACAGCAGGTGCGGCCGATTTCCCCGCCTCGTTCGACTCGCGCGAGCAATGGCGGCGCACGCTGGCGATCGGGTACGACTGGCTGCGCATCGCGGGCTATCTCGACACCGAACTGCCCTTGGACGAGGCGCGCGACCTGCTGGCCTCGGGTGGGCAGCAACCCCATCTACGGAAAAGGGGCCGGACATGACCGCCGCGGATCTCGCAGTGGCCGAACGGGTACGCGGGCTGATCCGTGCCATGGCGCCCGATCACGGGGCGCCCGCAGGTGACGACCGGCGGCTCGTGGAGGACCTCGGCTTCGATTCGCTGCGGCTGATGGAGCTGACCGTCGTGCTCGAGCGTGCGTTCGGCCTGCCGCGCTACCGGCCGGAGGAACTGGTTGGTGTCCGCCGGGTGGGCGAGGTGATTGCCCTGGTCGGGCACAGCGTGGCGGGAGGCTCGTCGTGACAGGCGGTGACACGGTGCTGGTCACCGGCGCCACCGGACTGGTCGGCGCCGAAGTGGTCGCCCGGCTCGCCGCGGCGAGCAGGCCGGTTGCTGCCGTGCTGCACAGCAAGGCGCGCATCGTCCGTAACGACGGCACGGAGATCGGCGCGGGCACCGCGGTCGCGGGCGACATCCGCGCCCCCGGCTTCGGTCTGTCCGACCGCGACCGGAACGATCTCGCCGAGCGGGTGGGGATGATCGTGCACTGTGCGGCGACCACGGCGTTCGACGCCTCCGAAACCGAGTACGACGAACTCAACGTGCGGGGAGCGGCGAACGCGATCGCCCTCGCCCGGCAGTGGGACGTGCCGCTGGTGCACGTCAGTACCGCGTATGTGTGCGGCATGCGGGGCGGGATCATCGCCGAGGACGAACTCGATCTGGGGCAGTCCTTCGGAAACGGTTATGAGCGCGGCAAGTTTCGGGCCGAGCAGTTGGTGCGCGCCGCGAGCGAGCAAGGTGTGCGCTCGGCCGTCGTGCGGCCCGGCATCGTGACCGGAGCGAGCGACACCGGCGTGATCCGCGAGTACAAGAACCTCTACACCGTCGTCAAACTCATGGTCGAGGGCAAGTTGCGCTCGCTGCCCGGTCGCTACGACGCGACCCTGTCGCTGGCGCCGGTCGACCACGTCGCCGACGTGGTGGCCGCGGCGGTCTTGGATTTCGACTCGGCACACGGGCGCACGCTGCACGCGCTCGGCCGCGACACGCTGTCGGTGCGCGAGATTTCGGATGTCCTGGCCGAGTACCCGTCGTTCGAGGTCGCGACGTTCGTGCCGGCAGCGACCTTCCGCGAGGAGGACCTCGGTGCGATCGAACGCGAATACTACCGGCGAATCGGGAAGCTCTACACCAGTTACTTCCACCGCCGCCTGGTCTTCGACACCACACACGCCGAGGTGTTGACCGGCAGACCATCCCCGCCGACCGGCAAGGAGTACCTGCGGTTGCTGCTCGACCATTGCCTGGAATCCGGCTACCTCGGTGTCCCGCTCCCGAGTATCGAGGAAGTGCTGGCCGGCAACGACTTCGACGGAGCAGGCCGGTGAACACTCCGCCGCGCGAGCTGCTCGCCGCGCTGACGCCGCAGCCGGAGAAGGTGGACGCGTATCTGGGTGACACCTACCTGCAGGAGACCGTCGATCAGCTGGATCATCTCGGCATCGATGCGGGGAAGTTCGCCAGGGAGCATTCCCTGCTGCTGCTCAAGCCGGACGCGGTCGTCGCGAGGGCGATCGAGCCCACACTGCAGTGGCTGGGGGAGAACGGGTTCCGGGTCGTGTCGGCCCGCCGCGTCCTGGCGGACCGGCACCTGGCCCGCGCGTTGTGGTACTTCACATGGAACATCGCCTCGCCCGAGCGCAGGCGGCTGGCCGATCTGCTAGTTCGCATCGCGGACGTGCTGGTGCTGGTGGTGCGAGGCGAGGACGGCGACCTGCCGGTCCCGGTCCGGCTCACCGAGGCGAAAGGCGCGACCGACCCGCGCAAGCGCAAGCCGGGCGAATTGCGTTACCTGCTCGGGCGCCACAGCTATCTGCTGAATCTGGTGCACTCGCCCGACGATCCCGCCGACGTGCTGCGGGAACTCGCCATCTACCTCGACGAGCGAAGCAGGGCGACGGTGCTCGCGCAGATCGCGACCGGCGCCGACCGTGCGTCCGACGCCGTCGCGATCGCCCGAGACCTCTACGCGCACGTGCCCGCCCGCAGCTTCGACCGGGGCGACGCACTGGAGCGCATCCTGCGTGACCTCGAGCGGGCCGGGGTGTCGGTCCCGTCCGAGTTCGATCCGACGGCGGACGCGGACTGCGCGCGCCTGCTGGACGCCGCGTGGGCCGAGGATCGAGAGCTCGACCCGTGGTCGGTGATCGTGCTCGGGTCCCACGTACTTCCCATGCGGACGGGTACGCAGCCGCAGGCGCTGCGGCCGGTGTCGGCGCAAGAATGGTTGGAGAAACGACCGTGAATGTTCAAACTGTGAAGACAGCGACCCACCTCCGCACGATCTCCCGCGAGTTGGCGCACCGATGCGCGGTGTCGGAGGTGTTCGTCACCTCGCTGGATGCCCTCGGCGAGGACGAATTCGTGGTCGGCGCCCAACTTCCCAGAATGCATGCTTATTACGGTGACCACGCCGGACAGCTGGGCCTGCACTACGACCCACTGTTGGTTATGGAGGCGGCTCGGCAGGCCGCCATCGCGCTCACCCACGAGTTCTATGGCGTGCCGCCGGAGATGGCCTTCATCGTGCGCACCTTCAACGGCACCGGCGCCGGCACCGCTGCGTGGAATATCGCCACGGCGCCGGCGGATCTGGTGATGAAGGTCCGGGTGCCCCGACGCCACCACAGCGGTGACACGCTGATCGGGCTGGACATGGTGCTCGAAATCGATGCCGGCGCCGAGTCGATGATGACGGTCGACGGATCGTTCTCTTGGACGACGCCGCAGCACTGGTCGGCACTGCGCTCCACGTTTCGCGACAGCCTCGGCCTCGGCCCATTCGCCGGCGCCGCCGCGCACACCGAACGCGCCGATTGCGCCGCGGTGGGCAGGGAGAACTGGCGCAACGTGGTGATCGGCCCGCCAGAGCTGGCCGGCGCGGTCGCTCGTGCGGCGCTGGCGCCGGACCTCAACCACCCCTTCCTGTTCGACCACCAGCTCGATCACGTGCCGGGCAGCCTGCTGATCGAGGCGTGCAGGCAGACCGCGCTGGCCATGGTGATCCCGCAGCTGCCCCGGCTCGAGTGCGTCGGCAGCATGTTCGAGCGGTTCGTCGAATTGGACCGTCCCGCCGAATGCGTCGCCGAGATCACCGGCAGCCAAGCCGATCGGACCGTGGTGCACTGCGAGATCCGCCAATGCGGCGCGGTCGCCGCCGCGGTCGACCTCGAATTCGCCGAGGACGACCTGGTCACCGACCAGGAGGACGTGGACCTGAACGTGGACGGCATCTGATGGGCATCGAACTGCTCACCACCACCCGGGCCTTCCGTCGCCGGTTGGACCTGACCCGCACGGTGGCCCGCCAGGATCTGCTGGACTGTGTGCGGATCGCGGTCCACGCGCCGAGCGGAAGCAATCGCCAGCCGTGGCGCTTCGTGGTGGTGCAGGACTACCAGACGAAGCAGCGGATCGCCGAATACTACCGAAAAGCGTTCGCCGCCAACATTTCCGGTCGCACCCCGCGCCCCGACGAGCTCGGCGACCTGTCCTCCGCCCGCCACCTGGCCGACCATCTGCACGAGGTGCCCGCGCTGGTGCTCGTCTGCTCGATCGGTCGCCCGCCAGAAGCCGCCTCGCCGCTGCGCCTGGCGAGTTTCTACGGCTCGATCTATCCGGCGGTGTGGAACTTCATGCTCGCGCTGCACGAGCGCGGGCTCGGTTCCTGCCTCACCACCGCGCATCTGTACTACGAGCGCGAGATCGCGGAGTTGCTCGGCATCCCGTTCGACGAGGTGGGACAGGTGGCGCTGATCCCGGTGGCGCATCTGCGGCCGGGGCCGTCCGTGGCCGCTCGACGCGCGCCCGCCACCGAGGTGACCATGTGGGATCGGTGGGGCACAGCATGAGCGTGCTCGCCTCCGCCACGCGGATCACCCGCTTCACCGCGGTGATGTACAAGCCGCATTATCTGCTCTACGGCATCCTCTGGGTGCTCGCACTGGAGGGCACCGCCGCGCTGGTGACCGGCCTGGACTGGCATCCGGCCGTTGCCACCGTCGTGCGCATCGTGGTCGTCGCGTTCGTGCTGTTGTACCTCCGCATGGTCGACGAGCAGAAGGATCTCGAATACGACCGTGTGCACAATCCCGATCGTCCCTTGGTCACCGGCGCGGTCAGGGCCGCCGACCTGCGTATTGCCATGGTCCTCATAGCGGTCGGCGCCGGCGCCGCGAGTCTCGCGCTGTCGGTCGGATCGGCCGTGATGATCGCCACGGCACTGGTTTACGGGCTTGCGCTGTGGGGCATGGAGCGCCTTTTCGAGATGATCCGGACGAACATTCTGCTCAACCTCGTTGTCACCTATCCGGTGCAGCTACTGGTCACCGCATATGTCATCGTTTCGGCGATCGACACCGGCGCCGTCGGCGCGCGGTGGCAGGCCGTGGCTGTCGCTGTCGTCTTCGCGGGGGCTTTCCTCCAGTTCGAGTTCGCGAGGAAGACGACCCGGGCCGGGCGTTCGGACGCGATGCTCTACTCGAATGTCTTGGGCGCAAAAGGCAGTGCGGCCGCCGCGCTGCTGTGTGCCGCGGTGGCCGTGGCGGGCGATCTCGCGTTGGTCCGGCCGTGGGAGCGTTCGGGGCTCGGAAGTGTGATCGCCTGGATCGCGTTGCCGCTGTTGCTGATTCCTGCCTTCGGCTCGTGGCGGTTCGTCGCCGGGGTTCGGCCGGATCATCCGGTGCTTCCCGCGGTCGTGTTCATTCTCGCGCTCTACCTCGTCCTCATCGCGCAGGCTCTGGTCCTTCCCTGAACGGCGCGCTTCGGTCGGGTCGAACTCGACCGGTCTGCCCGATTCTGGTGAGATTACCTCTGAGGGATTGCGACTCCAGGATGGTGCGATGGCCCCGGCCCCGGGCGGGCCACACCGGAGTTGCTGAGGAAAGGGTTGCGGTGCACACCATGATGCGGCGGATAAGCGGAGGCGGTGGCCTGCTGGTAATCGCGGCCGGACTCGTCCTCACGGGAGCCGGGACCGCCTCGGCCGAACCGGCGGGCTGTTTCGTCGACCGCGGGCTCACCGACGCCGCCGCGCTCTGCCATAGCGGCGAGGGGACTTCGGTGCTGGAGGCCGAGTGCCTCGGCTTCTTCGTCCCGCCTGCGCGGTCCGAACCGGTGTTCGGCTACTACAGCGGATTCGAGTCACAACAGACGCCGGTCGGCAGGGCGATGCGCGTCACATGCGTATCCGACAACACACTGGGTATCGCGACCGCCGCGTTCGTGATGCCTACCGCGCCATAAGCCGTGCGGCAGGAACGGAACCAGGAAGGCGCTAGCTCGGCCGGGCCTCGAGCACATTGTCGGGCGCCACGGTCGGCACGAGGCTCGTCAGCGTGAACCCGTGGCGGGCGAGGAACTCGCGGTACTCGGTCTCGGTTCGCTCCCGGCCGCCTGCGTTGACCAGCATCTCCAGGTCGATGTACTTGCTCGGGTGCGGACCGGTGTGTTCGGGAATGACCAACTCGATGATCAGCAACCGCGTGTCGGGCGTCATCGCCGCCCGTACCGCGCGCAGAATGCGGCCCGCCTCCGGCTCGGCCCAGTCGTGCAGGATGTGTTTGAGGATGTAGGCGTCGCCGCCCTTCGGGACGGTGTCGAAGAACGATCCGCTCTCGACCGAGCAGCGGTCGGCCAGGCCGAGTTCGGCGAACCGGGCAGGCGCGGACTCCACCACCTCGGGCAGGTCGAACAGGACCCCGCGTGAGCGTGGTGCGCGGCGCAGGATTTCGGCGAGCAGGGATCCTTCTCCGCCGCCTACGTCGACGATGGTCTCGTAGCGGCCGAAATCATAAGCCGCGAACAGCGGTTCCATTGCCAGGGTGCTGATGCTCGTCATCGCGCGGTCGAACAGCTCGCCGAGTTCGCGATCGCTCTGCACATAGTCGAAGAACGGCATCCCGTCCAGCTCCTCGCCGACCGGTTTGCCGGTGCGGACGGCGTCGACCAGGTGCGACCAGTGGTTGCGGTGGCCAGGCGAACCGAAGAACAGCACTGCGTCGCGCAGCGACACGTCGGCGTCGCGGCGCAGCGCCCGCGCCATCGGCGTCAGTGCGTACCTGCCGTCCCGGCGCTGGGTGAAGATGCCGTGGCTGATCAGCAGCCGCAGCAGCCGCCGCAACGCGTCCTCGTCGGCGCCGACCGCCGCGGCCAACTCCGCACTCGACCGTGGCCCCGCCGCGAGCTCGTCGGCTATCCCGAGCGCAGCCGCGGCATGGATCGCCTGGGTGATCCATCCGGCGGCGATCAGCTCCATCAGCGCGATATGTCCCGGCACCAGCTTGCGGAACGCTACCGCCAGCACAGTGCGGACCGATTCGACAGCGTGCACCAGCCGCTGCGGTGGGATTCTCGGCCGGTTGGACGCCATAGTGACTCCCTCCGTCGAAGGTCGGCGCTCTGTGCTCGTCTAGGAGCGTACGTCCCAGTGGGTCCGTTCGGGCTCACACACGGGAATGCGCGCTCTGACCTGCGGACCGGGATGGTCGAGGGCCGGTGGTAGTCATCGGTCGTTTCGGGCAGCTGAGCTCGGGTCTCCACTCGTGCGCCCGTGGAGATCACTGGTGTGCGATGCGCCCAGAGGCGGGAATCATCGCGGAATCGATGGTGGTCGTGGCAGTGCCGAATCAGCGCAGGGTGTCGGACGAGGAGTACCTACATCATCGACGTCGACACACGCGGCGGTTCGGGTGTGTTTTCCTCTCAGTACCCGCGGGCGGGATCGATCGGTGCAAGCAGCTCGCGCCCGGCGAGGAACCGCGTGACATTCTCACCGACGTGATCCGCGAACGCCGCGAACCGCAACTGCGGCGGATTCGAATCATGCGGCGTGACAATGGCATTCGGCAGCTCCCAGAGCGGGTGGCCGTCCGGAAGCGGTTCCGGGTCGGTGACGTCCAGCCCGGCGCCACCGATCGCACCCGACGCCAGCGCCGCCACCAGGGCGTCGGTGTCGATGAGGCTGCCGCGAGCCACGTTGACGACCCAGGACGACGGCTTGAGCCGGGAGAGTTCGTCCGCGCCGAGGAGGTGCCTGGTGTCGGGAGTGGCGGGCGCCGCGATGACCACATGGTCGGTGCGCGGCCAGATCCGGGCGAGATGGTGGGCGGAGAGCGTCTCGACGGTGTCCGGGATGCCGGGACCGGTGACCGGTCGCCCGCTGCGGTTGACCGCGATCACGTGTGCGCCGAGCGGAACCAGCATCGGGATCAGTGCGCGGCCGATTCCACCCGCGCCGACGATGGTCACCGTCTTGCCGCGCAGCGTGCCGACGTGCGGAAAGAAGTCCTGTTGGCGCCAGCGCGCGGCACGCAGGTGTTCGGGAAGATACCGGACGCCCGCGAGCAGCAGCATGAGCGCGTGCTCGGCCACGCTTGCCGCGAAAGCGCCTGCGGCGGAGGTGAATCGGACATCGGGATACTTGGCGAAGATGCCCGTGGCGAGCCAGTCCTCGATGCCGGCGGCGGGAAGCTGCACCCACTCGACGGTGGCGGGCAGCTCGTCCGGGAACTCACCGGGACCACCGGCCCAGACCAGCGCGCGCGCTTCGTCGAGTTCCGACACCGTGGCCCCCGCCTCCTGCACCGCCTTCTCCACCAGCGCGGGAGGAGGTTCGGCCGGGCCCACCGCGATCGGTACTGCCGGTCGGCTCATGGATGGACCTCCTTCGGTGCGATACGGCGTGGTCGGTGGTGGTGCGAACAGGTGAACGACGACCCACGGTCGCCGCAGCGACGGTAGCATCGCCGCCTGGTCGTGGAACGGCGCAGTGTCGCACAGCACCCGCCCACATCGGCCCTCGCTAGTTCTCGTCCAGATCTGTCTGCGCGTCCAACTCGGCGTCCACCTTGTCCCGGTCGGCCCACTCCAGCAGTCGATCCAGGTGGAACACCGCGTCATCGATGCCCGCATGCAGGTCGCCGAGTTCGGCGAAGCGGGCGGGGACGGTGGACATGGTGAAGTCGCGCGGATCGATGTCGGAAATCTCGTCCCACCGCACCGGTGTGGAGACCGTCGCAGCGTGGACGCCGCGCACCGAGTACGCGGCGGCGATCGTGTGGTCGCGTGCATTCTGGTTGTAGTCGACGAACAGCAGTTCCGGGTCGCGGTCGCGGCGCCACCAGGTGGTGGTCACGTCGTCGGGCGCACGCCGCTCGACCTCGTGGGCGAAGGCGAGCGCGGCGCGGCGGACGTCCTTGAATCCCCAGTTCGGCGCGATCCTGACGTAGATGTGCAGACCTTTGCCACCGGAGGTCTTCGGCCAGCCGACCGCGCCGAGTTCGTCGAGCACCTCGTGCACGACTCCGGCCACCCGCCGCACTCGCGACCACGGGCAGTCCGGCATCGGGTCCAGGTCGATGCGCCACTCGTCAGGCCTTTCGGTGTCAGCGGCGCGGGAGTTCCACGGATGGAACTCGACCGTCGACATCTGCACCGCCCAGATGACATCGGCGAGTTCCGTGACGCAGAGCTCGTCGGCGTGCCTGCCGTAGCGTGGGAAGAATACCCGCACGGTGGTAATCCAGTCCGGCGCGCCCGCGGGCAGCCGTTTCTGGTGCACTTTGTTTCCCGCCAGCCCTTTAGGGAACCGATGCAGCATGCATGGCCGGTCGCGCAGCGCGTTGACGATGCCGTCCCCGACGCTCAGGTAGTACTGCACCAGGTCGAGCTTGGTCGCGCCGGTCTCCGGAAAGTAGACCCGGTCCGGGTTGGAGATGCGGATCGTGCGGCCGCCGACCTCGAGTTCGATAGCCGGCGCCGCAGACTTGCTGGCCACGCGTCCGACCCTAACCGATGCCCCGGACAGGTTTCGGGCGTTGCACCGTTCTGGTATGCATACGAGTATGAGCAAGGCGGCGCGCGTGACGGTCACACTGGATCCCCAAGTGGCCGCATGGGCCAGGGAGGCCGCCGATCGCCAGAACCGCAGCCTTTCCTCCGTGATCAACGCCGCGCTGCGCACCACGCTCGTGCACGAGAGCCTGACCGCGCTGGTCATCGATGAGGAGGCCGAGCTGGCCGCCGCGTACGACGACGTGCGGCTCACCCAGGCCGCCGAGCGCGATGCCGGTGGCGCGGCATGAAGCGCGGCGAGGTCTGGCGCTACTCTCCTACGCTGCGCGACGGCGCCTTGTTTCCGCGGCGTCCGACCGTCGTGCTGGTGTCCGACTCGGCGGTGATCACCTCGCATTACCGCTGGCTGCACGTCGTCCCGCTGCGCGACGCGGACCCGGGCCATGTACTGGCCACTCGGACCGAGCACGGCTGGGCGGACACCCTCGAGCTGCTCCGCGCCTACCGGCCGTGGCTCACCGAACAGCTCGGCGTCCTGACCGCGGCTGAGACGGAATCCCTCGACGCGAGACTGCGGGCGACGCTCAGTCTGTGAGTGCCCTTGTGCGCCAGGGAGTTTTACGATCCCAATGCCCGAGATGCCGCTCTCCGAGGTGCCGCAACGCAGGTCCAGCGCTCGAAGAGAACCGGCCACGGGTCGTCGTCGAATCCGGCGGGCGCCGGACACGCGATCGGCCGACCAGCCGGGGACGGCCGCGGTGCGGCGATCCGAGCGGCTGTCGGCCTAGCGGCCGTCATCGACTGCCGCCGAGTGGGGATCACGAATGTTGCTGCACCCAAAGGCGGTAGCAGGCCGCGGGCGTGCGGGCGCGCGCCTGTTTCGGCACCTGCGCACCGCTATGTGGGCATGGCCAGAGCGAACGGCAGGACCGCGTCGGCTCCTGCGGCCCGTAGCGCGTGGGCGGTGACGGTGAACGTCCAGCCGGTATCGGTGAGGGTGTCCACCAACAGGATCGGGCCTGTTACGTCGATGAGGTCGGGAACCTCCCATGCGTCGAACAGTCCCGCGACCCGGTGTGCGGAGTTCGCCGCGGAGACCGGCGGCCGGTCCGGACGGGTCCGCAGCGTGCCGAGGTCGCGTAGGCGGCCGACTTCGGCGAGCCGCGCGGCGAGGCTGGCGGTCAGCACGGGATAGCGGGGGGATTCCAGCGCCATCACCGCGGCGGGGCGTGCTGCCCAGTTCCATTCGCGCAGCACGGCGATGCACGCGTCGAAGACCGGGTCGGGGACGGGGGCGTCCGGGCCGTCGAGCAACGCGCGCAGGCGCTGTCCCCAGCCGAGGTCGGTGAGCCTACCGAGGACACGGCCGGTCTCGGCGCCGCCGGAGATCTTGCCGGACAATGGGATTCCGAGCTTCGCCATGCCGGTGGGCCACTGCTTGCGTGGAGCGAGGTCGATGCCGGGGCGATCGAGGCGAGCTCTGGTCGCGGCAACGGCATCGGCGGCCACGGTGCGGTCGGGGCGGGCCCCGGTGCAGTTGTCGCAGCGGCCGCAGCCGGGCGAATCCGCTCGGCCCGCGGGCAGTCCAGGGTCGTCGAGCTGACGCCGCAGGAACTCCATCCGGCAGCCGGAAGTCGACTGAAAGTCGACCATGGCCTGCTGTTCGACCTCGCGGGCGGCGGACAGGCGCTCATAGCGTTCGGTGTCGTAGATCCACGGCTGTCCGGTGGAGATCCAGCCGCCGCGTACCCGGCGCACCGCGCCGTCCACGTCGAGCACTTTCAGCACCATGTCCAGCCGGGAGCGGTTCAGCTCCACCAGCGGTTCCAGCGCCGCCGTCGACAGCGCCCGGTCGGAGTCCAGCGCGTCGAGTACCGCGCGCACGATATGTTCGCGCGGAAAGGCTACGGAGGCGAAGTAGCTCCAGATCCGCGCGTCCTCGGGGCCGGGTAGCAGGATCACCTCGGCACGGTCGGTGCCGCGCCCCGCGCGACCGACCTGCTGGTAATAGGCGATAGGCGAGGACGGCGCGCCGACGTGCACGACGAACCCGAGGTCGGGTTTGTCGAATCCCATGCCCAGCGCCGAGGTGGCGATGAGCGCCTTCACCTCGTTGTTCAGCAGCGCGGCCTCCAACCCCTCGCGTTCGGCGGGGTCGGTCTGGCCGGTGTAAGCGGCGACCCGATGGCCGTGCGAGTTCAGCACGTCGGCCAGATCGTGCGCGGCGGCGACGGTGAGTGTGTAGACGATTCCGGAGCCGGGCAACCGGTGCAGATGGCCGCTGAGCCAGGCGGTGCGCTCCACCGCGTCGTCGAAGCGGACCACCGACAGGTGCAGCGATTCGCGATCCAGCGTGCCGCGCAGCACCAGGGTGTCGGTGCCGATCTGGGTGGCGACGTCGGTGACCACTCGGTCGTTGGCGGTCGCGGTGGTCGCGAGCACGGGCACGTCCGAACCGAGATCGGCGATCAGGGTGCGGATACGGCGATAGTCCGGCCGGAAATCGTGGCCCCAGTCCGACACACAGTGGGCCTCGTCGATCACCACAAGTCCCGCGTCCGCGGCGAGCCGGGGCAGAACATGGTCGCGGAAGTCCGGGTTGTTCAGCCGCTCCGGGCTGACCAGCAGCACATCGACCGCGCCATCGGCGACCCGCGCGTGGATCTCGTCCCATTCGGTGACGTTGCCCGAGTTGATGGTCGCGGCGACCACCCCCGCACGCTGGGCCGCCGCCACTTGGTTGCGCATGAGGGCCAGCAGCGGCGAGACGATCACCGTCGGCCCGCGCCCGGCCCCGCGCAGCAGCTTGGCCGCGATGAAGTACACCGCCGACTTCCCCCAGCCGGTCCGCTGTACGACCAGTGCCCGGCGTCGCCGCACGACCAGCGCCTCGATGGCGGTCCACTGGTCCTCCCGCAGCCGCGCGCCCGGTCCGGCCAGCTCGCGCAGCAGATGCTCCGCGCGCTCGCGCAGGTCGGGGGCGGTGAGGTCGATCGCAGGGACATCGGTCGCCGTGGTCATGCGCTTCATCGTGCCCGACGGTACCGACAGACGGCGATGCGCCGCGACCGCGGAGCCCGACCGGCGTGACATCCGCAACTCCGAGGCGCGGCGCCCGCACCTGAATGACGGGGCCGGTACGACGTGCGGCCATCAGGCATGGAAACTCTCGGGGCCGCGGCGGCCTGGTCGTCACGCGGCCGCGCGAGCCGCCACTGACGCGTTCCGGCCGGAGTGCGGGGTAGACCCCGCCGAAAGGACCGCGTGCGGTCAGTCGGGCCTGGTAGCCGCCGCCAATTCGACCAACCGGGCGCGGACCAGGTCCGGCCGTTCTTCTGCGATGAAATGGCCGCATTTCTCCACCAGCTCCAGGCGATAGTCGTCGGCCCGTGCCGTCTCTTCGGCGGCGAGTGAAGGGTGGATCGCCGCGTCTTCGACACCGAACAGGGTGCGGATTGGAACGGTTGCGCGGCGTCGCTCACCGCGCCCTGCGGATCGGGGTACTTCACGCAGCAGGAAGGTGCGATAGGTCTCGGTCGCGGTGCGCGCGCAGACCGGGTCACGGAAGCGGTCCGCGTACGCGCGAACCACCTCGGGCCCGAACTCCGCACGATGGCGTACAGCGCCGGGGAAGATCAGCTGTTCCAGGAACCTGGTGCGCTGATGCAGGTACCGGCCGAACGTCGCGACCGGCGGCTGATAGACCAGGAACCGCCACGCGTGCGGGAGGAAGACGCGCGGCGTCTGCCACGGGTGGGCGATGTTCAACGCCAGCAGCGCGTCGAACCGCTCCGGCGCACGCAGTACGAGCAGGTGGGCGATGTACCCACCCCAGTCGTGCCCGACCAACAGGACGCGGTCGAGGCCGAGGCCGTCGAGCAGCGCGAGCACGTCCGACGCGACGTCTTCCTTCGCCCACCGATGCGGCGCGGCACCCGACCAGCCGTAACCCGGCAGATCCGGTGCGATGATCCGCAGCCCGTCCGGCGGCTCCGCGAGCAGATGGCGGTAGGCGTAGTGGTGTTGTGGCCAGCCGTGCAGCGCGAGCACCGGCCGTCCGTCGGAGGGGCCTGCCTCCGTGACGTGGAAGCGAACGCCGCGCGCGGTGACGAACGACCGCCGCACGCCGCGGATCTCCGGCGGACCGGCCGCCGGGTCGGAATCAGAAGCGGGCGAGAAGAACGATGGCCGCCAGGGCATAGCCGATCGTATCGGGTGAACTGTCGCGAAACCCAGACCGGGCGCCCCGTTTTCTCGCGTGCGATTGATACCGCATCCACCGCGAATCCACCCTGCGGGACGGACAATGGGCTGAAAATATTTCCGTCACAGGGAAACCGCGCAGGAGGCCAGAATGTCGAGTAACTATCAGCCGCCTGCGGGCTGGGCTCCGCCGGGAGCCCAATTCCGTACCAGCGGAAATTTTTCGCGTACCGCGCTCGGCACCCTCGTCAGTGTGGTGGTGACGCCGATCGGAATCGGCTTGGCAGCCAAAGGCGCACTCGACACCAGACAGTGGGTGATCGTCGGCAGTGCGGGCGACAGATGGGGCTCCAACGGGCAGATCATCGGCGGCGCGCTGCTGCTGTTCCTGGTCGCGCTATCGGCTGCGTACGCACCCGCGGGCACGGTAATCGCGGGCCTGGTGTGGGGTCTGCTGCCAGGCGTCATGCAGATCGTGTCTCCGGAAGACACCTGGCGATTGATCGACGAGTCATCCGTGCTCTCGCCGGAACTGCGCCTGGCCGTGCACAACTGGGTGCTCGGCGGCTTCGCCCTCGTCATCGGCCTGATGCTGATCGCGGCCGGTATCGCGGCCACGTTGCGCAGGCGCTGAACACCTGCGGATCTCGCACCGGGCGAGCCCAACTCGCCCGCCGCGAGATCCCGCCGGTGTGTTCACCCCTTCACGCAGAGCACCTGGTGCAGCGTCGCCACTACGTCGACCAGATCGCGCTGTGCGGCGATGACCTCGTCGATGTCCTTGTACGCGGCCGGGATTTCGTCCACGACGCCCGCGTCCTTCCGCGACTCGACACCCTCGGTCTGGGCGATGAGATCGGCGACGCTGAACTGCCGCTTGGCCGCGTTGCGGCTCATCCGTCGCCCCGCGCCGTGCGACGCCGACTGGAAAGAGGCCGGATTGCCCTTGCCGCGCACCACATACGAGCGGGTGCCCATGGAGCCGGGGATCAACGCCAGATCACCCTCGCCCGCGCGCACGGCGCCCTTGCGGGTCACCAGCATCGGCACGCCGTCGATGAGCTCCTCCGCCACATAGTTGTGGTGGCAAGTGATCGGCTGCTCGAAACGCACCCTGCGACTGGTGAATTCGTCCTGCACCGCGCGGCACACCAGGGCGAGCATCACCGCGCGGTTGCGTGCGGCGTACTCCTGCGCCCAGGTGAGGTCGCGCCGGTAGGCGTCCATCTCGGCTGTCCCGGAAACGAATACGGCCAGATCGCGGTCGGGCAGATCGACGTTGTGCGGCAGCGTCCGCGCGATCGTCATGTGCCGCTCGGCGAGCTCCTTGCCGATGTTGCGGCTACCGGAGTGCAGCAGGATCCATACCGTGTCGTCCTGGTCCAGACAGATCTCGATGAAGTGGTTTCCGCCGCCGAGCGTGCCCATCTGCTTGTGCGCCTTGGACTCTCGCGCGTGCACTCGGTCGTCGAGGGCCTTGAACGAACCCCAGAAGCGATCCCAGCCCGTGCGCAGCGTCGCGGTGCTCGCGCCGAGCGCGGCCACGTCCCCGCCGAGCTTGGTCACATTCACCGCGTCCGCGTGCGCCTGGAAACCGACCGGCACCGCGGCCTCGATCCGCGATCGCAGCGAATGCAGGTTGTCCGGTAGGTCGGCGGCGGTGAGATCGGTCCGCACGCTCTCCATGCCGCACCCGATGTCCACACCGACCGCGGCGGGCGACACCGCGCCCTTCATCGCGATCACTGAGCCGACCGTGGCCCCCTTGCCGAGGTGTACGTCCGGCATCACGCGGACGCCGTGCACCCATTTCAGCCCGGCGATGTTCCGCAGCTGCCGCAGCGCGGCCTGGTCGACCTCGTGCTCGTGGGCCCACATCAGCGTCTGCGCCCTGGTACCACGCAGCTCGACGGGAAACATGGTCTCGATCCTTTCGTTGGTCCGCACGATCAACGGTAGGCATCGAGGACGGGCGACGCACCCCGATTATCGACCGACCGGACCGTTTCGCCTCAGCCGCCGAAGCGATGCTGCGGCCGGTCCAGCGCCGCGCGGTAGGCGCGCTCGGCGTTCCCGTGGGCGAGCGCGGTGACCAGCTGCTCGGCGTCGGCGGCGGTGATCGCGTCGGCGGCGATCCACTCGTCGATCAGCGTGCCGAGTCCGTGCCGCCAGAGCAGGGCGCCGAGGTAGTGCAGTTCCGGCAGCCGGTACCCGCCCGAGGCGTAGCACAGCGCGCGGAACGGAGCGAGTTCCAGCGCCTCGGCGAGCACAGCCCCGGCGCGCTGTCCCACGTACGGGATGGTGAGGCCCAGGTCCAGGTGGACGTGCTCGAAGACGTGCGCGAGGTAGGCGGCATGGCGATAGAAGGGCCAGCAGCGCAGCAGCAGCACCGAGAGCCCGGTGCCGGTTGTCTTGCGCAGAAAGTCGTCGAGCAGCAACGGGTCCGAACGGTGCAGTCGAAGATGCGAGTCGCCGAACCCGGTGTGGACCTGCAACGGGAGGCCGAGTTCGGCCCCGATACGCGCGCCGAGACCGACCAGCCAGCCGAGTAGGTGCGGGTCGGTGAGTTTGCGTTCGGGCGCGAAGCTGGTGGGCGGATGATCGCGCAGCGGAAAGTCCAGACCGCACCGGTAGGCGACGGTCGTCTTCAGCCCGACGGCATTCGTGGCCCGGGCACGCAGCTCCGCTTCGATCCGGTCGTAGACGCCCGACACCGCGCCGACCTCGGCGACGACCTGTTCGGCGACGTCTTCCAGACGCACGATCTCGTGGACCGCACCGCCCGCCAGCTCGCCGAAATCTTCCGTGCCGCCGCCGATGCCGGTGTCGAGAAACCATCGGGTCACGCCTGTCGCGCGCAGCAGCCGCGCGGCGACCTCGCGTCCGCCGAGCCCGGCGCGATGACGGAGGTAGACGTCCGGACCGACATGGGCGGGCAGGTCGAGCGCTGGGGCGCACCAGCGGCGCACCGCGAGCCCGATCGCGGAATCGAAACTGCCGGATGCGCCTTCGCCGAGCAACCGCTCGAAGCCGGGCCGGTCCAGATCACCGGTGACCACGCCGTGACAGTGCTGGTCGGTGAGCGGAACGCCGTCGGTGAGCACGCTAGAACCGCCAACGGGTCACGGCGACGAGCTCGTCCGCGCTCGCGGCGGTGTACCGTTCCGCTTCGGCTCGGCGCACGGTGAGCAGCGCGTCGTGCAGCTCCACGCCCATCGCGGTGGCCAGCACCGTGGACTCGGCGAGGCGGTCGGCGGCTTCGGCCGGCGTGGTGGGCAGTCGGCGCACACCCGACATCATGAGCGCTTCCGCATCGAAAGTCGCAGGGTCACCGTTGATTTCGGTGGGCAGGCGTAGTTCCTCCGCGATTCCGGACAACCCGGCCGCGATCACCGAACCGACGATCAGATACGGGTTTCCGGTCGCGTCGAAACATTTGATCTCGGCGTTGGCGGCCCAGTGCTCGGTGCCACGCACCCCGGTGATGAAACGCAGCGCTGCCTCCCTGGCCTCGCGACCCCAGCACTGCCACACGCCGGCCCAGCGCGAGGGCTCCAGCCGCAGGAAGCTCGCCGGATTGCCCGCGCCGATCGCGACCAGCGCGGGCAGTTCGCGCAGCACTCCGGCCAGAAACGCTTCGCCGGTCCGCCGCATGCCGTACGGGCCCGCACCGCCGGCGAGCAGTGGCCCCTCGTCGTCGTGCACGGACAGGTGGAGGTGTGCTCCGGAACCGGTGCCATCCGGCGTGATACATGGTGCCAGCAGCGCGCGCCACCCATGGCGCGCGCTCACCTGGCGAATCGTGTGCCGAACCAGCACCGCCTCATCGGCGGCGGCGACCGGCGGTGACGGTTCGATCGACAGTTCCAGCTGAGCGAGCGCGGATTCGGGGTGGAACTGGTTGACCGTGATGCCCTGTTTGGCCAGCGTCGCGACCAGGTCCTTGGCGTACTCGGCGACCTGACCGAGCCGCACGATGCCGTACGCCGGGCCGCGGATCGCGGGCGTGAAGCCGTCCGTGTCGTCGTCCCGGCCGACGGACCATTCGGTCTCGAAGGCCATCGACAGGTGAAGCCCCGTCGCGTGCGCCGCCTCGGCCTGGCGTGCCGCGAAGTAGCGCTGGCAGGCGGCGAAGCGCGTGCCGTCCTGGGTGAACTTGTCGGCGGGCGCCCACGCCCAGCCCGGCTGGCAGGCCAGCTCGGTCAGCATCGACAGGTCCGGGACGAGCCGCAGATCACCGTCGGGACCGCCCAGATATCGCCCGACCGTCATCACATCGTCGAAGGTGAAGGTCTCGAAGCACGGTGAGACGCCGACCCCGAATCGGGCCGCCTGGTGCAGCCGCTGCTCGGGCACTGCCTTCACCCGCGTGATGCCCGCGTTGTCGACGAAACTCAGAGCGACCATCGACGCATCCAACCTGCCGATCAATACGTTGGCGTCACCGTCGGCGGGGATTCGATCCGGCGTCCTGACCATGTGCACCACGATAAACCTTACGGGCGCAAAGCAAGTCGAAACTGTGTGGGCTGGTCGCGCTGATCAGAGGCGGTATATGGCCGCACCGAGCAGGTGGAATCGGTGGTTTACCGGGTGCGTAGGCTGTACCCCATGACGGTAGGAACGACAACCGATCCGGATGTGCGCGCGGTGGTGCACGAGGCCGCGCGCAAGGCTCGGGTCGCGTCGCGGGCGCTGGCTCAGCTGACGACCGCGCAGAAGAACGACGCGCTGCACGCCGCCGCCGACGCGCTGCTGGCCGCGGCCGACCGGGTGCTCGCCGCCAACGCCGCCGACATCGCCGCGGCACAGGCGGCCGGTATCGAGGAGTCGCTGCTCGACCGGCTGCGCTTGACCGAGGCCCGCATCGACGGGATCGCCTCCGGGCTGCGCCAGGTGGCCGGGCTGCCTGATCCGGTGGGCGTGGTCGTCCGCGGCTCGACGTTGCCGAACGGCCTGGAGATCAAGCAGGTCCGGGTCCCGCTCGGCGTGGTCGGGATGGTGTACGAGGCCAGGCCCAACGTCACCGTCGACGCGTTCGGGCTCGCGCTCAAGTCCGGCAACGCTGCCCTGCTGCGCGGCTCGTCCTCGGCGGCTCGCTCCAACGCCGCACTGGTTGCGGTGCTGCGGGAATCGCTTGTGGCACAGGATATTCCGGCCGACGCCGTGCAACTGCTGCCGAGCGAGGACCGCTCCAGCGTGACCCATTTGATCCAGGCGCGCGGCCTGGTCGACGTGGTCATTCCACGCGGCGGCGCGGGCCTGATCAACGCGGTCGTCCGCGACGCGCAGGTGCCCACCATCGAGACTGGAACCGGCAACTGCCACGTCTACGTGCATGCCGCCGCCGACCTCGACATGGCCGAGCGGATCGTGATCAACGCCAAGACCCGCCGCCCCAGCGTCTGCAACGCGGCCGAGACCGTCCTCATCGACGCCGCGATCGCCGACACGGCCGTGCCCAGGCTGACCAAGGCACTGGAGGAGCACGGCGTCACCATCCACGGCAACCTGCCCGGACAGATTCCGGCCACCGACGCCGACTGGGGTGAGGAGTATCTCACCCTCGACATAGCGCTCGAGGTGGTCGACGACCTGAACGCGGCGGTAGAGCACATCAATACCTGGGGCACCGGCCACACCGAGGCCATCGTCACCGGCGAGTTGGCCGCCGCCCGTGAGTTCACCAGCCGCGTGGACGCCGCGGCCGTCATGGTGAACGCCTCCACCGCCTTCACCGACGGTGAGCAATTCGGCTTCGGCGCCGAGATCGGCATCTCCACCCAGAAGCTGCACGCCCGCGGCCCGATGGCCTTGCCGGAACTGACCTCCACCAAGTGGATCGTCTGGGGTGCGGGGCAGATTCGGCCTGTCTAGTCGCGGACAACGCACCGGAAGCCGAGATGGCACGTCGCGATACTTCTCATAGCCCCTATCGAACCGGCCGCGGTATTTGTCAGCCCATTCCCGCGGCACGTAGTGCGGCGCGCCCGCGCCCCGGGCACAGGTACATGAACCACGGCTTGCCGGTGGCGATCACCTTCGCGTCCCACACCGCCGATGTCCGTTGGACTTTTGCGTCATCGCGGACCTGAGCGGTGTGCACTCAGCGAGGGCCGAGCCGCGGCGTCGGTGCTCTCATCCAGTGGCAGGACCACAGACCCCGACGTCGAGTCGGCGTCTTCGAGGCGCTGCCGTAGCGTGGTGGGTGGTTGGAAGGGAAGGTGGTGCGTGGTGTCGGAGAGTGCAGGTCAAGAACCGGTCTTCGGATCGGTGGAAGACGTGGTCGACCGGTTGGCGAGCACGGGATACCTGGCGGACAAGGCCACCGCGACCTCGGTGTTCCTCGCCGATCGGCTGGGCAAGCCGCTGCTGATCGAGGGGCCGGCGGGTGTCGGCAAGACCGAGTTGGCGCGCGCGGTCGCGCAGGCTTCGGGCGCCGAGCTGGTCCGTCTGCAGTGCTATGAGGGCGTCGACGAGGCGCGCGCGTTGTACGAGTGGAACCACGCCAAGCAGATCCTGCGCATCCAAGCCTCCAGTGAAAACGACTGGGAGGAGACGAAGGCCGACGTCTTCACCGAGGAGTTCCTGCTCTCCCGGCCGCTGCTCACCGCGATCCGGCGCACCGAGCCGACGGTGCTGCTGATCGACGAGACCGACAAGGCCGACGTCGAGATCGAAGGGCTGCTGCTCGAGGTGCTCAGCGACTTCGCGGTGACCGTCCCGGAACTGGGCACCATCACCGCCAGCCGCAAGCCGTTCGTCGTCCTCACCTCGAACGCCACCCGCGAGCTATCCGAGGCGCTCAAGCGCCGCTGCCTCTACCTGCACCTGGACTTCCCGGACGAG
Source organism: Nocardia sp. NPDC023852 (assembly GCF_040639505.1). Taxonomy (NCBI): domain Bacteria; kingdom Bacillati; phylum Actinomycetota; class Actinomycetes; order Mycobacteriales; family Nocardiaceae; genus Nocardia; species Nocardia sp. NPDC023852. Next base: position 102,896 of record NZ_JBFAAB010000010.1, read on the forward strand.
GAGCTCGAGCGCCGCATCCTGGCCAGCCGGGTCCCTGAGCTGTCCGCCGCGGTCGCCGCGCAGCTGGTGCGGATCGTGCACGTCCTGCGCGGCATGCAGTTGAAGAAGCTGCCCTCGGTCGCTGAATCGATCGACTGGGGACGCACGTTGCTCGCTCTCGGGCTGAAGGATCTGGACGACACCACGGTCCGTGCCACCCTCGGTGTCCTGCTCAAACACCAGAGCGACCACCAGCGCGCGTTGGCCGAACTGAAGCTGGCCTGAACCATGGCGGCGGGATCGGTCCCCGCGGATGTCGGGCCACTGCGCGTGCCGCACGGACTGCCTGGGCATCTGGTCGGATTCGTCGAGGCCCTACGGGCGCGCGGGATTCCGGTCGGTCCCTCGGAAACGGTGGACGCGGGTCGCGTGGTGACTGTGCTCGACCTGATGGACCGCGAGGTTCTGCGCGAGGGCCTGGCCTGCGCGCTGCTGCGGCGCATCACGCATCGCGCGACCTTCGACGGGCTGTTCGACCTGTGGTTTCCGGTCGCGATCGGTGAGCGCACCGCGGCACCGGACGAGGTCGAGATTCCGCACACACGCACAGGTGACGTGGACATTTCGGCGCTGCGCGAGCTGCTCGCGGAACTGCTGGGGCAGGAGCAGGCCGCCCCGCAGCTGGAAGCACTGGCCGCGCAGCTGGTCGAACAGCTCGGTCAGTACCAATCCACCCGTGGCCCTTCGTTTTCGGCGTACCAGGCGTTGCGCGAGGTGCAGCCGCAGACGTTGCTGGCCAAGATCGTCGCAGGGCTGGTCGCCGGACCGAACACCAGCGACTTCGACACCGAGATCGCCCGCCGCGCGGTGCGGCAGCGCATCGACCGCTTCCGCGCGACCGTGGAGGCCGAGACCAGGCGGCGGGTCGCCGAACAGATCGGCCGCGAGCGCGTCGCGATCTACGGCGTCGCCCGCCAAGCCGAGGAGGTGGACTTCCTGCGCGCCTCCGAGGCCGAGCTGGCCGAGCTCAAACGTGGTACGCAGCGCCTGGCGCGCATCCTCGCGGCACGTCTCGCGGTGCGGCGAAGGCACTCTCGCCGCGGCGAGATAGATCTGCGGCGCACCCTCCGCAAATCCATGTCGACCGGCGGAGTGCCGATCGACCTGGTGCACCGCAAGCCGCGTCCGGGCCGCCCCGAGCTGGTGCTGCTCTGCGATGTGTCCGGCTCGGTGGCCGGCTTCAGCAACTTCACGTTGCTGCTGGTGAGCGCGTTGCGCGAACAGTTCTCCCGGGTGCGGATCTTCGCGTTCGTCGACCAGGTGGACGAGGTGACCCGGTTCTTCGATCCACACACTCGGCTGGACACCGCGATGGCGAAGATCTTCACCGAGGCGAGCGTGGTCGGTGTGGACGGACACTCGGACTACGGCAACGCGCTGACTGGATTCGCCGGGGACTATCCCGACGCCGTCACCAGCCGAAGTTCGTTGCTGATTCTCGGCGATGCCCGCACCAATTACCGAGACCCGGAACTGGCGACGCTGCGGTCGCTTGTCGATGTCGCCAAACACGCGCACTGGCTCAACCCGGAGCCGCGCAACCAGTGGGGTTCGGGCGATTCCGCCGCCGACAAGTACGGGCAGGTGATCGAGATGCACGAGTGCCGCTCGGCGAAACAGCTGACCGCCGTGGTGTCCCGGCTGCTGCCGGTCTGAGCAGACGGCCGCGAACGAGCGAAGGTCGTCTTGTCCGCCGCTGGACGGCCGAGACGACCTTCTGGCTAACTGGGCTCAGAGAGGCAGCCTTCAGCCTGGAGCTGGGTGTACATCTCGTCGGAGACGGTGATCTTGCCGCCATTACCGGCTGTCAGCACCGCATCCGCGTCCACGTCCACCCCCGAATCGATGGCGCAGTCCAGCAGGTCGGCGGAGACGGTGACGGATTGGTCGGCGTGTGCCGCACCGGCTCCGATGATGGTTGAACAGGCGAATGCCAGAGCGATAGCACCTGTATTGACGAATCGCACGAGTGTCCTCCTTCGAATAGCGGTTGTGCACAGCTTGCGTTGGTCTCTCGTCCGGGTGATCGAACTGTCCTGAGGATGTCAGGCTCCCGGGCAGGCGTCTCGCCGCCTGCGGTTGCAGACCCTGACCAATCGATGTCGTCTCTGGTCGAACGCATCGGCGGCTCCGGCGATTCGTCGCACGATGTCAGCCCGGCTGGGTCGGGGCGAATGAAGCGAACCCCAACCCCGCCGAAGGGTCGTGCCCTGCGCTCTACCGCTGATCGAAAAGGGTTCGTTAAGCGAACCATTGGCGTACGCCGACAAGATCGGTTGCATGGTGAACAGAACGCCGAATGGTTCAGCGGCAGTGGGGACCAGCTATTCGTTCCAGGTCGATCTGCGCGGAATCGTCGATCTCCTATCCCATCACCTGTATTCCAGTCCCAGGGTCTATCTGCGTGAGCTGCTGCAGAACGCCGTCGATGCGATCACGGCGCGTTCCCAATCGGATCCTTTGGCGCCCACCTCGATTCGGCTGGTCGTGGACGAGACAGGTCTGCGAATAAGCGATCCCGGCGTCGGGTTGACCGAGGCCGATGTGCACCGCTTCTTGGCCACCATCGGGTGCTCGTCCAAACGCGATGACATCGAGGGAGCGCGGCGAGAGTTCCTCGGGCAGTTCGGCATCGGGCTGCTGGCCTGCTTCACGGTCGCCGAGACCATTCGGGTGGTCACTCGATCGGCTATGGACAGCTCGGCCCTTCCGGTCGAGTGGCTGGCCGCCGCGGACGGTACCTACACACTGCGCGCGCTCGACCCACGGGAGCACCCGGAGCCGGGTACGACGGTGTGGCTCACCCCGCGCGCCGGGACGGAGTCGTGGTTCGCGCCGAACCGGGTGATCGACCTGGCGCGCGAGTTCGGGTCGTTCCTGCCCTATGCGGTGACGGTCGAGTCCGACGGGGTCGTCGCGCCGGTCACCGAGGGCATACCGGTATGGCGGCGCAATTATCCGACGGCTGGGGAACGCAGAACCGCGCTGCTCGACTACGGGGTGCGGGCACTCGGCTTCGCGCCGCTCGACGTAATCGAGCTCGATGCCAGAGCGGCCGGGGTGAGCGGTGTTGCCTACGTGCTGCCGCAGCCCGGAAATCCGGCCGAGAGCAGCGCGCACCGGGTGTACCTGAAGGGCATGCTGCTGGGTGACGCGGTGCGCGGCGTGCTGCCGGACTGGGCGTTCTTCGTGCGCTGCGTGATCGACACCGATACGCTGCGGCCCACCGCGTCGCGGGAGGGACTCTACGAGGACGAGCGGTTGGCCATCGTCCGGGAGGCGCTCGGCGACCAGGTGCGTGACTGGCTCACCGAGATCGCCGCCGCGCAGCCGCAGCGGCTGGCGGCGTTTCTGTCGGTGCACGCGCTCGGGGTCAAGGCGATGGCCAGCCACTCGCCGGATCTGTTGCGAATCATGCTGCCGCACTTGATATTCGATACCACCGACGGCCGGGTGCCGCTGACCGAGTTCACCCGTAACCACCGCACGGTCCGGGTGACCTCGACGGTCGAGGAGTTCCGCCAGGTGGCGCCGACCGCCGCCGCGCAGGGGATCGGCATCGTCAACGGCGGCTACACCTACGACCGCGACCTGGTGGCGCTGCTTCCGAGGCTGCTGCACGGCATCGAGGTGGTCGACCTCGATGCCGACGCGATTACCGCGGCGCTCGATCCGGTCGATCCGGCTGAGGAACTGGCATTCACGCCGGTGCTCGGTCTCGCGCGCACCGTGCTCGACCCGCTGTCTTGCGATGTGATCCTTCGGGCTTTTCATCCGGTGTCGGTGCCCGCGCTCTACCTGGACGGTCGCGCGGCCCGCAACGAGCGCACCAGAACCGAGACCGTCGAGGACGCCGACGAGCTGTGGACCGAAATTCTGGGCGCCCTGGAAGCGGCCGCGCCGCGCGCCCGGCTCGTCCTCAACTATCACAGCCCGATCGTGCGCAGGCTGACCCGCATCGAGGACCCAGGCTTTCTGAAGACAGCCGTGGAATCGCTGTACGGCCAAGCCCTGCTGATGACCCACCGCCCGCTGCGCGCAGCCGACACGGCGCTGCTCAACCGGGCCTTCGGCGAATTCCTGGGCTGGGCGACGCAACATGCCGCGGGCCGCGGCGAAGGGACGGAGTGAGCATGGATTCCGCCGAGATCACTGCCGCCCTTGCACAGGCCTGCGCCCTGCCACCGGGCCGGATGCGTACCGAACGACTCGAAACGCTCTCCGCTGCCGCGAAAACGGGACCGGACCGCGCGCTCGAGGGTCGTGTGCTGCTGGAGCTGGCCAAGTCCTATACCTATGCGGGCGAACGTGATCTGGCGCCGGTCGCATACGGCAGGCTGCTGCGCAGCTACGACGACAACCCCGCGGAGATGGGATCGATGACTCATTTGGTGCACTGGTACTTGAAGTGGATGACCTGGGGGTTGATCGACAACCCCGCGATGCCGCTGCCGACGGTGTATCGCTGGTTCGACGAACTGGAGGACCGCTACCGCCAGCGCGGGTACAGCCTGCGCCCGGTGCTCGCATTGCGTTCGGAGCTGGCCCGTGAGATCGGGGACCGTGAGGGTGCCGCCGCCCTGCTGGAGTCAGCGCTCGCGGCGCCGCGCGACAGCATGTCCGATTGCGATGCTTGTGAGCGCAACGAATGGGGCACCGCCAGGGTGTATCTCGGCGACGACGAGGCCGGTCTCGCCCACTGGCAGCCCGTGCTGGACGGCGATCGGACCTGCGCCGAGGAACCGCACCGGGTGCTCGCGCAGGCCCTGCTGCCGCTGGTGCGCACCGGCCGCGTCGCCGCCGCGCGCAGCGCGCATCTGACCGGGTACCCGTTGGTGCGGCACACCGAGGACCTGCGGCCCTCGGTCGCGCTGCACCTAGAGTTCTGCGCGCTGACCGGCAACGAGGCGCGCGGGCTGGAAATCCTCGCCGAACACCTGAGCTGGCTCACCGACCCGGGCGCGGACGCCGCCGCACGGCTCGCCTTCGCGACCGGCGTCTGCGTGCTGTTGCGCAGACTGGTAGCGCGCGGCCTGAATGATCTGCCGCTCGGGGCGGAGACCGTGGAATCGGTGCGTGCGGACCTGGAGGTCGAGATCGGGGACTTATGCGCCAGATACGACGCACGCAACGGCAACAGCACGGTCAGCCTGCGGACAGCCGCTCGACTCGCCGCGCAACCGCTGCTGGACCAGCTGCCGCTCGGCGTGGGCAGCAGGCTGCCTCATCCGACGAGCGTCCCGGCCGCGATTCCCACCGCTGACGACTTCACCGGCGACCGGGTCGCCGAGGCGCGGCGGCTCGCCGAACTCGGTTCCGCCCGGCTCGCCGCCGCGCCCGAAGAGGCGGAGGCACACCTGCGGGAGGCGCTGACGTTCGGCGCGGCGGTGCTGCCCGATGATCACCTCGCCCGGCTCGGCTCGCAACTCGTCATCGCGATCGCGAGCCGGCCGGACCGCACGCTCGACTTGGCCGACGCCGCGGTCCGCGCCGCCGCCCGATGGGAGGGCCTGTCCGAACCGGACGTGCTGCACCACACCATGGTCGCCGCGCGCGCCTTCCATCGCGCCGAGCGTCACGGCGAGGCGGTCGCATTGTTCGACCAGGCGTTCGCGGGAGCGGAAATTCCCTACCCGCCCGCCGAATTGGCCGTGGTGCGAGCGCAGTTCGGCCGATCGCTGACCGCGCTGAACCGGCACCGCGACGCGGCGCACCACTTCATCGAGGGGGCTCGCCTCGTCGAGCACGACCCGGATCGCAAGGAACTGCACGCTGATCTCGCGTGGTCGGCCGCCGCCGCCCTGGAGTGCTGCGGGCAGGACGACGAGGCGGTGTCGGCCTACCGCCGCGCGGCCGAGCTCTGGGCAGACTTGGGCCGAGTGGTGTCCCAGGCACGCTGCCAGCGGTCGGCGGCCTGGCTCCAGGTGTACGCCAGCGGCGATCCGGAGCGCTGGCTCCCGTCGATGCGGGCGCTCACCGACGAACTGGCGGCGCTGGCCGATCACTCGACCGAAGCGGCCGAGGAACTCGCGCACACCCGCGAGCAATTGGCTCGGATGCTGGCGATCGGCGATGAAGCGAAGCTGAGCCCTTAGTACCGCATCGGCATGCCGACACGTTCGACATCACTTGGGCCACGCGTTCCCGCTTCTGGGGAGTCTTTCGGCGAGGGAGGCATGCAGACTAGCGGTCGTGCATTGATATCGTCGGCAAGAAGGGCCCTGATGTCGCAAAGCCTCTCCGTGGAGACTTTCTCGCACAACGAGGTCGGCTACATTCCCGATCCGTTCCCTTTCTATGCGAAGATGCGTTTCGCGCAGCCTGCGTATTTTTCGGAAAGAATCTTCGGCGGCACGTGGCTTTTCTTTTCGTACGCGGATTGCCGGGCGCTCATGTCGGATGAGCGATTGTCCAACTCACGGGCGGACGTACCCCTGCGGTTCCTGCCGCCCGATCAGCAATCCGGCTTCGGCGATATGCTCAGCGTGTTCGAACGCTGGTTGGCCTTTCACGACGGCGCGAGCCATACCCGGTTGCGGCGGCACGCCAACCGCAGCTACGCCCCGTTTCGCGACGAGCGGGTCGAGCCATTGATCCAGCGTGTGGTCGCCGATTTGCTCGACGGTATCGACCAAGACGAATTCGATATGATGTCGGATTTCGCCTTTCCGCTGTCGGCCATCGTTATCGCGGACCTCCTTGGTGTGCCGAGCGAGGCCCATGCCGATCTCACACGGTGGACCGACGATATCGCCCATTTGTTCGGGTCCACTCAGGTATCCACCGAACACGTCCATCGAACGCAGCGCAGTACTCGGGAGCTGGTGCGGTTCCTGTCCGCGCCGGAGTCCGCGAGACGGTCCGAACAGCGCGGCGGCTTGATGCACCAGATGCGCCGTACCGAAAGCCACGGTTACCGATTCGATGAGGAAGAAGTCATTGCCCAGTCCGCCTTGTTGCTGTTCGCCGGTGCCGCATCGATCCGATATCTCATCGGAAACAGCGTGCACGCGCTCGACCAACGGCCACCGCATGAGCGGCAGTTGCTGCTCGAGGAGAACACCGCGGCCACGGCTGTCGAGGAACTGCTGCGGTACTGCAACCCGGTCCAGTTCATCGGTCGTGTCGCAGGCGCCGACTTCACCTACCTCTGTCGCAACGGTGTGGAAGCCCCTATTCGGGAGGGACAGCCATTGTTGCTGTACATCGGATCGGCTAATCGGGATGCCGAGAAGTTCTCCCGAGCGGACGAGCTCATCCTCACCCGGCCGAGCCCCAACGAACACCTGACCTTCGGAGCCGGCCGGCACCTGTGTTTCGGCGATCCACTGGTGCGCTCCACGACCCGAATCGGGTTGGCATCGCTCTATCGCCGAATGCCCCATCTGCGGGTGTGCCGGCAAGATCTCGACTGGAACAACAACCTCGGATTTCATGGCTTTCAGTCATTGCGCGTCACCGCGCGTGCGTGAGCGAGACAGACTCGATACGGCACTTCGGACGAGAGGGTTGTGCATGGTTACCGATGCCCTGGAGAACTTCGTCGATGGCGAATTCGTGACGCCGAAGGACGCGGTCTACCAGGATGTGATCGACCCGTGCACCGCGGAGGCGTACCTGCGGGCGCCGATCTGCGGCGCGGCCGATGTCGATGTGGCGGTGCGGGCCGCGACGGCCGGCTTCGAGAAGTGGCGGTCGACAACGCCCGCCGAACGGCAGCTGGCACTGCTGCGTATCGCCGACGAGTTGGAGCGGCGTGCGGACGAGTTCACCGAGGCGGAGGTCCGCAACACCGGGAACCGGGCGGCGTCCGATGTGTCCCTTGTCGTCGACCAGCTGCGCTTCTTCGCCGGCGCTGCGCGGATACTCGAGGGCAAGTCCGCCGCCGAGTACGTGCCGGACCACACCTCGTATGTGCGGCGCGAGCCGGTGGGCGTTTGCGCGCAACTGGCCCCCTGGAACTATCCGTTGATGATGGCGGTCCTCAAGGCGGCTCCCGCGATCGCCGCGGGCAACGCCGTGGTGCTGAAGCCAGCGGAGACCACACCGACCACCGCGCTCATGTTCGCCGACCTCGCGGCCGCACACCTACCCGCCGGGGTGTTGAACGTCATTTGCGGCGGGGACGACACCGGGCGCCGCATGGTGGCACATCCGACTCCGAGCCTCGTGTCGTTGACCGGATCCGTCGAGACGGGGATCGAGGTCGCCAGAACCTCGGCGCCGCACCTCAAACGGTTGCATTTCGAGCTCGGCGGCAAGACACCTGTGATCGTGTTCCCGGACGCGGACATCACGGCTGTCACGGCGACCGCCATCGAGGCCGGATTCGGCAACGCCGGGCAGGATTGCACGGCGGCGACCCGCATCCTCGCCCACCATGAGATCTACGACGAACTGGTGGACGCACTGGTCACCGCCGCCCGCTCGTGCCGGACCGGACCACCGTCGGATCCGGGGGCGCTGTACGGACCGCTGAACAACGCCCGCCAACTCCAGCGGGTATCAGGTTTCCTCGAGCGGCTCCCGTCGCACGCCCGCGTGCTGACCGGAGGCGCGGTCGCCGGTGACATCGGCTACTTCTTCCAGCCGACGGTTGTCGCTGACGTGCGCCAAGACGACGAGATCACACAGCGTGAGGTTTTCGGACCGGTGATCACCATCCAGCGATTCGCCACCGAAGACGACGCCGTCCGGGCAGCCAATGGAGTCGACTATGGGCTCGCCGCCGGTGTGTGGACGCGCGACGACGCGCGGGCGATGCGGCTCTGCCAGCGGCTCGATTACGGCACCGTGCGGGTCAATACGCACTTCGCCTATCCGTCCGAAATGCCCCATGGTGGCTTCAAGTATTCCGGGTTCGGTAAGGACCTGTCGACGTACTCCTTGGATGACTACTCGCGAATCAAGCATGTGGTACACCACACCGGATCATCCAACTAGCACATGAGGAACTCGCGGATGGAAGCGATCGAACGGGCGATCTCCGGTTGGCGCGCCGCGCTCGGTGCCTCGGCGGTCTCCACCGACCCGCGCGAGCTCGCGCACTACGGGATGAATGTGTCGGAGTTCGCGGCGCGCGACCTGCACGCTGTGCTCCGGCCCACCTCGCTCGACGAGGTGCGCGGCGTCATGGACGTCGCACGCGCCACGGATGTTCGGGTGCATCCGGTGAGCACCGGACGCAACTGGGGATTCGGCTCGGCGCTGCCGAGCCTCGGTCCGGTTGCCCTGGTCGACCTGGCAGGCATGAACCGGATCGTGGACATCGATACCCGCTTCCGGTATGCGGTGATCGAATCAGGTGTGACCCAGGGACAGTTGTCCAGGCACCTTGCCGAGCACGGAACTCGGCTCAAGCTGAACGTGACGGGCGCGGGCACCGACACCAGCATCGTCGGGAACGTGCTGGACCGAGGCTGCGGCAATCTCGGTGCTCGGGTGGACGACTTGCTCGGCGTCGAGGTGGTGCTCGGGAACGGGGGAGTCGTGCGGACCGGCCTGTGGCATCTACCCGACCACGGAACCGTGGTTCACCACTACCCGCCCGGCCTCGGCCCAGACCTGCGCGGGTTGTTCGTGCAGTCCGGCTTCGGCATCGTCACCAAAATCGTTCTGCGCCTGCATCCGGTCGCGCCGCTGACGGTAGTGACATTCGAAGTGGCCGAGAGCCGCCTTACCGAGGTGGTCGACGCACTGTGGCTCGCCAAGGACGACGGTGTCATCACCGGACACCTGCGGATCACCGACGGCACCGACCCGATCATCCGGTATTTCGGCAATACCGATCCGTCCGTGTGGAAGGCGCAGGTCGTGCTCAACGGAGTCGCCGCCATGCGGGCCGAGGCAGTGCGCGAACTCCGGCGGCGACTCGACGGTTCGACGGATCACTTCGTTGCGGCCGACACCGAAGGTGACCAAACCCCGCCGGAGAATACGCAGGACCGGTTACTGGCGCAGGCGCGACTGGGGCTGGTGAACGGCACGCCCTCCGACCGCCTGCTGATCGGGTTCGCCGACATGGCCGGCAAGTCGGTGCCGCCGGACTCGGTGGATCTCGATCACGACCGTGACCTGCCGGGCATGTTGTGCGCGAATGTGACACTGCCGTTCGCCGGGGGCCGGATGGCAGCATGCTCCTCGATCGTGCGCGCGACGGCCGAGGAGGCGAGGATGCCGACCTCGCAGCTGTACGAAAGAGCCGGTGCCACAGCGCTGTTCGGCTTGTTCCCGTTCTACTTCGACCGGAACGACGCACGTGCGGTGGCCGCGGCGCACGCCTACAAGGATCTGTTGCTGCGCCGACTCGAAGCCGGGGGAATCTATCCGGTGCGGATGGACGTGGACTCGATCGACCGGTTCATCGAGCGAACAGACGACGATTTCTGGCGCTGTGTCGCCGCCATCAAGCGAGTCCTCGATCCGCACGACATCCTGTCCGGCCGATACACCCCGACCACAAGCTCTTGAAGTCGCCCCGGTTCTTTCGAGCGGAAGTCGCAGAAGCGGGGTCAGCCTGTCGAGGACCGCTATCCGAACCCCGAGCAGCTCGGGGCGATGGCGAAGGCGATCACGCTGTCGCGCACTGTTTGCAGACATTCGCTCCGAACTACTGGTGCGGCTCGATGCTCAGGACACGAGGGGTTGCTCGTCCGATTCGGTCAACTTCACGATGTACAGTCCACCGCGCTCGGCCTTGACGTCCGTCACCTCCAGTTGAGTGCCCGGCAAGAGGATGAATTCCTCTTCGTCGGTGAACGCGGAGAAATTCCGGATGCTCACCGCCCGGGTGGGGAGCACCTCGAAGAGTGTCCGCTTACCGCGACTACCGAGGAATGCCCGCGCCACGCTGGGCTTGGACGTGCAGGAGGACACTCCCCACCAGGTCACGGTCCGGCCTGGCGAATACTGCGCACGCAGGTCCAGCGATACCCCGCGCCACAACGGCTCGCTGCGGGTGGGAAGCTGCGACACCGCCGAGAACAGCAGTCGCAGGTACGGGAGGTATGGGAGTAGTTTCGCCCGGTCCGGGGCGCGCAGGACGGTGTTGATCTGCCGATAGAAAGCGGACTCGCAGGTGTAGAGGTGGAGCGCGGCAATCGCGTCGGCGGACGGACTCCCGCTCGTCTGGTCCGCCCGCCTCTTGCCGAACTCGTGCGACGGCGCGGCGTGCCGGTCGAGACCGGACAGCAGCTTGGCGACCGGGGCGATGGCGTCGTGGAAGTCCATGAGCGGGGTCTCGAACACACCGGTGATCGCGGGGAGGACGAGCCCCTCGTCCTTGACGCTCGCGAGCCGTTCGAGGTACAGCTGATGCAGCTCCATGGTGGACGCGATGAACGCGCCCATGCGTTCGGCAATACCGTGGTCCGTCCCGCCGGCTTCCGCCGCAAGCTTGTTCCACCCGGTGCTCGGCAACCAGTCGATCTCCTCGGCGCCCAGCGCTGCGAGGGCCGCGTTCACCGTTTCGAAATGGTCACCGTTGCAGAAGATGTCGCCCTGCGCCGCGGGATTGGCGTGGTCTACATGCCGGACCTCGACCTGGGGATACTTCTTCTGGAGTCGCAGGACAACATTTTTCAGACTGCGTGCGTGGGCACCCCACCACGCGAAGACGACACCACGGTCGGCCTCGTCGGCGTTCTGCTTGGCCCTGAGGATCTCTTCGACGATCCGCTCGGCAACGGGACGCCAGAACGCCGTGTGCTGGTCGGTTCCCATCGCCCCGTCGCCACTGGCGGTGAGCGCCGCGTTCAGCAGCAGCACGCCCTGGGTGAGCATCGCCTGGAACCATTCCGGCGGCTGGACGGTATCCTGCTCGTGCAGCAGTGCGCGAATGTCGGCAATCGGGGTCTTCTTGGGTATGCCGTACTTCCACATCGCCGCTGCTTTGATAATGCAGCGGATGCTGACGACCCTTCCGAACTGGCTGTCTTTCCAGTTGTGGAAGCTGTTGTCGAACATGGCGATGCCGGTGGCGCTCTCCGGCCGCGGGTACGGGTTCTGGCCGAAGACGACGACCTTCCACTTGTGCGGTGGATTGGGCTTCAGCGCCTGGAAGGTCAGTTCCCGAACCGGAACCACGTGCGGGCTTCTGCCCGGACCCATGAACATGGCCGCGTCCGGCTGTGCCTCAATGACCGGCTTCAGCAGTGGAAGCCACGGTTCACCGCCGCCTTTGAACAATTCAGCAAGGGCAAGCGGATCGTTTGTGCTCACCATCGGCACTATATGTCATGAAATACGCTCGGGGAGCGGCCATGTCAGTGGGGCGCTGTAGCGTCGCGAACGGTGGAAGAACCGGATCTCTATTGGAGTGGATCATGAGTATGAACCGAGTGCAGGCGCCGCTGAGGGTGGTGTTGACCGACATCAACCCGCACGTTGTAGAGGCGTGGCGGGCGGCATTCGCCGACAACCCCGAGATCGAGATCCATAGAGGCTCAATTCTCGAGAAGTACGTCGATGCCTGGGTCACCCCGACCAACTCCCGGGGTCGGATGGACGGAGGGGTCGACGCGGTCATCAAGCGGCACCTCGGGGCGGGGATCCAACTGCGAGTGCAGCGGACGATCCGTGATCAGTGTGCAGGAAGACTTCCGGTTGGAAGCGCGGTGTGCGTTCCGTCCGGGGCGACCAACCCGAAGTTCCTGATCTCCACGCCGACTATGGAAACGTCGGCACAGAACGTCAGCGAAACCCTGAATGTGGCCTTGGCGTGTGCTGCCGGGTTCCAGGCGATCCACCGACAGAACAACGAGGCGCCAGGCAGCATCGAGTCTGTGGCGCTGGTCGGCATGGGCGCCGAAACCGGCCGTGTGCCTGCCCGCGTGTGCGCCAACCTGATGTGGACGGGCTACACGTTGTTCAAGGACTACCGGTTCGAAGACTACGACGACCTGCGCAGCACAATCATCGCGCAACTCGACGACATCGAAAATGCGCCCACCGACCAGCGGGTACGCATCGTGCGACCCGAACGCTCCGCGACCGGCCGCTGATCGACCGGCATTCTCGGACGGTGCGGTCACCAGGTCCAGCGCACGTCGCGGGCGCCCGCCTCGAGATCATCCTTCACGAAGGCGTGTGAACTCGAAGAACCCGACGGGCCATGCGCTGCACTTCACTCCTGGCGGGTGGGAATCTTTCACCGTTGACGTGCAGGAATGGCGAGTTCACTGCCTCTGGAGCTCGAGAAAGCCCTGTGCGATGCGTGTCATGTCGACCATGGTGCCGAGCCCACCGCGTGGGCGGTCGTCCGCAGTTGACGTCCGCCCCGCTGACCGGCCCGAGCAGGCCGGAGCCGACCCGTTAAGCTCGGCAGTCATGCACGAAACAGGTCGGCGCCGCCGCAAGCTGGGCGTGATGGGCGGCACGTTCGACCCTATCCACCACGGTCACCTGGTCGCGGCCAGTGAGGTCGCGAACCGCTTCGACCTGGATGAAGTGATCTTCGTCCCAACCGGCGAGCCATGGCAGAAGGCGCATAAGCAGGTCAGCCCGGCCGAGGACCGCTATCTGATGACCGTTATCGCGACCGCGTCCAACCCCCGGTTCTCGGTCAGCCGCATGGACATCGACCGTGGCAAGGTCACCTACACCGTCGATACGCTGCGGGAGATGCAGACGCAGAATCCCGACGCCGAGCTGTACTTCATCACCGGTGCTGACGCTCTGGCCAGCATCCTGACATGGCAGGATTGGGCGGAACTGTTCGAACTGGCGAAGTTTGTCGGGGTGAGCCGTCCGGGGTACGAGCTGAACACCGATCATCTCGAGGAGCATCTGCGGGATTTTCCGGCCGACGCGGTGACCATGATCGAGATCCCGGCGCTGGCGATCTCGTCGAGCGAATGCCGTCGCCGCGCCGCCGAGAACCGGCCGGTGTGGTACCTCGTCCCCGACGGCGTGGTGCAGTACATATCGAAGCGGCACCTGTATGTGCCCGGAGCAGCGGAAGGTAGCTGAGCGTGAGCGAGCGCAGCGAGGTGCGGGTATGACGGCGTCTGTCGAGTCGGTGGAGATTGCGCAGGTAGCCGCGCGTGCGGCGGACGAGAAGCTGGCCGCCGACGTGGTGGTGCTCGACGTGTCCGAGCAACTGGTGATCACCGACTGCTTCGTGATCGCTTCCGCGCCCAACGAGCGCCAGGTGAATGCCATCGTCGACAACGTGGAAGAGAAGCTGCGCGCGGCCGGGCACAAGCCGGTCCGGCGCGAGGGCACCCGAGAAGGCCGCTGGGCACTGCTGGACTACGTCGACGTCGTGGTGCACATTCAGCACAACGACGAGCGCAATTTCTATGCCCTGGAACGTCTGTGGAAGGATTGCCCGGTCGTGCCGGTCGAGGGGATCACCGGCACGCCGGAGGTTCGGTCCGGCGCGGCGACGGAGGACGAGGCCCGGTGAGCGAACGAGCTGTCGCGACAACATGCTTCGCGGCCACGCCGATCATCGGTGGGGCGAGACCGTGAGCAAATACGCCGGAGTGCGCACCTTGATCCTGCTGCGCCACGGGCAAACCGAATGGAATGCCACCGACCGGATGCAGGGCCAGATCGACACCGATCTCACCGAGCTCGGTCGCAGGCAGGCCAAAGAGGCTGCCCGCGAACTCGTGTCGCGCAACGCCATCGCGATTCTCTCCTCGGACCTGCGCCGTGCGTTCGACACCGCTACGGCGCTTGCCGACCACACCGGGCTGACCATCGCCCCGGACACCCGGCTGCGGGAGACCGACCTCGGCGACTGGGAGGGATTGACTCACCTCGAGGTCGACGCCGACTACCCGGGCGCGCGCATGGCGTGGCGGCTCGACGCGAGCTACACCCCGCCGAACGGTGAGAGCAAACTCGAGGTCGGCGCGAGGTCGCTGCCGGTGGTCCAGGAATTGCTTGTCGAGCGGCAGGACTGGCCCGGCCGGACTATCATCCTGGTGGCGCACGGCGGGCTGATCGCAGCCCTCACGGCCGCGCTGCTCGACCTGCCGCCCCAGAACTGGCCCATCCTCGGAGGACTGGCCAACACCAGCTGGGTGCAGCTCAGCAGCCACGGCCCGAGCATCGAACAGCCCGGCTGGCGTCTGGATGTGTGGAACGCAGCGGCGAAGGTAGCACCCGATGTCCTCTGAAGAGCCGATCAGGTCGGTCCCGGACGAACTGTTCCGGAAGGTTTCGGCCAAAGCCGAACGACACTTGCCGGACGCGCTGTTCGGCGGCCCGCCACCGGCTCGACACGAATCCGGTGTCCAGCCCGACGGAGCGTCGTCGGGCGCGATCGGTGAATCCGGCGCGGCGGAAACGCCATCCGCCGAGGAATCCGATGGAGCGGACGCGGAGGGTGACGCAGCGGTAGCCGATGCTGTCGGAGTCGTCGTCGCGGATGGTGATGTCGCGGCTGCCGCCGTGGTGGAGTCTGCTGATCCGGCAACCGATTCCGTCGTCGTGGGGGTCGAGACCGGCCCATCCGCCGCAGCCGCCGTCGATATCGACCGCATCCGCGACGACGAGCTTGCCGTCGGGGTCGTCGCCGACGCCGAAGCCGCCACCGCCGCGTGGCCTGCGGCTGACGCCGAGGTTGCCGCCGACGTGGCCCGTGCCCTGAACGCGGAGCTTGCGGCTGATGCGGAGCCTGCCGCCGACTCGGAAGTCGCTGCCGCCCAGTGCGCCGCCGATGCGGAGGTTGCCACGGACGCGGGGCTTGCCGCCGCAGACTCGGCCGCGGATGCGGAAGTTGCCGCGGCCGCGGGGCTTGCGGCTGATGCGGAGCTTTCCGTGGACCCGGAAGTTGCCGCCAACGCCGATTCTGCCACCGGCCTGGTTCTCGCAGCGGAGTCGGAATCAGTTGCCGAGTCCGCCGCTGACGCGGTAATTCAGGAAGCAGAGTCTGTCGTAGTTGCCGAATCTTCCTCTCCCACAGCAGAATCGGTGGAAGTGGAAGAACCCGCCGAACCGCGGAATTCCCCGCGCCCCGTGCTGCTGGTGATCGCCGACTCGCTCGCCTATTTCGGGCCGAAGGGTGGGCTGCCCGCCGACGATCCGCGGATTTGGCCGAACCTGGTTGCCGCCGAATTGGATTGGGACGTCGAACTGGTCGGCCGTATCGGCTGGACCTGCCGCGATGCCTACTGGGCACTCATCGGTGATCCGCGCGTGTGGGCCGCGGTACCGCGCGCCGGTGCGGTGGTCTTCGCCGTCGGCGGCATGGACACGCTACCCTCGCCACTGCCGACCGCGCTACGTGAGCTGATCCGTTACGTGCGCCCGCCCGCCATCCGCCGCGCGGTCCGCGCCACCTATACCTGGTTGCAGCCGAAACTCTCGAAACTCGGCCGTCCCGTGGCGCTTCCGCCGAAGGTGAGCGTCGACTACCTGGAACAGTCGCGCGACGCGCTGGCTCAGCTGCGGCCCGATCTGCCGGTTGTCGCGGTGCTGCCGTCGGTGCATCAATGCGACGCCTACGGGCGCGTACACTCCGGTCGGGAGCGCGCCGTCAAGGCGTTGCGAGCCTGGTCGGGCCGCACCTCGGTGCCGCTGGTCGACCTCGCTGAAGCGGTGCGCGACAACATCTTCTCCGGTGAGGCGAACCCGGACGGAATCCACTGGGGCTGGGCGGGGCACACCGCCGTGGCCAACGCGATGGTGAAGACCCTGCAGGAGGTTCGGTAGTCCGTGGCCGTCGTGGTCGTCACCGATTCGTCCGCCAGCCTCCCTGCCGAACACGTCGACGAGCTGGATATCGTCGTCGCCCCGCTGCATGTCCTGATCGGTGACCGGGCAATCAGGGAAGGTGTGGATCCGGTCGATATCGACTACGCCGCGGACACGGTGACCACTTCCGCGGCGTCGCCGGGGGAGCTTCGCGCGGTGTACGAGCAGGCACTGATGCTCAGCGGCGGTGACGGCGTTGTCGCGGTGCACATTTCCCGGCAACTGTCCGCGACCTGGGAAGCGGGTCGGCAGGCTGTCCGCGACATGGACGCCGCCGACCGGGTGCGCCTGGTCGACTCGCTGGGCGCTGGGCTGGCGACCGGGCTGCCGGTGCTTGCCGCCGCGCGGCGGGCGCGTGCCGGGGCACCGCTGGACGTCGTCTACGACACGGCGGTCACCACCTCCAGCCGCGCCCGCGCGTTCATCCTCGTCAACCGCACGGAGCAGCTGCGGCGCGGTGGCAGGCTGTCGTCCGCGGCGGCGTTCTTCGGCACGGAGTTGGTCACCAAGCCGCTGTTGCACATCGTCGAGGGGCGACTCGAACTCCGCGAGAAAGCCCGCACCCGCTCCAAGGCGTACGCGAAACTCGTCGCGGCGGCCGTCGACGCCGCAGGCGAGGGCGGCGCGGCGGTCGCCGTCCAGCATCTCGCCGCCGCGGACGCGGCAAACACCGTTGCCGCCCAGTTGCGTGACCTCATCCCCGGCATCCGTGAACTCGTGATCGCCGAATTCGGCCCCATTCTCGCCGTCCATCTCGGCCTCGGCGCCGTCGGCGTTCTCGTCGTCCCCGGCGGCTGCGCCTGACCCGAGCAGCGATCTCGGTGATCCGTATTCGAGCGCGGCGGGCATCGGTCAGGAGCTTGCTCGATGTGCCGAACGTCGGTGCGCTCCCCGATTTCTGCTGATGGACGGCTCCATTCCACAGAAACCGGCAGCGGTGCCACTCAGCCGGCAAAGCGCACTCCGCAGCGCGGCCGCAGCCGATAGCTGTACCGCACCACTTCATCCATCCCGACAACCCAGCCGCCACCACCGACATCAAAAGGAGGAAAGCGCTTCCTCCCGCTCGTGAACGAGGAGGAATTCGCGCTGAGCATCTGATGAGGAGTTCCGCGATTCCACCGATCCGTCCGCCGCTGACCGTGTCCTCGGTCCACTGGGAGCATCCCGATGCGGTGGCACTGCGTGCGGAGATGGCCGCCGAGGTCCGACCGCGCTACGCCGACCTGGAGCAGACGTTGCGCACCGACCCGCATGCGGTCGATCCCGCCACTGTGCACCGCACCTTCGTCGCGTACTCGGATGAGCCCGTCGGCCACGCCGGGATCCGCTGGAACGTCGACGATCTCGAAGTCAAACGGATGTTCGTTCGTCCGGCGCACCGCGGTTCCGGCGCCGCGGCGCTGCTCCTGGGCGCCGCCGAGGACGCCGCCCGCGCGGCGGGGCGCCCGCGACTGATTTTGCAGACCGGTCACCTGCAACCGGAAGCGGTTCGGTTCTACCGACGCAGTGGCTACCATCGGATTCCGATCTTCTCGCCGTACGAGCCGCTGCCGTTGTCGAACTGCTTCGCCAAAGATCTGAGCTGACGTGTCGGATCAGCGTATTGCGGAGGAGGAATGGCGGGGTGCAGTCGGTGTCGCGCCAGGCTTGTCGCAGCCGCTGACCCGTGTCTCCGGATCGAGTTGTCCACAGTGCGATCGCTATCAACAGGTTCATTGAATTCGCTGGTCGTGTGGGGCCTTCCGCCGTGCTGTGGCACTACCGTCGCCGCCATGTCACGACAGGACGAACGCGAGCGAGTGCGACGGCGACTGGGCGCCCTGACCGCCCAGATCGGGGCGAGCAGAACGGCCGGTGCGGGCCTCCGCGCGGCCGGTCGGCCCGCCGGGTTGGGGCAATGGGATCTCGAGCAGTTGCCCGCCGACCTGGACCCGGCGGAGGAGAACGAGCGCGAGGTCGGTCGCGTGCGGTCTCCCGGCTGGCTCGAGGAACCGGTTGTCGGCTCGGGCTGGCGGGATCGCCTTGTGCCGGTACGGTTCCGGGGTGTCCGGCTCGATCCGGGCCGTCGCGGTGTGCGCGCGCTGGTGGTGGTCGGGCTGGCCGCGATGGCGGTCGCCGCGGTGGTCGTGTTCCGTGAGCGTCCGATAGCCCAGGCGGTTCCGCCGCTGCCCGCGATACGGTCGACGGCCGCTTCGCGACCTGCCGCGGTTCTGTCGGCGAGCACAGCCGCGCCGCCCGGTGCGTTGCCGGTGCACACTGATCCGGGCCAGTCGGCGACCGAACTGGTCGTCAGCGTCGTCGGCCTGGTCCATCACACCGGTCTGGTCCGGCTGCCCGGGGGATCGCGGGTCGCCGACGCGATCGCCGCGGCAGGCGGACCGACCGACGGCGCCGACACCAGCGGCCTCAACCTCGCCCAGCGTCTGTCGGATGGAGACCAGGTGCTGGTCGGTCGGGTTGCACCGAACCCGGGTCTGCCGCAGCCCGGCAGCTCGACGATCGGCGCGGGCGGTCGCCCACCGTCCGGCTCGTCGTCTTCCTCGGGCCGCCCGTCGGGCCCGGCGGCCAGGGTCGACCTCAATACCGCTTCCGAGACCGAACTCGACGCCCTTCCGGGTGTCGGGCCGGTCACCGCCCGCGCCATCGTCAGCTGGCGTACCACCAATGGTCGCTTCACGTCCGTGGAGCAACTCGGGGAGGTCGAGGGAATCGGCCCCGCCCGGCTTGCCCGGCTGCGCGATCTGGTGACGGTATGAGGTCCGGCTCGAGCGGCGCGATCGGCTCGACGAGCGCAACAGGTGCACGTTCGGAGGGGGACGACGCCACTGCACACGCCGGCGGTCACCGTTCGGCTCGAGACGATCCCGATGCCGCGCAGGTGCTCGATGCCAGGCTATTGCCCGCGGCCCTGTGCTGCTGGGCAGCGACGATCGTGGCGTTGACGGCGGGGTGGAGGACGGGAGTGATGCTGGCCGCCGCATTGGCCGTGTTGGCTATCGGGCTGTGGGTGCTGTTGCTGTGGGCGATCGCGCACCGCGGTGAACGATGGCGGGCCGTGGCGGTGGTGGCACTCGCGGCCGTGGTGCTCGGCGCGGGATTCGCGGCCGCCGCGGCGTGGCGGGCACATCGGGTGGCGACACATCCGCTGCGGGCAGCGTCGGGACAGTCGCTACACGTAGTAGCGACGCCGACCGACGATCCGAAAGCTGTGCGCAGCAAGACATTCGGTGGTGATAAGCAATGGGTGATCCGGGCGGATCTGCGGGAGTACCGGCGCGGCGGCGCGACAGTTCGTGCCGGTGGTGCGGTGGTGGTCCTTGCCACCGGGGAGGAATGGGCCGAGCTGTCGCCCGGCAGGCCGGTCGAGTTCCTGGCGCGGGTGGATCAGCCGCGTCGAGCCGATCTCACCGTCGTGGCGCTGAGCGCGCACGGACCGCCGAAGGTCGTCGGACCGTTGCCGTGGTGGCAGGGCGTCGCGGGCTCGGTGCGTGCCGACTTCGCGGCGGCGGCCGCGCGGGTTCTGCCGGCCGACGCCGCGGGGCTCCTGCCTGCGCTCGTCGTCGGCGACACCTCGGCGCTACCCGCCCAGGTCCGCGACGAGTTCGACGTCGCGGGGATGCAACACCTCTGTGTGGTCAGTGGCGCGAACTTCACCATCCTCTTATCCGTCGTGTTGTTCGCCGTGCGGCTGTTGACACTCGGCCCGCGTACCGCGGCGACTGTCGCGGCGGCGGCGCTGCTCATGTTCGTGGTCGTCGCGCGTCCGGACCCGAGTGTGCTGCGTGCCGGGGCGATGGGTGCGATCACGGTGCTGGCCTTGATCACCGGTCGTCGGAAACAGGCACTGCCCGCGCTGTGCGCCGCGACCATCGCGCTGCTCGCCTTGTGGCCCGGACTCGCCGTGAACGCTGGTTTCGCGCTGTCGGTTGTCGCGACCGCCGGTCTGATTCTGGTGGCGCCCAGCTGGGCCGATTGGTTGCGGGCCAGGGGGTGGTGGCGCGCACCCGCCGAGATCGTCGCGGTGTCCGCGGGAGCGTTCGTGGTCACCGCGCCGATCATGATGGCACTTACAGGGCGGCTCAGCCTCGTTGCCGTCCTCGCCAATGTCCTTGTGGCACCGGTCGTCGCGCCGATCACCGTAATAGGGGCAGGTGGTGCGGTCCTGTCGTGCCTCTGCTCGCCACTCGCCGGTCTCGTTCTACGGTGCGTCGCTCCACCGATGTGGTGGTTGTTGTTCGTCGCCGAACATGCGGCCGCCCTACCCGGGGCGTCTGTCGCGGTGCCGGACGGTGTCGCGGGTGGGCTGATGGCGACCGTCGTCATCGCGACCGCCATCGTGGCGCTGCGCTCGCGTGCCGTGCGTCGAATCGCCGCCGCGGTCGCGCTCGGCGTCGCGGCGATACTGGTCCCGGTCCGCGTCTGGCATCCCGGCTGGCCGCCGAACGGCTGGATCCTCGCGGCTTGCGACGTCGGCCAAGGCGACGGCCTTGCCCTCGCGGTCGGTCCCGGCACCGCCGTGGTGATCGACGTCGGACCCGACCCGGGTCCGATCCGAACCTGTCTGGACCGCCTCCATATCTCGCAGATCCCCCTGCTCATCCTCACCCATCCGCATGCCGACCACATCGGCGGCCTGACCGGCGCCTTGCAGAACCGAGCGGTCGCCGCTATAGCTGTCGGCCTGCACGAACTCGACGGACTCCCACCAGCCATCGCATCCGAACACGCGCACCCGCCCCTTGGGGCCGACGCGAACTGCGAATCAAATAATCCCGCGACACCGTCAGGCGAGCGGAGACATGCGGACGCCTGGCCCAGCCGTGTGCGCGACATCCGCGTGGGCCCCAGAGTTGCGCGGTTCCGAACCGGTGCCGGACACGATAGTGCTGTCGAGGGTAATGCGGGTGCGCGGTTCCGTGCCGGTGGCGGGCGCGCCGCTGAGAGTGACGCGGATGTGCGGTTCCGAACCGGCGACGGGCTCGATAACGCAGTCGAGCGTGACGCGGGTGTGCAGGTACGTACCCACGACAAGACGGCATCCGTGGCCGAGTGGCGACTGTCCGGAGGCGACCGGACCGGCGACGGCGCTTCGGCACGGGCGGACATTCCTTGCCGGCCTGGGGGATACGGGCATGCGCCGACGGTGAATCGGGCCGGCAGCACCGACCCACTGGTGCCGGTCGCGGGTCTGTCGCAGGTCGCGACCGTCGCCAGAAATGCAGGGGTGCCGCTGTTGGAGGTGTCCGCCGGACAGGTGTTGAGTTTCGGCGCGGTCGAACTCGAAGTGCTGGCGCCGAACCTGCGTGGGCCACGGCCCATCCCCGGAGCCGAAGCGGATGACGCGAACGATCGCTCCGTGGTCGTCGCCGCCAGCACTCCCGCTGGTCGCATCCTGCTCACCGGTGATATCGAAGCACCCGCGCAGCGCGCGCTGATGCATGCCGGAATCCCCATCCAGGCCGATATCCTCAAGCTTCCACACCACGGATCACGCACTACCACAAGGGATTTCCTCGACTCTGTGCGTCCCCGCCTCGTTCTCGTCAGTGTCGGCGCAGACAACACTTTCGGCCACCCGAATCCCGCCGTCCTCGCGGAACTGTCGGCTCTCGGCGCGACGGTGGCCCGCACCGACCAGCGTGGCGACATCGTGATCGTCGGCGACGGCCGAAGCCTGGGCATGACGACCTCTCGCTGAGTCACGAGGTCGGAAGGTCCTCATCGAATGGGCGATGCGGCTTGTCGATCGCCCGGGGGCCACTAAGCATGGTGATGCAGTTGGGCCGCTGGTTCGGTGCGCGCGGCTCCGGAGAATTCGCGGCGGTGTAGTTTTTCGGTGTCGTCAGCTGACTTCGGAGTTGGCCGCGGCGGCGACCAAAGCGAGAGCTGCATCGCGGGCGTGCGAGCCTGTGTCGGACGCACGGTGGCATTCGGCGACCGCTGCAGCGCACCGACGGCGGGAGCCGAGGCGATTCGGCGGCTTCAGTCGGCCGACTAGGTGCCGGGCTCCGATTCTCGGTGGGAGATCGTAGGATCAGGCCGTGGGCGAGCGCAGCGAGCGAGCGATGGGCACAGCCGAGTTCTCGGTCATGGTGGAGTCGAGCGCTAGCGAGGTGAAGGCATGAGGGAGCGAACCACCGAGGCATGGCCCTCGGGCGCGGTGGAGTCGGGTATGGGGAAGGCGCTGTGATGAGCGGGCGTCCCGCGCAGTTGCACTTGGCGCTCGGGGAAGAAGAGCTGCTGATCGAGCGCGCGTTGGCGGAGGTTACCGCGCAGGTGCGGGCCTCGGCGCCGGACGGGGACGCGGTGCCGGTGGATCGGCTGCGGGCGGGGGATGCGAGCACTGCCGAGCTGGCCGAACTGCTGAGCCCGTCGCTGTTTGCCGAGGATCGGGTGATCGTTCTCGAGGCGGCGGCCGAGGCGGGCAAAGACGCGGTCGCGGTGATCACCGAGGCGGCCCAGGACCCGCCCGAGGGCGTAGTACTGGTGGTCCTGCACTCCGGGGGCGGGCGGGCAAAGGCTCTGGTGCCCGCGTTGCAGAAGGCTGGAGCCGTCACCCACGACTGCGCGAAGCTGACCAAGGCCGCGCAGCGGATCGAGTTCGTTCGCGGCGAGTTCCGCAACGCCGGTGTCCGGGCGTCGGGCGAAGTCGTGCAGGTCTTGGTGGAAGCGGTGGGCTCGGATTTACGCGAGTTGGCGGCCGCGTGCGCGCAGCTGGCCGCCGACACCGGAGGCAAGATCGATGGCGCGGCCGTGCGTCGCTACTACTCGGGCAAGGCCGAAGTCTCCGGGTTCGATGTGGCCGAACTCGCAGTCGCGGGCGACCGCCCCGGCGCGATGGAGGCACTGCGCTGGGCGAACGACCGTGGCGTGCCGTATGTCCTGCTCGCCGACGCCCTCGCCGATTCGGTGCACACCATCGCGCGGGTCGGCTCGGCAGGCCGCGGCGACCCGTTCAAACTGGCCCAGCAGCTCGGCATGCCGCCATGGAAGGTCAAAAAGGCGCAGGCGCAAGCCCGCAGCTGGACCCCGGCGACTATCGGCTCGGCCCTCCAGGTGGTCGCCACTCTCAACGCCGACGTCAAAGGCGGCGCCGCCGACGCCGGTTACGCCCTCGAACATGCCCTCACCCAGATCCTGGATCTGCATGGCGCAAGCTGACCGAGGTGGATCCATCGGGGACTTCTGAGGTCGTCACCAGTTTCGCCGGTGGGTGCTGATCGCGACGCGCCAGGCCCACAGAGGTAGCCGACTGTCGGCCTTTCCTTCGGCCGTCCCACCTCGACCGTCGCGGTTGCGGTGTGGTGGTGCCGAACAGTGTGCTGGAGCGACACGCCGCGCCGTGCCAGCCGATCGGAGCGGCTTCCGGACTGCCGAGTCGCTGGCGCCGGCGAATCCAATCGGTTCCGCGAACGGACTTGGCTCGCGCCATCGCTTATCCTGCGTCGCCCCACACACCACTGCGTTGTCGCCCGGTTGGCCAGTTGCGCGCTTCAGTCGCCGCTGTCCGCGCCTTCGGTTGTGCGGACTTCCGGACACCTACAGTCTGTTCGCGATTCGCTGCACACCCGTCCCGGTCACGCCGTCGAGCCCAGCTGTGCGCCCGGTCGCCATAAGCAGCAGGTCGCTCAGTGGTCCGCGAATCTCCTCTGTCCCGGCACCTGTCGACCAGTCCGCGTCCGTGGATATCAGCCGAACGCCGTGCACCCGCTTCTCCGCGCCGTAGAACGGGCTGCGCAGCACATGTTCCAGCGCGACGACCGCCTGTTCGGTCGGCATCGCCCGCCCCCGCCCGAGTGGCCGCGCGATGTCCTGTCCATGGATCATGGTGTCCACCAAAGGATCCAGTGGACCGGCTCCCGGCGCCCGCCGCGCCGATCCGGCACCCTCGCGTAATTGCGCGATCAGCTCGGCCGGTGTGTAGCGGGCGGCGTGATCGCGTGCCATCCGCTCGGTCATCCGATTCCAGTTCCCCCGAGCCCGGATCACTCCGGCGATCGTCGGCCAGAAGGTGACCCGGTTGGACAGCGTGACGTGGGCGAGCACGTCGTGTACGGTCCAGCCGGGACACAGGGAGTCGGCCAACCACTCGTGTTCGTCCAGCTCGTCGAGGAATTCGGCGAGCCCGAGCCGTTCGGCCTGGGTCCACGCCATGATTTCGTCCAAGTCCATCGTCGCTCTCCGTGGTCGGTGTTGTCACCGATACAGACGATTCGGCGGACCGGAATTCATCGCCCCGAGCGGTGACGTGGCTACGGGGTCTGGACTAGTGCTGCGGTGGCGCGGCGAACCAAAGGCAGCACCAGCAGCAGCGTCGGAAACGCGATGGGCCAGGACACGGCCCAAGAACGCAGCCACACGCCGACCGCGACACCGTCGCTCATCAGGGTGCTGATCAGCGAAACTATGCAGGTCATCAGGATCGACAGCAGCATGGGCATGAGTACCGCCGCGTCGCGGGCGGACAGCTTGCCGATGATCAGTCGCGCCCTTCGATTTTCAGGTCTCCGAAGGTCACGCTGCGCGTCATCGGGCGGGCGAGCATCTCGTGCGGGAAGCCGAGGTCGAGGGCACTGGCCTGCTCCAGCCGGACGAGCTGGGCCGCGTCGAACTCGACGTCGAGCGCCCCGAGGTTGTCCTCGAGCTGCGCGGCGGTACGCGCGCCGATGATCGGCGACGTGACACCGGGGTTGCGCAGGGTCCAGGCCAACGCGACTTGTGCGGGGGTCGTGCCGATTTCGCCCGCGACCTCCTTCACCACGTCGGCGATGGCGAGGCCGCGTTCGGTGAGCGAGCCGTTGGCGGCGGCCACGTTCTTGCGGCTGCCCTCGGGTGAACTTTCCGCCTCGTGGTCCAGATCGGCGCGGCTGTACTTGCCGGTGAGTACGCCACTGGCCAGCGGCGACCACGGGATCACCCCGAGGCCCAGCTCACGCGCCATCGGGATGAGGTCGCGTTCCACGGTCCGCTCGATCAGGCTGTATTCGATCTGTAGCGCGATCAGCGGCGACCAGCCACGTAGGTCGGCGATGGTCTGCATCCGGGCGACCTGCCAGGCCGGTGCGTCGGAGATGCCCACGTAGAGCACCTTGCCCGTGCGCACCAGATCGTCCATGCCGCGCAGGATTTCCTCGACCGGGGTCAGGAAGTCCCAGGCGTGCAGGTAGAGCAGGTCGATGTAGTCGGTGTTCAGCCTGCGCAGGCTGGCCTCGACCGAGGCGAACATGCTCTTGCGGTGGTTGCCCCCGGAATTCGGGTCGCCCGGGCGGCGCAGCATTGTGTACTTGGTTGCCAGCACCAGGCTTTCGCGGTTGTCCGCGGTGAATTCGCCAAGCAGTTGCTCGGAAGTACCGTTGGTGTACTGGTTGGCCGTGTCGATGAAGTTGCCGCCGCGGTCGACGTAGGTGTCGAAGATCTTGCGTGCCTCGTCCTTGTCGGCGCCCCAGCCCCAGTCGGCGCCGAAGGTCATGGTTCCGAGGGACAGGGGAGACACCCGAAGACCTGAGCGACCGAGCAGCCGATAGGTGTCGAGGGTGCGGGCTCCGGACATGTCCAGCTCCTTGTCGTCGAGATGCTGCGTTGTCGGTACCCAGTCTTCAGCTGCGCGCGGTGCGCGGTAAGGGAGGCTTCTTCCTGGGAAAGCCAGTCCTAGGCAGCCGTAGGATCGACGGTGATGACTGGCACGGTGAATGCGACGGCGCCGCG
Source organism: Nocardia sp. NPDC023852 (assembly GCF_040639505.1). Lineage (NCBI taxonomy): Bacteria > Bacillati > Actinomycetota > Actinomycetes > Mycobacteriales > Nocardiaceae > Nocardia > Nocardia sp. NPDC023852. Next base: position 129,350 of record NZ_JBFAAB010000010.1, read on the forward strand.
ACCTCAGGCCTGGAGGCGGAAGCTTGCGTAACCACGGAGGGCCGGAGAGCGGCGCAGATTCAACACGGCGCCGCGACCTCAGGCCTGGAGGCGGAAGCTTGCGTAACCACGGAGGGCCGGAGAGCGGCGCAGATTCAACACCGCGCCGCGACCTCAGGCCCGGAGGCGGGGAAGCTTGCGTAACAACGGAGGGCTCGAGAGCGGCGCAGATTCAACACCGCGCCGCAACCTCAGGCCCGGAGGCGGAAGCTTGCGTAACAACGGAGGGGCCGGAAGCGGCGTGGATCGAACACAGGAACTGGCGGCCTTCCTGCGGGCCCGGCGAGAACGCCTGACCCCACGCGACCTCGGATTGCCGCAGCGCAGACAGGCGCGGCGGACGCCGGGACTGCGGCGTGAGGAGGTCGCCGAGCTGGCGGGAGTGAGCACGGACTACATCGTGCGACTCGAACAGGGACGCGGGCTGCGGCCGTCGGCGGAGGTACTCGAGGCGCTGTCACAGGCGCTTCGGCTGAACAGCGACGAGCGCGTCTACCTGTTCGATCTGGCGCTGCAGCGGCTGCCGAACAACGGCAAACCGAGCACGGTGCCCGCGCCGGCGCTGGCCATGCTGGTGCGCGATCTGTCGCCGTTGCCCGCGATGCTGGTGAACCACCGCTACGACATCCTGGCCTGGAACCGGGAGATGGCGCGGCTGATCACCGACTTCGGAGCCCTGCCAGAGCGGCAGCGCAACTCCATGTGGCTGTGCCTGATGGCCCCGGGTATGCGGGAGTTCTACGTCGAACGGGAACGCATCATCCGCGAGGGCATCGCGGATCTGCGCGCGGCGTGGGCCGCCCACCCCGACGACCAGGTGCTGGCCGAGCTGATCGCCGAGTTCACCGCGCACAGCCCTGAGTTCGAACAAGCGTGGGCCCGCCACGACGTCCGGGTGCAGGGGCGCGGGAACAAGCCGCTGCGCCATCCGGTGGTGGGCCCGCTGGTGGTCACTTATGAGGTCCTGATGCCGGTGCAGGATCCGGACCAGAGGATCATCATCTACCGGGCGGCGGACGAGGATTCCCAGACCGCGCTGGATCGGCTGGCCGCCGATCCAGCCGTGACCGGGACTACTCCGCGGAGCTGAGTACCACCAACTCCTCGTCGTCCTCCGCGTCCTCGTAGCGGCCTTCCCACTCCTCGAAGGCGGGCACGTCCTCGTCCCGCGTGACGATCCACTCCAACGAGTAACCGCCGTCATCGTCGGGAACCAGCACATTCTCGATCTTCAAGCCGAATCCGAGCACCTCGGCCGCCCGGATCACATCCGGCAGGTCCTCGGCGCGGACGACGGTCTGATTGGCATACACGGTTACCATGCGCCGAATGGTAGCTGGAACCATAGACTCGGCGCGGGCTGATCCGGAATCCCCTGGAGAGGGCCAGGTGGAACCGAATGGACGAAGGACGGATCCGCCGAACGTCGGCGCCGCGGTCTGGGCACGACAAAAGCCGCCGTGGTCATCGAGGCCACGGCGGCTGCGTCAGAGCGTGGGCGGTATCGGCGTGCGGTACCGGCGCGTCAGAGCTTGTTGAGAGCCAACGCCAGGGCCGATTTCTTGTTGGCGGCCTGGTTGGCGTGGATGACGCCCTTCGAGGCGGCCTTGTCCAGCTTGCGGCTGGCGAACTGCAGACGCTCGATGGCCTGCTCCTTGTCACCGGTGGCCGCGGCCTCCCGGAAGCTGCGGATGGCGGTGCGCAGCGCGGACTTGACCGACTGGTTGCGCTTGCGCGCTTCCTCGTTGGTGCGGATCCGCTTCATCTGGGACTTGATGTTGGCCACGCGTGTTTCCTCGTGTTCCTGTCTGGTGGATGTTTGTCCTGAAAAAGTTCGGGAGCGCGCGACACAACCCCGGGTAAATGGGTAACGCAGCGCCGAAGATCGAGGGTACCAGTCGCCCTTCGGCACACGAAATCGGTGCGTGTCCGACCTGAAGTGCGGATGACCGCTGTGTCCGGAAGGAGTTCCGCCGGGCGGAGGCGAGTGACGTGCGGAACTTTCGGCGCGACCAGCTGGGTCGGGCCGTTGCGTCCGCGATGGGCGGACGGCGCCTATGCGCACTCGGCCCTGGCGTCGCTGCGCAGCAGGGCGTCCAAGCCGGTGTGTTTCCGGCTATCTGTCCCGCGACCGGTCCGCCGAGATCGGCGTAACGGTTGCTGAATAGTCGCTAGCCTGGACGGGGCGTGAACCGACGACTGATGGGGTTACGTCCCGACGGTCAACCCCGACGAACAACATCTCCAGCACTGAACAGCACGTTTCCATGGAGGTCGGCCGCGATTATGCCGATGTTCCGCCTCTGAAGGGCATATTCTCCGTAGGTGGCTCCACCGATCTCGAAGTCGATGTAGAGATCACCAGGCTCGCGTAGCGTCCGGCGAGCAACCGTTGATCTCGAGCGGCTCTGTTGTCGAAGCGGTACCACGGCTCGCAAGAGCACCACGTCTGGAACACGGAAGGTGGACAGATGTCTCCAACGGCTCAGGAAGTCGTGGAAGAGGTTGCCGAGAACAAACCGATTCCCGACAGCAAGAAATGGGGCGCCGAGGCGATCGGCACCTTTGTCCTGGTGATCGGCGGCGTCGGCACGGCGGTGCTGGCGGGGGAGCGGGTCGGCGCGCTCGGGATTGCGCTGGCCTTCGGACTCACGCTGATTTTCCTGGTCTACGCGATCGGGCCGATCTCGGGTTGCCATGTCAACCCGGCGGTCACGATCGGCCAGTTGCTGCTCGGCCGGGTGGGGGCGTTGTCCGCGGCCGGATACGTGATTGCCCAGTTGATCGGCGGTTTCTTGGCCGGCATCGTGTTGTTCGCGCTGGCCAAGAATTTGCCATCCTATGACCGCTCGGTAGACGGGCTCGGTGCGAACGGGTGGGGCGCGCACAGTCCGTCGGCGAAGACCGGGCCGCTCGGTGAGGTGGTCGTGCAGAACGGTTACGGGATGGCCGCCATGATCATCATCGAGGTGATGCTGACGGCACTGCTGGTATTCGTGGTGCTGGCCTCCACCGACCAGATCTCCGACGTACCGCTGGCCGGGCTGTCCATCGGTGTCACGCTGGCGGTGATCCACTTGGTCTCGATACCGGTGGACGGCACCTCGGTCAACCCGGCCCGCAGTCTCGCCGTGGCCCCCTACCAGAACGGTGCGATGGGACAGGTCTGGGCGTTCGTGGTGTTCCCGCTGATCGGCGGCGTGCTCGGCGCGTTGGTGTACGGCCTGCTGTTCGGCCGTTCCCGCGAGATGCTCTCCTGATGGCGTGGCCCCGGGCCGGACAGTGGGCCGTGTCGGTCCGGGCCCCACGTTCCGGAGCGGCTCAGCTCCACCGGTATTCGATCACCAGCCGGTGTGCGACCAAGTCGAAGGTCTTGCGTGGCAGGATCGCTCCCTCGCGGCGGATGCTCGCCTCCGGCACGTCGAGTACCCGGTCGAGCCGGACCCAGCTGGGCCGTGCGTCGTGGTCCCAGGACCCGCTGCCGATGCCGATCCAGTTGTGGTCGTACGCGCGTTCGGGATTCGACGACAGCATCAGGCCCAGCAGCGTGCGGCGGTCGCGGCCGACCACCAGCACCGGCCGGTCCTTGCCGTTGCTCGGATCCTCCTCGAAGGGCACCCAGGTCCAGACGATCTCGCCCGGATCGGCCCGTCCGTCCAGCTGCGGCGAATAAACGATCTGTCGTGCCCGCTCGGCCGTCGGGACCGGTGTCGACGCGGCAGGACGCACGGACACGCCGCTGGGCGCGCGACGCTGCGCCAGCGTCCCCACCAGTCGTTCCACCAGCTTGGGTCCCTGCTGCTTGACGATCTTGGGCCCCTGCTCCTTCGCGAGGAGACCGAGTTGCTTGCCGAGAGAGTTCCAACTTCGGGCCATCCCTGGAGAATAACGGCGCGTCCGCCTCTTCTCATCCGCGCCCGATTCGCCGTGTCGCCGAGGTTATCCGCGATCTGGGCGGCGCATGATTTCGGAGTGCGGCGGGAACCGGGGGCAAGCCACGAGATTCGCGGCCCCGTCGGGTGCGAGTCTCGCCAGCTCGGACGCGAGCCATCGAGGCGCGAACACGCAGCGCCGCAGGCGCTGTAAAACCAACACAGCACCACTGGCGGAGCCTTCGCACTGCTCATGGGACGATAGACGGCAGTTTGCCGATACCCATGAGGAGTGGAGTGCCCGCCAGCTTCGCCGACACGACTTTCACCGATCCCACCCGGATCCGGAACTTCTGCATCATCGCGCACATCGACCACGGCAAGTCGACGCTGGCCGACCGGATGCTGCAACTGACCGGTGTGGTCGAGGAGCGGCAGATGCGCGCTCAGTATCTGGACCGGATGGATATCGAGCGCGAACGCGGCATCACGATCAAGGCCCAGAACGTGCGGCTGCCCTGGAACCCCCGGACGGGGGAAAGCGTGGGCACCGATTTCGTACTTCATCTCATCGACACTCCCGGCCACGTGGACTTCACCTACGAGGTGTCGCGTGCGCTCGAGGCATGTGAGGGCGCGATCCTGCTGGTCGACGCCGCGCAGGGCATCGAGGCACAGACGCTGGCCAACCTGTACCTGGCGCTGGACAAGGATCTGACGGTCATCCCGGTCCTGAACAAGATCGACCTGCCCGCCGCCGACCCGGAGCGCTATGCCGCCGAGCTGGCCCACATCGTGGGTTGTGAGCCGTCGGACGTGCTGCGCGTATCCGGCAAGACCGGTGAGGGCGTGGCCGACCTGCTCGACCAGGTGATCGCCCAGGTGCCGCCGCCGGTCGGCGACGCCGGCGCGCCCGCCCGCGCGATGATCTTCGACTCGGTCTACGACACCTACCGTGGCGTGGTCACCTACGTCCGCGTGGTGGACGGCAAGCTGACCCCGCGCGAGAAGATCAAGATGATGTCTACCGGCGCCACGCACGAGCTCCTGGAGATCGGCATCGTCTCTCCGGAGCCCAAGCCGACTCAGGGGCTCGGCGTCGGCGAGGTCGGCTACCTGATCACCGGCGTGAAGGACGTGCGTCAGTCGAAGGTCGGCGACACGGTGACCGGCGCGCGCGGCGGCGCGACCGAACCGCTCACCGGGTACCGCGAGCCGCGCCCGATGGTGTACTCCGGCCTCTACCCGGTGGACGGCTCCGACTACCCGGACCTGCGTGATGCCTTGGAGAAGCTCCAGCTCAACGACGCCGCGCTGACCTACACCCCGGAGACATCGGTCGCGCTCGGGTTCGGTTTCCGCTGCGGCTTCCTCGGACTGTTGCACATGGAGATCACCCGTGAGCGGTTGCAGCGCGAATTCGACCTGGATCTGATCTCGACCGCGCCGAACGTGGTGTACCGGGTGGAGATGGAAGACGGTGCCGAACAGGTTGTCACCAATCCCTCTTATTGGCCGGAAGGCAAGGTGCGCAACGTTTACGAGCCGATCGTGAAGTGCACCATCATCTCCCCGAGCGAGTTCATCGGCTCGATCATGGAGTTGTGCCAGTCCCGCCGCGGCGAGCTCGGCGGCATGGACTACCTGTCCGAGACCCGCGTCGAGCTGCGCTACACCATGCCGATGGCCGAGATCATCTTCGACTTCTTCGACTCGCTGAAGTCGCGCACCCGCGGGTACGCGAGTCTCGATTACGAAGAGGCCGGTGAGCAGGAGTCGCAGCTGGTGAAGGTGGACATCCTGTTGCAGGGCGAGGCGGTGGACGCGTTCAGCGCGATCGTGCACAAGGACGCCGCCCAAGCCTACGGCCACAAGATGACCACCAAGTTGCGCGAGCTGATCCCACGCCAGCAGTTCGAGGTGCCGATCCAGGCCGCGATCGGCTCGAAGATCATCGCGCGCGAGAACATCCGGGCCATCCGCAAGGACGTGCTCGCGAAGTGCTACGGCGGTGACATCAGCCGTAAGCGCAAGCTGCTGGAGAAGCAGAAGGAAGGCAAGAAGCGGATGAAGACGATCGGCCGCGTCGAGGTCCCGCAGGAAGCCTTCGTGGCCGCGCTGTCCTCGGATGCCGCCTCCGACAAACCGAAGGACAAAAAATAGCGCCGGCCTGGCTCGCGTAGACGCACGCGCAAGTCTGTGCCCCCCAGCGGGCTTTCGTCGAGTTCGGCTGTGCCGGAATGCAATTCGGTCTGCTGACGGACCAGGGCGAGCCCCAGGCCGGAGCCGGGGGAGCCGGGCCCCTGACGAAGCGGTCGAAGGCGGCGGCGCACACGGCGTCCGGGACGCCGCGACCGTCGTCATCGACGTCCGGGTGGAGCGATCAACCTGCCGGGCGCCGACGCGTCCGGCCGGATGCGGACGACGACCTCGCAGGGAGCGGCGGGCTGGAGCCGCTGCGCGGCGGCCGCCGTGGCCACCGGCGGTCAGCGCGGCGGCAACGCAGGCTCCGGTGACGACGACGGCAATGCGCGCCCGAGGGCGCCCGGTAGATGTGGCCGTGGTGCTGTCTCCTTCGCGATGCTGCCGACCCTGTGGTTCGGCGAATTCGACAGTCGCGAGCGGATCTTCAGCACTCCTCAGACTGCTGTGAGAAATTTGTTAGTTCTCGCCTATTCGGCGGGTGGATGGTCGAAGCAACCACCGGAAAGTACCGGGCACCTGGCAACGGTGTGTTTTCGAGACTGCGTCCAGTCCGTAAAGCCACCCGAAATAGGGCTTTCGTTCCTGAAACGCTGATGGCAAGGTCGTGTTGCTCGCCACGGTCATATTCTCTACAGTCCTGAAGAATGTGACAGGCGAGTATTCCCGAAATATTGTTAGGTGATCTTCACTCGGTCGGTCCGGCGCGGTGGGGATGCTGGACACTCGAGAGTGGAGTTTCTATGACGCGTGATCTGCCCTTCGACGACGACACCGAAGCGGCCGAACGCGCGGGTGACACCGCCTATCGTGTGGCAACCGGCGTCGCGCGGGTCGCGCGTGCCGGTGCGTATGTCACGGGCGGCGCTCTCGTGGCCGCGAACGGCGGTGGTGTTCCCGCGCAGCCGGGCGAGTCCCGGCTCGACAGCTGGAACACCGGCTGGGCGCACAACAGCGACCCCGATCCCGACGAGCCGAGCCCGGTGATCACCTTCCCGGACCCTGTGGTGGAGCCCGCGCCGTTCGCACCGCCGCATCCACCGATCGCCCCTGTCGCGCAAGGAGCGGGTGCACCGGGCTTCACACTGCATGTTGATGTTCACGTCGACGTCCGCGTTGGCGGTACCGGTAGCGCGCCGATGTCCACGTTCGACGGCGATTACAGCGGAACCGACGCGGGCGTGCCGATGCAGACCCCGCTGGGCGCCGACGATGGCGGGCACGGAACACAGGTGCCCGGATCGTCCGGTGCCGGAATCCCGGGACTGGGCGGAATCCCCGGTGTGCCGGGCATACATCCTGCACCGGGCATCCCTGGTATGCCCGGTATGTCGGGTCTCCCTGGTATGTCGGGTCTCCCTGGTATGTCGGGTCTCCCTGGTATGTCGGGTCTCCCCGGTGTGCCGGGTCTCCCTGGTATTCCCGGCATCGCCGGTCACAACGCCGCGCTGCCGATCGCCGGGCGGGGCGGCTTTGTGTCCGACGAACTGTCGACGCTCGAAGCCGCCCACACCGAACCGTCCGGTGATGCCGACCTTCCCGGCGGCCACGGCTTCGGTCTGCCCGGCCACGGACTCGGCCAGGCCGGGCACGGCTTCGGCTTGCCCGGCACGAACGGCTTCGCCGCGCCCGGCTCCACGATCTTCGACCTTCCGGGCAGCAACGGCCTCGGTGCGACGCCGACGGCGGCAGATCCGTTCGACGGCATCGGCGTGGGCGGCGATCAGCTCGGGGTTTTCGTCGGCACACAGTGGTCGGTCGACTTCGGGCTCGGCGGCCAGAACGGGGTCTACTTCACCTCGGAGCTGGAGGTCGATGTCGCGGTCGGCCAGGTTGGGGACCAGCTCGACGATTACACCGACTGGCTCTCGGACGGCATGCACGTGCCGTACGGCACCGATCGCACGGTCACCGAGGCGCAATCGCCAGGCCAGGGAAATCCTGGTCTCGCCGGCGGCGTCACGATGCCCCCCGCCGGCACGTCCGCCGGGCAGTTCTCGGCGGCGACCGGGGCGGCCCAGCCGCTGGCGACCTCGATGCCGATCGCCGCCGGATCCGCTCCGACCGCGTCGGTGGTGCCCGTCGGCCCCGTCGCCCCGGTGGCCCCGGCCCAGGCCGCGTCCGCGGCCGCTCCGGTCGTCGCGGCCACCCCGTTGCAGACCACCATTCAGCCGGACGCCGCCTCCACACCGATCGCGAATGTGCTTGCCGCGTCAGAGGGGCCGTCGGTGCTGACGGCTCCGGCCGCGGCCGTCCCCGCGCTGTTCGACGCGGTGCGGCCGACGCCTGTGGTGAAACCGGCGCCGGTGACCGATTCGCATCCGTCCGACCCGACCCAGTCGCCCATCATGACGGTGACCACGCCGACGACGATCATCAAGACCACGCCGACGCCGGTCATCTCCGGCCACGTCACCACGCCGCCGACCATCCCGTCCGTGCCGACAACGCCGGACGACGACATCACCAGAATCCCGGGCGCGGGCACCATCACGGTGCCGAACGGCGGTGTCACCGGTCCGGACGTGACGATTACCAAGCCGCCCGGCGCGACGATCACCCACACGCCGGTGCACCCGACGTCTACGCCGGACGACGACGTGACGACCCCGGGTGGCACGGGCCGCCCGAGCACCGGAGCGGGTACCTCGCACACCCAGCCGACCGACGACCTGCCGACCAACGACCTGCCGACCGTATCCCGTCCGTCCGAGCCCACGTATTCCGCGCCGGAGCAGCCGACCGTCGCGCCGACCTACAGTGCGCCCGCTCACCCGCACACGGTCGACATCGATCCGCCCACCCCGGTCGCGCCCACCCACATCGCTCCCGCGCCGACCCACGTACCCGCTCCGCTCAAGCCACCGGTCATCGACCCCAAGCCGCACGGGATTTCCGCTCCGCTCGCGGTTGACCATCCCGCCGATCCCGTTTACGCCCCGCTCCCGATCGCCGACCACACGTTCGCCGACCACTCGGTGCTCGCCATGGTCTCAGGCGGCAGCCTGTCCGGTGCACTGCTGCCGGAGACGACCATGACCGAGACACACCACATGACGTTCGGTGGGCTGGACTTCCCGCTCATGTAGCGGGGCTGAAAGATTGGACGACTGCGGAGTATTCGCAGGGGGTATATCGATCAAGAGTCACCGAGAGTAAGGAGCAGGGTTGTCTGCCGCTGCCGGGCTGAAGGCCGCGACGGTGAAACATCCGGACGCGATGGCCCCGCTCATCCGAATACTCGACGAGCTGCGGGAGACGGCCCGATTCGCGGGACGTGACGACCTGGGCAGTCGGCTGAACATGGTCCACGCCAGGGTGACCGATCCGCGAGTACGGCTCGTGGTCGTCGGCGAGCCGAAAAATGGCATGAGCACGCTGGTCAACAGCTTGGTCGGCGCGTCGGTCAGCGCGACGAACAGCGATCTGAGCGTCCCGGTGATCGTCGAGTACGGTCCAGAGCCGACCGCGACGCTGGTGCGTCAGACCGAGTCGGGCCGCACCGAGCGTCATTCCGTCGATCCGCTCGATCCGGGCCCGGCGCTGGCCACCCAGGGCGTCGTACGGGCTGAATTCACCCATCCGAGCCCGCTGCTCGCCGACGGCGTCGTCGTCATGGACGCGCCGGGCGCGCTCGGCGACAACCGCACCACTTGGTCTATGATCGCTGCCGCCGACGCCGTGCTCTACGTCGGCGACGCGGGCGCCGAGCTGACCATGGAGCAGATCGCCCAGCTGCAACGCATCCAGCAGATCTGCCCCACCGTGGTGTGCGTGCTGAACAAGATCGACCTGCACCCGAACTGGTCGCACATCCAGCAGCGGAACCGAGAACTGCTCGACGCGGCGGGTCTGGGTTTCGCGGTGGCGCCGGTGTCGGCGGCGCTGCACCGGCAGGCGGGGTTGTCGGGCGACCATCAGCGCGACATCGAATCCGGTGTCCCACAACTGATCGAGCACCTGCGCGACTATGTGGTCACACGCGCCGACGCGGTCGCGCTGGAAGCAGCGGTGCAGGACATCCACCTGGTCGGCGACCACCTCGCGGTGACGTTGCGGACCGAGTCCGAGGCGCTGCGCGATACGCGGCGCAGGGCCGAGCTCACCGGCCAGCTCGTCCGTGCCCGCGACGAGGCCGATCAGCTGCGGCAGCGCACGGCGAGCTGGCAGGTCGCCCTGGTCGATGGCAGTACGGAACTGATGGCCGATATCGAGCACGATCTGCGGCACCGACTGCGCAGCCTGATCCGCGACGCGGAGGCCGAGATTGCCAAGTCCGATCCGGCTCGCCGATGGCGGGACTTCGGCGACGACCTGGACACACGGATCTGCCAAGCGGTGGAGGAGAACTTCGCCGTAGCGCACTACCGCTCCATGGAGCTGAGCGAGCAGGTTGCCGCGAAGTTCCCGGCCGACAACCACACCGCGCCACTGCTCGACCTGCGTCTGGCCGACCCGGAAGAGGTGCTTCGACACGTGCAGCCGCTGGAACCGCTGGAGAGTGCGAAAGCCGGTGTCACCCAGCAGTTCCTGACCGGTTTGCGTGGGTCCTACGGCGGCATCCTGATGGTCGGGCTCGCCACCAGCTTGCTCGGCATGTCGCTGGTGAACTGGTACTCGGCGGGCGCGGGCGTGCTGCTCGGCGTCAACGCGCTGTGGGACGACCGCAAGAACCGCAAGCTGCGCAGGCGCGCCGAGGCGAAGGTCGCGGTCGCCCGGCTGATGGACGATGTGATCTTCCAGGTCGGAAAGGAGTCGCGCAACCGCTTGCGCGGCATGCAGCGGGTGTTGCGCGACTACTTCACCGACATCGCGACGGAGGCGTCGCGCCGCGCGGACGAGGCGTTGCGCGTCGCGGAGGAGGCCTACGGGAAGTACGGCGATCGCAGGGAGGAGCGAATCGCCGACCTCGACGCGAGGCTCCGCAAGCTGCGTGTGCTCCGTGCGGAGGCCGACGGCCTCGTCGCCGAGTAAGCAGCCATCGGCCGGAGGGTCGGTCAGACCGGATGGCCCTGTGGCGCGTGCGCGGGCTGGAATTGGCCCGCGTGCCGGGATTCCTCAGCCCTGATCACATGTGTCAGGGCGTTGATCAGCGCCAGGTGGGTGAACGCTTGCGGGAAGTTGCCGAGGTGGCGGCCGCTGCGTGGATCGATCTCCTCGGCGTAGAGGCGCAGCGGGCTGGCAAAGCCGAGCAGCCGCTCGCACAGATGCCTGGCACGCTGAAGCTCGCCGATCTCCACCAGCGCGGACACCAGCCAGAACGAGCAGATCGTGAAAGCTCCTTCCGCTCCGGTCAATCCGTCGTCAGTGGTTTCGGTCCGGTACCGCAGTACCAAGCCGTTCTCGGTGAGCCGATCGGCGATGGACAGCACCGTGGCGCGCACCCGATGATCCTCCGGCGGCAGGAAGCGGGTGAGCACCACCAACAGCAGTGAGGCGTCCAGAGTGTTGCCGCCATAGGTCTGGGTGAACACTCCTTCGGAGTTCACGCCGTTGGCGAGGACGTCGTCCTTGATCTCGTCGGCGATGGTGTGCCACTCGGTGGCGTGCTCGTACTGGCCGTGCAGTTCGGCGAGTTTCGCGCCGCGGTCCAATGCCACCCAGCACATCACCTTGGAGGAGGTGAAGTGCTGCGGTTCGCCCCGGATCTCCCAGATGCCGCGATCGGGTTCCCTCCAGTACGCGATGGCCGCGTGCACCTGCCGAACCAGGAACGGCCACAACGTCTCCGGTACCTGCTGGCGCGACTTCACGTGCAGGTACACCGCGTCGAGCATGGTGCCCCAGATGTCGTGCTGGTCCTGGTTGTAGGCGCCGTTGCCGATCCGCACCGGCCGGGCGTTGTCGTAACCGCCGAGGTGGTCGAGGATGCTCTCGGTGATATCGCGCTCGCCGCCGATGCCGTAGAGCACCTGCAGCGGGACGGGTTCGCCGTTCTCGCCGGTGGTCGCGTCGTTGAGGAAGGCGAAGAAGTCGTCGGCCTCGCGGTCGAGACCTAGCGTGTACAAGCCCCACAGCGCGAAGCTGGCGTCCCGCACCCAGGTGTAGCGGTAGTCCCAATTGCGTTGTCCGCAAGGTGTTTCCGGTAGTGAGGTGGTCGCCGCCGCGAGCAGTGCTCCGGTCGGAGCGTAGGTGAGGCCCTTGAGTGTGAGCGCGCTGCGTTGTAAGTAGTCGCGCCATGGATGATCCGGGAAGTTGCCGAGCGTAATCCACTGGCGCCAGCACTCGGTGGTCTGCCACATCCGCTGTGCGGCCTCCTCGAAGGTGCGCGGCGCGGGCAGATCCGACCAGGTGAGCGCGACGAAAACCTCGTCGCCCTCCCTCATCCTGGTGCGGGCGCGCGCCTCCCTGCCCTCCAGACCGAGGCGCAGATCGGTGGTGAGCACCAGGCTCGGGCCCGCGCTGGGGTCGTCGCTGCGGACCGCGGTCGCCTCCTCGTACACCTTGCCGGTGTATTCCCAGCGGGCGGTGGCGCGGTGGTACTCGAATGCGGGCTCACAGCTCATCTCGAGTTCTACCGTGCCGCTCACGCATTTCACCGTGCGCAGCAGCAAGTGCTCGGCATCCCAGTCCATCGGCGTGCGCCGGTGCGTCTTGCTGCGCTGATTGTTGTTGTGCCAGGGCCCGAGCGCCAGCGCGTCGCGCACGATCAGCCATCCGGTGTCGGTCTGCCAGGTGGTCTCCAGGATCATCCCGCCGGGCAGGTAGCGGCGGGCGGCGGGGACGCTGACGCCGTAGGGCCCGATCCGGAAGTGCCCGGCGCTGCGGTCCAGCATCGCGCCGAAGACGCTCGGCGAATCCGGCCGTGGCACGCACATCCATTCGACCGCGCCGTTGCTGGCGACCAGACAGCAGGTCTCGCAGTCGGACAAGAAGGCGTAGTCGTCGATCGGGGGATAGGCGCCGTAGCGCCGCGTTTCGATCAACGAAGTCGGCACCGGGAGGTCGTACGGTTCGTCGACGGTGAGATCATCGGAGGACGCCATACCCCATCTTCGGACCGATCCGCCCTGTCGTCTACTGCTACGGCGTCTTGTCGGTCCCGGGGTGGTCGGTGTCGAGGCGCACCTGGGCGGACCTACTAGGCTGGAGCCGTGCATCGCATAGCAGGTTGGTGGGACGGCTTCGAGCTGTGGGTCGCGGGATTGCCATTCATTCCGCAGTTCCTCGTGGTTCTCGTGGGGATGGTTCCGATCAGCTTCGCCATCGCTTATGGGCTGGACCGCCTTCTGCGCTCCGTGCTGCGCATGCTCGACCGCAGGAACGCCGCCTTGGCGGCGCCGCCCGCGATCAGGTCCGGTTCGGCCGCCGGGGAACCCGAGCTCGTCGTCACCGCCGAGAACCGTCAGCCCGTGCAGAGCGGGGCGCGGTGATGCCTCGTTCGCGGGTCCAGCTCGCGCTGGTCGCTCTGCTCTTGCTCGTCGTCGTCGCCTGGTTGTTCACCCGCTGAGCGCCGGTTAGTTCTCGCCCGTCCGCCAGTCGTTGAACCGCTTGCCGAGCTTCGAGACCGTGTCGCCGACTTCATGTGCGACCGTGCTCGCCGCCGAGCCGACATCCCTGCCCAGGGTGCGCACAGTCCGGATCAGCGGGTCCTCCGACTGGTCGAAGTTCGCCTTGTAGGCGCGAGCCGCCTCCCTCATCTCGTCGCCGATCCGGGTGTTCTTGTCCTGCTCGCGGCGGGGATAGTCGCCGGCAACCATGCGGTCGTAGTCGCCGCTCTGAATCCAGCGGCGCAGCTCGGCGGCGCGCAGCACGGAGAACGGGTGGCTCTGTAGTTCCAGGTTGAGCAGTTTGAGCACCCCGTCGCGCAGGTCGCCGGACCGCTCGTAGTCGTCGGCCTGGGCGAGGAACGCCCCGTGGTTCATCTCCTTGATCCAGGTGCCGCCCGCCGTCTTCATGTGCACCCGCACCGAGGCGTCGACGTCCTGGCCGCACAGTAGTCCGGCGCGGTCGCCGGACAGCTCGGACTTGCGGCTCCACTCCATCAGCGCCGCGACAATGGCGCGCAGCGCCCAGCCACCCACCGGCATCCATCCGACGCTTGCCGTGATCCGCAGCAGGTGCATCAGCATGGTGCGGTACACCGCGTGCCCGGACAGCGCGTGCCCGAGCTCATGACCGATCACGAAGCGCAGTTCCTCGGTGTCCATCAGGTCGATCAGTCCGGTCGTCAGCACGATGAACGGCTGGTCCATTCCGATGGTGAAGGCGTTCACCTGCGGGCTCTGTAGCACGAAGAGCTCCGGCGTCGTGTGCGCATCGAGGATCTCCATGCAGTCCTGGCGCAGGTGGTGCAGCGTGCGGAACTGACGCTCGTCCACCCGGACCGCGGTGGCCAGGTACAGCAGCCGGTGCTGGCGTTCCCGCAGCAAACTCGACAGCGTCCGCAGCACGACATCGAACCCGGGCAGCGAGCGCAGCGTCACCAGGGCGGTGCGGTCCGCAGGGTGTTCCCATGCGCGCGTGCTGATGCCGGGGAATCGCGTGCGGACCCGGTCTGGGCTGGTGGTCATGGGATGAACCCCCCTTTATGTCGAAACTCTATGATTCGAACTCAGACGCTGTGCTCTGCTACAGTCTGCCCGTGTCTTCGAGTGCCGTGCCGCGGGTCCGCCATGAATTGGCGTTGATCGCTATCGGGAATCTCGCGGTCGCGGACATTCTCTGTCGCTGATCGGAGACCGGGTCCTTCTGTGCCTCCCTGCCCTCGTAGACTGGCGCGCAACCTTTCCGCAGACGTACCCGAACACCGGCGGCCGATTCGGCCGACAATCGCGCCATCGCCACAACACTGGCGGCAGGTCTACTGATTACCGCAATGTCTCCGCCACCGATGACTACTACCGGACAATGGCGGTCCGCAGGAAAGGCCAACCCTGATGTCTCGCAAATCCTGGCTCTCCTCGCGCCGACGCTACGGCGCCGTCGCACTCACTGCGCTCGCGGCGGTCGCGCTCACCGCGTGCGGCGGCGGAGCCAGCGACTCGACCGGGGGAGGCGGCGCCGATGGCAGCGGTGGCACCCTGAACCTCTATGCCTACGCTGTGCCGAAGCCGGGCTTCGACAAAGTGATCCCCGAGTTCAACAAGACCGAGCAGGGCAAAGGCATCCAGATCCAGCAGTCCTACGGCGCTTCGGGCGATCAGTCCCGCAAGGTGAAGGACGGCGCCGAGGCCGACATCGTGAACTTCTCCGTCGAGCCCGACATCACCCGCCTTGTCGACGCCGGCCTGGTGGACGAGAGCTGGAATGCCGACGCCACCAAGGGAATTCCATTCGGCTCGGTTGTCGCGATCGTGGTCCGCAAGGGAAACCCGAAGGGCATCAAAGAGTGGGACGACCTGCTGAAGCCGGGCGTCGAAGTGGTCACACCGAACCCGTTCAGCTCCGGTTCGGCCAAGTGGAACCTGCTCGCGCCATACGCGGCCAAGAGTGACGGCGGCAAGAACCCGCAGGCGGGCCTGGACTTTCTGAGCCAGCTGATCTCCACAGACCACGTGAAGGTACAGCCCAAGTCGGGCCGCGAGGCGACCGAGACCTTCTTGCAGGGCACCGGTGACGTGCTGCTGAGCTACGAGAACGAGGCGATCTTCTCAGAGCGCAACGGTGACCCGATCGAGCACACCGTCCCGCCGGTCACCTTCAAGATCGAGAACCCGGTCGCGGTGCTGAAGAACAGCAAGAACAAGGAGAAGGCCGTGGCCTTCCGAGACTTCCTGTTCACCACCGAGGGACAGAAGGCATGGGCCACGGCCGGTTTCCGGCCGGTCGACCCGAACGTGGCCGCCGACTACGCCGAGGACTTCCCGACGCCCCAGAAGCTGTGGACGATCGCCGACCTCGGTGGCTGGAAGACCGTGGACAAGGAGCTGTTCACGCCGAACACCGGATCCGTCGCGGTGATCTACGACAAAGCGACCAAGTAACCGGGCGTTTTTCGGATACGGAAGCTGAACGATCGTGACTGACAGCAGTAACGCCGGGACCGAGCCGGCCGGCCCCGGCGGCTCCGGCACCGAGACCGGTTCCGCGCGCCGAGCTGGACGCTGGAATTGGTCGTGGCTGCGTGTGACCGGCTCGGTGGGCCCGCTCGGCATCGCCACCGCGGTGCTGTGGCTCAGCATCATCGTGCTGCTGCCGCTGGCCGCGCTCACCGTGACCAGCTTCGAGGACGGCTGGTCGGGCTTCTGGGATGCGGTCACCGCGCCCGCCGCGCTGGACTCGCTCCGTATCACCGTGCTGGTGTCGGTGGTGGTGGGGCTGATCAACGTGGTGATGGGGACGCTGATCGCCTGGGTCCTGGTCCGCGACGAGTTCCCTGGTAAGAGCATCGTCAACGCGTTGATCGATCTACCGTTCGCGCTACCGACAATCGTGGCGAGCATCGTGCTGCTGTCGCTGTACGGGCCGCAGAGCCCGATCGATATCCACCTCAACGCGACGCAGCCCGGTCTGGTCGTGGCATTGGCGTTCGTTACCTTGCCGTTCGTGGTGCGTTCGGTGCAGCCGGTGCTCATCGAGGCCGACCTCGAGGTCGAGCAGGCCGCGCTCTCGCTCGGAGCGGACAACTGGACCACCTTCCGCCGGATCGTGCTGCCTACGCTGGCGCCCGCGATCATCAGCGGCGGAGGCTTGGCCTTCGCTCGCGCGATCGGCGAATACGGGTCGGTAGTGCTGATCGGCGGTGCCATTCCGCGCAAGACGGAGATGGCTTCGCAGTACATCCAGAAGCAGATCGAGATCGACCGGCCGGTGAACGCGGCGGCCGTCTCGGTCGCGCTATTGGCCATCTCGTTCGCGACGCTGCTGGTGCTGCGGCTGCTCGCCGAACGCGCCGCGCGCAAGGAACAGGCGACCCGATGAGACATAATCGCGCAGCGCTCGTCGGGTCGCCGGGGTGCGGGAACGCCCGCAGGATGGAGCCGACCCGATGAGACATAATCGCGCAGCGCTCGTCGGGTCGCCGGGGTGCGGGAACGCCCGCAGGATGGAGCCGGCCCGATGAAACTATCCGCACCGACCCGCGTCTCACTCCGGACGGTGGCGCTGGGTTATCTGTTCGTGTTGCTGGTTCTGCCGTTGGTCATCATTCTGTGGCGCACTTTCGAGCGGGGCGTCGGCGCGTTCATCGACTCGATCAGCACGCCCGCGGCTATCTCGGCCTTCCAGCTGTCGATTTTCATCGTGGCGATCGTCGTTCCGGTGAACGTCGTCTTCGGCATCGTCACCGCGATCGCGCTGGTCCGCGGAAAGTTCCCCGGTCGTAGCCTGGTCCAGGGCATCGTGGACCTGCCGTTCGCCGTCTCACCGGTGGTGGTCGGCGTGTCGCTGATCCTGCTGTGGGGCGCGGGGGGCTGGTTCGGCGGGCTCGAAGCCCTGGGACTCGAGGTGATCTTCAACTTGCCTGGCATGGTGATCGCCACCATATTCGTCACGCTGCCGTTCGTGGTGCGCGAGGTCGAGCCGGTGCTCCATGAGATCGGCGATGACCAGGAGCAGGCCGCGGCCACCCTCGGCGCGTCTCGATGGCAGACGTTCTGGCGGATCACCTTGCCCGCAATCCGGTGGGGCCTCACCTATGGTGTGGTGCTCACGGTGGCTCGCGCGCTCGGGGAGTTCGGCGCGGTGATCATGGTGTCCTCCGCCCTCCCCGGCAAGTCGCAGACGTTGACGCTGCTCGTGCACGGGCGATACATCAACGATCACAACACCTTCGGTGCCTACGCTGCCGCAACCTTGCTGATGGGCATCGCTCTCGTCAGCCTCCTGCTGATGACCCTCCTCGAACGTAAGCGGGGCACCAAGTGATCACCGTGACCAACGCGAAGAAGAACTACGGCTCGTTCGCGGCCCTCGACGACGTCACCATCGACATCCCGTCCGGTGAGCTGACCGCACTGCTCGGCCCCTCCGGCTCCGGCAAGTCGACGCTTCTGCGCTCGATCGCCGGGCTCGAGTCGCTGGACTCCGGGGTGGTCACCATCGCGGGCCGCGACGTCACCAGGGTGGCGCCGCAGAAGCGCGACATCGGCTTCGTGTTCCAGCATTACGCGGCGTTCAAGCACATGACGGTGCGTGACAATGTGGCGTTCGGCCTGAAGATCCGTAAGCGCCCCAAGGGCGAGATCCGCAAGCGTGTCGACGAGCTGCTCGGCATCGTCGGGTTGGACGGCTTCCAGCACCGCTACCCGGCGCAGCTGTCGGGAGGGCAGCGGCAGCGCATGGCGCTGGCCCGCGCGCTGGCCGTCGACCCGCAAGTGCTGCTGCTGGACGAGCCGTTCGGCGCGCTGGACGCGAAGGTCCGCGCAGACCTGCGCACCTGGCTGCGCCGCCTGCATGAGGAAGTCCACGTGACCACCGTGCTGGTTACGCACGACCAGGAGGAGGCGCTCGACGTCGCCGACCGGATCGCGGTGATGAACAAGGGGCGCATCGAGCAGATCGGCAGCCCGGAGGACGTGTACGACCGTCCCGCCAACGAGTTCGTCATGTCCTTCCTCGGCGCGGTGGCCCGGCTCAACGGACATCTGGTGCGCCCGCACGACATTCGCGTCGGCCGCGACCCGAGTATGGCGCTCGCCGAGCACGAGGGCACCGCGGAATCGGCGGGCGTCACAAGGGCGACGGTGGAGCGCGTGGTCCATCTCGGTTTCGAGGTGCGTGTCGAAATGCGTAATGCCGCGACCGGCGACCTGTTCGCCGCGCAGGTCACTCGCGGTGACGCGGAGGCACTGCGGCTGTCGGACGGCGAGACGGTCTACGCCCGCGCCACCCGTATCCCGGAACTGCCTACGCATTAGCGGTCGGTGCGAATTCGGCCCACGGCGCGTCGTTCTCGACGCGCCGCATGTCGCTTCGCAGCTGGAATGTAGCTGAGCTCCTCGAGTTCTCGGCGGATGCAGTCTCGTCCGGGCATGGACGGCAGTCTCCGGCCGCGCTGAAACCGCCGGGGACGGCTCCCCTTCGTGGTCGGGCATCCCGCCGGTTACGGCTTTCGGGTCAGCTCGGCATCGTTCCGAAATCAGTACGCCGATCCGGTTCAGCTAATTGCTCGCTTCCATTTGTTCTGGGAGATCGCCGCAGTTGGAAAGGCATCAAAGTGAAATCGATGCGATGGTTACCGCTGTTTGGCAAACATTGGGATTGCCGCGCCGAACCCTGCGTGGCACAAGGAAATCCGACCGGTCGGCCTGTGTGAGGGGCGGCGCGCGGGTGGACCGACCGATGGGTCGAGCCGTGTGCCGCGGCTTGAAACAGGCGGCATGCGGACAATTGGTTGTCCGGGGTTGGCATGAAGATCGCGGAGTGGTTGCCTGGACGGCGTTCGAAGCAAATCGGCACGGCGATCAGGTGGATTGCGATGGCGGTTGGTCTCGGTTTGAGCATCGGTACGGTGAACACGGTTTCCGCCCTGGCGGAGGAAGGTTCGGCCAAGGCTCCGCCGCGGCCGCGCAAAAAGCTGCGCCCGCAGGCGATTACCCGCCGCACCACGCTGACGTTCTACAGCACCGGAGTCGCCAGGGTTGGCATGATTCCCCGGCACGGTCGCGCGATCACCGAATTCGCCGACCTCACCCAGCGCTCGACCGCCCGGGCGCGGGTCGGGCGCCGTACGCTCTCGCCCGCGAATCTCGTCGCGACGGTCGCCGACTGCGTGATCCGTGAGGTGCTGCATGATCATCCGTCCCGTGGCGCCGGTGTCGGCATCGCGCTGACTCATCCGGCCCGTTATACCGACGAGCAGGTAGGGGAGCTACGTGCCGCGCTGGACGGCGCGGACCTCACCCAGGTGGCTTTGGTCGCCGAACCCATCGCGGCGGCAACGTGGCTCGAGGCCGATCGCGGCCCGCTCATGCCCGGCCTCGCGCTGGTCTACGACCTCGGCGGCGCCGGCCTCGACGTCACGCTGGTCCGGGTCGGCGTGGGGCGTCCGCGCAATCCGATCGTCGGTGAGTCGTTGCGCTCCACCGAGTTCGGCGGACGCGCGTTCGGGGCGCGGTGCGCCGAACGTGCCGGAACCGGTCTGCCCTCGTCCTCGATAACGGAGTCGGCCGCCGATGCCGACGAGCTGCGTTCGGCGCATATCAAGAAATCCCTCGAACTCGTGTACCGCTGCCTGCGGACGGCGGACGTCACCATGGCCGACGTCGATCGCGTCCTCGTGGTCGGCGGTGCGGCCCGGCCGGTGGAGGTGGCGCGAGTCCTCGCGGACGAGCTGGCCAGGCCGGTGATCACCGCGCCGGACCCGGAGCGCACCATCGCCGACGGCGCCGCGATCATCGGGCGCAGGGCGGCCGCCGAGGCCGAGGCTGCCGCCGAGCCGCCGGCCGAGCAGCGCCGGGGCGGCCGCCGCGGGGGCGCCGGTCGTCCCGCGGCCACCCGTGCCTTGCTTCTGTCGCGTCGGACCAAACGCCGGTTGGCCAGGGGTGCCGTCGTCGCGGCGCTGTCGTTGGCCGGTATCGGTCTGTCCGTCGTGCCCAGTGATGGGGTGATCGTGGGCTTGTCGCAGCTCGGGCTGCGGTAGGCGGGTGTCCGGCGATGCCCGCGATGAGGGCGGGCATCGCCGGACCATCCTGGCGACTATCGGGTTGACGTAACTCTCCGTTGGTGTAACTATGGGATACAGATAAAGGTCCCACCAAGGAGAGGCAGTGACGACGATGTCCACAGCCGTGACGCCCACAGTCGATCCCGATCTGGCGAAGGCGCAGGAGTACGCCGCGAAGCTGCTGCTGCTCTCCGAGGGTTCGGTCGACAAGCACTTCGACCCGTTCGAGGACATCGACTGGGACAACCCCGACTTCGCCGCCGACGCCGGTGAAGATCGCTGGATTCTGCCCGTGTCCGCCGATACGCTCGGCCGCCACTCCTGGTACCAGGCGCTGCCGACCGAAACCAAGATCGCGGTCGGCAAGTATCGGCAGTCCAATATCGCCAAGGTCGGCCTGCAGTTCGAGTCGATCTTGATCAGCGGCATGGTCATTCACAACTTCGGCCTGCCCAACGGCTCGCCGGAGTTCCGGTACTGCTCTCACGAGATGATCGAGGAGCACAACCACACGCTGATGTTCCAGGAGATGGTCAACCGAATCGGGCTGGACGTTCCCGGGATGGGTCCGCTGGTCAGCAAATTCAAGTACTTGGGCGCGCCGGTGGCGGCTCGGTTCCCGAACCTGTTCTTCATGGCCGTCCTGGCCGGCGAGGAGCCGATCGACCACATCCAGAAGCAGATCCTGCGCTCGGGCGAAGAGGTGCACCCGATCATGCGCGGGGTCATGGCCATCCATGTGGCGGAAGAGGCGCGGCACATCTCCTTTGCGCACGAGTTCCTGAAGAACCATGTGCCCCAGACGAAAACGGGCCAGAAGTTCGTGCTGTCGCTGGCCATGCCGATCGTCATGTGGATCCTCGGCCGCGCCATCGTGACCCCGCCGCGGTCGTTCTTCGAAAAGTTCGACATCCCGGAGAAGGTCCGCAAGGAGCTCTTCTACGGGTCCGAGGAAGCCAAACAGACCTTCAGTGACTACTTTTGCGATGTGCGAACCCTGGCCAAGGACATCGGGCTGATCAACCCGGCCTCCAAAGCGGTCTGGAAGCTGCTTCGAATCGATGGCCACACCACCCGGTACCGCTCCGAGCCGCGGCGCGCAGCGAGCAAGGTCGCCTGAGCCGACCATGCCCTACGTCGTCACCCAGTCCTGTTGCGGCGACGCGTCCTGCGTGTACGCCTGCCCGGTCAACTGTATCCATCCCACACCAGACGAACCGGACTTTCCGACGGCGGAGATGCTGTATGTGGACCCCGAGGCGTGCGTCGACTGCGGCGCCTGCGCCACCGCGTGCCCAGTCGACGCCATCGTGTCATCGAAGAAGCTGACCGAGGAGCAGAAGCCGTTCATCGAGATCAACGCGGATTTCTACCGGCAGACGCGCCCGCGCCCGCTGCTGGCGCGGCCGGTGCCCGCGGCGGAAATCCATACCGAACGGCAGCCGCTCCGGGTGGCGATCGTGGGGTCCGGGCCGTCGGCGATGTATGCGGCGGACGAGTTGCTGACCCAGCCGGATGTGTCGGTGACCGTGTTCGACCGGCTGCCGACGCCCTACGGGCTCGCCAGGCACGGCGTCGCGCCGGACCATCCCAAGACACGTAAGGTCAGCGAACTGTTCGATGTGATCTCGGCGCAGCCGGGGTTCAAGTCGTACCTGAATGTCGAGATCGGAGCGCATATTTCGCATGCCGAGCTGCTCGACCACTTCCACGCGGTGATCTACGCGGTGGGTGCGTCCTCGGACCGCAAGCTCGGCATCCCGGGTGAACGGCTGGCGGGCAGCGTGTCGGCCACCGACTTCGTCGCCTGGTACAACGGGCATCCTGGTCACGCCGCCCGTGTCTTCGACTTGTCCGGGCAGCGCGCGGTGATCGTCGGCAACGGGAACGTCGCCTTGGACGTCGCGCGCATTCTGACCAGTGACCCCGACACGCTGGCCGACACCGATATCGCCCCGTACGCGCTGCGCGCGTTGCGGGAGAGCAAGCTCGAGGAAGTGGTCGTGCTCGGCCGCCGCGGTCCGCTCGAATCCGCGTTCACTGTGCCGGAATTCGTCGGCCTGCTCGGCTCCGATGTGGATGTCGTGATCGAGGGGGAGCTACCCGAGCCCGATGTGGAGCTGCCCTATCAGGTCGAACAGAAGCTGCGGCTACTGCGCAGCCTGCGCATCCGCCCCGGCGGCACGCGCAAGCGGATCGTGTTCCGATACTTGGCCGCGCCCACCGCGATCCTCGGTAGCGACCGGGTGACCGGCATCGAGGTCGGCCGCACCGACCTCGTCATCGATCCGGACGGACGCGTCCGCGCGGTCGCGACGGGGGAGACCGATCGGCTCGACGCGGGCCTGGTCCTCACTTCGGTCGGCTACCGCGGCGTTCCGGTGCCAGGTCTGCCGTTCGACGAGACCGCGGCTGTGATTCCGAACCAGGACGGGCGGGTACTGGACCGTGTCGGCGGCGCGCTGCTGCCGGGCAGCTACGTCACCGGCTGGATCAAGCGCGGTCCCACCGGCTTCATCGGAACCAACAAGTCCTGCGCTCAGGAGACGGTGCGGCAGCTCGCCGCGGACTTCAACGCGGGCCGACTGGCCGAACCCGGCGGCACCGCCGCGGAGTTCGACCGCTTGGTGCGTCGGCGCCGGCCCGCGGTCCACGCCGGGGGAGCCGTCGCTCGCCCGAGCCGCGTCCGCCGTCTGCTGACCCGCACCTGACCGAACCCCGTCTCGAGGTACCGCCACCGCCGGTACCTCGAGGTCACACATCGCGGTATTTCGTTTCCTTTCGGCCACAGGCCCAGGCGATGAGGGTGTGGGCCAGGCGTCCGGCCCTTCGGCGCTCGCGGCGACCGGACCCGGATGGTCAGCGCGCGGTGAAGCCGCCGTCGACGGCCAGCGCCGCACCGGTGACGAAGCTCGCCTCGCGGCTGAGCAGGTACGCACAGAACGACGCGATCTCCTCCGGCGTGCTGATCCGGCCCAGCGGGTGCAGCGCGGCGATGGTCGCCACACCCTCTGGCGTCGCACCCATCGTGTTCCGGAACGCCGGTGTGTCCACCGCCCCGGACACCAGTGCGTTGACCCGAATACCTTTGTCAGCAGCCTCCAATGCCGCCGCCCTGGTCAACCCGACCACGCCGTGCTTGGCCGCCACGTACGGCGCCACCGAGCCCATTCCGACCACGCCGAGATTCGAGGCGTTGTTCAGGATCGCTCCGCCACCCGAGGCGACGAGCGCGGGAATCTGGTGCCGCAGGCCGTAGTACACACTGGTGAGGTTGAGCTCGAGGTCGGCGCGCCAGCCCGGCTCCTCGATCTCTTCGATCGGCCCGAAGGCGTGCACGGCGCCCGCATTGTTGAATGCCGCGTCCAGACGGCCGTATTCGGACAGCGCCGCCTGGGTCAGACGTGCCACGTCCTGCTCCACCGTGACATCGGTCGGCACGAACAGCGCCTGTCCGCCGGTCGCGCGGATCTCGGCGGCAACCTGCTCGCCCGCGTCCTTGCCACGCGCGCCGAGGACGACTGCGGCGCCTTCGCCGGCGACCCGCAGCGCCACCGCCTTGCCCACCCCCGAGCTGGCGCCGGTGATCAGGACGACCTGCTCGTTGAACCGTGTTCCCATCTCTGCACTCCCTTTCCACTCGCGACTCACCTCGGTGGTGGTCGCGCTGTCGAGTCAAGCTGGCGGAAGCGGCCGAGGCTGGCGTATATCGGACTTTGCATTTGACGTGTCATTAATTGCTGCGGCGCGGTGGTTCCATGAAATCCCCAGCAGGGGCAATGATCTGGTTACCGACCGGTCGGTGTCGATCACGCGGTGTGGTTCTGAGGGGGAAAGCCGTCCTTCGGTTGGGTTAGGACCGCAATATCTCAATCGCTATAAAGTAGCGGAAACATGGGGCGTGCAGTCGAATTGGCATGTCGAGGGTGCTGAACGCGAGGTCTTTAATCGTTTTACCTGCAGGCTCTGAGCGATCACGGCGAGTATCGAAACACTGCAGATCAATTACGCATATGTATTGACTCGAAGCAGCTAACCTGTAGTCGCTGTTTGGAAGACGATCGCGGCCACATGGTTCTCCTATGTGATGGACGTGGTCACGGTGCGTTGACGGGATAGCAGATGACCACAGGCTTGGGTTTCAGCATCGGTGCAGTGAACTCCGTGACGGCATCGGTGACCGGAGAGCGCACTCGTCCCGTGGTGCGTTCGCGGCGCACCGCGGTCACGTTCGACAGCGCGGGCCGACTCCGTATCGGTGGAATTCGCCAATCCACGACGGCAGTCAAAGATTTCGCCGACCTGAGCCGCGACCCGGATACTGTGATCGTCGGGGGCCGCATCTGGTCGCCCGCCAACCTGGTCGCGGCGGTGGTGAACGAACTGCGCGCGACCGAGCCCGGCGCATGTGCGTCCGGCGTCATCGCGACGTACCCAGCAAGCTATTCCGACAAGCAGGTCGCGCTGCTACGCCAGGCGCTGGACCTCTCCGGTGGAGGCGACGTGCTGCTGGTGCCCGAGCCGGTGGCGGCGGCCGAATGGTTGGAACACGAGCACGGCCCCCTGGAGTCGAGCTTCGTCCTGGTCTATGACCTCGGCGGCACCAGCCTCGACGTGACCGTCGTGCGCGTCGGCCCGGATTGGGACAACCATCCGATGATCGGAAAGCCGGTTCGCTCCTACGATTTCGGTGGCAGGCCGCTGGGATCGATGATCGCGCGTTACGCCCCGGACGTCACGCCGCGGTCCGCGGGCGTGTCGATGACGTCGATCGTCGATATCGACCGGCTGCGCACCGCACATGTGCACGACTCGCTCGAGGTGGTCCGCACCTGCGTTCGGCAGGCAGGGATCACGATGTCCGATATCGGTCGTGTCCTCCTGGTCGGCGGCGCGTCCCGGCCCGCCGAAGTAGCGCGCACGCTCGCCGAACTCGGCCGACCCGTGGTGATTTCGGCCGACCCCGGACAGACTGTCGCAGCGGGCGCCGCCCTCATGGCGGCGCGGACCATGGCACTCGGCGCGTCCGGCGTCCGGGCGGGCGCGCAGCGCGTGGCCGTGTTCTCCAGCGCCGCCGTGGTTTCAGCGGTCGCCATGTCGGCCGTCACCGTCTTCGGCGGTCCCACTGTTCCCGAGCTGTCACCGATGCTCGACCGCTTACCGGATATCGACGCGCCGACCGACGCCCTCCTGTACGACGCGCGGGGCGAGGCCGCCGAGGCATGGTCCTGGATGGCCGCCCCCGTGCGATGGAACTCAGGGCAGGTGATGCCGTCGTTCCTTTCGCCGCGAACCTCCGCGTACAGCCGGTTCATCAAGCCGGCGCCTCGCAGCACGGCGCCTGGCCCTTCGGTGTCCAACTCACCGAGCGGCCCGCATCGGGAACCTCGAACATGCTGCGGCCCGGAGGGATCCCGAGGCGGGACGTACTCCAACCCGGCCTACTTCGTGAACCCGCTGCCGTTCGGTCCTTTCGTCCACCGCGTCCCCAAAGTCCCCGATCAGCCGCCCGTGCCTGCTCAACCGCCGGTGCCTGCTGAGCCTCCCGCGTCGGGTAACGAGGCGCCGACCGCACCGCCTGTGGCGGCGCCGGTCCCGGCACCGGGCGCGGCCGCACCTGCGCTCCAGTCGGGTTCGACACCTGGGGTCCCGAACCGCGGGTCCACCCCGACCAGCTCCGGCGCGACGACGCCGGGTCGTTCGACCGAAGCTCCGTCCACCGGGGGTGTGTCCGGTACTCCGGCATCCGGAACGCATGGTGGAAACCACGGCGACCCCTCTGGTGCCACCCCACCGGGCGACTCCTCCTCTGGCGGTGCTTCAACCGGTGGCGCGTCGTCAGAAGCGTCTGAGGGAACCTCGACCGGTGGAGTGTCTTCGGGCAACGGTGCCCCCGGCGGTACCACCTCAGGAGATTCCTCGACAGGTGGTTCCGCCTCGGACGGTTCTACTGGTGGTCCCGCGGGTGGTGCGTCGTCGGGCGGCACCACGGCGGGTACGTCGCCCGGTGGTTCCGCGTCGGGTGGTGGCGCTGGGCGTCCGTCTTCCAGTGGCGCGTCGTCGGCCGGAAATTCCCCGGGGGCTTCGTCTTCCAGTGGCGCGTCGTCAGCCGGAAACTCGGCGGGGACTTCGTCTTCCGGTGGTGCGGCAGGGCGTCCTGGCTCGAATGGGGCGTCTACCTCCGGTCGTGCGTCCTCTGGTGGCTATGCGGGAGGTACGTCGCCCGGTGGTTCCGCGTCGGGTGGTGGCGCTGGGCGTCCGTCTTCCAGCGGCGGGTCCTCGGCCGGAAATTCCCCGGGGGCTTCGTCTTCCGGTGGTTCAACGGGTCGTTTCGGCTCGGGAGGGCCGAACTCCGGCGGTTCGTCGTCCGGTGGCGTCGGCGGCCCAGGCGGGGGCGGAGCTCGCGGTCGTTAGAACCCAGCCGAGTCGGCACCGAATTCCCCGGCGCGAGCAGTTATCTCGGTGCTGCGGATCGGCTGACGAGCGCCGCGGTCCGGAGGCACAATGGGTTAGTGGTATCCGGGGGACCCCAACTGATCGCGCTGGACGTGGATGGGACGCTGCTGGACACCGGGACACCGGTCAGTGCGCGCGTGCTCGCTGCCGTGCGTGCTGCCGTCGAGGCAGGCGCGCATGTCGTCGTGACGACCGGGCGCACCCTGCTGACGACGCGGTCCGTGCTGACCGAACTCGGTCTGAACGAAGGGCACGCGCTGTGCTCGAACGGGGCGGTGCACATCGACGTGGCGAAGGGGGAGCCGGTCACCGTGCAGGCCTTCGACCCCGCACCGGCCGTCACCGCGCTGCGTGCGCTGTTCCCGGAAATGATCTTCGCCGTGGAGAAGGTCGGAATCGGAACCTGGGCCACCGGCATCAGTCCAGGCGAGTTCTCGATCGGGGAGTATCTGCTCGTCGACTACCACGCGTTGAGCAGCGAACCCACCCCGCGGCTGAACGGCTGGTGGCCGGACGGGTCGCCGGCGGAGATGCTCCGTGCGTTGCGCACCCTCCGGGTGCCGGGTGCGAGCTGGGTGCACGGTGAGTTCGGTCCGTGGTTGACCGTCTCCCGTCAGGGGGTGTCCAAGGGCTGGGCGCTGGAGCGACTGCGCGTGTCCCTCGGCATTCCACACACCGCGACCTTGGCCATCGGCGACGGCTACAACGACCGGGAGATGCTCCGTTGGGCAGCGCATTCCGTGGCGATGGCGAATGCCCCCGCAGAGGTGCAGAGCCTGGCTGACGAGGTTACCGACCACGTACTCGAGGATGGCGTCGCGACCGTCTTGGAGCGCTGGTTTCGCGCCTGACGTGGTCGTCCTTTCGGTCGGGGTCGCGCCCATCGCGGTCAGGTTCGTTGCGTGCGAAGTGGCGAATGGCCATGCCGCTGAGCTGTGGTTCGCCGGATGATTCCCATTGACGCGATCGAGTTGCCAGGTGATCGCGGCAACCGGTACCGCTGCGCACCGACGAGTCGCTGCTTGTCACGCTCACCCCGCTGTGTGTCGCCGGAAACAGGCGCCACGATGCTGACGTCACCGGCAGGCGGCGAAAGTCCGTGCAATCCGTGGTTATGCGGGCCGAAGACCGTCCAGGATCGCGCCGAGACCGCGCTCGAAGCGTTGGCCCGCGTCGGCCTTCGCGTAGCCGGTGAGGAACTCGGCCGCAGGCGCGATCTCCGCGCCGTCGGCAGAGCTCAGACGTGGTAGATCGGCGGTGAGTTCCGCTACGGTCGAACTGGTTCCAGCCCAGGCCGATTCGGCAAGCGCCGCGCCGAGCACGTAGTAGTAGAAGCCCGTTGTCGCGGATTCCAGTCGCTCGCCGGTGAATCCCGCGGCGGTGAGCACTCGCAGGATCGCACCGAATTGAGCGACGGCCGCGGGTCCCATCGGCGGGTTGTCGCCGACCAGCGCGGCCGCCCAGTGGTGGCGCAGCAGCGCTTCGAAGGTGCGCCGTCCGATCGCGGCGAGCTCGGCTCGCCAAATCGCGCGGGGTTCGGCATCTTCCAGCGTCTCGGCGAAGACCGCGTCCAGCGCGTATTCGAGCAGGTCGTCCTTCGTGGCGATGTAGCCGTAGAGCGTCATCGGCGGGACGCCGAGCCGCTCGGCCAGCTTGCGCATGGTCAATCCGGCGACTGATTCCTCGTCGAGCAGCGCGACCGCGGCCGTCACGATCCGGTCGAGATCCAGCGAAGGCCGACCGCGCCCGGCCTTCGTCGGGCGCAGCCATATCGACTTCCTCTCGGGCATTGCCCGATCATACGGGGTCGCGTACATTGAACGGTGTTCCGTACATTGTACGGAGGATCGTACAATGTACTACCAGTGCTCGAACTCCGGGAGGTAGTGATGTCGACACGTAACGTGCGCAAGACCGATGTGGTGGTCGTCGGTGGCGGAGTGTCCGGACTGGCCGCCGCGCGGCGGCTGGTCGAGCACGGCCGTTCGGTGAGAGTGCTGGAGGCCGGAGCGCGCGTCGGCGGACGAACACTGACCGGCTGGGCGGGCGCTCTCGCGTTGGACCAAGGCGCGACCCTCGTCTATCCCATGCAGCACAATGTGTTCCGGCTCGCTGGGGCCCTCGGCGTCGAGCTGTTCGAGAGCCGATCTGACGGGCGTTTCCTGCTCTATACCGAGGGCGCCAGACACAGTTTCCGATTCGGCGACTCTCGCGGCATGAAGCTGTTCGGTATGCCGGTTCTGCGTCCTGTGCTCCGCGTCGCCCTCCACGTCGCGGCGCTCCGAACCACCCTGCCGCTGCCGCCCGAGGCGATGATGCAGGTGCTCCGCGCAATCTCGGCGCTGGACAGACTCGCCGCCACGGTGCCCGCGGCGGCACCATGGACCGCCCCTGACGCCGATCTGCTCGATTGCCGCGCCTTCGATTCCTGGCTGCGCGAACAGGTGCCGTCGCCCCAGGCCCGCCGGTTGCTCGAGGCGAACGTTGCCGGATACCTGCCCGCGACCACCTCACTGCTCTACGCATTGCACTTCTTCAACACCTGGGGCGGTGTGCGGAGACTACTCGGCACGCCCGCTCGGGTATATCGATTCAGTGGTGGTGCACAGGAATTGGCGCTCGCGCTGGCTGCGGCACTGGGCGATCGCGTGGTTCTGGACAGCTCCGTGCTAGAGATCGCCCAGCACTCCACCGGCGTAGTGGTGCGCTGCGCCGACGCCGAGTTCGCGGCGGAGCGAGTGATCGTCGCGATGGCTCCCTCAGGCGTTCGAAAGCTGCGCTTCGAGCCTGCACTGCCCGTCGATCGCAGAGCGCTGCAGGACGCTTGGCAACCAGTGCACGGCCGCAAGGTCAATATCGTTTACGACGAACCGTTCTGGCGGCAGGACGGGCTGTCCGGTTCCGCGCTCACCGATCTCGACGTGGTACCCGGGCTCACCGACGCCTCACCGCAGGACGGGAATGCCGGCGTCCTGGCCGGCTATCTGCCTGCCGACCGAGGACCCGCCGACGCCGCTGAACGCCGCCGTGCGGTGCTGGCGGTGTGCGCCGAACTCTTCGGGCCGCGCGCTCGCACACCCCGGCACTATGTCGAAAAGAACTGGCAGGACGAGCCGTACGCGCACGGCTGCGAGGGCGGTCTCACGGTCGGCGCACTCACCTCGGCGCGTCGCCTGGCCAGCACGCCGGTCGATCGCGTGCATTGGGCAGGCGTCGAGACCGCCGACGCATGGATCGGCTTCCTCAGCGGCGCCATCCAGGCGGGCGAGCGCGCCGCCGACGAGGTCCTCGCGGCGAGCCCGGCGCGATGACCGCTCGTGGGCGGTCAGTGTCCAAGCGTCCAACCCCTGTCGGTCGGCTCAGGCCAGGTCGATCCGGACCGCGATCGGCGTGGTCGGCTGCAGCGAACCGTCGGTGGGTTCGGTAGTGATCACGACGAACGCGGTGTCGTCGCGCAGGTCGGCCACCTGCTCGGTGCGCCCGCCCGCGGTGTGCATCATTCCAGCCGACCGCGGTGCGCCCGCGTTAGGAATCAGCCACAGCTGGTAGCCGTGTTCGTGGTCCAGCGCGGGCAGGCCGACGGCCGAGACGACCACCTTGCCCACGCTGTGCGACAGCAGCGCTGTTGCCGAGCCGCCCTCGGCCACCACAGTGCCCTTGCGGGTGACGGAATCGGCCGCCCTGTGTACCTGCTCCGTCGCGACTGTCTCGTCGCCATGGGCGGTCCGATCGGCCAGCGCGAACCCGGTGATCGCCGCGACCGCGACTGCCACCGCCGTCGCGATGCCGATCACGAGTCGCGTCGCCCACGGGTGACGGGCGGGCAGCGGTGCGATGTAGTTCTCCTCGAACAGCTCCAGCGGCGGCAGGATGTTCGTGTGGCCGAGCGCGTCGGTTCGGGGCGGGATGTCGGCGCGGCCGAGCGTGTCGAGCGGTGGCATGATCCGGGTCGAGTCCAGCTCGCCCCGTCGGTCGACGGGCGACTCCCCGTGTGTGCGGATCTCGGGGACCGCCCGGTCCTGGATGGACTCGTCATCCCCCTGAACCAGGTCCGGGGTGTTTGCAGTGCCGGTGACGCCATCGGCGCCCAAGGCGCCGTGTACTGCTCGGGCGCGGATGACCATACGGTGTCCTTCCAAGCCTGACCAAGCCGGATGCCGTCTGCGCAGCGACGGCGTGTGCGGCCGATCATATGACGCAGATCATGCCGCAACCATTTGGTTACCCGGCGCGCCGCGAAGCCGTCCCACCTGAGATGGTGTCGCGGTGCAGGCGACCGGTTGGGAAACGTTGCGGGGCATGGTGCTCGCACACGAATACCCGCCCGGCACCATGCTGCCGTGTCCGGACTACGCCGGGCCGGTTTCGGCGAGGATCTCGAGGTAGTGCGGGTTCGTCATCAGGCCGAGGACGTTGCCGAACGGGTCTACTACCGAGGCGGTCACGAACCCCGTTCCGGTGCCGCGTTCGGTGATCGGGTCGTATTCCTTCGCGCCGAGTTCGAGCAGCCGGTCGACCGTTGCTCGCAGATCGTCGACATGCCAGTTGACGATGGCGCCGCCCGGCTCGTTGCGCGCACCCGCCGGGGCGTAGGCGCGATTCACGATGCCGAATTCGTGTTGGTAGTCGCCGATGCGGAACTCGTAGTAGCCGTTGGGGACGTGGAAGTAGGGCTCGACGCCCAGGAACTCCGTGTACCAGTCCTTCGCGGCCTCCAGGTCGTCGGCGCAGAAGGTGCTCGTCGCCATTCCTCGCAGCATGTCGGATCTCCTTCGATGTGCTCGTTGGTGCTTGTGAAACCATCATCCAACTTGAAGTGCTCACCAAATGAGCACTTTTTTCGGCAGAATTGTGTGCATGCGAGCGGACAGATTGGTGGCCATCCTGTTGATGATGCAGACGCGCGGACGGGTGACCGCCGCGCAGGTCGCCGCGGAACTCGAGACCTCGGTAGCCACCGCGCGCCGCGATCTCGAGGCGCTGTCGGCAGCCGGTGTGCCGGTATATCCGCAGCCTGGTCGTGGCGGTGGGTGGTCGCTGGTCGGCGGTGCGCGCACCGACCTGAGCGGGCTGACCGCGGGGGAGGCGCGTGCGTTGTTCCTGCTGGCAGGTCCGTCCGCGGGTGCGGTGCCGGAGGTGAAATCGGCGCTGCGCAAACTGGTCCGGGCGCTGCCGCAGCCCTTTCGTGAAGACGCGGAGGCGGCGGCCGACGCCATCGTGATCGACCCGGCCCGCTGGGGTGCGAACGCCCGGCAGCTGCCGCCGGTCGTGACTCTGCTGCAGCGAGCGGTGGTCCAGCGCACCAAGGTTCGGCTGCACTACGCCGACCGGGCAGGCGAGCGCTCCGAGCGTCTCGTCGACCCGTGGGGCCTGGTCGACAAGGACGCAGTCTGGTATCTAGTGGCCGGAACCGAGCGTGGGCAGCGAACCTTTCGTGTCGATCGCATCGCAGAGGCGATCGCGACCGACGAAAAGTCGCACCACCCCGCCGATTTCGATCTCTCCGCCGCCTGGGAGCAGGTGGTCGACGAGATGGAACAACACCGCGCGACTACCGCAGCGACCGTTCTCGTCCCTGAGCGCCTGCTACCCATCCTGCGCGACCAGCAGGGCAGGAACTGTGTCGTGGACGGCCCCACCGACGACGGCCGTGTCCAGGTCCGCGTCACCGCCCCGACCGCATGGATGGTCGCTCAGCAGCTGGCCGGGTGGGGTGCCTCGCTCGAAGTCCTCGGCCCACCCGACGTCCGTGTCGAACTGGCCCGCCTCGGCACCGAACTGGTCGACCGCTACCGGAGTGGGGGCTAGTGCGCCGCCCTCCAGGGTTGTGGTGAGGGCCCACGCGGGGGCGAAGAATGGGCTGTCGCCACCGCCCGTTCCATCGTGGACAGTCTGCTCGACCGAGCCTTCGCCGCTGCGTCGATTGCATACGGACCAGCGGACCTGCCGCGAAGCGGGGATTCGGTCACACGCCGATACGCGTCGGCTGCCCACCGAACCAACTCGGAGTGGATCCGTCGGTGAGCTCAGCAATCCGCAGCGGCGCATCTTCCAGAACTGAGTGGGGCCACGCAGTAGCTGAACGCTGGTCGCATTCTCTGCCGAGTGGCCCCTGCCCTTCGGGCGGCGGCACCTTCGCGGCTACGTCCGGTCAGGCCGAGAGCGCGTGCGGCTCGGCGATCGCCGTCTGGTAGCGGTCCAGGATGACGTCGGTGAGGGCCGGGTGCGGGCCGAGGACGTCGGCGTGGATCTCATGCGGCGCCGCACCGACCAGACGGTCGGTCAGCCGGCCCGGGGCGAGGAACCAGGGCGCGACGAAAACACGGCTCGCGCCGTCGGCACGCAGTGTCCCAATCGCCTCGGCCACCGACGGTTCGGTGGTGGCGAAGCAGATCTCGGTACGCCATCCGGTGAGCGCGGCGAGCCGACCGGCCACCTCGGCGGTGCGCGCATTGGCGGTGCCCGAGGACGAGCCGACCGCCGCGACCGCTATGCCGAGGCGACGATCCGCCAAGGGGTGCACAGCATCTCGCGCGGAGCAGGCGGCCAGGACACGATCCCGCAGCGCGGCGATCAGTCCGATGTCCGGGCCGAGTACGTCGGCCTGGGTCAGCCGCAGCTGTGGCTGACGGGCCCGGGCCGCATCGAGCAGACCGGGCAGGTCCACTCTGGCGTGGAAAGCGCTGCCGAGCAGCAGCGGAGTCACCACCGCGTGCCTATGTCCCTGGGCCGCGACACCATCCACGACCTGCTCGACCGAGGGCGCGTTGAGATCGAGGAAGGCGAGCCGGACATCGATATCCGGGCGTGCGGCCGCGACGGCGGCGACGACCGCCGACACCGTCGCCGCCGACCGCGGATCACGACTGCCGTGGGCCACCGCGATCAGCGCCGGCGGCTTCGAGGAGGTCACACCGCCGGTCATGGCGGGTGGGTAGCCGAGCCAGGTGGTCGCATAACTCGATCGGGCGGCCCGGAACGTCGCGGCGCCGGATGGCGCCGGGCCGGACCCGCGCACGACCGACGCGGCGCCGAAGGGGGCCTGCGTGGGGGGCATCTCAGGCGCCGACCTCGACTGCGGTCAGCACATCGCCGACCAGTCCGGCGGCCAGCGTATTGCCGCCGGCCGGGTCGATCAGTAGGAAGCTGCCGGTGTGCCGGTTCACCCGGTAGTCGTCGGCCGCGATCGGCTCGGCGACCCGCACCGAGATGCGTCCGATGTCGTTGAGTGCCAAAGACTCCGGGTTCGGGTCTGCGGCGAGGCGCTGCTCGTCGAAGCGCTCGATCAGCGTGCCGGCGATCGCCTGGGTGGTCCGGGTGCCGTGCTTGAGCAGCAGGCGTGCGCCCGGGCGCAACGGCTTGTCGCCCAGCCAGCAGACGGTCGCGTCGAACGTGTCGATCGGCTCCGGCGCGTCGGCGACCGAGGCGATGATGTCGCCGCGCGAGATGTCGACCTCGTCGGCCAGGATCAGCGTGACGCTGCGGCCGGTCTGCGCCACCGCGAGCTCGCCGTCCGGGGTGTCGATTCGCTCGACGGTGGTCCGGATACCGGAGGGCAGCACGACGACCTCGTCGCCCGGCGCGACCGTGCCCGCCGCGATCTGTCCCGCGTAGCCGCGGTAGTCCGGGTACTCGGAGGTGCGCGGCCGGATCACGTACTGTACCGGGAACCGCAGTCCCAGTGAGTGATTCCCAGTACTGTCGGCGTCGACCGGTACCGACTCCAGATGCTCGATCAGCGAGGGGCCGCGATAGTACGGGGTGTTGTCCGAACGGGTGGCGATGTTGTCGCCGTGCAGTGCTGATACCGGAATCTCCAGCACGTCCTCACTCGACCAGCCCAGCCTGCCGGTGAGTTCGGTGAACTCCGCGGAGATGTCGGCGAACACGGTGGCGGCGTCGTCGACCAGGTCGATCTTGTTCACCGCGAGCACCAGCTTCGGCACGCCGAGCAGTGCGAGCACCGCGGCGTGCCGGCGGGTCTGCTCGATGACGCCCTTGCGGGCGTCGACCAGCAGGATCACCAGCTGCGCGGTGGACGCGCCGGATACCGTGTTGCGGGTGTACTGCACGTGCCCGGGGGTGTCCGCGAGCACGAAAGAACGCCGCGGCGTAGCGAAGTAGCGATAGGCCACATCGATGGTGATGCCTTGTTCGCGTTCCGCGCGCAGCCCGTCCACGAGCAGCGAAAGATCCGGTGTGGCAAGACCTTTGTCCACCGACGCGCGCGTGACGGCGTCGATCTGGTCGGCCAGTACGGACTTCGTGTCGTAGAGCAGGCGTCCGACCAGAGTGGACTTGCCGTCGTCGACAGAACCGGCGGTGGCCAGCCTCAGTAGGTCGGACATGTCAGAAATAACCCTCTCGTTTGCGGTCTTCCATCGCGGCCTCCGACACCCGGTCGTCCCCGCGGGTCGCACCGCGTTCGGTCAGTCGAGACGCGGCGACCTCCGCGAGGATCGCGTCGTTGTCGGCCGCGTCGGAAAGAATGGCGCCGGTGGACGATCCATCACCGACCGTGCGGTAGCGCACCGACCGGGCCTCCAGCACCTCGCCGTCGCGCGGGCCGCCCCATACGCCCGGCGTCATCCACATGCCGTCGCGCTGGTACACCGGACGCTCGTGTGCGTAGTAGATGCTCGCCAGATCGATGTCCTTGCGGGCGATGTAGCGCCAGATATCCAGCTCGGTCCAGTTGCTCAGCGGAAATACGCGCACATGTTCGCCTGGTGCGTGACGTCCGTTGTAGAGGTTCCACAGCTCCGGGCGCTGCCGCTTCGGGTCCCACTGTCCGAAGGCGTTGCGCAGCGAGAATATCCGTTCCTTGGCGCGTGAGCGCTCCTCATCGCGACGGCCGCCGCCGAATACGGCGTCGAAGCGGTGCTCGCTGATCGCGTCC
The DNA here is from genome assembly GCF_040639505.1 of Nocardia sp. NPDC023852. Taxonomy (NCBI): domain Bacteria; kingdom Bacillati; phylum Actinomycetota; class Actinomycetes; order Mycobacteriales; family Nocardiaceae; genus Nocardia; species Nocardia sp. NPDC023852. The sequence continues at coordinate 165,366 of NZ_JBFAAB010000010.1, forward strand.
AGCAGCGGGACGGTCTGCAGCGGGTTGCGGATGCCGTCGGGACGCTCGGTGAGCCGCCCGTCGGCCAGATAGTCCTCCACCTTGGCCACGTACAGGCGCAGGCCGTAGCGCTCGACCACCTTGTCCCGGAACTCGAGCACCTCGGGCAGGTTGTGCCCGGTGTCCACGTGCAGCAGCGCGAATGGCAGCGGCGCGGGCCAGAAGGCCGCGAGCGCCAGGTGCAGCAGTACGGTGGAGTCCTTGCCGCCGGAGAACAGGATCACCGGCCGCTCGAACTCGCCCGCCACCTCGCGGAAGATGTGGATCGACTCGGACTCCAGCGCGGCAAGCGTGTCGAAATCGCTGATGCCGAGGGAACGTTCGCTTCGGATGGTTTCGGTCATGCTGTGTCCTTCTCTGCATGCCCGAGGTGCCCTGCGTGGTTATGCATGCTGCCTCCTCCGGGCCCTGACTCGGTCATGCTGTGTCCTTTTCTGCATGCCCGAGGTGCCCTGCGTGGTTATGCATGCTGCCTCCTCCGGGCCTGACTCGGTCACGCTGTGTGCAACCCGCATTCGGTCTTGGCGCGGCCGGCCCAACGGCCGCTTCGCGGATCGGAGCCCGGCTCCGGCTTCCGTGTGCACGGAGCGCAGCCGATGGATGGATAGCCCTCCTCCACCAGGGGGTTGACGAGGATGCCGTGCTGCTCGATATAGTCCTGCATCTCGTCGTCGGACCACGGCGCGATCGGGTTGATCTTCACCAGTCCGAACGCCTCGTCGAACGAGATGAGCGGCGCGTTCGCCCGCGTCGGCGCCTCGACCCGGCGGATACCGGTGACCCAGGCGTTGTACCCGGCGAGCGACTTCTGCAACGGGACGACCTTGCGCAACCGGCAGCACTCGTTCGGCTCGCGGGCGAACAGATCCTTGCCCAGCAGCCGATCCTGCTCGGCGACAGTGTTTTCCGGGCGGACGTTGATCACGTTCACCCCGTACACCGCCTCCACCGCGTCCCTCGTGCCGATGGTCTCGGCGAAGTGGTAGCCGGTGTCCAAGAAAAGCACCGACAGCACATCCGATTTGTCCTTATGGACCTCGGCGGCCAGGTGCACCAGCACGCCGTCCTGCATGTTGGAGGCGACGATGTAGCTCGCACCGAAGGTGTCTTCGGTCCACTGCAGGAGTTCGGTCGCCGAGGCGCCGTCGAGCTCGGCCGCGCCTCGGGTGGCGATGGCTCGTAGCTCGTCCTCGCACAGCTTTTCCGCGAGTTGGGTTGTCACAATTGATCTCCCGTCGAGACTTATCTCAAGTCGGCTTCGTCGGCGCGAACCGCCCACTGGGCGAATCGCTCGCCGTCTTCGCGGTGCTTGACGAAGTTGCGCACCACGCGCTCGATGTAGTCACCGAGTTCGCTGCTGGTCACCTTGTGCTGGCGCAGCTTGCGGCCGAAGGCGCTGTCGAAACCGAGGCTGCCACCGAGGTGAACCTGGAAACCCTCCACCTGATTCCCGGTGCCGTCGTCGACCAGCTGGCCCTTGAATCCGATGTCGGCGATCTGCGACCGGGCGCACGAGTTCGGGCAACCGTTGATGTTGATGGTGATCGGGACGTCCAACCGCGCGTTGAGATCCGCGAGCCGCTCCTCCAGCTCGGGCACCAGCACCTGGGACCGCTTGCGGGTCTCGGCGAAGGAGAGCTTGCAGAACTCGATACCGGAGCAGGCCATCAGGTTCCGCCGCCACAGCGAGGGGCGGGCCTGCAACCCTAGCGGTTCGAGCTCGTCGATCAGAGCGTCGACCTTGTCGTCGGCAACGTCGAGCACGATCAGCTTCTGGTATGGGGTGAACCGGATGCGGTCGGAGCCGATCCGCTCCGCCGCGTCGGCGACCTTGGTCAGGATGGTGCCCGACACCCGGCCCGCGATGGGGGAGAAGCCGACGGCGTTGAGCCCATTGCGCAGCTTCTGCACGCCGACATGGTCGATCGGCTTGGTCGGCTGCTCCGGCGCGGGGCCGTCGATCAGCTTGCGCTTCAAGAACTCGTCCTCGAGCACCTGACGGAACTTCTCGATGCCCCAGTCCTTGACCAGGAACTTCAGTCGGGCCTTGGTGCGGAGGCGGCGGTAGCCGTAGTCGCGGAACAGCGAGACCACGGCCTCCCACACGTCGGGGACCTCCGCCAGCGGCACCCATACACCGACCCGCTGCGCCAGCATCGGGTTGGTGGACAGCCCGCCGCCGACCCACAAGTCCAGACCGGGGCCGTGCTCCGGATGGACGACGCCCACGAACGCGACGTCGTTGATCTCGTGTACCACGTCCTGCTGGCCGGAGATCGCGGTCTTGAACTTGCGCGGCAGGTTGGAGTACTCCTTCTTGCCGATGTAGCGGCGCACGATCTCGTCGATCGCGGGCGTCGGGTCGATGATCTCGTTCAGCGACTCGCCGGCCAGCGGGGAACCGAGTACCACGCGCGGGCAGTCGCCGCACGCCTCGGTGGTCTTCAGCCCGACCGCCTCGATCCGCTTCCAGATCTCGGGGACGTTCTCCACCTCGATCCAGTGGTACTGCACGTTCTCGCGGTCGGAGAGGTCGGCGGTGTCGCGGGCGAACTCCGTGGAGATCTGGCCGAGCGTGCGCAGCTGCGCGACGTTCAGCGCGCCCGCGTCGCAGCGGATGCGCATCATGAAGTACTCGGCCTCGAGAATGTCGATGTTCTCGTCGCCGGTCCAGCTGCCGTCGTAGCCCTGCTCGCGCTGGGTGTAGAGACCCCACCAGCGGAACCGGCCACGCAGGTCGCCCTTGTCGATGCCGTCGAAGCCGGTCTTGGCGTAGATGTTCTCGATCCGGGCGCGGACGTTGAGCGGATTGTCGTCCTTCTTGGACTGCTCGTTCGGGTTCAGCGGCTCGCGGTAACCCAGCGCCCACTGGCCCTCGGCCTTGCGGCGCACGGGTTTGCCTGTGCGGGCGCGTGGCCCGGTCGCCGCCACGGGACGCGGGCGGTCCGGGCGGACACGGCGTTCGGAGGCGGGGCGTTCGGGGCGCGCGTGGTGCCCCGGCCGGGGTTCGGGCTGCTCGTTCGGACCGGCGCCGGTACTCGACGTCATGGGGGTCGCTCCTGCGGGGTGGATGGTACGTCCGTCGTGAGGGCGTGAGGGGCTGACTCACGCCTGCGGTGTCAGCGGGCCGAGGAAGTCGGTCTCGGGAATCGCCGGGGAGACCCGGACTGTGGCGCCGCTCGAGCTACCGGAGGAAACAGGGCAGACAGCAGGCGCTACAAACGCGCTTGTAGTCGACGTGGCGACGTGCCACAAGCCGTACTCCCAAAACGCGCATGGGGGCCATTGTGCCACGTCAGCAATAGCCTTCCGACCCCGCGGCCATATTTTCCGCAATTTCGAGGGAAATTCCCTGGACTGTCGACCTGGTTTGTGACGGCAGTCATAGTTCCCCTGCCGAACGGGCTTGCGAGAGATCCGGTGGTGGGCTGTGACGCCGAGCACGCCGCTTGACCTGAAGTCTGCTCGAGGTAGCAGACTCTGTGCCATGAGTACTTCAGCCGCCGATACCGACGCCATCCGCGCGGTGGTCGCCGCCGTTGAGCACGCCCAGCAGTATGAGCTCGTCGACGAGTTCGTCGCCTTGTTCCGCGCGGACGCGATCTGGACTACCGGGCACGGCAAGCGTCTCTACGGCCGCGCGGCCATCGCCGAATTCACCGCCGAGGTACTGCCCGGGGCCACCGAGCACGGCAAGGCGACCTATGAGGTCGAGCACATCCTGTTCATTCGCACCGATGTGGCGGCGGTCAAGGTGCGCCAGCGCTACTTCACCAATGACGGCGCACTCGACAGCGAGGGCAGCCCGATGTACGTGATGTCCAAGGAGGACGGCCGCTGGCTGCTGACCGCCAACCAGAACACCCCGGTCGTGGCGGATTGAGCCGCTCGTGGTTCGGCTGCGCCGGGCGATGAGCCCGGCCCAAGGGGGGCGCGGGTGGGTCACCCGGACGCCACTCGGGTCCGCTCGGCGGGCGGCGGTAGTTCCAGGGTGTGCCACGGGCCCGGCCACCGGTGCGGCCGCGGCGACGTTCACACTGGACAGGTGAGTTCTTCCGCCGTCGTCTCCTCGAGCGCCGAATCCTCCGCGCCCGTGCTGCGTGATTTCGGACGTGGGCCGTTCGGCGTCTATGTGCATGTTCCGTTCTGCGCGACGCGGTGCGGATACTGCGACTTCAACACCTATACCGCGGGTGAACTCGGCTCCTCGGCGTCGCCGCAGTCCTGGCTGGAGGCGCTGCGTGGGGAGTTGGCCACGGCCGCGCGGGAGTTCGGGGCGTTGCCGACCTCGACCCCGGAAGTGGCCACGATCTTCGTCGGCGGAGGGACGCCCTCGCTGCTGGGTGGTGACGGGCTCGCCGCGGTGCTCGCCGCGGTGCGCGGCGAATTCACCCTCGCGGCCGACGCCGAGGTGACCACGGAGTCCAATCCGGAATCCACCTCCCCGGAATTCTTCGAGCGCATCCGGGACGCCGGGTTCACCCGGGTCTCGTTGGGTATGCAGTCCGCCGCGGCGCACGTGTTGAAGGTGCTCGACCGGACGCACACCCCGGGCCGCGCGGTCGCTGCCGCCCGCGAGGCGCGCGCCGCCGGCTTCGAGCACGTCAACCTGGACTTGATCTACGGGACACCGGGCGAGACCGACGCCGATCTCGATGCCGGCCTGGACGCGGTGCTCAGCGTCGGCGTCGATCATGTCTCGGCATACTCGCTGATCGTGGAGGACGGCACCGCCCTGGCTCGCCGGGTGCGCCGCGGCGAACTGCCCGCGCCCGACGACGATGTGCTCGCCGCACGCTATGAACGCATCGACGCGCGGCTCGGCGCGGCCGGGTTCGGCTGGTATGAGGTATCGAACTGGGCCGCGGGCGATGGCGCGGTCTGTCGGCACAACCTCGGCTACTGGGACGGCGGCGACTGGCTCGGCGCCGGGCCAGGCGCGCACAGTCACGTGGGGGGAGTGCGCTGGTGGAACGTCAAACACCCGGCACGCTACGCGGACCGGGTCGCCGAGGGCGGGTTGCCTGTGGGGGGCTGGGAGGCGCTCGGTGCCGACGAGCGTTATCTGGAGCGCGTGATGCTCGCCGTCCGGCTGCGTACCGGTCTACCGCTGGCCGAACTCGACGCGTCCGGGACCGTCGCGGTGGATCGGGTCGTGGCCGATGGCCTCGCGTACCTGTCGGGTGATCGGCTGGTGCTCACCGATCGCGGGCGGCTGCTCGCCGACGGTGTGGTTCGAGAGCTGCTGAGTTAGCCGTACCGGGCCACGGACGTCGATGCCGTGTGGCCGGCTGCTCCGGAGAAGACCTACGGGTGCAGGGCGACCCGGTCCGGCGCCGCCTACGAGATGACAACTCGCACAACGATGTTCGGTGCGGTCGTGTGCCGTGCCGAGCGCCGGTCCGGTGCCGGGATTCGGCGTTTCGATCAAGTGCTCGTTCGGTTCGGGTATCGCGGTGCTGGCGAGCCTTGTAGGCTTCGACCAACCCCAAGGAGACAAATGGCGTCGGCACGACACATCACCCTTATCCATGAACCGGGCGAGTTCGCCGAGGCGAGGAAAGCGGAGAAAGCGGAGAACGCGCGCCAGAGCGCCGTCGCCGCCCGCACCGTCGCCAGCTACGCGAAGAACGCCGCCGACTGCGAGTCATTATTGGCGATGCTCGGCCTCGACGCCCTCGCGGGCAAGCAGGCGAAGGTCTGCGATCGCGGCTAGTTCGCCGCTACGGCTCGCCCTCGGCCGTCGCGACCCGCCGCCATTCCCGGGGCGACAGTCCATAGGCGGCGCGGAAGCGCCGGGCGAAATATGACGGATCGCGAAAACCCCAGCGCCGCATGATCATCGCGATCGTCCGGTGCATATGGTCCGGATCGGTCGAATCCGTGCGCACCCGGTCGAGCCTCTAGCAGAGGATACGACTGGCACCATTGCCGCGGTCATGCGCCGCTAGGCGGCTCGTGGAGCCGCCCGTGTCGGGGCGGCAAGGGGCTCGGGCGGGGTCTAGTGTCGGGGCTTATGCGATACGCGATCTCGGTTCCGCAGCATGTCGATGACGGTGCGTTTCAGCCGACCGAACTGCGGGCGTATCTGAATCGGGCCGAGGAACTCGGCTTCGAGAGCGCGTGGATGACCGAGCAGATCGTCGGGTCCGCGGCCAGCCTGAGCCCGCTCGAGACCTTGGCGTTCGCCGCGGCATGCAACCAGCGGCTGCGGCTCGGCTGCGCAGTGTTCGTCACGCCGCTGCACAACCCGGTCCACCTGGCGAAACGGATCTCGACGCTGGACCAGCTCAGCCGCGGACGCGTCGAGGTCGGCGTGGGCATCGGCGGACGCAACCGGATGTTCACCGCCTTCGACGTCGACCCCGACGACAACCTCGTGACCCGTTTCAACGAGGGCCTGCGGGTGATGAAGGCGCTGTGGACCCAGCCGACGATCGACATCGAAGGCCGCTTCTGGCAGCTGGCCGGAGCCACCATGGAGCCCAAGCCATTCCAGAAGCCCTACCCGCCGCTCTGGTTCGGCGGCAGCAAGCCCGCCGCCCTGCGCCGGGCCGGCCGCCACGGTGACGGCTTCTTCGGCGCCGGCTCCACCACCACGGCACAGTTCGCCGAGCAGGTTCCGATCGTCCGCGCTGCCCTCGCCGAAACCGAAAGGGACACTACGGGTTTCCGTATCGCAAAACGCGTCTACATCGCCGTCGACGACAACACCGACCGCGCCCGGTCCCGCATGTCCGATGCGCTCATCGCCCAATACGGCGACTACGGCAAAACCCTTCTCCCGGTCGCCGTCTGCGGCCCACCCACCGCCTGCATCCGGGGCTTGCGAGAAGTGGCGGCTGCCGGAGCCGACATGATCCTCGTCAACCCCCTGTTCGACTCGTCCGCCCAGATGGAGCGCCTCGCCTCGGAGGTTCTGCCGCGGATCGCATGAACCTCGTAGCCGGCGAGCCGACTTCATACTAGATCTTGTTGATGGCACACCAGGGAGGTCTTCATTGCCGCAGTCATGTGCTACTCGTCGCGTGGCCACCCGTCGCGTGAGCCGCGTGTCTGCGCACCCGCGCAAACGGGCGATTCGGCGCGAAACAATTAGACTGGATAAACAGACGGACCCGGAATTCACCTGGACCTGTGGGACGGGTGCTGGGCGTCGGCGCCGGGGTATGGCGTGACCGAAGACGAAAGCGAGGAGGTGGGGCCGATGTCGAGCACCGAGGATCGGCGCTTCGAGGTCCTGCGCGCGATCGTCGCCGACTATGTCGCTACCAAGGAGCCGATCGGGTCGAAGTCCTTGGTCGAGCGGCATAACCTGGGTGTTTCCAGCGCGACGGTGCGCAACGACATGGCTGTGCTGGAGGCGGAGGGCTATATCGCGCAGCCGCACACGAGTTCCGGGCGTGTTCCCACGGACAAGGGCTATCGCCAGTTCGTGGACCGGATCTCGGAGGTGAAGCCGCTGTCGTCCGCGGAGCGCAGGGCGATCATGGATTTCCTCGAGTCGGGTGTCGACCTCGATGACGTGCTGCGTCGTGGCGTGCGGCTGCTGGCCCAACTCACCAGGCAGGTTGCCGTCGTGCAGTACCCGACGGTGTCGGCGTCGACGGTCCGGCATATCGAGGTCGTCGCGCTCAATCCCGCGCGGTTGCTGCTGGTGGTCATCACCGATACGGGCCGCGTCGACCAGCGCTTGGTGGAGCTCGGTGCGGTGATCGATGACGAGGATCTTGCCGCGCTACGCGGCATGCTCGGCGGCGCGATGGACGGCAAGCGCCTGGCTGCGGCCTCGGCGGCGGTCGCGGAGCTGCCCGAGCACGCGCCGCCGCGACTGCGTGAAGTGCTGATCCGGGTGTCCACGGTGCTGGTCGAGACGCTGGTGGAGCATCCGGAGGAGCGGCTGGTGCTCGGCGGTACCGCCAACCTCACCCGCAACGCCGCGGACTTCGGGTTCCCCGGCTCACTGCGCGCGGTGCTGGAGGCGCTGGAGGAGCAGGTGGTCGTGCTCAAGCTGCTGGCCGCGGCCCAGCAGCCGGGGACGGTGACGGTGCGGATCGGCGAGGAGACGCAGGTCGAGCAGATGCGCGGCACCTCGGTGGTGTCGACCGGCTATGGCGCGGCGGGTGCGGTACTCGGCGGCATGGGCGTGCTCGGCCCGACCCGGATGGACTACCCAGGAACGATCGCTTCGGTGGCGGCGGTCGCCCGATACATCGGTGAGGTGCTCGCCGAACGCTGACCGTGACACCGGCCACCCCCGCCGCTGATAAGCTCGACATTCCGGCCGGATAAAGTTGAGTGCACAAGACTAATGCTGATGTCAGCGTGCGGTAGATGCGGCGCGGGCACCGGCGGCACTGTCGAAACGACCAAGGACTAGAGAACTCAAGTGGCACGGGACTACTACGGACTGCTCGGCGTCGCGAAGAACGCGACCGACCAGGAGATCAAGCGGGCATACCGCAAGCTGGCGCGTGAGCTCCACCCCGACGTCAACCCCGACGAGGTGGCACAGGCCAAGTTCAAGGAAGTATCGACCGCCTACGAGGTGCTGTCGGATCCGGAGAAGCGCCGCATCGTCGACTTGGGTGGGGACCCGCTGGAATCCGGCGGCGGCGGTGGCGGCTTCAACGGCGCGGGGTTCGGTGGCCTCGGCGACGTGTTCGAGGCGTTCTTCGGGGGCATGAGCGGATCGGGCGCGCCCCGTAAGGCGCGCGGTCGCGTCCAGCCGGGCGCCGACTCGCTGATCCGCGCCCGGCTCAGCCTGGCTGAATGCGCGGTCGGCGTGACCAAGCATCTGACCGTGGACACGGCGATCTTGTGCGACATCTGCCAGGGCTCGGGCACGAACGGCAAATCCAAGCCGGTGCGCTGCGAAACCTGCGGCGGCGCGGGGGAAGTGCAGTCCGTGCAGCGCTCCTTCCTCGGCCAGGTGCTGACCTCGCGTCCGTGCCCGACCTGCCGTGGCGCGGGCGAGACCATCCCGGACCCGTGCCACAAGTGTGGCGGAGACGGGCGGGTGCGGGCGCGCCGCGAGATCGCCGCGCCGATCCCCGCGGGTGTCGCCAACGGCATGCGGGTGCGGCTGGCCGCGCAGGGCGAGGTGGGCCCGGGCGGTGGCCACGCGGGCGACTTGTACGTCGAGATCGTCGAGCAGCCGCACGACGTGTTCGTCCGTGATGGTGACGACCTGCACTGCACCATCCGGGTTCCGATGGTCGACGCGGCACTGGGCACCACCGTCGTGATCGACACCATCCTGGACGGCCCCACCGAACTGACCATCGCGCCCGGCACCCAGCCGGGAGAGGTAGCCGTGCTGCGCAGCCATGGCATGCCGCGCCTGCGTTCCGGCGCGCGCGGCGACTTGCTCGCACACCTGGACATCGTGATTCCGAGCAAGCTGGACAGCAAGCAGGCCGAGCTGCTGCGCACATACAAGGGCATGCGCGAGCGCGAGCGCGCCGAGGTGATGTCGGCGCAGTCCGAGCACAATAGCGGCCTGTTCGCGCGGCTGCGCGCGTCGTTCAGCGGACGCTAGTTGGCCGCGACGGTCTTCTACCTCGACGAGGTGCCCGAACCGGGCGCTGTCGCGGTGCTCGACGGCCCGGAGGGCAGGCACGCCGCCACGGTGCGCCGCATCCGGGTCGGCGAGTCGATCACCCTCTCCGACGGTCGCGGTGTGCTTGCTGAATCCGAAGTTGTTGCCGCGCAACGCGATCGGCTCGAGCTGACGGTCCACAACCGTATGCTCGCCGCCCCGGCGGCGCCACGCGTCACCGTGGTGCAAGCGCTACCCAAATCCGATCGCTCGGAGCTGGCCGTCGAGCTGATGACCGAGGCGGGCGCGGATGTCGTCATTCCATGGCAGGCGGCGCGCTGCGTCGCGAACTGGGAAGGCAAGGCGGCCAAGGCGGTCGACAAATGGCGCGCCGTCGCCCGCTCGGCCGCACGCCAATCCCGCCGGCCCTACATCCCGCACGTAGTCGACCTGCAACGCACCACCGACCTGCTCGACCTGGTGCGCACCGCCAAGGCCGACGGCGCGATCATCGCGGCGCTGCACGAATCCGGGACCGCCCGTTTCACTGAACTGCCGTTCGCCGACACCACTGAGATCATCCTCGTCGTCGGCCCCGAGGGCGGCCTCGACGACAGGGAGTTGACGGGCTTGGCCGACGCGGGCGCCCAGGTAACCTTGCTCGGTCCGACCGTGCTGCGCACGTCCACCGCCGCGGCGGTCGCCCTCGGCGCCCTGGGTGCTCTGACCCCGCGCTGGTGAGGTAGCCCCGCCCCGTGCGCTCAGGCGCCGACCACCCCCGAGTGCCGTGCCGATCCGCTCGAATGAATCGCCAACGCCCACACCAGCATCCCCGCGAGTATGAGCAGAATGCCGATTCCACCGGCCAACCCGAGCCACCCACCTCTGGCGTAGGCGATGCCCGCAGCGCCGCCGACGAGCGCGCTGCCGAGGTAGTAGGCGAACAAATACAGCGACGACGCCGCACCACGGTTGCCCTCCGCTATCACGCTGACCCATGTGCTTGCTGCCGTGTGCGCTCCGAAAAACCCGGCGGTGTAGAGCAATACGCCCAGGATCACAGTGCCGAGGTGATCTGGAACCGTCACCGCGAGACCGATGGCCATCAGCCCCACCGACGCCGCGAGCACCTGTTGTCTGCCGATCCGATCGGCCAGGCGCCCGGCCACCGCCGACGCTGCCGTTCCAGCCAGGTACAGCACGAACACCAGCCCGGCGAGCGCCTCTGGTAGCCCGAACGGCGCCCCGATCAGGCGGTAGCCGAGATAGTTGTAGATCGAGACGAACCCGCCCATCAGCACGAAGGCCAGCCCGAACAGCGCGAACAGCCCGCGATGGCGCAGTTGTTTCGCGAGATCGCCCAGCACCGTGCGGATTCCAGCGGGCCGGGCGACGAAACCGCGGGAGGGCGGCAGGCCCCGGATGAACCACACTGTGCAGGCCGCCGCGGCGACCGCAGCCACTGCTTCCGCCCATCGCCAGGACGCCAGAGTCAGGGTGAACGCCGGAATCAACCGCCCGGCCAACCCGCCGACCGTCGTGCCGGCCACATAGGTTCCCATCGCGGCGCCGACTCCGGCGCCGCCGATCTCTTCTCCCAGATAGGCCATCGCCACCGCGAGCACGCCCGCGAGCGCGATTCCTTGCAGCGCTCGCCCGGCGAGCAGCACGCCCAGCGACGGGCTCAGCGGTAGCAGCAGACCGATACCGGCCGCCGCGACGGCGGAGCCGATCATCACCTTGGTCCGCCCGATACGAGAAGACAGCGCGCTCGCCGGAACGCTCGCCAGCGCGAGGAAACCGGTGGTGAGCGACACCGCGAGCGCCGCATGTGCCGGTGTGGCGCCGAACGCCGCCGAGATGCTGGGCAGCAGGGCTTGGGCGCTGTACATGGACGCGAAGGTCGTCAGGCCGGCGGCGAACAGTGCCGTCGTGATCCGGCGCTCGTGTTGGGCGTCCCGGGTTTGCGTCGTGGTCATGGGCTCCTCCTGCGGTTCAGGATCGCCACCCGTCGTACAGAAAGGAAATGAATAATAATGAGAGTGTTCATGCTCTATTCGCATATAGAGAGGCCGGGTTGTGTTGGGTGAAGACCTGGAGTGGTTTACGACACTCGCCGAACTGGAGCGGGTCGGCGCGGCGGCCGACCGGCTGCACCTCGCCCAGCCCACGTTGTCGCGCATGCTCGCCCGTTTGGAGCGCAGGATCGGCGTCGAGCTGTTCGATCGACGAGGTAAACGCATCATGCTCAACGAGTACGGCCGGATCTACTACGAGCACGCCCGCCGCGCGCAAACCGAGCTGAACGGGGCCGCGCAAGCAGTATCGGACCTGGCCAACCCCGCCAAGGGCGTGGTGCGACTGTCGTTCCAGCATTCCTTCGGCGGGTCGCTCGTGCCGCAGCTGATCGGCGGTTTCCGGCGCGGCTCCGGCCGGATCACGGTCACACTGTGGCAAGGGGCCGGCGAGACGGTTACGCAGCGGGTGCTCGATGGAGAGGCCGATCTGGGCATCGTCTCCCCGCGCCCGGCCGTGGCCGGTGTCGGTTGGCGCACCGTGCTGCACCAACCTGTCGTGCTCGCGGTGCCCGCTGAGCACCGTTTGGCCGGGCGCAGGCAGGTCCGGCTCGCGGAGGTGGCCGATGCCGAGTTCGTCACGATGTATCAAGGCTTCGGAATGCGGCGCATCTTCGACGAGCTGTGCGCGGCCGCGGACATCCGGCCGAGGATCGGGTTCGAATCCAGCGACCTGGTCACCGTGGCCGGGCTGGTATCGGCGGGGTTGGGCGTGGCGATCCTGCCGCGGGAGGATCCGTTGTCGGCGGGCCCGCTGTCCGGTCCGGTGACCGTGCCGCTCGCGGACCCGGGCGCGTCTCGTGCGGTCGGGCTGGTCTGGTCCGCGGCCGCGACATTGTCGGACGCGGCGCGACGATTTCGTGATTTCACTACGGATTGGGCCCAGCGGCGCGGGGGAATCCCGTGATCATGGTCCCTCCGTCGGAGACCTATTCATTGGGCGGTGTCGGTGGGGCGCGTTAAACTTGCCTCAATACAGCAGCAGTCGAGACCGGAAAGCAGGCTTCAGCCACTTTTGAGAACACAAGGCGAGATCGGCGACCCGACTACACCCGAGGCAGGCATCGGTGCCGGTGACGGTTCGGGTCCCGCAGCGCGCACCGTGCGTTCGAGTATCGAACTCGCTCCCGAATCCGTGTTCCCGTTCCTAGGTTCGGCCGACCAGAATCTGCGCGAACTCGAGGGGCTCCTCGACGCGGACATTCACGTCCGAGGCAATTCGGTAACCCTCACCGGCAAGGCGGCCGATGTCGCGCTGGCCGAGCGAGTCATCGAGCAACTTGTCGCGCTCACCGGCCGCAATCGAGTGGTCACCCCGGAGGCGGTGCGCCACACGGTGTCGATGCTCACCGAGGGCTCGAGCGAGTCCCCGGCGGAGGTGCTCAGCCTGGACATCCTGTCCCGGCGCGGCAGGACTATCCGGCCCAAGACCCTCAACCAGAAGCGCTACGTCGACGCGATCGATGCCAACACCGTCGTGTTCGGCATCGGACCCGCCGGTACCGGCAAGACGTATCTCGCGATGGCCAAGGCGGTCCAGGCGCTGCAGTCCAAGCAGGTCAACCGGATTATCCTCACCCGTCCCGCGGTCGAGGCGGGGGAGCGGCTCGGCTTCCTGCCCGGAACGCTGAACGAGAAGATCGATCCATACCTGCGCCCGCTCTACGACGCGCTGCACGACATGATGGATCCGGAGGCCATCCCGAAGCTGATGGCGGCCGGTGTCATCGAGGTCGCGCCGCTGGCATACATGCGCGGCCGTACCTTGAACGACTCGTTCATCATTTTGGACGAGGCGCAGAACACCACTGCCGAGCAGATGAAGATGTTCCTCACCCGCCTCGGGTTCGGCTCGAAGATCGTGGTGACCGGTGACGTCACCCAGGTCGATCTGCCGACCGGGGCACGGTCGGGTCTGCGTGCGGCGTCGGAGATCCTCACCGAGATCGACGACATCCACTTCGCACAGCTCACCAGCAGCGACGTGGTCCGGCATCGGCTCGTCACAGACATCGTCGACGCCTACGAGCGGTTCGAGGCAGAGTCGCGTCCGCAGGTCGCCGCACATTACGGCGGTAACCGGGCGCAGCGGCGCGCCGCGGGCCGGACGGACCGGCGGTAGCTCATTTCGCCGTGCGGGGCTCCGCTCCCGCCATGCGATCGCCGGGATCGTACTCTATTCGGGTGAGTATCGAGATCGCCAACGAGTCGGGTATCGACGTGCCCGAAGAAGACCTGGTCAGCGTCGCGCGATTCGTGATCGCCCGAATGGACGTACACCCGGCCGCGGAGCTGTCGATGGTGCTCGTCGATCTCGACACTATGGCCGACCTGCACATGCGCTGGATGGACTTGCCGGGCCCGACCGACGTCATGTCCTTCCCGATGGACGAACTCGAGCCGGGCGGGCGGCCGGACAGCCCCGAACCCGGCCCGTCGATGCTGGGTGACATCGTGCTGTGCCCTGAGTTCGCGGCAGGCCAGGCTCGCAAGGCGGGCCACTCGCTGGATCACGAGCTCGCGCTGCTCACTGTGCACGGCGTGCTCCACCTGCTCGGCTACGACCATGCCGAGCCGGAGGAGGAGAAGGAGATGTTCGCGCTGCAGGCCCGGCTGCTCGAGGAGTGGTATGAGAGCCTGCGCGAAGCGCGGCGGCGGGCCGAGCTGGCCGCGCGGGACGCGCGGTTGCTGGGTAAGGCGGGCTTCACCACACCGGGTGACCCCGTGGGACCCGCGTGAATTCACAGACCCTCGTTCTGCTTGCGGTCCTGCTCGTCCCGGTGGGTGGGGTATTCGCCGGTGTCGATTCGGCGCTGAACACCATTTCGCCGGCCCGAGTCGAGGACCTGGTGCGTGCCGATCGGCCCGGCGCGGTGCGGCTGACCCGGATCGTCTCCGACCGGGCCCGCTACGTGAATCTCATGGTGCTGCTGCGCATTCTGTGCGAGATCGGCGCCACGGTACTGCTCGCGGCGGGGCTCATGACGGTCTGGGCGGACGATTGGGCGCTGCTGGTCACCGCGCTGGTGATGGTGTTGGTGTCCTACGTGGTAATCGGCGTCGGCCCGCGCACGCTCGGTCGTCAGCATGCGTACTCGATCGCGCTGGCCGCCGCGCTGCCGCTGCAGTTCATCGGCGCGCTGCTCGGCCCGCTCAGCACGCTGCTGATTCTGCTCGGCAACGCGATAACCCCGGGCAAGGGTTTTCGCAACGGCCCGTTCGCCTCCGAGATCGAGCTGCGTGAGGTGGTCGAGATGGCAGGCGAGCGCGGCGTGGTAGCCGACGACGAGCGCCGGATGATCCAGTCGGTCTTCGAGCTCGGCGACACCCCGGCCCGCGCGGTAATGGTGCCGCGCACCGAGATGGTCTGGATCGAGGCGAACAAGACCGCGGCGCAGGCGCTGTCGCTCGCGGTGCGGTCCGGGCATTCGCGCATCCCGGTGATCGGCGAGAACGTCGACGACATCCTCGGCGTCGTCTACCTGAAAGACCTTGTGCCATATACGGATCGCAGCCGAAAGGTGCGGGTGCGCGAGGTCATGCGGTCCGCCGTGTTCATGCCCGATTCCAAGCCGCTGGACAGCCTGCTCGACGAAATGCAGCGCAGGCGCAATCACATGGCGCTGCTGGTGGACGAGTACGGCGGCATCGCGGGCCTGGTGACCATCGAGGACGTGCTCGAGGAGATCGTCGGCGAGATCGCCGACGAGTACGACCTCGATGAGACACCGCCCATCGAGAACCTCGGCGGGGGCCGCTACCGGGTGTCGGCCCGGTTGTCGGTGGAGGACCTCGGCGAGCTGTACGGGCTGGAGATCGAGGAGGAGGACGTCGACACCGTCGGCGGCCTGCTCGCGCACGAACTCGGCCGTGTGCCGCTGCCCGGTTCGAAGATCGCGGTGCACGGGCTGGTACTGCGTGGCGAGGGTCGCGCGGATGCACGGGGGCGGATGCGGGTGCACACCGTGGTGGTGCGCAAGGCGACCGAAAGGGTCGAGGCCGAGAAATCCAACGGCGACAACCCCAATGGCAAGCGCAAGGCCAATGGATCGGAGCCGGAGACCCCGGCCGATCGTAACGAGGACGGAGACATCGGATGACCGAACTGGATGCCGAGGACAATAAGCTGATGGTGCTGGCCCGTGGCGCGCTCGGCCGCACCGACGGTGCGAGTGGCGCGGCTATCCGCGACACGGAGGGACGCAGCTACGCCGCGGGCGAGGTGAACCTGACGGCGCTGCGCCTGACCGCGCTGCAGGCGGCGGTGGCCGCCGCGATCTCCAGCGGCGCGGAGGGATTCGAGGCGGCCGTGGTGGTCGGCGGGCGCTTGTCCGACTTCGGGGTCACTGCGGTGCGGGAGGTGTCGGCGGAGGCGCGGATCATCTTCACCGACCGTGACGGCGCGGTGTTCGAGATCGTCGACGATTCGGCCGACGCCGGCGAGGTGCGTGGTGGCTGACGAATCCAAGGCGCATGAGGACGCCGAATTCCACTCCGGCTTCGTGTGTTTCGTCGGACGGCCGAACACGGGCAAGTCGACGTTGACCAACGCGCTGGTCGGCGCGAAGATCGCGATCACCTCCTCGCGCCCACAGACCACCAGGCACACCATTCGTGGCATCGTGCACCGAGAACACACCCAGTTGATCCTGGTCGACACCCCCGGCCTGCATCGGCCGCGTACGCTGCTCGGCCAGCGCTTGAACGACCTTGTGCGCGATACGTATTCGGAAGTCGACGTGATCGCGCTGTGCATCCCGGCCGACGAGAAGATCGGGCCCGGCGATCGCTGGATCGTGCAGCAGATCAGGCAGATGGCACCGAGGACGACGCTGCTCGGTGTGGTCACCAAGATCGACAAGGTGAGCCGGGACCAGGTCGCCGAGCAACTGGTCGCGGTCTCCCAGCTGCTCGGCCCGGACGCGGACGTGGTGCCGGTGTCGGCGGTCAAGGGCGAGCAGGTCGAGGTCCTCGTCGATGTCATCGCCTCGAAGATGCCGGAGGGCCCGGCCTTCTACCCCGACGGCGAGCTGACCGACGAGCCGGAGGAGACGCTCATGGCCGAGCTGATCCGCGAGGCCGCGCTCGAGGGTGTCCGCGACGAGCTGCCGCACTCGCTGGCCGTTGTCATCGAGGAGATCCTGCCCTATGAGGGCCGTGAGACTGAGTCGACGAGCCCTCGCTCCGCGCGGGCCATGCTCGACGTGCACGCGCTGCTGTATGTCGAGCGGCCCAGCCAGAAGGCGATCGTCATCGGTAAAGGTGGCTCTCGGCTGAAAGAGGTCGGCACCAACGCGCGCAAGCAGATCGAGCACATCCTCGGCACTCGCATCTACTTGAATCTGCACGTGAAGGTCGCCAAGGACTGGCAGCGTGACCCGAAGCAGCTGGGCAAGCTGGGCTTCTGATCGATTTCAGCCGTCCCAGGCGGTTCCCGGATCCTTCATCGGACAGCGGTCGATTCAGCCTCGGCCGGTAACGCCGCTGCCGGGACACGCGGGCCGATTCAGCGGCTGCTGCGCACGATGCCGGAGATCAGCAGCAGTACAGATTGCTGGGTCTGCGCACGGGCCGCGTCCGGATCGGCGGCGTGTGCGACGATCAGGGCGGCTTCGCTGATCACGCTGATGACCAGCTGGGCGAGCACCGGGATTGGGGCGTCGGCGATCAGCCCGGCGTCGCGGGCCCGCTCCAGTTGCCTGGTGATCAGGCCGAGGCCATGGGCCGACTCGAACTCGCGCCACGCCTGCCAGCCGAGCACGGTGGGGGCGTCGGTGAGGGCGATCCGCAACATCGCGGGCCGCTGGCAGATCTCCAGGAAAACACCGAGCCCGACGGCCATGCCGGCCATCACATCGTCGGGATCGGCCGCGGCGATGGTCTTTTCGATTTCCTCGGTGGTCTCGACCTCGATCTGCTCGAGCACAGCCAGGAACAGTCCACGCTTGTCGCCGTAGTGGTGGTGCAGCGCGCCGCGGGTGACCCCCGCCTCGGTGACCAACTGTTCGGCGGAGGTCCCCGCGAAGCCGCGCTCGGTGAACAGGCGACGTCCGGCTTGTTCGAGTGCGGCCCTGGTGACGCGGGAGCGGTCTTCCTGGCTACGGCGTGGCATGCAGCCGAGTGAACTCCAGGATCGATTCGGTGAGCAACTCGGGTTGGTCTTCCGGCAGGAAGGTGTAGGAGTCGTCGATGAGCTTCAGCGTCGCGTTCGGCAGGTCGCCGGCCAGACGTTCGGCGAACGAGAGCGGGAAGATGCGGTCCTCCCGCGCCCAGGCCAGTAGCACCGGAATGTCGACGTCGGCGAAGTGGCTCGCGGCTGCCAGGGTGTAGCTGCGATGCACGGACCGAAGGAAGCGGCGCAGATCTTTTCGGATCGCGGCCGAGTTCCGGCTCGGCAACAGATAGGAGTCGACGATCTCTGGCGGCACCGGCCGCTTGGTGGCCAAGCCGAAGGCCAGCGGCAGGCGGTACAGCGCCCGAATGCGCATCGCTTCGGTCAGCGGGCGCATCGACCCGGGGATCCTCGCCAGCAGCGGGAGCGCCGTGAACGGCTGCGGCAGGAAGCCCTCGTAGCTGTCGACCGACGCGAGCACGACGCGGCCGATCCTGGACCGGTCGCGGGTGAGCAACACCTGCGTGATCGCGCCGCCGGTGTCGTTGGCGACCAGGGTCACGTCGGTGAGTTCGAGGCGCTCGAGAAATGCGGCGATCAAGTCGGCGACGCCTATCGGGGTCAGTTCCGCGTCAGGGACTGGAATCTCGTGTGAGCCGAGCGGCCAATCCGGCGCTATGCAACGGTGGCCCGCGGCGGCGATCCCGGGGACCACCTTGCGCCAGAGGTCCGCGTTGACGAGTAGGCCGTGCACGAAGACGACCGGAGCGCCCTCCCCGGTCTCGTGGTAGCGGATGCGGCCGCCGGCCAAGTCCACCTCGTGGGTGCGGCCGAGTGATGTGCTGGTTGCCATGGTTCCTCCGAGTCGTCGCAGTTCCAGTCCACTGTTACATACATACCGTATGTATGTCTAGTGAAGCGCTCCTGCCCCGGGCGGGTATTGCGAAACTGATATGGACGGTTGACCAAATTCAGCGCTACGGTTACCACAGCGAGCGATCCTGGGAGCTGCCGATCTTCGATATCGCGCCCCGGTGTATCCCGGATCTACCGAGGCGGGAACCCGCGGCGCCGCAGGCGCTGCAAACCAACACGGCAATTAGACTCAGGCCGTGCGTTTGTATCGGGATGAGGCTGTGGTGGTGCGCCAGCACAAGCTCGGCGAGGCGGATCGCATCGTCACGCTGCTCACCCGGCAGCACGGTCTCGTGCGGGCGGTCGCCAAGGGGGTGCGGCGAACCAAGTCGAGGTTCGGGGCCCGGCTGGAGCCGTTCTCCTACATCGATGTGCAGCTGTATCCGGGACGCACGCTCGACACGGTTACCCAGGTGCACACGATGGAGGCGTTCGCCGCCGACATCATCGACGATTATGGGCGTTACACCACCGCGTGCGCCGTGCTGGAAACCGCCGAACGTCTGGCCGGCGAGGAACACGCGCCCGCGCCCCGGCTGCATGCGCTGACTGCGAGTGCGTTGCGCGCGATCGCGGCCAAGCAGCGCCCGTACGAGCTGATCCTGGACGCGTTCCTGTTGCGTGCCATGGGTTTCGCGGGCTGGGCGCCCGCGCTGGACGAATGCGCCAAGTGCGCGACGCCGGGGCCGCATCGGGCCTTCCACGTCGCGGCTGGGGGTGCGGTGTGCGTGCACTGCCGTCCGGCGGGGGCGGCGACGCCCGCCCCCGGGGTGCTCGATCTGCTGATAGCCCTGCTGCGCGGCGAGTGGGAGTACGTCGAGACGGTGCCGGACATGGTGCGCAGACAGGCCAGCGGCCTTGTCGCGGCGCACCTGCAGTGGCATCTGGAGCGTCAGTTGCGCACCTTGCCGTTGATCGAGCGGTCTGGGGCCACTAATCCACGAATTGAAGCTCTACCTCGGGTAGCTCGACCATGACGCGGGCGCACACCGCACGGTGCCAGGTGGCCGGGTAGCGGGTGTCGGGTTCGTGCTTGCAGTAATCGTCGTTGGTTCGGTAGGTGTGCAGGCGTGGGGAGATCTCTCCGGTGTAGATGGCGTCGACCATTGCCTCGACCACCCGCTCGGTCTCATCCGCGATCGAGGCGAGCTCGCGGGCCACGGTGTCGGGGATCTGAAAGGCGCCCTTCTCCCACCGTTCGACGGTGCGCTCGGCGACCTCGAAGAACCGCGCGCACCAAGGGACCGGCAGTCCGAGCAATTCCCGAGTGGCGCGGAAACCTGCCGCGGTTCCGGTGTTTGGTAGATCGATCACGTGCGAGAACCCCTCCCCAGCATCACAGTATGGACAAGAATAGGTCACTTTTGCTGGAAGGGGCCCCAGAATTCACCAGGACGCAACTCGCCAGTACAGGGTGCTGTGCCGATCAGGCAGGATGGAGCCCGTGATCCTCCGTCGAGACTCTTCCACCGCGACCAGGCCGAACACGGTAGGCGCCGTCCGTCCGCCTTCGCCGCATCCGTCGGGAGCTCGTCCGCCGCAGCTGCCGCAAGAGCTGGTGCCGAACCATGTCGCGCTGGTGATGGACGGCAATGGGCGGTGGGCCCAGGAGCGCGGGCTGCCGCGCACCGCAGGTCACGAACGCGGCGAGGTAGTGCTGATGGACACCGTGGAGGGCTGCATCGAGATCGGGGTGAAGTGGCTGTCGGCCTACGCCTTCTCTACCGAGAACTGGCGGCGCAGCCCCGAGGAGGTGCGCTTCCTCATGGGCTTCAACCGCGACGTGATCCGCCGCCGCCGCGACGAGATGCACGCGATGGGCGTGCGCGTGCGCTGGGCCGGACGCCGACCACGCCTGTGGCGCAGCGTGATCAACGAATTGGAGATCGCCGAGCAGCTCACCGCGAAGAACACGGTGATGACTCTCACCATGTGTGTCAACTATGGTGGCCGGGCCGAAATCGCCGATGCGGCAAGGGAGATCGGGCGACGCGTGGCGGCGGGCGAGATCGACCCGGAGAAGATCACCGAGTCCACAGTGGCGAAGTACCTGGACGAGCCGGACATGCCGGACGTGGATCTGTTCTTGCGTCCGTCGGGCGAGTTCCGCAGCTCCAACTTCCTCATCTGGCAGTCGGCTTACGCTGAATATGTTTACCAGGACACGCTGTTTCCCGATTTCGACCGGCGCAACCTATGGGAGGCATGTCTCCAGTACGCTTCGCGTGACCGTCGCTTCGGCGGCACCAAGTGAACGGCGGGACGGACATGGACGCAGCGGTGACTCCGGACCGGGAGCTGCAGGCACGGGCCGGGGCCTGCCTGTCGCACTACGACATCGATGTGCGTGTCGACCCCGAAGGGTCGCTCGGATTCGAATACGAGGGCGCCCTTTGTTCGCTGCGCGCGGTGAATCTCGCGCCGGGCCTGGATGTGCTGACCCTCACCTGCGTTCTGGCCTGGGACCGGCCGCTCAAATCCCAGCTGCACAAGCGGGTCGCCGAGCGTAATAACGCATTGCAGTTCGGCTCGCTCACCGTGATCGGCCGCGGCAATCTCGCCGACGTCATCCTCCGGTACACCTTCCCGGCCGCGGGGCTGGACGACCAGGCGCTGACCACGATGCTGCTGCTCGTCCTGTCGAACGCGGGCCGAGCCAGGCAAGGTCTGCTTCCCTGAGGACATGACCGCTGTCCTGCCGAGGTCGTGACAGCCGTGCGAGGTATCCGGCTCGGGTTATCCGCGCCGCGGAGCGACTCGGCTGGGCTCTGATCCCTGCGCGCAGCCCCATCGCCGAGCCGCGTCGGCGTCCACGCCGTGATTCGTCTCAGACCGACTTCGCTCGCGCGGTGGTTTCTCCGAAGGGAAGCAATGTCCGGACGCCCCGCGCCAGCGTCTCCGGGTCGATATCGCCGAGGATGAGGTGCTGGAGAATGAAGCCCGGCAGGAATCCGATGATCGCCTTGGCCACGGCATCGGTGTCGGCGTCGTCGGGTAGCCAGCCCTGCGTGCGCATGCGTTCGGCGTAGGTGACCCACAATGCGCGCATCGTGAACATCGTCGTCCGGACCATCTCGCCTGCCTCGGGATGGACCAGGGCCAGCGCCCAGGCCTGCGGCGCCAACCGCACTGGCCCGTCGGGACCGCTGCGGCGCACGACTTCCTCGGCGATCGTCGTGATCAGTTCCGCGGGTGTCGGCAGCGGGTCGTGGCGGATCGCCTCGTCCATCACCACACGCAGGTGCATGGTTGTCTGGGTGGCCAGCGCGGTGATCAGCTCGTCCTTGCTCTTGAAATACCGGTAGACCGCACCGGCCGAAAGTCCCGATGCCGTGAACACGTCCTGCATCGAGGTCTCGTAAAACCCCTTGCGGGCAAAGCACAGCTGCGCGGCGTCCAGGATCTGCTGCTTGCGGCGTTCCAGGTGTTCTTCGCTGACTCGGGGCATGTTCCCAAAGTAAAACGAATGTTCGTTCTTGACAACCTCACTGTCCCGTGCCACCGTAAAGCATCGAAAAAGAACGATCATTCGATTTTGGGGAGAACGTCATGAACACCATGCAGCGGGCGCTCGCCCTCGGTCTCGGCGCCGCCCTGCTCCAAGCGCTGATGCTGATCGCGTTCGCCTGGCCCGCCGCCAATATCGCCCCACGTGACCTGCCGCTGGCCGTCACCGGCCCGCAGGCAGGAGTGGTCGCAGGCAAGCTCACCGAGAACAGTCCGGATGCCTTCGACATCTCCACTCCGGCCGATGAGGCCGCCGCCCGCGCCGCGATCGCGAACCGGGAGGTCTACGGTGCGATCGTCACCGGCGAAGGGCCGCCCCGTGTGCTGGTCGCCTCTGGTGCGAGTCCGGCTGTCGCGCAGCAGCTCACCCAGATCGGGCAGCAGCTCTCCGGCGCGCCGGCCGCCAGGGTGGAGGACGTGGTGGCCGCCGACTCGGACGATCCGCGGGGAGCCGCGTTCGGCGCCATGGTGCTGCCGCTGGTGATGTCCGGTCTCGCGGCGGGCGTGCTGCTCGCGCTCCTGATCCCCGCGGTCGGCGGCAAGGTGATCGGCCTGGTGACCTTCGGCGTCGCTGGCGGGTTGCTGAGCATGGCGATCATTCAGGGCTGGATGTCGGTGGTGCCGGGTTCCTACCTTGTGCTCGCCTTCGTGGCCGGACTGGTCTCGGTCTCGGTCGCGGGCACGGTCGTCGGACTCGCCGCCGTGATCGGCCGCGTGGGAATCGGCCTCGCCGCGCTCACCATGCTGCTGGTCGGCAACCCGTTCTCGGCGGCGACTTCGGCTCCGGAACTGTTGCCGCAGCCGGGGGGCGTCATCGGCCAGCTGCTGCCCCCGGGCGCGGCGGCCTCGTTGCTGCGCTCGGTCGCGTTCTTCGACGGAGCCGCCGCGGCTGGCCCACTCGCGGTATTGCTGATCTGGGCCGCCGTCGCGCTCGTGCTGCTCGGCGTCGCCGCGCTGCGCGGTCGTGCCGTTGCGGAACCGACTCCGGCGCGGGACGCGGTCCCCGTGGGTTGAGTTCGGTCATGGTCGGGCCGTCCTCGTAGCCGAGGGCGGCCCGACCCGTGCGAGAGGGTGCGGAAGATGACCGACACCCGCTGCGGTGTGAGCCGAAAACGGCTAGCCGGGAGCCAGATTCGTCGGCTCCCGGCTGTTTCGCGGAGTTCGTCGGCGGGGTCGGCCGGTTACATCACTCCGTGGCCCGCCGACAAGCAAGCCGTGCAGGTGCCGAACACCTCGAGGGTGTGGCTGATCTCGGTGAAGCCGTGCTCGCTCGCGATCGCCTCGGCCCACGCCTCGACCGTCGGGCCCTCGACCTCGACGGTGCGGCCACAACGTCTGCAGACCAGATGGTGATGGTGGCCATTCGAGCACTGGCGGTAGACGGATTCGCCGGAATCGGTGCGCAGCACGTCCACCATCCCCGCGTCGGCCAGCGACTGCAGCGTTCGATAGACCGTGGTGAGGCCGATGCCTTCGCCACGTTTGCGTAACTCGTCGTGGAGCTCCTGGGCGGAGCGGAACTCATCGATGTCACCGAGCAGCGCGGCGATGGCGCTGCGCTGCCTGGTGCTGCGGATACCGACCGGTTTCTGTGGAGCGGCCGTATTGTCTGGCACGAATCACCCTTCCTCGGCGTGCGCGACGGCGTCGACGACGATATGCGCCAAGTGGTCGTCGACGAGTTCGTAGAGCACCTCACGACCCGAGCGCTCACCGTGCACGACGCCCGCGGACTTGAGGATACGCAGATGTTGACTGACCAAGGGTTGGGTCACCCCGAGCGCGTCTACCAGCTCGTGCACGCACCGCGGCGACTCGCGCAACTGCAGCACGATGGCGATGCGCACCGGTGCGGCCAGCGCCCGCAACAACTCACCCGCATCCTCCAGCACGGCCCGTGCGGGGACCGGCGCGGGGCCGGGTGATCGGTAGGGATTGTGCGGCGGCGCGGCAGCGGTCTCGGCGGTCATGTCACCCAACTCCTTAATGGAAAGCATTACCATTTTGATATGCACAGGTGCGCATGTCAAACAGGCGCGTCGGTCGGCCTGCGTTTCAGGGTTGGCTGTGCGGTGGAAACTCGGTTGGGCAGGGTCTATAGGCTAGAGCCGACCTGGTTGATGTGTTGGCATTCGAGTGAAGGCAACACATTCGACCGCACTGATCCGACTCGCAAGTGGATGGAGAACTCTCGAGTGGCACCCAAGTCGAAGGTGGACACCGTTGCCAACCTCGCCAAGCGCCGGGGTCTGGTGTACCCGTGTGGTGAGATCTACGGAGGCACCAAGTCGGCATGGGACTACGGTCCACTGGGTGTCGAACTCAAGGAGAACATCAAGAAGCAGTGGTGGCGCGCGATGGTCACCGGCCGCGAGGACGTCGTCGGCCTCGACTCGTCGGTGATCCTGCCGCGCCAGGTGTGGGTCGCCTCGGGCCACGTCGGCGTGTTCAACGACCCGCTGGTCGAATGCCTGAACTGTCACCACCGCTTCCGGCAGGACCACCTGCAGGAGGCGTACGCGCTGAAAAACAAGATCGACGACCCGGATACGGTCTCGATGGAGCTGGTCGCGTGCCCGAACTGCGGCACCGTCGGCCGCTGGACCGAGCCGCGTGACTTCAACATGATGCTCAAGACCTACCTGGGTCCGATCGAGTCCGAGGAGGGTCTGCACTACCTGCGCCCCGAGACCGCACAGGGCATCTTCGTCAACTTCGCGAATGTGATGACCACCGCGCGCAAGAAGCCGCCGTTCGGTATCGCGCAGATCGGCAAGAGCTTTCGCAACGAGATCACCCCGGGCAACTTCATCTTCCGCACCCGCGAGTTCGAGCAGATGGAGATGGAGTACTTCGTCAAGCCGGGCGAGGACGAGCAGTGGCACAAGTACTGGATCGAGACCCGGTTCTCCTGGTACACCGACCTCGGCATCACCGCCGAGAACCTGCGTCTCTTCGAGCACCCGAAGGACAAGCTTTCGCACTACTCGGCGGGCACCACCGACATCGAGTACCGCTTCGGCTTCCAGGGCAATGAGTGGGGTGAGCTGGAGGGGGTCGCCAACCGCACCGACTTCGACCTGAAGACGCACGCCGAGCACTCCGGTACCGAGCTGAGCTTCTTCGACCAGACCACCAACGAGCGGTACGTCCCTTACGTCATCGAGCCCGCGGCCGGCCTGACCCGCTCGCTGATGGCGTTCCTGGTCGACGCGTACGCCGAGGACGAGGCGCCCAACGCCAAGGGCGGCGTGGACACCCGCACGGTGCTGCGGCTGGATCGCCGCCTCGCTCCGGTGAAGGCGGCGGTGCTTCCGCTTTCGCGCAACGCCGATCTGACGCCGAAAGCCAAAGACCTTGCCGCGCAACTGCGTCAGAACTGGAACGTCGAGTTCGACGACGCGGGCGCCATCGGCCGCCGCTACCGCCGCCAAGACGAGATCGGCACGCCGTTCTGCATCACCGTCGACTTCGAGACGCTGGAGGACCAGGCGGTGACCATCCGCGAACGGGACTCGATGACTCAGGAGCGCATCGCGCTGGACAAGGTCGAGGGCTACCTGGCCCAGCACCTGATCGGCGCCTGACCCGCTCCGACGACGCCCCGTGGCAGGGCAGCGACAACCTGCCCTCGGTCAGCGTGTGTCGCAATTGGTCGACGATCTTCTCGTGATCGCCGTCGGACGGCGTACGTGTTCCTGACCCACGATGTCAGCGTATCCACGGCGCCCACGCCGTTTGCGGGTCAGTGACAAGGAGATTCGGCGTCGCCGTAGCTGTCGTGGTGCACGGCCTCGCCAACGTGCTTCTGCCTGCCGAGCGGGGTGAGATCGAGGTACTGGTGGGTGCCGATGAGGATGTCGCCGCCGCGGCCGTAGGACGAATAGGTGTGGAAGACCGTGTCGTCGTCGCGCCAGAAGACACTGGTGCCGGGCTGCTCGCCGTCGGTGTGCCAGGTCTCGCCCCTGGCCTCGAGCTCGGCCTTGGTGCGGTAGTTGTATTCGACCGGGGCGACGGATTCGTCCTGGGTGACGTGGAAGTCGTAGTTGAAGTCACTGCCGAACGAGGAGTACGTCGGGAAGCTCCAGCCCATCCGCTCGCGGTACCGGTCGAGGGTCTCCCACGGTCCGCGTGACACCACCGCGAAGGCGGTGTCCTGCGCGTTCAGGTGGGCGAGGTGGCCGACGTTGTCGAGCAGCAGCGCGCAACTCGGGCAGCCCGCGTCCAGGTCCCAGCGCCACATCATGTGGTACACGATGAGTTGGCGGCGCCGGTCGAACAGGTCGGCGAGGGTGACTTTCCCCGCGGGGCCCTCGAACACGTAGTCCTTGTCGATCGCGACCATCGGCAGGGCGCGGCGTAGCGCGGCCACCTCGTCCATCCGGTGGGTGAGCGCCTTCTCCTCGGCCAGCAGTCGGGTGCGGGCAGCCAGCCATTCCTCGCGTGATGCCACGGCTGGACGGTTCATGAAATCTCTCCTTGGTCGGTGGACAGTGCTCCATATAGGTAGACGGAGTTGCCGGGGCCGAGTCATCGGGTGACAGCCGACGGATTCGTTCAGGGGTCTGGACGGAGATCGTCCCCGTCCAGAGGACCGCCATGCCGCAACGATGGGCTGTGGTGGCGCGCCCCTCGGTGTCGGTCGGCAAGGTTCTCGCGGTGGCCACCCCGAAAGCAGGGCGGGGGCACGATGTGCTCGGTTCACCGAGAACCGTGCCGGCCACGCCACCCATGTGGTGCTCGCCGATCAGGTGATGCCCAAGCCTGCGAATCTGGGCTGGGATGTGGCCGGAGCGTTGTTCGTAACCAGCGCAACGGCTTCGCTGCCGTGCGTGCCGTGGCGGCAGGGGAGGCCGATCACGCTGCGCTCAGTCGGCGTAACCCCGATCGCCCACGGCGACGGTCGCCGTCCCGAAGGAGGTGAGATCCGAGCGCCAGATGCGGCCGGGTCCGTCCGTGGAGGGCGGCTCAGCGTGGAACGTCCCAGAACGCGAGTTCGTGACGCATGCCTTCCCGGAACAGTTCTTCCGCGCGTGCCGGGTCGGTACCCGCCTCATCGATCATCTGTGCGCAGCGCCGGGTGAGCTCGGCGAATCCGGGATCGGCGTAGGTGTCTACCCAGCGGCGGTAACGCGGATCCTCGGGCGGGTTCCGCGCGAGCAGCGCTCCGAGTGTGGAATACCCCCACATGCACGGATAGAGGGCGGAAAGGCCCTCACTGTACGAGGCGGCCGACTCGAGCAGGAACGCCGTATACGCCGCGCACGGCGCGCCTTTGGTCGCGCCGTCGAGGTCGGCGCCGAACTCTGCGGCCAGCGAGCGGTGCAGCGACAGCTCCTCGTGGTAGGTGACATGCGCGAGGTCGATCAGGTCGCCGAGGTGGGCCGGTGGCGCCTGCCAGGCGAGGCGGGCGAACACCCGGACGTAGTCGATCAGGAACAGATAGTCCTGTTCCAGCCAGGACCGGAAGATCGGCTCGGGCAGCGTGCCTTCGGCGATCCCGGCCACCGTGGGATGGGTGAGCTGTTCCTCGACCAGGGGTCGGCCGATGTCCTCCAGATGTGCCGCGAGACTCATACCGGCAGTCTTCCGCATTCGCCCCGGCGGCTGGATTGCGCCTGTGCCGGAGTTGCCGCACGCTTGCGATGTGTTGCGGGATGAGGTTGATGTGTTGCGGACGTTGGCGCCGTCGGAGCAGCGGTTCGTACGGCACGGCACGTACACGGGGCGATCGGTGTCGGTGCGAGGAGCGCTGGACCCAGTAGCGCTGGGGGAGGCATTCGACTTTGTGCGGCGCGAGTATCCGGTGGTGGCCTGCCGAATCATGGAAGACACTGCGGGACAGGGATATCTGCTCGCTCCGGACGAGCAGGCGTGGACACCGGCGTCGGTGCGCCAGGGCGACGTGGAAACCGTCGACCCACCCGTGGTGGATCCCGCCGGCCAGTTGGCCTACCTGGATGTCGTCGGCTCGGGCGCGGATCAATGGCGTGTCACTCTGTTCGCACATCACAGCATCGCCGACGCGGGGCACTGCGTCGGACTGTTGTCCGGGCTCTGGGACTTCTACACCAGGATCGTCGATTGTGCGCCTATCACCGTTGTGCCACAGGCTTATCCCAAGCCGCTGGAGTGGTATGTCGAGGCGCATGGGATCGTCAGGTCCGTTGCGTCCGGATTCGAAGACGTGACCAAGCCGCTTCCCCCGGAGACCGATGTTGTGCCCGCCGCAGGGGAACCCACGTCGAGCACGCTCGCGCGTCCGCTTCGCGCGCGCCTGGATCCGGACACCACCACCCGGATCGTCGCGCTCGGCCGCAAGTCGGGAGTGACGGTGAACGGGCTCGTCACCGCGGCATTGTTGCGGGCGTGCGCGAGCGAAACCGTCGGCGGTGCAGTGCCGTTGGGCTGTCTGTATCCGGTAGACCTGCGCTCGCGGTTCGATCCGCCCGTCGCCGCGGCGGCGGGGACGAACATGGCCGGGATGGCCTCGTTCGCGGCCGAGGTCGATCCCTCGGGGAGTCTCATGGAACTGGCTCAGCGCATTTCGGGCCGACTGGCCCGCGATCTGTCCTCAGGCATTGTGCACCAGTCGGTTCTGCACTTTCCGGATTTCTACGGTGCGGCCAGAACTTACTCCCTGGCCGGGCACATCGCGGTGACCAACACCGGCGTCGTTCCCGCATTCCGCACACCGGCCGCGATCGCACTGACCGATTACGAGATCGTCTACCTCTCCGCCCACCCCCGACCGTCGGCGGGCGCCTCCGCCTCCGTCACCTTCCTGGTCTACACATTCGCCCGCGAGCTGACCGTCGGTCTGCTGGGCGGGGGCGCGAACACCGATGGTCTTCTCGCGGCGGTCCGTGCGGAGTTGACCGCGCTGTCGGTGGCTTGTGTCTGAGGGCGAAGTAGTCAGAACCTGCCGCCGCGGCTGATCCGCCGGGAACCGGTCGAGCCGCCGTAGGAGCCCGCACTCCAGCCGCCGGATCCTGAGCGCCGCGCAGCGGCCCTTCGATCAGAATGTCGATCGCCGGCCAGGCGTCCAACGGGCAAGGCCATTGGGCAGCGGCAACGACATGGAAAGAATCCAACTGGTTAGCATTGATCCGTGATCACCATCGATCGCCCATACACCGGCCACGTATCCCCGAGCTCGAATCCGCAGCAGCGCGACGTCCCCGGTGCGCGGATCGTCAAGATGTCCGTCGGCGGCATGGACAACAACTGCTACCTGGTGCAGTGCGCGAACACCGGGGCCGCCGTGCTCATCGACGCCGCCAACGAGGCGGAGCGCATCGCGGCCCTCGTCGAGCAGGAGACGCCGGGGCGTGTCCAGCTGATCGTCACCACTCACCAGCACCGCGACCACTGGTCGGCGCTGAAGGAGACCACCGCCGCCACGGCCGCCCCGACCGCCGCCCACGCACTGGACGCCGAGCCGTTGCCCGTCCGCCCCGACCGCGTCCTCGCCGACGGCGACACCATCACCATCGGCGACCTGGTCTTCGAAGTCATCCACCTGCGCGGCCACACCCCGGGCTCGGTCGCCCTCGCCCTCACCGACGGTGCCGGTCGCACCCACTTGTTCACCGGCGACTCCCTGTTCCCCGGCGGTCTAGGCCGCACCACCGCACCCGAAGACTTCAACTCGCTGTTCGGTGATGTGACGACGAAACTCTTCGACCGATACCCCGACGACACGGTCGTCTACCCAGGCCACGGCGACGACACAACCCTCGGCACCGAACGCCCGAACCTCGGCGACTGGCGCGCCCGCGGCTGGTAATCGGCGGGGGCCGCACCCCGCCAGCTCGGGCCTTTTCGCACGACTGGTCGGTTCCTTGCACACGTGCTATCAGCCAAGGACCGCGCGCCGGGAGCCCGAACTCGCCGGGAGTGGCATCCCTACTGGCAAACTTGGGGAGTGAACTCGCCAACGACGCGCAACAGAGCTGGTTCGGCTCCCGACCTCGCCCGGCCATTCGGCCTCGGCGCGCGGTTGCTGCGCTGGGCCCGGCGACTGGTCGTCGGCTCGGTGGTGATGGGCGTGGTGCTGGTCGGCGGGACCGCGTTCCGTGTGTGGCAGGTGGCGCGCATCGATGACTACACGAAGGCCGACGCGATCGTCGTGCTCGGCGCCGCACAGTATTCCGGCACTCCGTCGACCGTGTTCGAGGCGCGACTCGATCAGGCATACAGGCTCTTCCGGGCTGGTGTCGCGCCGCGGGTGATCACCGTCGGCGGCAAGCAGGAGGGCGACCTGTTCACCGAGGCGGCTTCCGGGAAGAACTACCTGCAGTCGCGCGGAGTGCCCAGCGACAAGATCCTCGCTGTCGAAACCGGTTCGGACACCGTGCGCAGCGTCGAGGCGGTCGCGACGGCGATGCGTGCGCGCGAAATGGCCTCCGCGGTGTTGGTCAGCGATCCCTGGCATTCGCTGCGCACTCGCACCATGGCGCGCGACGAGGGCCTCGCCGCGTGGACCGCGCCGACCAGAACCGGTCCCGCCGTCTACACCCGGGAGTCACAGGCGCACGGAATCGCCAGGGAGACCGGCGCTTTACTGTGGTACCAGCTCACCCACTTCTCGGCGGACTTCACATATACAGCGGGACAGTGAGATCCGATGGTCGACAGCTACACCGAATACGACAGGGAACGCATTGTCGTCGAAGGCGCCAAGACCGCGGGGCTCGGCCCGCCGCGCAGTGAGTTCGAAACCGGCCACCGCACCGAGTTCGCCCGCGACCGTGCCCGTGTGCTGCACTCGGCCGCGCTGCGCAGGCTGGCCGACAAGACCCAGGTCATGGGTCCGCGCGAGGGGGACACCCCGCGCACCCGGCTCACCCATTCCATCGAGGTCGCCCAGATCGGCCGCAGCATCGCCGACGGCCTCGGCTGCGACCCCGACCTGGTCGACCTGGCCGGCCTTGCCCACGACATCGGCCATCCGCCCTACGGCCACAATGGCGAGACCGCGCTGGACACCTTCGCCGACGCGTACGGCGGATTCGAGGGCAACGCACAGAACCTGCGCATCCTCACCCGCCTCGAACCCAAGGTGCTCGCCGCCGACGGTACCAGTGCCGGCCTCAACCTCACCCGTGCCTCGCTGGACGCGACCCTCAAATATCCGTGGGGCAGAACGGGTTCCGGCACCAAGTTCGGCGCGTACGAGGTCGACGCCGAGCGTCTGGAGTGGATACGCAAGGGTGCGCCCGATCGGCGGCGCAGCCTGGAATGCCAGATCATGGACTGGTCCGATGACGTCGCCTACTCGGTGCACGACGTCGAGGACGGTGTGCTCGCCGGTCGCATCGATCTGCGCGCCCTCGCCGACCCCGCCGAGCAGGATGCGCTGGCGGCCCACGGCCAATTCCAGCACTCGCTGTCGGCCGACGAGCTGGCCGCCGCCGCGCAACGACTTTCGGAGCTGCCCGTGGTCGCGGCAGCCTCCTGGTACGACGGCACGTTCACCGCTTCTGTTGCGTTGAAGCGCCTGACCAGCGAGCTCGTCGGCCGTTTCGCCACCGCCGCGATCATGGCGACCAAGGATGCCGCGGGGCAAGGGCGGCTCTCCCGCTATGACGCCGAGTTGGAGATACCGCGCATCGTCGCCGCCGAGGTGGCGCTGCTGAAGACTGTCGCGCTGCGCTACGTCATGTCTGATCCGGCGCACAAGCTGCGGCAGGCCGCCCAGCGGGAACGCATCCTCGCGGTGGCCGAGCGGCTGCTGGCCACCGCGCCGCGTGGTCTCGACCCGCTCCTGCTGCCCGTCTGGGACGCCGCCACCGACGACACCGCCCGTGTTCGCGTCATCGTCGACCAGATCGCCTCCTACACCGAAAGCCGCCTGGAGCGCGTCGCCGCCCAGTTGAACGTATAGCGCGTCAACTCGTCCGATCCGGCCTGACCAGCCTCCGGGCGAGTCGCCGCTGCCTTCGCCTAGACTCACTGCCGTGGCCGGACGACTCCCTGATCGCGATATCGCGACGATACGCGAACGCGTCCGGATCGAAGATGTGGTGGGGGAGTACGTCGCACTGAAACGCGCGGGCGCGGACTCCATGAAGGGTTTGTGCCCGTTCCACGACGAGAAATCGCCCTCGTTCCATGTGCGGCCCAACCACGGTTTGTTTCACTGCTTCGGCTGCGGTGAGGGCGGCGACGTATTCGCCTTCCTGCAGAAGATCGAGCATGTCGGCTTCGTCGAGGCGGTCGAGCAGCTCGCCGACCGGGTCGGCCACCAGATCAACTATGAGGGTGGCGGGACCTCGGTGCAGCGCGATCGGGGCACCCGCTCCCGCCTGGTCGCGGCGAACGCGGCAGCGCACGAGTTCTACGTGTCCCAGTTACGCGAGCCGGAAGCCGAGGCGGCACGCAAATATCTCACCGAGCGTAATTTCGACGCGGCCGCGGCTCAGCAGTTCGGCTGCGGCTACGCCCCCGCCGGGTGGGACACGCTGACCAAGCACCTGCTTCGCAAAGGTTTCGATTTCAAGGAGCTGGAGGCCGCCGGGCTGTCGCGGCAGGGCCAGCGCGGCCCGATCGACCGCTTCCACCGGCGTCTGCTCTGGCCGATCCGCAATCTCGGCGGCGACGTCATCGGATTCGGCGCACGCAAGCTCTTCGACGACGACACCATGCCCGGCAAGTACATCAACACCCCCGAAACATTGCTGTACAAGAAGTCTCAGGTGCTCTTCGGTCTCGATCACGCCAAGCGGGAGATCGCCAAGGGTCACCAGGCCGTCGTGGTGGAGGGCTACACCGACGTGATGGCGATGCACTCGGCCGGCGTGAAAACGGCTGTCGCCTCGTGCGGTACCGCCTTCGGTGACGAACACCTCGCGCTGCTGCGCCGTCTGTTGATGGACGACAACTTCTGGCGCGGTGAGATCATCTACACCTTCGACGGTGACGCGGCGGGTCAAGCCGCGGCGCTGAAAGCTTTCGGGGGCGACCAGAAGCTGGCGGGCCAGACCTATATCGCGATCGCGCCGGACGGGCAGGACCCGTGCGAACTGCGCCAGCACTCCGGCGACGGCGCCGTGCGCGACCTGGTAGCCCGCCGGACCCCCTTGTACGAGTTCGTAGTTCGCGGTCTGCTCGCCGACCATGATCTGGATACCGCCGAAGGCCAGGTGGAAGCACTGCGCCGTGCGGTGCCCGTGGTCGCGCAGATCAAGGACAACGCACTGCGCAAGGCGTACGCCACCAAGCTGGCTGGCTGGGTCGGCTGGGACGATATCCAGGCCGTCGTGCGCCGAGTCGGCGAGGAGGCCAAGCGGAATCGCAACGGCGGCGGGCACACCGGAGTGGGCCGCGCGACCGCGCCGCGGCGGGAGGTGGTCGCCGAACATCCTGCGGCACGGCCGAATCCGAACGATCCCGCGCTGCTGCCGCAACGACAGGTGCTGGCCGCCGCGCTCCAGTACCCGGCGATGGCCGGGGCGGGTTTCGACGCGCTCGAGCCGGAGGCCTTCACCCACCCCGCCTACACAGTCGTCCGCACGCTGATCGCCGGGGCGGGCGGCACGGCGGCAGGGCTGGGCGGCGCCGAATGGGTCAACGCCGTGGCGGATGGCACCGACGACCTCACGGTGCGGGCGATGCTGTCCGAGTTGGCCAACGAGCCACTGCCGGTGAAGTCCGAAGCCGACATCCCGCGCTTCGTCGCCGGTGTGCTGGCGCGCACCCAGGAGGCCTGGGTCGGCAGGCAGATCGCCGAGCTGAAGTCCAAGCTGCAGCGGGTGTCCTCGACCGAACAGCCGGAGGCATACTTCGCTTTGTTCGGCGATCTGGTCGCTCTGGAGCAGTACCGCAAGAGCCTGCTCACCCAGGCGATGGGCAGCCACGGCGATTTCGCGACCGGGGCGTAGCGGTCGCACGGTCCGTGCGGTGATCGACACCCGCGGCATCGGCCGGCGCATCGGCGTGGTTCCTCGCGTTCAGTGTGCGATTCCATGCCGTACCTCAGTGCACATGGGCGTCCGGAGTGGCCGTTCAGCGGGCTGAGCAGGGCTTCGCGCTCCGCCCGCGCCGGCGGATATGTCGTACTCGGTCGGATCTGTCCCAGTCGTCGCCCGTCTGTGCCCCGACCGCCAACCGGCCGAACAAGGCTGGAGCGGTTCGATGACGACGCCCATCCACTGCGACCCGCTTCATCGGGCCCCCGGTGACTACCCTTCAGCGGCGCAGTTGGTCGTGCGGCACCATGAGGGTGGTCCGCTCGTCGAGCGGCTCCATCGGCTCCAGCCGTGGCCGGGTGCTGAGTTTGTCCGCCAATTTCTGTCTGCCGAAGAGCACAAGCTTGCGGGTCACCGGGCTCTCCGTCAGCGCGCGGGTAGCCGCACTGATCTGTTCGTAGCGAGCCCGCCCGGCCTTGCTGCCGAGTACGTAACCGGCCGCCACGCCGATGATCAACCGCAGCATCTCGATGTGCTCCTCCCGTTGGCTGTTCGCGGCTACCATCCTGCCCGACACCCCGCACGCCTGTCGATCCGGATGCCCGCCACGAACACACCCGCGATCCCAGACAAGTCAGCAGCTAGAGACGCGATTTGGGCCCTCGCCCAGCGATACGCTAAAGTTTCTCCTCGGCCCGCCCGGTACCACGAGCGAGCCGAGGATAGTCCCCTATAGCTCAATTGGCAGAGCAGCCGACTGTTAATCGGCAGGTTTCTGGTTCGAGTCCAGATGGGGGAGCATAACTACCAGGTCAGGCACGGTCACCGTGCCTGACCTGTTTAGTCTGCGGGCTGCGACCAAAAATACGCCAAGAATACCGGACCAAACTTCCGGGTCGCTGCAACCGTTTCGCCTGTGGGTATGGCCCCATCGACCTGTCGCCTCGGATTCGACGGTTGAACCGGCGCAGGTTCGTGCCCTCGGCAGGGCGCATCGAAGATGGGAACGCAGACGACCTCCGACTATCGAATGGGTGGCTGGTGATCGAAGCTGCATATCCGCTATAGGCAGCTGCTGCGGCAGCCTCGATGAGTCGCTGGTGGGGGACGGTCGAGGAATCAGTGTCGATACCCGGTCGTCAGCGCGTGCCTCGGCCAAGTTGAGATCCGAATTTGTCGTCAGCACGGCCAGCGAAGTCCAACTGTCGGCGGTTCGCGTCGGAGCCTGAACCGTCTCGACTTATCTGATGGGAGCGGTTCGTGGTCCGGGGTCAGCTGCCCCGTAGCGTGCCGCAGGAGATCGGGCGGGTTGACTCGTGAACCGTCTGTC
>NZ_JBFAAB010000011.1:0-21118 GCF_040639505.1 Nocardia sp. NPDC023852
GCCGGTTCCCCAACGCCGCCGCTTACGCCAACTACACCGGCACCGCACCTGTCGAAATTGCTAGTGCCGAGTCATCTCGCCATCGACTCTCGCGCTATGGCGACCGGGAGTTGAACTCCGCTCTGCACACCATTGCGATGATCCAGATCCGGATGAGGACCAGCGTCGGGCGCAGGTACTACGACAAGAAGAT
This sequence comes from Nocardia sp. NPDC023852, assembly GCF_040639505.1. NCBI lineage: Bacteria > Bacillati > Actinomycetota > Actinomycetes > Mycobacteriales > Nocardiaceae > Nocardia > Nocardia sp. NPDC023852. Next base: position 194 of record NZ_JBFAAB010000011.1, read on the forward strand.
CGGCGAAGGGAAGTCACCAAAAGAAGCCAAGCGCTGCTTGAAACGACGCCTCGCCGACCGATGTTGGCGAACCATGATCCGAGACGAAAGACAGGCGGCCCGAACCACACTCACCCGCCATACCGATGCCGCTTGACAAATACAGAGGTATCACGGTATACGACCTGACCGCGCCGACCGGCAGCTGAGCCCGATCGAACCGTGATGGCCGCGTCGCGATCGTGCGACGCGGCCATGCGGTGTTCGGTACGCCGGTGCTCACAGAAAATACCCAGCTTCCTCAGAGGTTGCGCGCTGCCTTCGGCGCGATCATGGGCTCATGACCAGTACCGAAACCGAAGCCCGCGTCCTCGTCATCGACGACGAACCGATGATCGTCGAATTGCTCGCGGTGAGCCTGCGTTTTCAGGGCTTCGACGTGGCGACCGCGATCAGCGGCGCCGACGGCCTGGACAAGGTGCGCGCGTTTCGCCCGGATGCCCTCATCGTCGACGTGATGATGCCAGGGATGGATGGGTTCGGGCTGCTGCGACGATTGCGGGCCGACGGCGTGGCCGCGCCCGTGCTGTTGCTGACCGCGCGCGACGACGTCGAAGACAAGCTCGCCGGACTGACCCTCGGCGCTGACGACTATGTGACCAAACCGTTCAGCCTGGAGGAGGTCATCGCACGACTGCGCGTGATCCTGCGCCGCAGCGGAAAACGCTCCGTGGAAGAGGGCGCCCACCGTATCGCGGTGAGCGATCTGGTGCTCGATGAGGACAGTCACGAAGTGTGGAAGGCGGGTGCGCCGGTGGCGTTGTCACCCACCGAGTTCACCCTGCTGCGATACTTCATGGTCAACGCGGGCAAGGTGCTGAGCAAGCCGAAGATCCTGGACCACGTGTGGCGCTACGACTTCGGCGGCGATGCGGGCGTGGTGGAGTCGTATGTCTCGTATCTGCGGCGCAAGATCGACACCAGCGAGCCGAAGCTGCTGCACACGCTGCGTGGCGTGGGATACGTGCTGCGCGAACCACAATCGAGCCAGGCGTGAACGCGCGAGCGAGGCTGTCGCGGCGGGTGTCGGCGGTCCCGCTGCGGGTGGGGCTGGTTATCGTCCTGTTGCTGCTGACGGCAGCGGCGTTGTTCGCGTCGGGGACCGCGGTGACCTCGGCGCTGAGCCGGTCGCTGACCCGACGCACCGACGAGCAGCTCTACGACTCGGCCCGGTCGTGGGCCGAACCACGCCCCATGAAACAGGTGACCACCCAAGACGGTCGGGTGCAATGGGTTCCGGCCGACTTGCCCGCCGTGCCGGTGCAGCCCCGATCGGCGGGCGAACAGCCGCGCCGGTTCTTCGAATTACGCAAGGGCACCGACGGACAGGTGTACGTGGAGGTGCCCGGCAACAACGGTTCCGCCGGCACACCGGATCTCGGCGGCCAGCGGGCCGATACCCCGGTGACGGTCGGGTCCACGGGCGAGTCGTCGGTGCGCTGGCGGGTGCTCACCACCACCAACAAGTACGGTTCGACCACTATCGGCCTGCCGCTGACCGACAACCAGGAGACGGTTTCGAGGCTGATCTATATCGAGATCGGCACCGGTGCAATGGCTTTGCTCGCGCTCGGTGCCATCGGGTACCTCGTCATCCGGCGCAGCCTGCGGCCGCTACGCGAGGTAGAGGAGACCGCGGCGGCGATCGCGGGCGGCGACCTGCACCGGCGCGTTCCGGTGCGCGGGGTCGACACCGAAGTCGATCATCTGGCTAGGTCGTTGAACGAGATGCTCGCGCAGATCCAGCACGGTGTGGCCGCGACCGAGGCGTCCGAGGAAGCCGCCAGGCGCTCGGAGGCACGAATGCGCCGGTTCGTCGCGGACGCCAGTCACGAATTACGGACGCCGCTCACCACGATTCGTGGATTCGCCGAGCTGTATCGGCAGGGCGCCAGCTCCGACGCCCGGATGGTGGTCGGCCGGATCGAGGCGGAAGCCGAACGGATGGGCCTGCTCGTCGAGGATCTGCTGCTGCTGGCGCGGCTGGACGAGAAGCGCCCGCTGGCGCGCGAATCCGTCGATCTGCTCGCCCTCACCGGGGACGCCGTGCACAGTGCGCAAGCCATGGCCGCCCGCCAGAAGACGACACCCACCGCACCGGACCGGCCGATCACGCTGCTGATCGGTGACGGCGAAGGAACTATGGATGTGATCGGCGACGAGGCCCGACTCCGCCAGGTGCTGGCCAACCTGCTCGGCAACGCGGTCACCCACACCCCGCCGGAGACACCGATCACAGTGCGGCTCAGTCCGCTGCCCGACCGGGTCCGTATCGACGTGATCGACTCAGGTCCCGGCCTGTCTCCCGAAGCAGCCACCCGAGTCTTCGAACGCTTCTACCGCACCGACACGTCGCGTACCCGTACCAGTGGCGGCAGCGGCCTCGGCTTGTCCATCGTGCAGGCGCTCGTCACCGCCCACGGCGGCCGGGTGTCGGTGGACACCGAACCGGGCCGCGGCGCGACCTTCACGGTCGTCCTGCCCCGCGAACCAGAGGCGGCGAGCCGCAATCGCGCTCAGCCCGCCGGTCGGCAACGTTCACGCGGCAGTCACGGCACGGCAGGTCGGGTGATTTAGTATGGAAGTCGCTCGAGGTCGCTTAGAGATCAACGGCACCTGGTGGCGAACACCGTAGCCGTGTGCCTCTGATCAGGACGTCTTCCCATGAGGGCGGTGCGCGGGCTGGAAGATGTCATCGAGTGGGCCGCCGGAAGTCGGGGCGGCGCCTTCCTCGACGAACCATTCCCAGCGCATCACGCGCCCCAGGATCGGCGTGGGCAGGCGTAGCAGCACGCCGGCGATGGTGGCGAAGCGGCTGGCGCCCTCGATGATCGAACGATGCGCGGCCAGAGCGGCTTTGCGCGAGCAAGCGAATCCGCTGACGTCGACACGGTGGGTGATCTCCGAGCGCGGACTGTACAGCGAGTCGAGTGCCGATAGGTCGTTGCCCAGCGGAACCCGCAACCGCTCGAGCACATGCACGAGGCGCGTGAGGCTTTCGCGGGGCATGGTGGCGTCGAGGACGCGCGACACCCCGGCCAGCTCGGCCGCACGGGCGCCGACCTCGTGCACACGGACGTGGTCGCGATGTCCGTAACCGCCGTTGCGGTCGTAACTCAACAAAACTTCGGCGTTCTCGTCCCGCAGGATTGCCGCCAGACGCTGGGCCGCCTCCTCGATCCCGGCGCGCGCGAATCGCATTCGATCCGGCGGATCGGCGTAGAGCACGGCTCCGTGGCCGCTGTCCGCGTAGCCGAGATGTGCCACCCGCGCGACGCCCAGAGCAGCGGCGGCGGCCTCCAATTCCCTCAGCCGCAACGCCTTTCGACCGTGCAGATCGGCCATGTGCCCGTCGGTGGCCACCACGAGCGCCGTCCGATGCCCGGCGGCCGAGAGTTTGGCCAGTGTTCCCCCGGTCAGCAGCGTCTCGTCGTCCGGGTGGGCGTGGAATGCCACTACGGTCGCCATCGCCCCAGTCTGCCAGGGGCCCTCACCCGCCGCCGGACTCGCCGACCCGACATCCTGCGACCACCGGTCCGGGGAGCCATGGCTACACAGGCAGCGTCGTCGCACACCAACTCGTCGGCGCAGGCCACGGCGCGGCGATTCTCGACGACCCGCCCACCGGCTTCGCGTCGACTCTGCCTCAGCGGGTGGCTTCGACCGACGCTACATGCCGACGCAGTCGACGATCGGCGCGGGATAGTCGGCCGGATCGACGTTCCCCCGCCACGGCCGGTGTATGTGGGCGCCGGGCAAATGCGCCAGCTCGGGTATCCACCGCCGCACATACTCACCGTCCGGGTCGTAGCGCTCGGCTTGGCGCAGCGGGTTGAGCACCCGGTTCGGCCTGGTGTCGGTCCCGGTTCCCGCGACCCACTGCCAGTTCAGCTGATTGTTCGCCAGATCCGCATCGACCAGCCAGTACAGGAAGTGCTCCGCGCCGACGCGCCAGTCCACCCGCAACGACTTGGCCAGAAAGCTGGCGGCGATCAGCCGGGCCCGGCCCGGCATCCAGCCCTCCGCGCGCAGCTGGCGCATCCCGGCGTCCACGATCGGGTGCCCGGTGTGGCCGTCGCGCCATGCGTCGACAGCCTGCGGATCGTCGCGCCACCGGCTCGAGCGGTCGCGGTAGTCCGACCACGCTGCCGCCGGGCGAGCGGCCAGCAGCTGATGGTGGAAGTCGCGCCAGGCCAGCTGCCTGGCGAACGCGTGCCCGCCGTCGGTGGACATGTCGACCCGATGCATCAGCTCCACCGGGGACACGCACCCGAAATGCAGATACGGCGACAACCGCGAGGTGGCGTCGGCGCCGAGGTCGTCACTGCACCGCGCATAGTCCGCGCTCGGCCCGGACAGCCAGTCCCACATCATCTTTCGCCCTGTCGTCTCGCCACCGACGGCGAGCTGCGGCGATGCGGGGCCCGAGCACAACTCGCCCGCGTCCGGCAGCGGCAAACTCACCACTCTCGGCAGCGTGAGGTCACGTGGCTTGCCGAGCCTCGTGCGCCAGTGCGTCGCGCACCAGCGGCGAAAGTACGGCGTGAAGACGGTGAAGTGGTCGCGCCCGGTCGAAGGGATCAGCGCCTCCGGATCGGAGGCCGTGATCGTTGAGGCATGTTTGTGCACCAGACAGTCACGTCTCGCCAGCCGCTCGCGGAGTGCACGTTCGCGCTGCCTGCTGTAACCGCTCACGTCCGCGGCGACGTGCACACTCTCGGCATGCACCTGGGCGACCACCCGGTCGACCTCGGCGACCACATCGCCACGGCGGAGCACCAGCCTGCCCCCGATGGCCCGTAGTTCGCCGTCCAACTCCGCGAGGGCAGCGGCCAGGAATCGCGCCCGGTTCGGGGCGGTGAATCGACCGGGCAGGATGGCGTCGTCGAGAACGAACAGCGGGACGACTGCCGCACCTTCCCGGTGCGCTGCGGTCAGCACCGGATTGTCGCGGACTCGAAGGTCGCGGGTGAAAAGGGCGATCGTGACGGTCATCGGCCGCATACCTGGCTGGAGAGACAGCGGGTCACTGTTCGCACTCCCGCCAGGTGCCGAGGTCGGCCAGGTCCTGACTCGAAACCGGCGCGGGGCCGGTGACCGGGGCCGGTGTGGGCGCCGCGGCAGCCTCGCCTGTGACCAGGGTCGCCGCGGCGAATACGGCGGCGAGGCCTCGCAGGGAGACGAGCGGACAATCGTGGTGTTCTGCAACAGGTCACGCGAACTCCTAGAAAACCGGCGACAGACTCCACGGTACCAGCTAACGATGCACTATCGATGCAGCTGTGGACTGATCTGCGCCTCGATCCCGCTGACGCGACGGCGTAGCCCTACCGCACCGGCCCGCCCTCGAGCCACGGCCAACCAGGCGGAGCGGGTCCGACCGATCCGGGCGGGCAGAATAGTGCGATGCCCTCCGGTTCCGTCCCCGTGTCAGACACGGCCGGATACACGGTGCGCGTGGTGGCCGAACGCCTCGGCATCCCGACGGCGACCTTGCGCAGCTGGAATCGTCGCTACAACATCGGACCGCCACAGCACCGACCCGGCAAGCACCGCCTGTACACCGAAGCCGACATCGCCATGCTCGAGCGCATGCTGACTCTGATCCGCGCGGGAGCGAGTCCGGCGGGAGCCGCGGCGGCGGTGCGCGGACCGGCTCCCCTGCTCGGGGAGCGCGCGTCGCTGCTGGCCGCGGCCTTCGCACTGGACACCAGGTCGGTGTCGAATCAGTTGGCGGCACACGTCCGCGCCTTCGGCGTGGTGGACACATGGAACCTGTTGTGCCGCCCCGCCTTCGCCGACATCGTCGGCCGCCAACTCGGCGGCGAGCGATGCATCGATGTCGAGCACCTGCTCTCCTGGTGCATCATCTCGGTGCTGCACCGCACCAATCCGCCGCCGGAATTGCCGAGCCCGACGCCAGTGGTACTGGCCTGCACCAGCGGCGAGACGCATTCGCTTCCACTCGAGGTGCTGCGCGCGGCCTTGGCCGAACGCGGCATCGGCGCGCGAATGCTCGGCGCCGACGTGCCCGCAGGCGCGCTCGCCGACACCCTGGCCCGGTTCGACCGTCCCGCCGCGGTGCTGCTGTGGTCGCAGCAGGAATCCACCGCCTTGACCTCCGCGGTGCGCGCCTGCGTCGACGCGGACGCCCGGGTTCTCGTCGGCGGGCCGGGATGGGAGGGGGTCTTCCTTCCTGAGGACGTCGAGCGCATCCAGAGCCTGGTCGACGCCGCCGACCGGCTCGCATGACCGCTGCCGCGATCCGTCGGCGTTTCTCGCTGAACAACGTCCGACTGTGGCGTGATTCTCACGTGGCCCGAGCTACGCCCTCCGGTTGCCGGGTCAGGTACCGGTCCGACTCATAACGATGCCTGGCTGATGCATCGCAACCTCGACACGGGGACGGCAGCAGTCGCGGCACGGACCGACTCGGCTCAGTGCGCGGACTTGCCGAGCAAGTGCCGCAGCGCCGACTCCAATCCGGGTGCGCGGAATGGGTGACCGACCTGCTCCAGCCGTTCGGGAACCGCGCGCTGGCTGGCGCAGGCCAGTTCCCGGTTGCCTTCGCGACCGAGGAGCAGGGCCGGGCCGAATCCTGGCACCGGAAGCAGCGCGGGCCGGTGCAGTACTCCGGCCAGGACCTTCGTGTACTCCGCATTGCGGACGGGCTGCGGGGCAACCGCATTGACCGGACCGGACATGCGCCCGTCCCACAGTGCACGGTGGTAGACATCGATCAGGTCATCCAGCCCGATCCAGGCCAGCCATTGACGACCATCGCCGATGCGTCCCCCCAGCCCAGCGGCGAACAGCGGGCGCAGCAGGCGCAGGGTGCCACCGCGCGGGGACTGCACGATCCCGGTGCGCACCCGCACCACCCGGACGCCGGACTCGGCGGCGGGGCGCGATGCGTCTTCCCAGTCGTCGACCAGGTCAGCAAGGAAACCGTCTCCACGCGCGGCATTCTCCGTCAGAGTCTCGTCGCCGCGGTCATAACCGTAGTAACCGATGGCGGAGGCACTGACGAAGACCGGCACCGCTGCCCGCGCCGCGACCTCGGCGAGCCTGCGAGTCGGCCCGATCCGGCTGTCGGCGACAACGCGTTTGTGTTTCTCGGTGAACCGGCCCGCGATCGACGCGCCGGCCAGGTGCACCACCGCGTCCACGCCGTCCAGCAGGTTCGGCGCGGGATTCTCGGTGTCCCACTGCCTTTCGTCCGCGGCGCGCGGCGGGTGACGGACCAGCCTGAGCACGGTGTGCCCTCCGGTGGTCAGGAACGCCTTCAGCGCCGAGCCGACCAGGCCGGACGCCCCGGTCACCGCGATGGTCTCGGCCTCGAAGCCGGACCGCATCGCCCGCGCGTGCGCCGCCAAGTCGTCGGCGAGCTGACGATGCCGGAAGGCGAGCATGGGCCGCAGCACCGCGGCGGGCGCCGGCGCGTCGACCCGATCCACGACCCGGGTGTGCGTCTCGTCGACAACCTCGAAATCGTGCGTATGCCGCCAGGGCACCAGACCGGCGGGCAGCGAACACAGGCCGTCCACGGTGACCGCGTCGACGAACCGGTGCGGCGGGTCGTACTCGTGGGGATCGTGCCGGGCCACCCAACGCAGCCCACCCGGCAGGCCGAGCACGGCCTGTCCGTCGGACAGTGAGTCCGCTTCGGCGCGGGGCAGTACCGGCTGCCAGGGCGGGGCGAGCCGGCTGAGCGCCCCGGGGCGGGCGTGCCAGGCGAAGACTTCGGACCGAGGAAGATCGATGACGCTCGAATACTCGATGCCCATGGCTCGACTGTAGTCCGGGAGGCAACCATTGAAACGTTCATGCATCGCTTAGGAGGACAACTGCGCTGAGATCCACCGGAAGACGACATCAAACTAGAACATGTTCTACCATGTGTCGAGCCACCGCCCGCGACAACGGAGGTACCGCCATGCCGCTGGACCCCTCGGCCGCAGCACTGCTGACCGCCGTCGCGGCTTCACCGCGCGCGGTCGCCGCGCACGACAGATCCGCATGGGTCGACCTGTTCGCCGCAGAGGCCGAAGTCAACGACCCGGTCGGCTCTCGCCCGCACATCGGCCGCCGCGCCATCGAACGGTTCTACGACACCTTCATCGGCCCGAACACCATTGCGTTCCGGGTCGAACGCGACGTGGTGTGCCCACCGACAGTACTGCGCGACCTCACCATAGTGATCACTATGTCGACCGGCGCCACGGTGTACGTCCCGATGCATCTGCGCTACCGCCTCATCGAGGAGGACGGGGTCTGGAGGATCGCCGACCTCGCCGCGCACTGGGAGCTGGCCGCGATGATCTGGCAGCTGCTCCGCACGGGAGCGCCCGGACTCGGCGCCGCGCTGAAACTCGGACCGCAGCTGATCGCCAACCAGGGTATCGGCGGAATGATCGGAATGATGCGGGCGTTCCGCAGCGTCGGTCGCACCGGGAAACGCATGACGACGAGGGTCTTCGCCGCCGCCGCGAGCACGAACCCGCTCCGGGTGCGTGACCTGCTCGGCGACCGGGCCGAGATCGAATTGCCTGCGGGCACACCGGTTTCGGTGGAGCAATTCACCAGACGGATACGGAACATGCGCTGGAGCAAGGTGATCGCCGCCGGTCGCACCGTCACGGCGAGCATCCGGCTCGGCGACACGCACGGGGTCGCGGTCGTCGAGTTCGCTACCGGGGCAACCCACATCACCGCCCTCCGCTTCTACCTCGACACGGTGTGAAGGTGTCCACGGCGGCGGGGCTCGCCATGGGCGACGACTCGAGGGGTCGCTGTCACCAGGTCGCCGGCCGCCGTGGAATCCAGCGCGGGTCCGGCGACGGTCGAGCTGCGCACCAGCTCGATCGCTGCACGGACGAGGACGAACGGCAGGCGGCGCGATTGCCGTGAGTCCAAAGGCGGGGCGGCGGCTCGCACCACCCCGCCGCAGTCTGTCAGGAACCGGTCGGCGGTTCGCCGACGGTGGTCGTCGGATCGATGACGCCGAAGACCTCGCCCTGCGGGCCCTGCACGACGCCCATGCGACCGAACGGACTGTCGTCGGGCCCCATCATGACGGTGGCGCCCAGCTCGCCCGCCTTGGCCAGCGCGCCATCTGTGTTGTCGACCTGGAACCACGCCAGCCAGTACGCCGGGTTGTCGCCCGGCGTCTTGGTCGAATCGTTGATACCGCCGACGGGATCGCCGTCCGCAGCCAAGCTGAAGGTGGAGTAGACGAAGTTCTGCCCGTCGCCGATCTCGGTGTAGTGCCAGCCGAAGACTTCGGCGTAGAACTCCTGGGCCTGCTTGTAGTCGTCGGTGTGCAGCTCGTTCCAGCAGTAGGCGCCGTGCTCGTTGTAGACGCCCGCCCCGCCGTGGGCCTTGGCTTCCCACACTCCGAAGACCGCACCGGTGGGGTCCGCGGCGACGAACATCCGGCCGACGTCGAGCACGTCGAACGGCGGCATCATCAGGGAACCGCTCGCGGCGGTGACCTTTGCGGCGACCGCGTCGGCGCTGTCGGTGGCGATGTAGGTGGTCCAGACCGAAGGCATCGGCATGCCGTCGGGCTTGGGCCCGATGCCCGCGGCCGGACGGCCGCCCCGCATGGCCATCAGATATCCGCCCGCCTCGGGCGGGCTGTCTTCGATCTCCCAGCCGAAGAGTTCGCCATAGAATTCGCGAGCACGTGTGGTGTCGTCGACCTGGCAGTCAACCCAACACGGCGTTCCTTGCGGCCAGCTTCCGTCATGAGTGGGCATTCCGGTGCCTCCTGACATGGATTGCTGAGGTGCGGCCGGGACAGCCAGCACACAGCTAGTCAACCACCCGCATCCCCTCCGGGTGACCCGAATCGACCGACCGTTCTCGACCGATCACGCAGCACGAATCCCCAGTTCGACGGCCATCGGACAGGTCAACGCCAACACGGCCACAGCGTAGGAGGACGATCGCTTGGACGACGGCTCCAGTACCTCCAGCAACCACAACGAGACACTCTTCGTCTCGGTCGTATGCACCATCGCCCACCGTGGCGGTGACCGAGTCCACTCGGCACCAGCCGATCTGCCTCTTCGCCTACATATGGCCTGGCGGCAACGAGATCCCGCCGACTCCGTCGATCGACACGTATCGCACACGCCGGATCTCGCCGATCTGTGAGCTGATTACTTCCGGTGAGCTCAGGGCCACCTCGATATCTTGCATAGGTTCCTCGATGCCCACCGGTGACGTCTGTCGCCTTATGCCACAATCCCTTTCGGAAAAGTATGGGATACCATTCCGCCGCATTCGCTCGGAAATCCGTATAACCGCCGACCGGGCTGGACACGAATTCGATCGACTGATTCGTATGGGTCAGAGGTATACGGAGCAGCTCGGCGATCTCCTAGGGAGCCGAGGAGCCGAAGTGGCGCACACGCCGGTCCGAATGCCACGCGTGTGACTAAGTGGCCCGCCGATCGAGAACTGCCAGGGCGGGGCGGAGGGGTGGACCCACCGAGAGATGGGCACGAAGAAGGCCCCCGGAGATGTTCTCCGAGGGCCTTCTCGCTTGTAGCGGGGACAGGATTTGAACCTGCGACCTCTGGGTTATGAGCCCAGCGAGCTACCGAGCTGCTCCACCCCGCGTCGGTGAATACAACATTACACACGGGTTAGCGAGCTCTGCAAATCGCCAGGTCAAGAGGAAATTCACCTGGTTTACCGGCACGAGGAGGCACAGAAGTGGGCGTGCGATCGGCAGCCAGAGAGGCCCGGATCACAGCGGCGGGGAATGGCCCGCGACCCCAACCGTGCGGCGCCTGCACCTCTTGGCCATCAGGCGAGCGATTCAAACGTGATGCGCCTCACTATTTCATAGTGATCTCAATCACATAACGATGCGATAACTTACCGTCCCAACGGCGTGTTGGTGCCGTTTCCACCTGCAAAAACGTCGATATTCGAGTTATTCGCTTCAGGCAATTCTGGCGTTATCGAGATGTGATCTGCTGAGATTTCTTCGTTACCTTCAGTCCACGGCCCGGATCAACCGTGATGGGCTCGAACTCGAACCGCCGAACACCGGTGACCCTGTCCCGCGGTTCGAGGATCCCCGACGACCTGGGGACAGGGACACGGCATGCCCCATCGCCGTGCCGGCGGGCGCAGGGAGGGAAACCACCATGACTGAGAACCGGAAGTTCAGCACCCGCGCCCTCGGCCTCGCCGCCGTCACCGGCGCTCTTGTTGCCGTCCCGTTCGCACTCTCCACCGCTACGGCCTCCGCCGCGCCGGCCCACAACTGGGACGGTGTCGCACAGTGCGAGAGCGGTGGCAACTGGGGAATCAACACCGGAAACGGCTACTACGGCGGTCTGCAGTTCTCCCAGAGCACCTGGGCTGCCAACGGTGGTCGTGGCTCTGCGCACACCGCTAGCAAGGAAGAACAGATCCGCGTCGCGGAGAACGTGCTCGACACACAGGGCGCCGGCGCGTGGCCGGTGTGCGGTCAGTACCTGCGTGCCGGCAAGCCCGAGCCCGAGCCCGAGCCCGCGGCCGTGCCGGAGCAGACCCTCGCCACACCTGCCCCGGAGCACGCCGAGTCCGTGGTCGAGCAGGCCAAGTCGGCCGCAGGCGAGCTGGCGAAGCAGTACGGCTTGGAAGGCCCTTACCAGCTGCTCCTGCAGCAGAACAGCGCGATCGTCGACTCGCTCGGCCGCTGACACCAGCTACCCACGAAATGGGGCTGCAATCCCCTCGGATTGCAGCCCCATTTCGTGCACCTGGCTCGCCCGCCGCGCTACCTCACGCGCAGCCTCCCACGCTCAGCGTCCAGCGTCTTGATACGCCTTGACGGCGGCCTCCAGCTCGTCCAGCGCCCTACCGAAGTCCTGGAAGTTTCCGCTGCGCATGGCGGTGCGCACGTTCTCGATCTTCCGGTTCAGCTCGGCCGCCGCGGCGTCCTTGCCGGAGGACGATCCCGTCGACGGCGGCGGGGTGACCGCGGGTGGCGGGGTGACGCCGTTGGCGGTCCCGCTGCCTTGATCGACCGGCGGCGGAATCGTGCCGGGTCTCGGCCTGGTACCCGAATCACCGCCGAACGGCGTCGCCAGTGCACCGGCGCCCGGGATCACTTGGTTCAATGCCTCGGCGAGCGTCGAGGCATAGCCCACCTTGACGCTGCCCGCTTCGTCTCGGTAGCTCACCAACACCCGCAACAGCTGTGGGAAGGTCGCGGTGTTCGGACCCGTGTTGCGCTCGTTGTAGAACGGCTCGACGTAGAGGATCCCGCCGTCGGCGATCGGCAGAGTCAGTAGGTTGCCGTATTTGATCTTGTTCGAGTTGGACAGCAGCGTCTTCTCACGCGAGACCTCCGGCGCCGTCGTCATTCGGTTCTGCGTCTGCTGTGGACCCAATGTCTGGGTGTCGGTGGGCAATCGCAGGATGGTGAACTTGCCGTACCCGTCCGGATCCGACCGTACCGAGATGTAGGCCGACAGGAACTGCCGGTTGTAACCGACCATGGCGCTGGTCAAGTTGAACGTCGGCTTGTTCGTCTGCGGGTCGCCGAGCAGCACGTAGTACGGCGGCTGGTTCGCGGTCGTCCCGCCTTCGGTGGTCGGGTCGGCAGGCACCGACCAGAACGCGTTGTTGGTGAAGAATTCGCGTGGATCGTCCACGTGATACTTGGTCAGCATCTCGCGCTGGACCTTGAACAGGTCCTCCGGGTAGCGGAAGTGCGCCCGCAGGTCCGGCGAAATTTCGCTCTCCGGCTTCACCGCGCCGGGGAACACTCCGCGCCACGCCTTCAACACCGGATCCGAGGAGTCTGTCTCGTACAGCGTGACGGTGCCGTCATAAGCGTCGACCGTGGCCTTGACCGAGTTCCGGATGTAGCTGACCGACTTGCGCGGCAGCAGCCTGCCGGTCTTCTTGTCGATACTGTCCTCGACCGCACCCTCCAGCGAGGTCGTCTGCGCGTACGGGTAGTTGTCCAGGGTGGTGTAGGCGTCGACGATCCAGACGATGCGGCCGCCGACGACAGCCGGATAGGCGTTGCCGTCAGTGGTCAGCCACGGCGCGACCTTCTGCACCCGCTCACGCGGACTGCGGTTGTAGATGATCTTGGAGTCGTCGGCGATGGCCGAAGAGAACAGGATGTTGCGTTCGGCGTACTTGGCCGCGAAGGCGAGGCGGTTGAACCAGTTGCCGATCGGCACACCGCCCTTGCCGGTGTAGGTGTATTGCGCGGTGTCGGAGTCGTACTCGCGCGGACGCTGGCTGTCCATCGCGCCGACGATCGCGTAGTCCGGGTTGGACTGTGAGATCAGCTCGCCGAAGTAGACGCGCGGCTGGTCCACCTTGATCCGCTGCTTGTCCGACGGCGTGAACAGGTCGCTGACCATGAAGATCGGGTAGCCACTGTCGCTACTACCTCCGGTCGCGTTGGGGTCCTCGGATTGCGGCTTGTTGACTCGGTTGGCGGGGGCGGCGACGAAGCCGTTGCCATGGGTGTAGACGGTGTGCTTGTTGATCCAGTCGGTCTGGTTGCCGCTCAGCGCGGCGGGCGACAGCTCACGCGCGGCGACGATGTAGTCCTGCACGTCGCCGTCGAGGTTGTAGCGGTCGATGTCCAGCGACTCGGGGAAGCCGTAGAAATTCTTCAGCTGACGCAGCTGGGTGAAAGTGGGCGAGAGGATGTTCGGGTCGAGCAGCCGGGCGTTGCCGATGGTCGCGGCGTCCACCGGAACGGCGAGCGGGCTTTTCTTACTCTCGCCCAAGTAGTCCTTGTAGTCGATCCTGTCGTCGGTGATGCCGAACGCCTGCCTGGTCGCGGCGATATTTCGTTCGATGTAGTCGCTCTCCTTGTCGGCGGCGTTGGGGCGGACCGAGAACTGTTCGACCACCAGCGGCCATACCGCGCCGACCAGGATCGAGGACAGCACAAGCAGCGCGGCAGCCATCGCGGGCACGCGAAGATCGCGCAGCACTATGCCGGCGAAGAACGCGATCGCGCAGATGACGGCGATGGACAACAGGATGAGCTTGGCGGGAAGCACCGCATTGATGTCGGTGAAGGAACCGCCGGTGAAGGTGGGCTCCTTGCGGCTGCTGGACAGCAGCTCATACCGGTCGAACCAGTAAGCGATCGCCTTGAGCAGCACGAAAAGCCCGGCAAGAACCGCCAATTGGATGCGCGCGGGCCGAGTGAGCGTGCCCTCGCGCCCGCTCAGCCGCAGGCCGCCGAAGACGTAGTGGGTGACCAGGCTGGCGAAGAACGCGATGACCCCCGCGACGAACAACCAGTTCAGCACCATCCGATAGAACGGAAGGTCGAACGCGTAGAAGCCGACATCCAGATGGAACTGGGGGTCCTTCTCGCCGAACGAGCCACCGTTCAGGAACAACTGCACCGTCACCCAATTCGACTGCGCCACCAGGCCGGAGAGCAGGCCGAGCAGCACGGGAATGCCGACGCCGAACAACCGCAGCCTGCTCATCACGGTGGTGCGGTACCGCGCGATCGGATCGTTCGGGCCCGCCACCGGCACGAAAACCGGCCTGGACCGGTAGGCGAGCAGCAACGCCAACCAGACGACGAGACCGACGAAGATCGCCACGACGAGGAAGAGCAGGATTCGGGTCCGCAGCACGGTGAGATACACGTTGCGGAAGCCGACCTCGCCGAACCACAACCAGTTCGTATAGGTGTCGGTCAGTCGCGGACCGAGTAGCAGTAACGCCGCAAGGACGATGGCCGCCACCAGCAGCACACGGCTGCGTCGGGACAGCGAAGGTAAGCCGGTGGGGGGCCGCATGCCCACGATGCCACTCTCCAAGGTCAGACGGCACTCGCACCGATACGCCCGGCCGATGCGCCGCAGTCCGATGTTGCGGGTGGTCCTTCCGGACCGTCCCGCCCACTCTACGGAAATCGGACACGGCGTAGCTGCCAGGGTTGCCTTGTCGCTCGTGACGACCGATCACCCGGGTTCGTGATCGTCCGGAACGCCGATTTGGTTGGATGTTTCCGTGACCGCAGACCTGCACGCCGAACTCGTCCTCGCCCGTTCCGTCCGGGAGGTGGCGGACTTCGTCGACGCCGAGGGTTGGGGTCGTCCGCCGCAGATGTTCGCGCTGGTGCCCACCGCCGATCTGGTCGCTGCCCAGCCCGAGCTGATAGATCAGCTCGACGCCGGGGACGAACTCACTCCCGTTGCCCAGGAGGCGTTCCCGGACGATGTGACCGGCGGGTCGATGGCGCTGGACGAATTCCTGGCCACCACGAGCTGGCCCCCCGCCGTTCGGGGCTGTGTACTGGTCCAGGAGATCGTGGTGCTGCCGCCTGACGCCGAATCCACGCTGGACGACGCGTTCGCTCCGCTGCTCGCCGACCACGAGGCAGCCGACGCGGCCGCCCGGGCCGCCGCCGAGGCACATCCTGAGCGCAGGGAGGCGCGGTTGTTCGCTGCGGCGCTGCGCGAAGGGGCCTCGCTGTGCCTGCTGCAGCTGCGCCCCGAGGAAGACGCCGACGACGCCGACGACTTCGGCGACCTCGACCTGCGCACCTACCCCAACCTGGCGCCGAACCTCATCGAGGCACTGCACCACACGCTGGAATGAGCCTCACCGGCAGCTGACGGTGTCCTTGCCCGCGGTGAGCTCGTTGAGCGATTGCACGGCGCCGGTGAGGCTCTCGACCTTTACCAGCCGCAGGCCATCCGGTGTCCGCTGCGCGGCCTCATTGCAGTTGGCGGCGGGAACGAGGAAGGTCTCCGCGCCCGCCTCACGCGCGGCCATCATCTTGTACTGGATGCCGCCGATCGGACCGACCTTGCCGTCCCCATCGATGGTCCCGGTGCCCGCCACGAACTTACCGCCGTCCAGCGGGCCGGGAGTGAGCTTGTCGATCAACGCGAGGCTGAACATCAGGCCGGCCGAAGGCCCGCCGATGTCCGCGAGGTTGAAGGCGACCCGCATGGGCGGGCGCGCGCCTTCGCCCGGCGTCACGCCGAGGTAGCCCTTGGTCGCGTCGTCGGGGCGGGTGCCGAGGGTGAGTGTCGCGGTCTGCTCGGCGTTGTCCCGCCGGTACACCACGGTCAATGAGCTACCGGGCGCCTGCGACGACACCGCGGTGACGACGTCCTTGGGCACGGTCACGGGCGCGCCGTTGACGCTGACCAGCTCGTCGCCGGCGCGCAACACCCCATTGGCCGGGCCGTCGTCGGAGACCTTGCGCAGCAGCACCACGGTCGGCAGATTCAGGTAGTGCAGCGCCGCGACCTCGGCATTGCCCTCGGAGTCCTTGAACTCCTGCTGGTTGGATTTGTCGATCTCGTCACGCGACACACCGGGCGGGTAGACCTCCGCGCGCGGCACCAGACCGTGTTTGCCGCTGGCCCAGAAGCCGAACGCCTCGAAGATACTCAGCCTGTCGCGCACCGCCACCGTGGTCATGTTGAGATGCCCGGTGGTCGGATCCAGCTGCGCACCCTTGACGTCCACGACCTCCTTGCCGTCCACCTCGCCGAGAGTGTTGAAAGTGGGACCGGGGCCGAGTGCGACGAACGGCACAGTGAGCACGCTGCCGACGACACCTAGCACGAGCACGGGGATCAGGGCGGCCACAAGAGTGAGGATCCGACGATTCACCTGGACCACAGTAGTGATCGTCGCCGTCGCCGGCGGCGGAGGCGGCCATTTCGCCGTCGCGCGCGTCCTCCGGTTTCGCGTTGCGCGAACGTCAGGACACTGTGCTTCACGCGTAACGTAAGGGGTATGAGTGACCTCCCCTTCGGATTCTCGAACCGCGACGACGACGATCGCAAGCGCGGCGACGAGCCGAGCGGTCCGGGTCCGAACGGTCCGCTCGGCTTCGGGATCGGTGGGTCCGGCGCGGGCGGGTTCGACCCTGCACAGCTCGGACAGATGCTGACCTCACTGGGACAGATGCTCAGCGGCATGGGGCAGCCGGGCTCGGGACAGGCCGGGCCGGTGAACTACGACGTCGCCAAGCGACTGGCCCGCCAACAGCTCGGCTCGACCGTCGCGCCGGTGTCGTCGAGCACCACGAGCGCAGTGACCGACGCCGCGCACCTGGCCGAACTGTGGCTGGACGGCGCGACCACCCTGCCCGCGGGCGCCACCAAGACGGTCGCGTGGACCGCCAACGACTGGATCGAGCAGACCCTGTCCACCTGGCAGCGGCTGTGCGACCCGGTGGCCGAACAGATCTCCGGGATGTGGACGTCGTCGCTGCCCGAGGAGGCCAGGGAGTTCGCCGCGCCGATGGTCGGCATGCTCGGTCAGATGGGCGGTCTTGCCTTCGGCTCGCAGCTCGGTCAGGCGCTCGGCCAGCTTGCCAAGGAGGTGCTGACCTCCACCGACATCGGCCTCCCGCTGGGCCCCACCGGCACCGCGGCGCTGCTGCCCGCGGCGATCTCGGAGTTCAGTGCGGGTCTCGAACAGCCGGAGAGCGAGATCATGGTGTTCCTCGCCGCGCGTGAAGCGGCCCATCAGCGACTGTTCGCGCATGTGCCGTGGCTCCGCCAGCAGGTGCTCGGCGCGGTCGAGGACTACGCGCGTGGCATCCGCATGGACTTCTCCGCGATGGAGCAGGCCGCGCAGGGTATCGACCCGATGGCGCTGGCCGATCCCTCGAAGCTCGAGGAGATCCTGGCGCAGGGCACGTTCGAACCGCAGAACACGCCGGAGCAGAAGCAGGCGCTCGAGCGCCTGGAGACGCTGCTCGCGCTGATCGAGGGCTGGGTGCAGGTCGTGGTGACCGACGCCGTGGGCGATCGGCTGCCCGGCGCGGGCGCGCTGGCCGAGACGCTGCGCCGGCGCCGCGCCACCGGCGGCCCGGCCGAGCAGACTTTCGTGACCCTGGTCGGCCTGGAATTACGCCCGCGCAAACTGCGCGAGGCGGCGGCGCTGTGGCGCAGGCTCACCACAGACGCGGGCATGACCGCGCGTGACGGCGTGTGGGCACACCCCGATCTGCTGCCGGATACGAACGACTTGGACTCCCCCGCCGGCTTCATCGACTCGGTGATCGGTGGCGGGACCACGGCGTTCGACGATCCGCTCGCGCAACTCGCCGAGACCGAGGCGCGCGAGCAGGCCGAGCGCGAGCAGCGGGACAGCGGCCCCGATCTGGGCAAGGACGGCGGCACGTCCGCCTGAGGCGCCCTGTTGATAACCGAAAACCTGTGGATAACCTCGGGTTTCAGGGCGAATCGCACAGTATGTGGTTTGCATACTTCTAACCATGACAACGATGTGTCGCGGTCCGAGGTTGCGGCCGAGGGTGACCGTCCTGACCCGCCCCTCCGGCGTCGTCCAGCTCGGATGGGACCCGGAGACCGCCCTGGTGCTCGGGCCCGAGGACATGGACGCCGAGACCGTGCTCGCGTTCCTGCGGCTACTGGACGGCCTGCGGACCCAGCCGCAGATCATCTGGCGGGCCGGGGAATGCGGTATCGATCCCGAGCGCGCCGTGGCGCTGCTCACTGTGATCGACCAGGCCGGGCTACTCGACCACCCCGAGGACCGGGCTGGGCGGGTCCGGGCGGTGCGTGTGCATGGGCTGGGCCCGTTGTCGGACGCGGTCTCGGCCGGACTGCGCACCCTCGGAGTACGCCCGACCCGCTCGCGCGACCATTCACCCGACGCGGCGGCGGTGCGCACGTGGCGGTCCGACGTCGTGGTACTCGCCGACGCTCTGATGCCCGACCCGAGTCTGGTCAATGACCTTGTGCTACATCGGATTCCGCATCTACAACTGCGCATCCGGGATGGTTTCGGTTTGATCGGCCCGTTCGTGCTGCCCGGCGAAACCAGCTGCCTGCGCTGCCTGGACCTGACCCGCTGCGACTACGATCCCGAGTGGCCGCACCTGGCCGCCCAACTCCTCGGGCGGGTCGGACACGCCTCGCCGGCCGGGATCGCGGCCACCGCGGCGCTTGCGCTCGGCGAACTCGAGGCGATCCTGGCGTGCTCGGCGCGTCGGGCACCAGAGACCCTGGACACCACGCTCGAATTGGAGCTTGATTCGCATCTGGTCGAGCGACGGCGATGGGCACCGCATGCCGCCTGCGGATGCCGTGCGTTTTCCGCTGGGGCGAACGCCTGATGCCGAGTCTGCCCAAGCGAACCTCCCGCCGGCCAACTGCGCGCGGCGAGCCCGGCCAGCGATGACCATTCCCCGCAGTGATGCCGGGGAGCCCGATCACGATGACGGCGGTTGCGCCGATTCGCCCGCCACCCTCAGTGTGGGTGTGCTCAGGTTTCCGCTGGCCTCACCGCTGGAAGTAGCAGTGATCAAGATTGCCATGGCAAATCCACGGGTCCGTCCGCCATGATGGGTACGTGTCTGAGATCGTGCGCCGTCCCGCCTCCCGGAATGCCAAACTAGCCAAGATTCCGCTGGGCATCGCCGGGCGGGCCGCCGTGGGGTTCGGCAAGAAGCTCGCCGGAGGCGACAAGTCCGCGATCAACGCCCAACTCAACCAGAAGGCCGCCCAGCAGTTGTTCACCATATTGGGTGAACTCAAGGGCGGCGCGATGAAGTTCGGGCAGGCGCTCAGCGTGATGGAGGCCGCGGTCCCGGAGGAGTTCGGTGAGCACTACCGTGAGGCGCTCACCAAGCTGCAGGCCGCCGCGCCGCCGATGCCCGCCGCGACCGTCCACCGCGTGCTCGACCAGCAGCTCGGCACCCAGTGGCGGCGGCGCTTCCGTGAATTCGACGACACTCCGGCCGCGTCGGCCAGCATCGGCCAAGTGCACAAAGCGGTGTGGTCGGACGGGCGAACAGTCGCGGTAAAAGTCCAGTACCCGGGCGCGGACGAGGCGCTGCGCGCAGATCTCAAGACGCTGTCTCGGATGACCGGTCTGATCGGGTCGGTGATCCCGGGCTCGGATGTGAAGCCGATCCTCGCCGAGATCACCGAGCGCACCGAGGAGGAGCTGGACTACCGCAACGAGGCGGCCAACCAGCGCGCCTTCGCCAAGGGTTTCGACGGGCACGGCGAAATCGTGGTGCCGAAAGTGGTGGCAAGCGCTCCGAAGGTGATCGTCACCGAATGGTTGGACGGCACCGCTGTTTCCGCGATCATCGCGCAGGGGGCGGAGGATCCGGTGGGCACCCGCGCGCTGCGCAATCGAGTCGCGGGTCTGATGTGCCGGTTCCACTTCTCCGCCCCGGAGATCGTCGAACTGCTGCACGTCGACCCCCACCCGGGCAACTTCATGATGCTGCCCGACGGCAAGCTCGCCGTAATCGACTTCGGAGCATGTGCGCCGATGCCCGGCGGCTTCCCACCGGTGCTCGGCCGGATGCTGGCCCTGGCGGTCGAGGAGCGCTTCGCCGAATTCACCGAGCTGATGTACGACCACGGCTGGGTAATTCCCGGGCGGGTCGTCACCCATCAGGAGATCGCCGACTATCTGCGGCCGTTCACCGACCCGATCCAGACCGACTCGTTCCACTTCACCCGCAAGTGGATGCAGCGTGTGGCGGGCAGGGCCTCCGACCTCTCCAGCCCCGAGATGAAAACCGCACGGGCACTTCAGCTTCCAGCCGAGTTCGTGATGATCTTCCGGGTACTCAGCGGTTCCGTCGGAATCCTGGCCCAACTGGACGCCGAGCTGCCGTTCATGCCACTCGTGCGCACCTGGATGCCGGGATTCCGTGAGGAATGCACCGCCTCCTGAGGGTTGAACGCAGACGAGCCGCTCACCGGGCAGCGGTGAGCGGCTGGTCTGCTTTCTCGTTCGTTGGCTCGGTCCGGGTCGGGACCGACCGAATCGAGCACATCGACCGGAGGGAGGGAAGTCACTTCCCCGCTCACGCTGTGTCCATCACGGCATGAGCGGGGCCCTACGTGGTTACGCCAGCTGCCG
>NZ_JBFAAB010000011.1:21217-188102 GCF_040639505.1 Nocardia sp. NPDC023852
GCCTCCGGGCCTGACGCTCACGCTGTGTCCATCACGGCATGAGCGGGGCCCTACGTGGTTACGCCAGCTGCCGCCTCCGGGCCTGACGCTCACGCTGTGTCCATCACGGCATGAGCGGGGCCCTACGTGGTTACGCCAGCTGCCGCCTCCGGGCCTGACGCTCACGCCGGGATCGCGACCTTGCGTGGACGGCCACGCGGGCGCTTGCGGGCGATCACGACACCCTGGTCGAAGATCTCACCGCCCCAAACACCCCACGGCTCACGCCGATCCATGGCCGCGCTCAGGCAGCCCTTGCGGATCGGGCAGGTCGCGCACAGCGCCTTTGCCTGCTCCAACTGGACCGGGCTCTCGGCGAACCAGAGATCCGGATCTCCAGCGCGGCAAGGCAGGACCTTGGTGACCTCTCGGGCCCGAGTAGTCGACGCCACGGCTCGGCATGTCACGTCAGTAGCGGCCTGCGGCCAACCCTGTGCGGTGAACACGTCGTTCTCCTTCAACTCGTTTGCAGCGGTTCGTTTCGTTGTGTCGCGAAACCGGTGCCGGTGGCTGAAGGGCCGAAAAATATTGGCCACGGTTTCGCTTCATGCGATCCGTGGCCAGGAGGTCGGGAGGAGGTCCCTACCTAAGTCGACATCTGCGTCGAGTCCTGATCACGGTCGCTGGGTGTGCGGTGCGGAGGCGTGCTGCCCGCGGATCCGCCGGCTCGAGTCCGGCTTCATCCGTGACGGCGCCGACTGCTGCCTGAGCAACTGCCGGGTGCCAACCCACGCTGGGCTTGTCCTGAATGAGGGTGCGGATAGGCGCATGCATGGAGGCAGAATTCACCTGCGTCCCAAAGGCGCCGAACGCACTGATGCAGGACAGACCGATCCCCTGCAAGGCGAGGATCCCCCGGGAGGCCGCCATGGGCGCATTGACCGCAACGCCATAAGCGTTGAAGTTCACGATGTTGTCCATTGCTCTGCCTCCCTCCTGTACTCGTGGTGTTTCGGTAACGGTGCGCGCCGAGATGACCTCCCAGTGCGTGACTCCCACCATATGCAAGTTCGCCTACGGCGACAACCTATTTTCTACCTGCGGTTTTGTGATCTAGATCGGAGCCGGGACGCGACGATCGCGAGAACCTCGGCGCCGTACTGGTCGAGCTTCTTCGCACCGATGCCCGGAATCGCGGCCAGCGCGGCGTCATCGGCGGGGAGTTGTTCGGCGATCGCGGTGAGCGTGGTGTCGGTGAATACCACGAATTCCCGCACCCGCAACGCTTCCGCCTTTTCCGCGCGCCACTCCTGAAGCGCGACAAGCAGTTCCGTGTCCAGCTCCGCCGGGCAGCGGCGGCAGCGTCCGAGCATGGTCGCGTAAGTGCCGATCAGCGGCTTGGCACACACTCGGCAGGTCGGGCGGATACCGTTCGACGTGGTGACCGGCGCCGCGACGCGTGAGGCGGGCGAGTCGTCGGGGACGAGGCCGTTGAGGAACCGCGAGCGCCGCCGGGTGCGCCTGCCACCCTCGTTCCTCGCCAGCGCCCAGGACAGCCGCAGCTGCTCACGCGCCCTGGTAACGCCGACATAAAGCAGGCGCCGCTCCTCCTCCAGCGCGGCCTCGTCGGCGACCGAGCCGTCGTCGGCGAGGACGTGCCCGATCGGCAGGGTGCCGTCGGACAGGCCGACGAGGAACACCGCGTCCCACTCCAAGCCTTTGGCGGCGTGTAACGAAGCCAGCGTGACACCCTGCACCGTCGGTGCGTGCCTGGCCTCTGCTCGGGCGGCGAGTTCGCGCAACAGCCCGGTCAGATCGAGCCGGTCGTCGTGGCCGACCAACTCCTCGGTCAGGCGCACCAGAGCAACCAGCGAGGACCAACGTTCCCGCGCCTGGGCGCCCACAGGCTCGGTGGCGGTCAGGCCGAGCGGGGCCAGTACCGCGCGGACCAGCGAGACCAGGGCGGTGCCGCTGCGCGCCTGGTCGGGCAGATCGTCACGGGCCATGGCCTGCCGTAACGCCTGCACAGCCTGCCTGACCTCGGCACGCGCGAAGAAACCCTCGCCGCCGCGCACCTGGTACGGGATGCCGCGTTCGGTGAGCGCCTGCTCGTAGCCCTCCGACTGGGCGTTGATGCGATACAGCACGGCGATTTCCGCGGCGGGCGTACCGCCGTCGATCAACCGCTCGATCGCCTTCGCCACCGCGGCGGCCTCAGCGGGACCGTCGTCGTACTCGGCGAACGTCGGCTCCGGTCCGTCGGCACGCCGGCCGATCAGCTGCAGCCTGGTGCCCGCGATGCGGCCGCGCGCCACTCCGATCACGCGGTTGGCCAGCGACACCACCTGCGGGGTCGAGCGATAGTCGCGTTCCAACCGGACCACGGTGGCTTCGGGGAAGCGGCGGGAGAAGTCGAGCAGATAGCTGGGGGTGGCGCCGGTGAACGAATAGATCGTCTGGTTGGCATCGCCGACCACGGTGAGATCGTCGCGGTCACCCAGCCAAGCGTCGAGCACTCGCTGCTGCAGCGGCGTAACGTCCTGGTACTCGTCGACCACGAAACTGCGGTAGCGGCCGCGGAATTCGTCGGCAACAGCCGGATAGTCCTCCAACGCGGCGGCGGTGTGCAGCAGCAGATCGTCGAAATCCAGCAGTAGCCCGTCCGGCGTCGCCTTGAGCTTCTCGTAGCCCGCGTAGACGTCGGCCACTCGCATCGCGTCATACGGAGTTTCCCGGCGGTGCTTGGCAACCGCGGCCGCGTAGTCCTCCGGCGCGATGAGCGAGGCCTTCGCCCATTCGATTTCGCTCAGCAGGTCACGGACGCTGTCGGTGCCGCTGGAGAGACCAGCCCGGTTCGCCGCCTGCGCGACGATCGGGAACTTACCGTCGATCAGCCGCCACGGCACGTCTCCGACGATCTGCGGCCAGAAGTATTTGAGCTGCCGCAGCGCGGCCGCGTGGAAGGTCCGTGCCTGCACCTGAGTCGCGTCGCCACCAAGGCCGAGCGCGCGCAGGCGACCGCGCAACTCCCCCGCCGCGCGCGCAGTGAAGGTCACCGCGAGCACCTGGTCGGCCTTGACATGCCCTTCCGACACCAGATAGGCGATGCGGTGAGTGATGGTCCTGGTCTTGCCCGTGCCCGCGCCCGCGAGCACGCACACCGGACCGCGCGGCGCGCGGGCGGCGGCGGCCTGCTCGGAATCGAGGTCGGCGAGGTCGAGTGCGGGCACGCGGTCCATCATGACAGCGCCCACTGACACACGCCGTGGCGAGCGGCGTCATCGCGGACATCGGCCGGCTCACCACTGCGGCATTCTCCCCGCGCAGGACCGAGGCCTTGTGCACTCGCTCAGCGCGGTCGGGGTCAGTGCACGCCGCGGTCGCGCAGCAACCGCAGGGCATCGGAGAATGCGCCACTGCTCGAGCCGAGTGGTCCGAAGAATTCCTGGTCGCAGGATTCGACTGCGACTATCGCCCGATTCACCAGCACCGCACCGGCTTCGGTGGGCACCAGCGCTTTCGCCCGACGATCGCCCGGATGGTCGCGGCGCTCGAGCAGACCCTTCTGTTCGAGCGTGCGCAGTACCTGGGAGGTCATCATCGGGTCGGTGGCGGCGTGCTCGGCCAGGTCACGCTGTCGCACCGGATCGTCGCGCCGGTCCGCGAGGTAGGTCAGCGAGGCGAGGAGCACGAACTGCACGTGCGTCAGGTCGAACGGGGACAGCGCCGCCCGCTGTGCGGCCTGCCACCGGTTGGTCACCTGCCACAGCAATAGGCCAGGACTCTCGTCGGCCTCGCGAAATCTGGTGCGCAGTCCGGCATCCAGCGCTCCCTCGTGCATCGGCCTCCCTCACTCGTCCCGCATTGCCCGCGCGATCAGCGCGTAGTCGTGCGCGCTGAGTTCTACCAAGCCACGGCGCAGCACCACGCCCCAGTTCGGCACGCTGGTGAGGTCCAGATCCGCGCGCAGCGCCTCGATCGGGATCTCCCGTGCCCCGGCGCGATAGCTGACCGACCGGCGCCACGGCTGGAAGCAGCCGTCGTCCTGCGGGTCGGCCTGCCAAACCGGCCGGTCGTCGATGGTGCCGATCGCGGTGAACGAGCGCACCGGCGCACCTGCCCGCATTCCTTCGCGCGGCGAATAGTAGACCAGTCCGTCGCCGGGCCGCATCCGCTCCACCGCCGAGCGTTTGCCGTGGTTGGCCTGCGCGATGCCGAGCCGCACACCGCGCAGGACGTGTTCGCGGGACACGACACCCAACCAGTACCTCACGCCTTCACCCCCTCGACGACGGAGACCAGTGCGTCGAGGTCGGGCTGTACGGACCTTGCCAGGTCGGCGCCGAGGATTTTCTTCCACAGCGAGCGCAGCGGACCGTCGATCGAGACCCTTACCGTCACCACGGTGCGGCCGGCTGTGACGCCGACCTCGTGGGCGAAGGTCAGCCGTGCACCGAACAGTTTCGAGACGTCGACGAACTCGGAATCGGTGAGGCGCTCGATGACGAACTCGACCTTCGGGCCGCCCTTCGGCTTCAACGTCCCGGTCGAGCCCTCGGCGAACGGCCCGCTCGAGCGCACCCACTCGATGTCGGTATTCCATTCCGGCCAGGTGGCCACATCGGCCCAGCGTGCGAAGAATGCGGCGGGCGGCGCGGTCGAGGTGGTGCGCGCGGTGGCGATGATCGTCATCGTTTTAGTATGTGCGCTTACTAAAATTCGCGCAAGCGGAGCGGAGTTCGAGTTGGAACAGTGAGCGGTCGTCCAACGTTGCACGGTTCGTGACTGACGCGAACCATGACCTGACGATGTACTCGACCACTTGGTGCGGCTACTGCCGCAGGCTGAAGAAGCAGCTGGACGAGGCCGGAATCAGCTATGTCGAGATCGATATCGAGCAAGATCCGGCGTCGGCCGAGTTCGTCGGCAGCGTCAACGGCGGCAACCACGTGGTGCCGACGGTGAAGTTCGCCGACGGTTCCACCGCGACGAACCCGTCGCTGGCGGCCGTCAAGCAGACGCTCGCCACGCTGTCCTGACCATTCCGCGCGGACCGCACAGCCCGTGCGGTGGCTCAGTCGATCGCAGCCCAGGATTCGACGATGGTGCGCGCGATGGAGATCGAGCCCGGCAGCAGCAGCCGCTGGCCTTCGCCCTGCGCCGACCAGTCCCCCACCGCCAGGGCTTCGCGCACCTCGGCGCGGGTGAACCAGTGGGCCTCGGCGATCTCTCCGTCGGAGAAGGCCAGCGGCTGCTCGGGATCGGCGACCGCGGCGAAGCCGACCATCAGCGACCGCGGGAACGGCCACGGCTGGCTGCCCAGGTAACTGATCTCACGCACGTCGAGGCCGACTTCCTCGCGCATCTCCCGCTCGACGCAGCGTTCCAGCGACTCGCCCGCCTCGACGAACCCGGCGAGCAGCGAGAACAGCGACTTGGGCCAACTGTGCTGCCGGGCGAGTAGCGCCCGCTCGCCGCCGTCGTGGATCAGGCAGATCACCGCGGGATCGATGCGCGGGAACTCCTCGTAGCCGCTCTCGGCGATCCGCGACCATCCAGCCTTGGACGAGGCCGTCAGCGCGCCGTCCGCGCCGTCGAACCTAGCCTTGTCGTGCCAGTTCAGCAGCGCGCTCGCGGTGGAGAGCAACCCCGCGGTGCGATCGTCGATACTGCCGCCCGCCAGCGCCCGCAGATCGGTCAGCGGGCCCTCGAGTTCCGGATCGCGCACCGCCCACAGGTGGATGCCGTTCTCGACACCCAGGAACACCGCGGCGGGGCTGGGCTCGGCGGACAACTCTACAGCCGCCTCCATGACCAGGGCGCCGCTGTCGAAGCGCACCTGCCCGCGCCGGTTGACCCGCAGCAATCTCGCCTGGTCCCAGCCTTCCTTCAGCGCCTGGGCGTCGCCCCGGATCTCCTCGGCCCGGTCGATCACGGAGCGGGACAGCAGCGGAACACCGTTGAGTTGAAATGCGGACACGCTTCGAGACTATCGCGCCCGAGTTACCAGCCCGTTCGTGCCGGTGTCACTTGCCCACCCTGCGGATGTACAACAGTTTGTCGCCTGCCTCGATCGCGTCGACCTCGGGCTCGCCGACACGCACCAACACCCCTTCACGCACCACCCCGAGCACGATGTCGCTGAGATGCCGTGGCGAACCCCCGATCTCGGACGGCTCCACCTCGCGTTCGGCGACCGCGAAGCCGTGCTCGGGAGTGAGCAGGTCCTCCATCACCTCCACCACGGTCGGCGTGGTCGTCGCGATACCGAGCAACCGCCCAGCGGTCTCGGACGACACCACCACCGAGTCGGCGCCGGACTGCCGCACCAGGTGGGTGTTCTCCGCCTCCCGGATCGCGACCACGATCTTGGCGGCCTTGTTCAGCTCGCGGGCGGTCAGCGTGACCAGCACGGCGGTGTCGTCGCGGTTGGTGGCGACCACGACCGCGGCGGCGTTCTGCACACCAGCCAGCCGCTGCACGTCGGACTGGGTGGCCGACCCGTGCACCGTGACCAGTCCGGCGTTCGCGGCCGCCTCCAACACGATGACATCGGTGTCGACCACGACGATGTCGGCCGGATGCACACCGTCACCGAGCATGGCGTCGATCGCGGTCCGTCCTTTCGTGCCGTATCCGACGACCACGGTGTGATTGCGCACGCTGTGCCTCCATCGCTGAATCTTGAAAGCCTGCCGGGAGCGTTCCGTCAGCACGCCGAGCGTGGTGCCGACCAGCACGATGAGGAACAGGATGCGCAGCGGGGTGATGATGATGATGTTCGCCAGCCGCGCTTCGGCCGTCACAGGGGCGATATCACCGTATCCGGTGGTCGACAGCGACACAGTCGCGTAATAGAACGCGTCCAGGAATGACAGTTCGTCGCCCGAGTTGTCGTGGTATCCGTGACGACCGAGATACACCACCAGCGCGGCCAGAAACAGCAGACTGACCGCGAACAGCACCCGCCGGGTCAGCGAAATCCATGGACTGGTCTGGATTTCGGGAATGCGCAGCACGCCGACCAATGCGAAGTGTGGGCGGCTCGACAGCTCGAGGCCGCGTGATCGGTCACCGAACACCGGATGCACCCGTCCTATCGTCGCACGCGTCGGTCATACATTCCTCGCCCTCCGGCACAGTGTTTATCTTTGCAGCGCCTACGGCACTGGGTGTTCGCGGCCCCCTTCTGGCTCGGGCCACACGAAATGCAGAACGCTGGGCCCAGGCTCGTTTTCGAGCGAAGCGAGACCGAACATTGCCCGTTCGCGGCTCGGCTCGCGTCCGAGCGGCCGAAGCGTCCGCGACGAAGTCGCCAGCGGCGGGTACTCGGACGCGAGCCATCAGGGGGCCGCGAACACGCGGCGCCGCAGGCGCTGCAATCAAACACGGGCGACGCTCCTGATCAGCTCGACCAGTTCGTCCGGACCGGCCAGCGTCGCGGGCGCGATGGTGCGCCCGGTGCGCACGTAGTGGAACGCGGCCCCGATCCGATCCAGCATCTCCCGCTCGGACCGGCCCTCTCGCACGGCCATCAGCCGAGCCCAGGCCAGGCGGTAGACGGCAAGCTGCATGGCGACCGCGGGTTCCTCGGCGGCGGTCGGCTCGGCGCCGGTCTTCCAGTCGACCACCACCCAGCCGCCGCCCGGTTCGGCGAACACCGCGTCGATCCGCCCGCGGATCACGGTGCCCGCGATCGAAGTTTCGAACGGGACCTCGACCTCGATCGGGCTGCGATTCGCCCATGGCGAGTCGAGGAACGCGTCCTGCATCGCGGTCAGCTCGGCATCCAGGCCCGCGTCGGCCGCGCCGCCGTCGGCCGCGCCGGGCAGTTCGTCCAGGCCGAGCAGACGGCTGGCACCGAACCACCGCTGCACCCAGGCGTGGAACGCGGTGCCGCGGCGAGCCAGCGGATTCGGCGGGTAAGGCAGCGGGCGGCGAAGGCGTGCGGCAAGTTTCGCCGGGTCAGCACGCAGTTCGACCAGTGCTGTCGCCGCGAGCTGGCCGGGAAGCTCGACCGTTTCGGCGGCGGCAGCGGCCGCCTGATGTTCAGCGAGCAGGGCGTCGACGTCGGCGGCCCAGCCCTCGGGGTCGTCCGGGTCATCGGGCGGGAGCACGAAGCGCGGATCGAAGGCGTGATCGTCGGCCGACAGGTACTCCTCGACCGGGTCCGGCGGCACGGGCTCGCCGTAGTCCTGCTCGAGATCCGCGTGCGGGTCGACGTATTCCCTTGCGGAGTCGACATGGGGATCGCCGGCGAACTCGTCCATCGGGTCCGGGGGGAGCTCGTCGTCGGGCGGGTAATGCTCGGGGCCGCCGATGCGACCGTGAGCTTCCTGGTCTGCCGCTATGTCGTCAATGGTCGACGTCGGAACGAGGTCGAAATCGAGGGTGAGTTCCTCAGCGCGGCGGGCCGTGGCGGTGCTGTGCGCATCCGGTTCGTGTGCTGTGGCTTGCCTCGCGGAGGCCGGGCGGGCCCGAAGCTCGGCAAGGGCCGTGCGGACCAGCGCGGCACCCTGCTCGATGGGGTCACGCCGGACGCCCAGCGGATCGCGTGGCCAGTGCGCGGTGGCGGGGTTGTCCGCGAAAGGGTTGACCGCGTCGGCGGCGGGCGGCTCGTCCCAGCGGTCGATCGCCAGGGCGCCGTTCGCCGGACTGTCGGGGGCCTCGCCCGCGCGCTTCAGCTCCAGAAGAAAGTCCGAAGGCCCCTTCGGGGAGGTTCCGGTTTCGGCCCAATGGTGGGCCGAAACGAGGAGGACACGTTCGGTTCTGGTGAGCGCGACATAGAACAGTCGGCGCTCCTCGTCGATCCGGCGGCGCTCCAGCGCCTCCTTATGCGCTTTGATCGCCCGTTCGAGGTCGGCGCGGTCGTAGAGGTCGGTGAGATCGAGAACCGGGACGCCCTCGGCCGCGTCGTCCTGCTTGCGGTCGCCACGCAGGGTAGTAGGCAGCTCGGCGAGCGCGCCGAGCCACGTGCCGGAACCTCCTTTCGACGGGAACACGCCGTCCACCACATGCGGAACCGCGACGACCGCCCATTCCAGGCCCTTGGCAGCGTGTACGGTCAGCACCTGCACCCGATCCCGGGCGACTTCCACTTCTCCCGGTTGCAGCCCGTTCTCGACCTCCTCCGCGGCGGCGAGGAACGCGAGCAGCCCACCCAGCGAGGCTCCGGTGTCGGCGGCGTATCCGGCAACCACCTCGGCGAACGCGTCCAGGTGCTCGCGCCCCGCGCCGGTACCCGCCATTGCTCGGCGAGCCTGAGTCTCCACACCCACACCGATGGTGCGTTCGACATCCGCGACCAATTCCGCCAACGGCTGCCCGCTACGCTCGCGCAGCGCGGCCAACTCACGCCCCAGCGCTTCGAGTCGGGCGAAACCGGCCGCCGAATACTGCTCCGCCGGACCGGGGTCGGCGATCGCGTCCGCAAGGCCCGCCTGTTCCGCGGGTTCCGGAGCCACCTCACGCAGCGCGGCGTCGAGTGCGGCGCGGTCGGCGATCTCGGCCGTGTTCTCCTGCGCGGGTCGCCTGATCGACAAGTCTCGGGCCCGGCGGGCGAGTGCCGCGATGTCGGCGACGCCGATGCGCCAGCGAGCGCCGGTCAGCACGCGCATGGCGGCGCTGCCCGCACCGGGTTCGGCGACCAAACGCAGGGTCGCGACGATGTCGGCGACCTCCGGGGTGGCCAGCAGACCGCCGAGTCCGACGATCTCCACCGGAAGTCCTTGCTCGCGAAGCGCTTCCGCGAGCGGTGCGGCATCGGCATTGCGGCGCACCAGCACCGCAGACGTCGGCGGCTCCTGTCCCGCCGTACGCCGGGCCGACCATTCCACGGCAATCCGCTCGGCCACCCACTCACGTTCCTCGGCGACAGTTCCGGTCAGCGCCAAGGCCACGACACCCGGTCCCGCGTCGGGTTTGGCGCGTAACGCGTCGACGGTCACACCGCCTGCCTCGATCGCTGAGCGGCGCAATGGTTCCGCGACCAGGTTCGCCAGCGCCAGCGCCTCGGGCGGGTTGCGCCAGCTGGTCAGCAGCGGCAGCGTCGGGGCGGGAACACCGGGCGCGCGGGGGAAGTCGGTGGCGAAGCGGGGCAGGTTCGCCGCTGACGCGCCGCGCCAGCCGTAGATCGACTGCATCGGGTCGCCGACGGCGGTCACCGCGAGACGCTGTCCAGTGCGCGGCTCGCCCCCTCTCGACGAACCAGAGATTCCGTCGTGTGCACCGGCACGCGGCGATGGCCAGGCCCGCGTCGGTGGATCGAAGTGCAGGTCGTGTGCACCAGCGTGCGGTGACTGCACCTCTCGCATCAGAGGGTCGGGGTGCGGGTCGTCTGCACCGGCGCGCGGCGACGACGCGTCCCCCGTCGACGAATCCGGGTGCGCTGCGGCGTGCTGCGACGACGGGTCCGCGTACCGGTCGTGTCCGCCGGGGCGGGTGGGTCCGTGCTCGGGCATGGACTCCGGTGACACGGACCCGGGCTCGTGGTCCGTCGCCGACTCCGGAGCTCCGCCGAACAGCGCGGCCAGCAGCACCCGCTGGGCATGGCCGGTGTCCTGATATTCGTCGAGCAGGACCAGCCGAAAACGGGCACGCTCGGCGGCGGCGACTTCGGGATACTCGGCGGCCAGCCGCGCCGCGAGCGACATCTGCGCGCCGAAATCCAGTGCTCCGCGGCGGCGCAGCGCATCGGCGAGCTGCTGCACCAGCGGAAGCAGGGCGACTCGTTCGCGCTGCACCTGCAAAATATTCAACAGTGCCTGACTGGGCCCGCCGCGCTGGCGTGGACCCGCGGGCAGCGTGTGCACCAGCTTCGCCAGCTCGGTGTGTGCCTCGGCCAACTCCTCGGCCTCCACCAAGTGCTCGGCCAGCTGACCGGACAACGCGAGCACCGCCTCGGTGACCGACACCGGCGTGCGATCGGTGTCCAGATCGCCATCCCAACCGCGGACGACCTGGTGAGCCAGCTGCCAGAGCTGGGTCTCGGTGAGCAGCGTCGCGGAGGGTTCCACCGGAAGCAGCAGCCCGTGCTCGGTGAGCAGCCTGCCCGCATACGAGTGATAGGTGCTGATCTCCGGTTCCGCTCCGGCCAGCTGGGCTCGCAACTGTCCGGTCGCGTCGAGTTCGCGCAGCAGCGGCGCACCGGCGAGCCGGGCGAGCCGGGTACGAATGCGGGCGGTCAACTGCTGCGCGGCCTTACGCGTGAAGGTCAGTCCGAGTACCTCGTCGGGCAGTACGAGCCGGTTCGCGACCATCCACACCACGCGTGCGGCCATCGTCTCGGTTTTGCCCGCGCCCGCGCCCGCGACCACCAGGGTCGGGCCCGGCGGAGCCGCGATCACGGCGGCCTGCTCATCGGTCGGCGGGGGCAAGCCGAGCGCTTCCGCCAGCCGGTGCGGTGTCACCCGGTCGGTCACGGCCGCGCCTCGCCGACGATACGCCGCGCCGGGTTCGAGGGTGCGGCGCACGGCTCACTCATGCCCGCGCCTCGCTGACGCTCGGCTCCGGCATGACCGAGAACTCGGCCCTGCCCATGGTTCGCTCGCTCACTCGTCGGTCACCTGCCTTCCGCGATCCTGCACGGGGCAGCTGCCGGCCACCGCGCAGTGGCGGCAGCCGTCGTTGCGCATGGCGACATAGCTCGGGCCCTGGGTGGCCGCTGCGGCTTCGTGAATCGTCGTGCGCCACTTGGCGAGTGCCTCGGCATCCAGCGCGGGCTGCATACGCTGAGCCGCGCCCTCCTTGCTGCTCGGTTTGGCGACGTACACCAAGCGGGCTCCGCCGGGCTCGCCGATCGGTTCGGGTCCGCCCGTGGCTTCGGATTCGGCCGGCGTGTCGAGAGCTCCCGTTGCCGCCGCCACCTGATAGGTCGCCAACTGGGCATGATCGACGGCGGCCTGCTTGGTGATCGGTGACTTTCCGGTCTTCACATCCACGATCACGAAGCGCCCCAACGCATCTCGCTCCAGCCGGTCGATGCGGCCCCGGATCCGCACGGCGCGTTCGTCTTCGGTCCGGGCAGGCAGCACGCAGTCGACCGGAACCTCGACACCGGCCTGGGTGAGTTCGCCGCGAGTGTTGCTTACCCACGCCATGAACGTCTCCAGCATTGCCTCGGTGCGGCGCAGCTCCTGCCGGGAGTGCCAGCCCGAACCGGGATCCACCGCCCGCCATGCGTGGTCCAGCGCCGCACGCACCTGCGCCTCGGGCACTTTGCCCGCGAGCGCCTGCACCAACGTGTGCACCAGGTTGCCCTTCACAGCATGCGGATTGTCGCCGTCGGTGCCGCCGTGGCGTTCCAGCGCCCAGCGCAGCGGGCAAGTGCGCAGCAGCTCGACGGTGGAGGGCGAAAGGCCCACCGCGCCTTCGTCTTCGGCCCACAGCGGCCGCTGCGAGCTCAGTTCCGCGATGCCGTACCAGTCGTCGGGATGGGTGCCACGCACACCCGCGTCCGCGAGCCGCGCCAGCTGGTGCGCGGCGCGCCGCCTGCGCTGCGGGTCGGCCTGGGGATCGCAGACCACGCCGCGCAATTCGGCCACCAGCGAGTGCATCACCAGGGCGCGGCCGGGATCGACGACCGGAAGCGCGCCTGGCTCGCTGGCGTCGTCGTGCCCGAGCAACTCGGTGAGGAACCGCGACGGCACCAGATCCCGTTCGCCGGACACCGACTCCACGGCGGTCACGAGCAGAGACCGGCGGGCGCGGCTACACGCGACGAGCAGCAACCTGCGCTCCTCGGCGAGGATCGGAGCCGCGCGGCTCACCCGCTCCCCCGCATCGATCACGCCCGCGGTGAGGTCGACCAGGTCCTCGGTGTGCAGCAGGGTTCCGCGCGACCGCGGGTTGGGCCAGATCCCTTCCTGCACCGCCGCGACCGCGACCACATCCCATTCCCGTCCCGCGGCGGCGTGCGCGCTCAGCAGTGCCACCGCCGCACCTGGGGCGGTGCGCGGTGCGGCGTCGTTCGGGATCTCCTGTTGGAGCAGGTAATCGACGAAACCTTCGATACTTGCCCGCGGCAACCGGTCGACATAGGCGGCGGCTGCGTCGAACAGTCCGACTGCCGCGTCCAGATCGCGGTCGGCCTGCATGCCGACCGCGCCGCCGCGCTCGGATTGCGCCACCCAGCGCCGCTCCAGCCGGGAACCGGTCCACAGCGCCCACAGCACGTCCTCCAGGCCCGCGCCGCGCCTGCGCGCCTTGCGCGCCCGGTCCAGCGCGTCCAGCACCCGGCGCAGCGGCGCCGCCTCGACCTCCGTGAGCCTGTCCAAGATCGCCAGGTCGCCGGACCCGATCAGCAGGTCGCGCAGTACCTGCGCGGAGGGGCGGTCGATCTCGCCGCTGCGATCCGGCGGCTGTTCGTCGCTCGTGGATCGAACCCCGTCGGAAACCGGTGTGTCCTTGGACCTGTTGCGTTCCAACTCCAGCACCGCGCGCCGGACGCCGCGTCGCAATCGGCGCAATGCGATCTGGTCGGCGCCGCCGAGCGGCCCTGCCAGCAAATCGAGTGCATCCTCCAGCTCGAAGTCCGGTTCCGCGCCGTGCCTGCGCGTCGCCTCCCCGGCCAGCACCGCGCGCAGCGACAGCAACATCCAGGCCGCGCCGCGCCTGCGCGCCAGCGGTGTATCGAGCGCGGGCTGCTGCACCGGCACACCCGCCGCGAGCAGCGCGCGCCGCAGCGGCGCCAGCGACAGCGGCACCGAACGGACGATCACCGCCATCCGCGACCACGGCACCCCGGCGGTGAGGTGCGCGCGGCGCAGATGGTCGGCGATGAGTGCGGCCTCCTTCGCGGGGGTGGCGAGCACGCGGACCCGCACCTCGGTGCCATCATCGTCCGGTTCGATCGCGCGACGCGGCACAGGTAGGCGCTGCGGTGCCGCGCCGGGCAGGCGTGCCGCGATGCGCGCGACCGCGAGCCGCACCTGGCCGCTGAAACGATGGTTGTCTCGTAGGACGATGCGCTGGCCGTCCGGTGCGTCCAGGTCGGCGAGGAAGCGAGCGTCGGCGCCACGGAAGGCGAAGACAGCCTGATCGGGATCGCCCGCGATCACCGTGGTCCGCGCGCTGTGCCCGATCACCTTGACCAGGATCGCCGCTTGCGGGTCGAGGTGCTGTGCGTCGTCGACCAGCAGGTACCTGATCCTGGCGCGTTCCGCGGCAAGCAGATTCGGGTCGGCGGCCAGCGCGTCCAGCGCCGCGCCGACCAGTTCGGCGGCATCCAGCGCGGGCGCCGTCGCCTCCGGCGCCTCCACGCCGACCGACCAGCGCAGCAGCATGGTCTGCTCGTAGCGGAGGGCGAACCTGCCCGCCGCCACCCATTCCGGCTTGGCATGCTCGCGCCCGAGCCGCACCAGATCCTCCGGCCCGATACCGCGCTCGGTGGCCCGGAGCATGAGGTCACGCAACTGCTCGGCGAACCCACCGAGCGCGAGCGCCGGACGCAACCGCTCCGGCCACAATCCGGGCGCGCCCTCGGCAATGTCGGCCAAGTCACCACGCAGCATCTCGCGCAGCACCGCGTCCTGCTCGGCACCGGTGAGCAACCGTGGCGGCGGATTGCCGTGCGCCGTGGCGTGCCTGCGCAGGACCGAGAAGGCATACGAGTGCAGCGTGCGAACCAGCGGCTCACGGGTAGCGCCGGGCACTCCGCCCTCGGCGCCGGGTTCCGGCCCGGACAACCGCGCCGTGACGGCATCGCGTGCGGCGCTCGCCGCCTGTTTCGAATGGGCGAGCACCAGCACCGATTCGGGATCGGCCCCGGCCGCGATGCGCGCGGCGGCGACGTCGACGAGCAGGGCCGTCTTGCCCGTACCCGGTCCGCCGAGCACCTGCCACGGCCGCCAACCCGAACGGGTCGGCCCAGCCTCGGCCGAGGCGTCCACCAGCGCGCGAACGTCGGCATCCCATGCCCACGGCTGGGGCGCCACCACTTTCCGGCGAACAAGTCGCACCGCGCCATCCGATCGCACCACGCGGGCTATTGCAACAGACACGACCGACACGCCGTCACGCCACTCCGCGCGACTCGCCCTGCGCCCAATTCCCGCGCAGGTCAAAATGGACCGGTGTCTGTCTTGAATGTCCACCGGTTCGGTCCGACGACCGGACCGGTGGTGCTCGCCCTGCACGGCGTGACCGGCCATGGCAAACGCTGGGAAGACCTGGCCACCCGGCACCTGCCCGATGTCCGTGTTCTCGCCCCCGACCTGCGCGGACACGGTCACTCGACGCCGCTGCCGCCGTGGAACTTCGAGACCATCGTCGCGGACCTGGTCGAGCTGCTCGCCGCGGAGGCCGACGGACCGGTGGTGGTGGTCGCGCACTCGTTCGGCGGCGCGTGTGCACTGCATCTCGCCCATCGGCATCCGGACCTGGTGCGCTCGCTGGTGCTGCTCGACCCGGCCATCGCACTGGAACCGGAGTTGCTCAACGAGATCGCGCTGTCCACACTGGTCTCGGCCGACTACGGCAGCGTCGAGGAGGCCCGTCAGGACAAGCTGGACACCGGCTGGGGCGACGTGGAGCCACGCCTGCTGGAGGCCGAACTCACCGAGCATCTGCTGCCCACCGCGGACGGACGTTTCGGGTGGCGGATGAGCCTGCCCGCGATCAACTCCTACTGGGGCGAGCTGGCACGCCACTGGGTGTTGCCGCCCGCCGACCTGCCGACGGTGCTGGTGCAGGCGATGAAGGTCGACCCGTCCTTCGTCACGCCGGAGTTCCGTGCGGCGCTCACCGCGCGCATGGGCGAGAACCTGGCCGTGCACGAATGGAATTGCGATCACATGGTCGCCCAGGCACGTCCGGCCGAGACCGGCGAACTCGTGCGCTCAGTACTCTGATCGGATGCCCACCACCGATGCCCAGGTCGAGCAGGTGCGCGCCCTCGTTGCTTCGATCCCGGCGGGCCGGGTGGCCACCTACGGCGACATCGCCGCGGCGGTGGGGCTGTCCACCCCACGCACGGTGGGCTGGATCATGCGCACCGACGCCGCCGACCTGCCCTGGCACCGGGTGATCGGCGCGGGCGGCAAGCCCGCCGCACACTTGGCCGGCCGCCAGCTGGGACTGCTCGCCGAGGAGGGCGTGCCGATCCGGGACGGGCGAGTGAACCTGCGCGCCGCACGCTTTCCGTTCCTTTCCGCGCGCTGATTCGAAAGACCTCCGGGCCGGGCACGCGCCCAGTACGGTTGATTTCATGTCCACCCGCCTGGCATGTGTCGCGTTCGACACCGACCAGCCGCGGTTCGTCGCGGACTTCTGGGCCGCGCTGCTCGGCTGGGCTGTCACCCTCGACCGCCCCGACGAAGTGGACGTCGCGGCACCCGATCCCGACGGCCTCGACATCGCCCTCGCCTTCCTGCCTGCCGCGCGGGCGAAGAGCGGTAAGAACCGCATGCACCTCGATCTGGCCAGCCGATCGATCGATCATCAGCGCATCCAGGTGGACCGGGCACTGGCGCTGGGTGCGCACCCCGTCGACATCGGCCAGGGCGCGGTGCCATGGGTAGTCCTCGCCGATCCCGAGGGCAACGAGTTCTGCGTGCTGGAGCCGAGGGAGGAGTACGTGGACACGGGCGCCGTGGCGGCCATCGTGGTCGACACGCGCGACCCGGTGCGGCTCGCCGAATTCTGGTCGGCCGCCTCCGGCTGGCCGGTCACGCACCACAATGCGCGGGTGGCCGGGCTACGTTCGGCGACCGGCCTCGGCTCCTGGCTGGAGTTCGTGCGCACACCTGATCACAGGTCCGGTCGAACCAGGCTGCACCTGGATCTCACCTTGTATCCGGCCGATGACCAGCCCGCGGAGGTGGCCCGGCTCCGCGCCGCCGGCGCGACTCCACGCGAGCCGATCGCCGCGGATCCCCGCGCTGCGGACTACCTTGCACTCGCCGATCCGGAGAACAACGAACTCCGCCTGCGGCGACTCGCCCGCGACTGGTCGACCACGTGATCCACGCCGTCCGCTGCCGGGCTTTCCGGTAGCGACGAATTAGCATGTCCGCCATGGTGCACCTAGCTCGAGGTCGTGGCGTGTGACGGCCGCCGACGCGATCGTGCTCGCGGGCGGCCGGGCCAGCCGGATGGGCGGCGTGGACAAACCCGCGATCATCATCGGCGGCCGCTCCATGCTCGAGGCGGCGCTGGCCGCCGTAGCCTCCTGCACGCACACCGTGGTGGTCGGACCGCACCGACCCGAGCTGCCCCCTCAGATCAGGCAGGTCAGGGAAGTGCCACCGGGGTCTGGGCCGGTGTCGGCGATCGGGGCGGGGCTGCGCGCCCTCGGGTCGGCCGCGCCGCTGGTGGTGGTGCTCGCGGCCGATCTGCCGTTCCTGTCGGGACAGACGGTCGTCGAACTAGCGAGGCACGCCACGGAATCCGGCGCGGACGCGGTGTTCGCGGCCGACGAGTCAGGACGTCCGCAGTACCTGATCGGCGTGTGGCGGAGGGCCGCGCTGGCGGCCGCTTTGGACCGGCTGGACTCGCTGATCAATCAGCCGATGAAGGCGTTGGTTCCGGACGACTCGGCGATCATCGCGCTGCCCGGGGTCGCCGACTGTGACACCGAGGAGCAGGTGCGGCAGGCCAGGGCCGCGGTCGAAACGCCGCGCCAGCAGCCACCCATGGATCTCGACCAGGCGCGAAATATCCTGCGCGGCACGCTCACCCGGCTCACCGCCTACGAGGCCGACCTACGGTCGGTGCGCGGCGCCGCCCTCGCGGGCCCGCTGATCGCGGCCGGGCCGCTGCCTCGCTTCGATGTGTCCGCGATGGACGGCTACGCGGTGTCGGGCGACGGGCCGTGGCGCCTGCGGCGCGATGTCGGCTTCGCAGGCGGACGGCGTCCGGTCGGGCTGCTGTCCGGCGAGGCGCTGCGGATCGCCACCGGCGCGCACGTACCGGACGGCACCACCGGCGTGCTCCGCGATGAGTTCGTCCGCGTCGCCGACGACATTCTTTATCGGCTGCCGGACATTCCGCTCCGCGACGACATCCGCCGCCGCGGCGAAGACCGGGAACTCGGCGATCTCGTCGCGCCGGAGGGGACTCCGGTCACCGCGGCGCTGGTCTCCGCGGCAGCGAGCGTCGAGGTCACCGCCGCGCCGGTGCGCGGCCCGGTGCGCGCGCGCATCATCATGACCGGTGACGAGATCCGCAGCGAGGGTCCGCTGCAGCGGGGCCAGACACGCGACTCTATCGGGCCTATCCTGCCGGACCTGCTGTCCTGGTATGGCATCCGCACCGCCGACCGCGTGCACCTGCGCGACACCCCGCACGGTTTCGACGAAGTCCTCGCCGCCGCAGCGGATTGCGACCTGCTGGTGATCGTCGGCGCGACCGGCGGCGGCGCCGCCGACCAACTGCGGGCCGCGGTGGCCCGTGCCGAGGCCCGGATTCTGGTGCGGCGCCTGCGCCTGCGCCCCGGTGGGTCCACTGTCGTCGCCCAACTCTCCTCGGGCACCACGGTTCTCGGCCTCCCTGGTAACCCGTTGGCGGCCGTCGCGACGCTTATGGCCTTGGCTCCCGCGATCGTCGCGGGCCGGACCGGCGCATCCCCGGCCCGTCCGCTGCACGGTCCGCTGCGCAACGCGGGCGCGATCGCAGGCTCGGTTCCGCGCATCGTCCCCGCCCGCGCCGCCGCCGGGGGCGGCTGGCTCGGCGACCCGACCATCCGCACCACCCACCTCGGTGGCCTGGTCGACCGCGACGGCCTCGTCATCGTTCCCGTCGATGCCGCCGACGACGCGATCGTCGAATTTCTGCCCCTGCGTGGCTGAGGTCGAAGCGGCGCGCTTGACGCAGTCGGTGTCTCTCGAAAGATTTTGTGGCGCTCGGCTTTCGAAGCGTCGACGGAAGATCGCCGGTGCGGCGTTATAGGTCGGCACTCGCGCTGACGGTCACGTCGTCGTGGCAGCAGCCTGTTTCGAGTCCCGACATGAGCGTTCGGGAGAATCAGCGCGATCGCGCACTTCTTGCGCAAGGCGCCCCGAACAGGTACCCGACTTGACGGAATCCAGTTTTCCGGATACACCACAGGGCACGATCGAAGGAAATAGCCCATTCGCCGCCCAGACGACCGAATTCCTTATCGAAACCCACGTGCAATAGACTCTCTACCTGCGGAAATGTCACGTTATGGCCGCTAAAGCCCATATTTTTCCGACCCCCTTCCGGAAGCGATATCTGATGGCTATCGTGTTTGTGGTTAGGCGAATATCAATCACCCGGAAAGGACCGAGTGGAGATGGCTGAAAAGTCTAAGAAAGCGCCTAAGAAAATGCCGAAGCAGATGCAGAGGCAGCAGCAACAACAGCGCCAGGAGCAGGACACGCCCGAGAGCGCGAATCCCGAAGGCCGCCGGTCCGGCAACCAGCGCCAGTCGGAGACGCCCGACCGGCGCGGCGAGCAGGACCGCCGCTACTAACTGATCTGCACCACACCGCGCCGCCGGTTCCCCTCCTCCGGGACCGGCGGCGGCGGTCGTCCTGACACCCTGCGCGACCCGCCGACCGGCCTCCGCACAAGGCTTACCCGCGAGAGGCGATCCTGCTGCTGATCGAGGGGGTCGACCCGAACTACGACCCGCGCGAACGAGCCGCGAAGCTGCGTTCCGAGGCGGCCGGAGCCGCCTGACGCGAATGTCGGCCAGCGACCAGCGTCCGATACCGTTGACCAGGCACGACACTGCTCGACGCGATGAAGGATGTGCCTGATGGACGACAGTTCTCTGATCTGGGACGACGGTGCGCTCGTCACCATCGACCAGCGCGGACTGCCGCACGAGGCGCGCGAGCTGCGGTTGCGCACGGTCGACCAGGTGATCGACGCCATCAAAGTTCTTGCCATTCGCGGCGCGCCCGCGATCGGTATCGCGGGCGCGTTCGGCGTGGTCATCGCCACGGCGGCGCACACCGCCGACGGAGTGGTAGACGAGCAGGCGGTGCACGCCGAGGCGAATCGGATCGCGGCGGCCCGGCCCACCGCGGTCAACCTCGCCTGGGCTGTCGAGCGGGTACGGGCCGAGGTGGGGAAGGGCGCGGACGCCGTGCTCGCCGAAACGCTCGACATGCTGGCCGAAGACGGCAGAGTGAACCGGGCCGCCGCGACCAACGCCGCGGACCTGGTGCGGGAACTCTGCCCCGACCGGCCGCTGCGGATACTGACCCACTGCAACACCGGCAGGCTCGCGACCAGCGCATTCGGCACCGCTATCGGCACGCTGCGGGTGCTGTCCGAGCGCGGCGCGCTCGAGCACGTCCTGGTCGGCGAGACCCGTCCGCTGCTGCAGGGCGCCCGCCTGACCACCTGGGAACTGGCCGAGGCAGGCATCCCGCACCGGCTGACCGTCGACTCCGCCGCCGCCTGGGCGATGGCCACCGGGCAGGTCGATTGTGTGCTGGTCGGCGCCGACCGCGTGACCGTGAACGGCGACGTCGCCAACAAGATCGGCACGTACTCCCTTGCGCTGGCGGCCCGCCACCACGGCATCCCGTTCCTGGTGGTCGCCCCGGAGTCGACCCGCGATCCGCATATGACCACCGGCCGCGAAATCGTGGTCGAGGAGCGAGCGGCGGCCGAAGTGACCGGATTCGGCGGCGTGGCAACAGCTCCCGCGAACACCGAGGTCTTCAATCCGGCCTTCGACGTGACGCCGGGCAACCTGGTGACAGCGGTGGTCACCGAGCGCGGCGTGGTGCATCGCTCGGACCCGTCGCACGGCACGGCGATCGCGGACATCGCACGCGAGCTGTATCGGCGCGGCTGGATGCCCGGCACAGCGGGCAACATCTCCGTGCGCACCGGTGAAACCGCCGTCGTCACCGGAAGCGGTCTGTCCAAGGGCGAACTGACCGAGCACGACATGGTCACCGTCCGCGTCGCGGACTCGGCGGCGGTGTCCGGCCGTGGTCGTAAACCCTCGGCGGAGACCACGATTCACACCGCCGTCTATCGGACCGGCCCGGCTCGAGCCGTGGTGCACATCCACCCGCCGTACGCCACGGCGCTGGCCACTCGGCCGGCCGTTCGCGACATGGTGACCACGATTCGGATCACCGATTACGAGCTCATCAAGGGGCTCGGGGGCAGCGATCCGGCCACCATCGACATCCCTGTGTTCCCGAACTGGCCGGACGTGCCGCGCATCGGCACGGACATCGAGCGCTATCTTCTCGACCACCCCGATACTCCCCCGGTCCTGTTCATCGCGGGCCATGGGATCACCACGTGGGGCGATAATCTTTCCCAGGCGCGTGATCGCGCCGAATGCCTGGAGGCGCTGTGCGAGCTGGTGTCGCGGACCGGTAGCCCAGCCGCGTTCGGCTCGCGTGACGATATTCTCGAGATTGGATCGACATGACCCTGCTCCAGGTGATGGCCGCCGGCAACGCGGCCGACGTTCGCTTACGGACCACCGACGACGAGCTGATCGGCACCGAATTGGCCAGGCATGGCATCACTTTCGGCCGTTGGCCGGTGGTCGAGAACGCCGCGTCCCGCTCCTCGGACGATGTGCTCGCCCAGTACGCGGCCGAAGTCACGGAGCTGAACCAGTCGGGGCGCTACCGGCACATCGACATCGCCCGCATCCATCCCGACGACGCCGACCCACAGTGGCCGCAAGTCGCCAGGGGTGCGCGGGAGAAGTTCCTCGATGAGCACCGGCACGCCGAGGACGAGGTGCGTTTCTTCGCCGCCGGCCGCGGCTGCTTCTACCTGCACTTGGACGACGAGGTGCTTGCCGTGGTGTGCGCTGGCGGCGACCTGCTCTCGGTGCCCGCCGGAACGCTGCACTGGTTCGACATGGGCGCGCGCCCGGACTTCATCGCCATCCGCTTCTTCGAGGAGGAGGACGGCTGGGTCGGCGATTTCACCGGCGACAAGATCAGCGCGGGCTTCCCCACTCTCGACGAGCTGCTCACCGCATCGTGATCAGCGCCGTCGTCGTCGACATCGAGGGCACCACCAGCCCCACCCGTTCGGTCCGCGAAGACCTGTATGGCTATACCCGCGAACGGCTTCCGAATTGGCTGGCCGAAAACAGTGCTACGGCAGCGGAGCCCGTGCTCGCCGCGACCAGGAAACTGGCCCGGCGGACGGACGCCGACCCTGCCGAGGTCGCCGAGATCCTGCGCACCTGGCTCGACTCGGACGTCAAGGCCGAGCCGCTCAAGACCGCCCAAGGCCTGATCTGTGCGGAGGGCTTCCGCGCCGGTGCGCTGCACGGCGAGTTCTTCCCCGATGTCCGGCCCGCGCTCACCGCGTGGCGCGCCGCGGGCTTCGCACTGTACGTCTACTCCTCAGGATCTGTTCGCAACCAACAGGATTGGTTCGCCTTCGCGCGAGGCGGCAGCCTCGCCGAGCTGATCAGCGGATACTTCGATCTGACGACGGCAGGCGGCAAACGCGAATCCTCCTCCTACGGGACGATCGCGGACGTCATCGGCATCCCAGGTGAACGCATCCTGTTCCTGTCCGACCACCCGGACGAGCTCGACGCGGCCGTCGCCGCGAGCTGGCGGGTCGTCGGCCTGGCCCGCCCCGGCGAGCCCAATCCCCCACGGCCCCCACACCGTTGGGTCGACACGTTCGCCGACATCGACCCCGCCGACTAGCACGCACCCGTCCGAAACGCGGACTACCCGATGCTGAAGGGCTGCCCCCAGAGGGTCTGCGAAGCGTCCATGACATTGTCCTGCACGACGATTGTCAGATACGAACGCGCCTCGGCGTAGCCCGCGCAGCCGTCGATCGACAATGTGTGGTCCACGTACTGCGTGGTACCTGAGCTACCGCTGAAGTTGTAGGTCTCGATCTGCTTGGTGGCGACCTTGCCCGGTTTCAGCTGCAGCGACATATCGGGGTCGGCATATGGCGTGATCCCCGAGCTGTTGGCGCTCGCGCCAAGGTCGTAGCTTCCCACTGTCAGGCCACCGCCCCCACCTCCACCACCGGCACCGCCCGAGCTGGATGGGTTTCCACCCCCATCAGGCTGCGCACCACCGCCGGATGTGTCCGGTCCCTGACTTTTCGGCTGATCGGCCGCGTCACCACTGGCGTTGACGTGCACGCCAGAACCGAGATCGACCTGGCAGCCGACCAGATAGCCGGTCTGGATGCGGCCCCCGGTGACCGTAACTCCGGCTGGCGCGTCGACACTCACCGAGGTAACGCCGGAAACCCACACGTT
Organism: Nocardia sp. NPDC023852; assembly: GCF_040639505.1. Lineage (NCBI taxonomy): Bacteria > Bacillati > Actinomycetota > Actinomycetes > Mycobacteriales > Nocardiaceae > Nocardia > Nocardia sp. NPDC023852. The sequence goes on from NZ_JBFAAB010000011.1 coordinate 44,394, forward strand.
GCGGGAGAGGGGACTCGACGCTATCGACGGAGAGACCGTCACATGCTCCCCACTGCGGTCGACCTGGACGACCACCCCATCGCGAGTGGTGAACTGGCCGTGCCCGTCAGGCAGCACCACCTGTGTGTCGGCATTCGCCGAACCGGTCCCGACCAGTATGACGGGCACGCAGGCACACGCCACCATTGCAGTGCACAGCGGACCTCGCACGGCACGTTTCCTCTCTCCCGATCGAACTATCACCGATCTCCTTGCGGCATCGGAACGTGTGGAACTCATCCGATGCTGAACGGATCGCCGTACAGCGTCACCTCGGCCGAACCACGCTGATCGGTCACGGTCAGTGTGGTGAATGCACGAGCCTGCGCATATCCAGCACACCCATCGACCTGGACACTTCGATCGTGATACTCGAAGCCGACCGCACCGGCTCGAGGATCGATCTGCTTGGTGTCGAATTTCACCTGCGAGACACCTCCCGGCACCAGGTTGATGCTGGGTGCCAGTTCCGGTGAAACCGAACCCGGGGCCACGTACACGTCACCGCCCACAGTCACTCCACCGGACAGATCGGCCTGGCATCCGATCAAATACCCGGAGACGAGAGTGCCGCCGGTCGCGCCGGCGACCGTGGCGTACACGGTGCCTGACATGCTCGCAGTGCGTGACAAGCCGTTGTACGCGAGCGACGGGGAGACCACCGCGCTCTCCCCTGTGCGGCTCAGCTCGATCCGCACACCCGTCGCCGTCGTGAAATCCTGTTTACCGTCGGGCAACGGCACCACCGTATCGGCCTGGGCCACACCGCATCCGAGCAGTAGTACCGCGAGCCCCAGGCCGATGCCGGCGGGCAATCGGCCGAACCCAGCAACCAACCTCATCTTTTCCTTCTGCTCGAACGTCAGCGAACGCCGCCCACGGTCGCGTCCGCAGCTGAACTCCAGCTGGGAGCCAGCAGGGGATCTGCTGGGACTTTTCGGGGACGGCAACGGCCGATCCCCGTCGAGACGGATCACTTCGCCGTGCTCCCCGCACCGTGACCGGATTCCGGCAGCGCTTCGAGGCGACCCGATTGTGCAGGTCACCGCCGGATCAGCGGCTATTCGCGCTCGCGCCTGTCAGTAGTGTTCGTGTCGTCCTGTTCCCCGGTTTGTTCCCCAACACCCGGGCCGATTGCCCGGCGGCCCCTTCGGGTTCGATCCCATCGCAGACGGCGATGCAGCACCGGCAACCACAGCAACCCGAGCACGGCCAGCCCGAGCGCATGCCACGGCAACCGCCACCACCACCCCACCACTGCGCCGAACGTGCCGTCCGATGCCTGCGGAGCAGCGTAGGACCAGGCCAGAAAGGCATCGCCGACCGGAAACATCCCGAATCCGTACCGCTTGCCCGAACCTACGGACACGGGCACCCCCAGTGCCTCACCCAGACTGGTGAGCGGACCGGCCAGCGAGCGGTCGCCGTGGACGCGCGCGGCACCGAGCGCCACTACCGACGCGGACAAGCTCGCCCCGAACAGCAGCGGGCCGGAGTCGACATCCCCCTCCCCGTCGACCCCGTGCGGATACTCCCGCACGGCGGGCAGCCCGAGCGGTCGGGCGGCGAATGTCGAACGGAACAGCCGGTACTGCTCATCTGCCCAGTCCTTGTCGACTTCCGGCAGGAAGCGTTGGATGAGCGACTGGGAGGATCCCCGTGCTCCCTCCGCCATCGGCAGTACACGGTGTGGAAGCAACCCGGTGGCCGGGTCGAGTCGTGCCCGCGCCGCCGCCGTCCAGTGCTCGACCACCGCCCCGAACCGCGGCTCGAGCACTCGATCGTGCATCCGCAGCGCGGCCACCGCCACCACGCTGTCCACCGGCCACGCCTGCCTCGGATACGCAGGCAGGAACGGCCCTTCCGCCTCGAACGACGCCGCAAGCTCGGCACAGTCCGCGCCGAGCCGCGCTGCCTCCGGAGCGGCGGGCCCGGCCAGTTCGACCACCGCGCCTCGCAACCTGCTCGACCACCCCGCGTAGAACACTCCATATCGCGGACGCAGCCATGAATCGAAAACCGCTGTACCGGAAGTTGATTCGAGCTGCACGAGCGCCCATCGGGACTGTTCGAGCGCGCGTTGCCGGTACGACGGCTCGGCCTGCGCAACCTCTGTCCACGCCAGGCCATAGAGAACATGGGAGAAGAAATACCCTTCGGGAAAGTATCGCTGCATCCGCTCACCCGCACCCGAGCGCAGCTCCTGCCCGAGGAACCGCAGCTGCGCCACCACGTCGGCAGGTCCCGGTTCCGCGCCGTACAGCCGTACCTGCGTCACCACCACCACTGCCGTCAGCGCGAGGACAGCCACAGCGTCCATAACGCGCCGAGACCAGCGCAGTATTTGCCGCCGACGGGCAGCTGAGCTCAGTACCGACCGCATCGGCTTCGCCTCCTCCGAAAATCTCCAGATCTCGAGTCGCCGACAGACGACGTCACATCCGATGTAGCCACGCCTCAATCGTGATCAGCGTGTAGGCCGATACCGCGCAAAGCGCGGTGATGAACCAGGGCGCCAGGCCACGCGACGACCGCTGCCCGGGCTGTGCGGCGACCGGTTCCCGACCGCGCACCACGATCGTGTTCGCAAGCATGTCCGCGACTGTGCGTCGCCGCGCATCGAACAGCGGCCACAAGAACCCGAGGCAGCCGGGGAGTGTGTCAGCGATGTGGGCGAGCTGCCGAAGGAAACTCCGACCGGCACCCACCGGGCGGTGTGTACGCGGGTCCACCACACGCAGGCCCGTCACGAGCTTGCCGAGACTCCGCCCCGTCCGTCCCTGCACGACTACGGTGTTCACCGCACTCAGGATCATGGCAGTGACCAGCATGAGCACGTACAACCACATAGCCACGTCCCCCGGATGAATGGGCGCCACCCCGTTGACACTGGCCCCCCACGGGATGTTCTCAATCGCCTCGCCATAGATCAGGATCTCGAGATTCTCCGCGAAATCCACCGCGAAGCCCTCCGTGTTCATGGGGTCGTACAACATGTTCCAGTCGATATACGTTGCCAGCGCCAAGAGCGCCACAACCACCAGAAGATCGATGAATCCGGCCGACATCCGTAGATGCCATGGGGCGTACCGGGGCTCACCTGTTGACATCGCAGGTTTCTGACACGGTGCCCAGTACGACCGCTTCGGCCGCTGCGAACAGCGGCGATTCGAACGGGTTCATGGTCGAATGTCCTTTCTGTATCGCCGACTGTTTTCCATTGGTGAAGGCATCCAGTGGTAGCCGCTCACATGGGCACGCGCCGAATCCGTGCATTCACGTCCTCTTACAGATCCGAATTGGATGTGCGTGTACTTGCAGGTGTAAGTGGACATCGGGGGTTGCGCCGCGATAGTGCGAGCGGTATCGGCCAGAACTAGCGCGGGAAGCCCGAGGCGAACCAGGCGGGTTGCGATCATCAAGACTCCTGTTCGAAATCGAAGATTACTGTCGCAGTAGAACGCGGGCGCCTGTTCGGCGTCAGAGTCCGAGTCCGTATGGATTCCAAAGATGGACCGCTGGTTTCACGATCACCCTTGCCGATCGGTCTTAAGGAATCCTTAACGAAAGGTAAGCACGGTGGACCGGTCGCGGCTCCCGCACAAGCATTTTCTTGCCGCAGCGCATCACGACCGGCCCGAACAGGGGAATACCTTCGCGTCGACGAAATCGACCGCCAAACCTTGCTGAGACCACCTCGATGACGTACACAATTCCCCGATATCACACAAATTCGCAGCGAATAGCTTTCCGTTCGACTAAAACGCGGCCGTAAATGCGACACCGAAGCGCGCAAAAACGAGTGCACCGAACATCTCCGCGAGCCCGCCCGGTTGTGTTAACAAATGTAAAGCGCCGGAGAACCAGTCGTTTCCAAAGCATCACCGAGACTCGCGCGAACCCTGCCTCTGGACACTACTTCCGCCAGGTCATAGCGCATCTCCCCTGTTCGGGTCGCGCCCGACACCTCGAACGCGCTGCACGACCATGACCACCACGTTGCGGCATTCTCACAACTCACGTCCGCCATAAATGGGCTGTGAGAGAGTCGTTTGGTCCGCCGTACCCCGCTCCTTACAGTCGGAACATCACACCGATTTCACAGCTCGAAGGGGACGTCGTGGTTAATTCGCGTAGCCAGGATCGCGTGCCCTCCGCCCCGGCCACGGACGCCGGGGACGCGCTTCTTCGGCTGGGAAAATACTTCCACCGCGGCGAGGTGTCCTCCGACCATCGCACGCTGCACAAGGTCGGTGGCCGCAGCGCCGACGAGTTCTACCGGGACCGGTGGTCGCACGACAAGGTTGTGCGCTCCACGCACGGCGTGAACTGCACGGGATCCTGCTCATGGAAGATCTACGTCAAAGACGGTGTGATCACCTGGGAGTCGCAGCAGACCGACTATCCGTCGGTCGGGGCCGACAAACCCGAGTACGAGCCGCGCGGCTGCCCGCGTGGCGCCTCCTTCTCCTGGTACACCTACTCACCGGCCCGGGTGCGCTACCCCTACGTGCGCGGCGTGCTGCTCGAGCTGTACCGGGAAGCCAAGTCCCGATGGAAGGACCCGGTGCTCGCCTGGGGCGAGATCGTCGAAGACCCGGAGAAGGCGCGCAGTTACAAGGCCGCCCGCGGCAAAGGCGGATTCGTGCGCGCCGAGTGGTGGGAGGCAGCCGAAATCGCCGCGGCCGCCCACGTTTACACGATCAAGCAGTACGGACCCGACCGAGTGGCCGGGTTCTCCCCGATTCCAGCGATGTCGATGGTCAGCCATGCCGTCGGCGCCCGGTTCATCTCGCTGCTCGGCGGATCGATGCTGTCGTTCTACGACTGGTACGCCGATCTGCCGGTGGCCTCGCCGCAGGTGTTCGGCGACCAGACCGATGTGCCCGAGTCCGCGGACTGGTTCGACGCGGGCTACCTCATCATGTGGGGCTCGAACGTGCCGGTGACCAGGACACCGGACGCGCATTACATGACCGAGGCCCGCTACCGCGGCCAGAAGGTCGTCGTAGTCTCTCCCGACTACGCGGACAACACCAAGTTCGCCGACGAGTGGGTCCCCGCCCGTCCGGGCACCGATGCGGCATTGGCCATGGCGATGGGACACGTGGTGCTGAAGGAATTCTTCGTCGAGAAGAAGACCTCGCGCTTCCTCGACTACGTCAAGCGCTACACCGACCTGCCGTTCCTGATCACCCTGGACGAACGCGACGGCGCGTTCGTGCCTGGCAAGTTCCTCACCGCCGCCGATCTCGGTCAGGTCGGTGAAGGGGTCGAGTTCCAGACGGTGCTGCTGGACGCGCAGGCGCGACCGGTGGTGCCCAACGGGTCGCTCGGGTACCGATTCGGCGCGGCAGGCACCGGACGCTGGAACCTCGATCTCGGGGATGTCGATCCCCTGCTGACTCTGTACGGCCGCACCGATGATGCTGCGGCCGTGCGGATTCCCCGCTTCGACAGCGACAGGCCCGGCGTGCTCACCCGCGGGGTGCCCATGAAGACCGTCGCAGGCAAACGGGTGACAACGGTCTTCGATCTGCTGCTCGCCCAGTACGGCGTCAGCCGCGACGGTTTGCCGGGCTCCTGGCCGGCCGGCTACAACGATCCAGCCGAGCCCTACACCCCGGCCTGGCAGGAGACCATCACCGGCGTTCCCGCCGCGCAGGCCGAGCGCATCGCGCGGGAGTTCGCCGACAACGCTGATCGCTCCGGCGGCCGGTCGATGATCCTGATGGGCGCGGGCACCAACCACTGGTTTCATTCCGACCAGATCTACCGCGCGTTCTTCACCCTTACCCTGCTGACCGGATGCCAAGGCGTGAACGGCGGCGGCTGGGCGCACTACGTCGGCCAGGAGAAATGCCGACCGGTCACCGGGTGGTCCACGCTGGCCTTCGGGTTGGACTGGCAGCGTCCGCCGCGGCAGATGCAGGGCACGGTGTTCTGGTATCTGACCAATGATCAGTGGCGCTACGACCCGTTCACCGCGGAGTCGTTCGCCTCACCGCTGGGCGCGGGGACGTTCGCCGGTCGCACCGCAGCCGACAACATCGCCCTGGCGACCCGGCTCGGCTGGATGCCGAGCTACCCGACCTTCGACCGCAATCCCCTCGACCTCGTGGATGAGGCCGAGGCCGCGGGCAAGACGGCGCAGGAACACGTGGTGGACGGGCTGAAGTCCGGAGATCTGCGGTTCGCCTGCGAGGACCCGGACGCGCCGGAGAACTTCCCGCGCTGCCTGACCGTGTGGCGGGCAAACCTGCTCGGCTCCTCCGGCAAGGGTAACGAGTACTTCCAGCGCCACCTGCTCGGCGCCGATTCCAACCTGCAGACCACCGACGCCACCGGTGTACGGCCGCAGGAGCTGACCTGGCGCGAGACCGCCGCCACCGGAAAGCTGGATTTGCTGCTGTCACTGGACTTCCGAATGACCAGCACCACGCTGTTCTCCGACATCGTGCTACCCGCGGCCACCTGGTACGAGAAACATGACCTCTCCTCGACCGACATGCACCCGTTCGTGCACGCCTTCTCCCCGGCGATCTCGCCGCCTTGGGAGGCGAAGACCGACTTCGACGCCTTCCACCGGATCGCGCGTGGCTTCTCCTGGATGGCCGAAAAGCACCTGGGCACGCGTAAGGACCTGGTGGCCGTGCCGCTGCAGCACGATACGCCGGACGCGACCGCGCAGGCGGGTGGCCGGGTACTGGACTGGAAAACCGGTGAGTGCGAACCGATCCCGGGCAAAACCATGCCGAAACTGGTGGTCGTCGAACGCGACTACCCGAAGCTGGCCGAGAAGATGGCCGCGCTCGGGCCGCTGATCGATACGCTCGGCGTCACCACAAAGGGTGTCACCACCTATCCCGATCAAGAGGTCGAGTACCTCGCCGGAATGAACGGCACCGTGGTTTCCGGTGTGGCGCAAGGGCGTCCGTCACTGGCCAAAGATACACACGCGGCCGAGACCATTCTCGCGCTCTCGGGTACCACCAACGGCCGACTCGCTGTGGAGGGCTTCCACGCGCTGGAGCGCCGCACCGGCACCGAGCTGGCCGACTTGGCGGCCGAGCACGAGGGCAAGCGAATCTCGTTCGCCGACACCCAAGCTCGCCCAGTGCCGGTGATCACCTCGCCGGAGTGGTCGGGCAGCGAAACCGGCGGGCGCAGGTACTCGCCGTTCACCATCAACACCGAACGCCTCAAGCCGTGGCACACACTGACCGGGCGGCAGCACTTCTACCTCGACCACGACTGGATGATCGAACTCGGCGAACAGCTGCCGATCTTCCGCCCTCCGCTGGACATGACGGCGTTGTTCCGCGAGCCGTCCATCGGCGCGGTCGACGACCGGGGCGTCACCGTGCGCTACCTGACACCACACTCGAAATGGTCGATCCACTCCGCCTACCAGGACAACCTGCACATGCTGACGCTCTCCCGCGGCGGACAGACGATCTGGATGTCCGACCGGGACGCCGCGAAGATCGATGTCGCCGACAACGATTGGATCGAGGCGATCAACCGCAACGGCATCGTGGTGGCCCGCGCTATCGTCAGCCATCGGATGCCGGAGGGCACGGTGTTCATGTACCACGCCCAAGACCGGGCGGTGGACGTGCCGCGCATCGAAGGCATCGGCGAGGACACCAAGGGCCGCGGCAAACGCGGCGGCATCCACAACGCGCTCACCCGCATCATGATCAAACCCTCGCATCTCATCGGCGGCTACGCGCAGCAATCCTTCGCGCTGAACTACCACGGCCCCACCGGAAATCAGCGCGACGAGGTCACCACGATCCGCAAACGCTCGCAGGAAGTGGAGTACTGACATGAGTTCGACGAGGCCACCACACTGCGTCCGTGAACGCTCGCAGAAAGTGGAGTACTGACATGCGAGTCATGGCACAGCTGGCCATGGTGATGAACCTGGACAAGTGTATCGGCTGCCACACCTGCAGCGTCACCTGCAAGCAGGCGTGGACCAACCGGGGCGGAACCGAGTACGTCTGGTTCAACAATGTGGAAACCCGCCCCGGGCAGGGCTATCCGCGCCGGTACCAGGATCAGGAGAAGTGGAAGGGCGGCTGGACGCTGAACAAGCGCGGCAAGCTCACTCTGAAGTCGGGCTCTCGGATCAAGCGGCTGCTCAATATATTCGCCAATCCGGACCTGCCCACGGTGGACGACTATTACGAGCCGTGGAGCTACGACTATGACAACCTGCTGTCCTCGCCGCCGATGGACACCACACCCGTCGCCCGCCCCAAATCGCTGATCACCGGGGCGGATACGAGTATCACCTGGGGCGCGAACTGGGACGACGACCTGGGCTCCGGTCCCGAGCAGGTCGGTAAGGATCCACTGCTGGCGAAGCTGTCCGACCAGGTGAAGCTGGAGTTCGAAGAGACCTTCATGTTCTACCTGCCACGCATCTGCGAGCATTGCCTCAACCCGTCGTGTGCGGCGTCGTGCCCGTCCGGCGCGATCTACAAGCGCGCCGAAGACGGCATCGTCCTGGTGGACCAGGACAAATGCCGCGGCTGGCGGCAGTGCGTATCGGGCTGCCCGTACAAGAAGATCTACTTCAACCACAAGACTGGCAAGGCGGAGAAGTGCACTTTCTGCTATCCACGTGTGGAAGTCGGCATACCGACGGTGTGCTCGGAGACCTGTGTCGGGCGGCTCCGCTACATCGGTGTGCTGCTTTACGACGCTGACGCCGTATCGGAGGCCGCGTCGGTCACCGAGGACAAGGACCTGTATCCGGCGCAGCTCGGGGTGTTCCTCAACCCGCACGACCCGCGGGTGGTCGCCCAGGCCGAACGCGCCGGGATCTCCCCGGAGTGGATTCAGGCGGCCCAGGATTCGCCGGTCTACAAGCTGATCGTGGACTACCAGATCGCGCTGCCGCTGCACCCGGAGTACCGCACCATGCCGATGGTCTGGTACGTGCCGCCGCTGTCACCGGTGGTCGACGTGCTCGCCGGGACCGGGCACGACGGCGAGAACGTGTCGAACCTGTTCGGCGCCATCGACGCGCTGCGCATCCCGGTGGAATACCTGGCCGAGCTGTTCACCGCAGGCGATGTCGGGCCGGTGCGCGCTGCGCTGCAGCGCCTGGCGGCGATGCGCTCGTTCATGCGGTCGGTGAATCTCGGAGAGGAGCCCGATCCCGCCATCGCGCCGTCGGTGCGCCTCGCACCCGAAGAGATCGAGGCGATGTACCGACTGCTGGCCATCGCCAAGTACGAGCACCGCTACGTCATCCCCACCGGCGCGGGAGCTCGTGCGCACGAATTGGATTCGCTCGCCACCGGGTGCAGTCTGGATACCGACGGCGGTCCAGGCATGACGGCATTCGACCAGATGGTGGACAAGTTCCACCTCACCGACACCAATGGTGCTGCGCCGCAAGAGAAATCGTCGCGGGTAAACCTTCTGAATTGGGACGGCAAGAGCACCGAAGGCCTGGTGCCGACCAACGGCGCCGCGAATGGCACGAGTAACGGAGCGCACGTCGACGACTCGGCGGGCGGCAAGACCAGCAAGGCACACGCCAACGGCGCCGCCGGCGGTGACACCGACGGAAGGCACACCACGGGCACGGACCGCAATGGTGCCGTAGCTGGTGACCCGACCTCGGCGCCGAGCGGAGCCGGGCGATGAGCCTGCTGAAGTTGCGCCGCCGCCCCGAATCCGCGGTGCAACTCGCCCAGCGCGACCGCCATCTGGTGTGGCGGATCGCCGCACTGCTGCTGGACTACCCGACCGAGCAGACGCTGGCCATGATCGACCAGTTGACCACTGCCGCGACCGGATTGCCGGATGTGATCCGCGAGCACTTGAAAGAGTGCCTCGAGTACCTTCAGGTGACCGCGCCGTTGGAGCTGGCGGCCTCCTACGTCGAGACCTTCGACATGCGCCGCCGCGCCAGCCTGCACCTGACCTTCTACGCCTACGGCGACACCCGCAAGCGCGGAATGGCGCTGCTGCGGTTCAAGCACGCCTACCGGCACGCCGGGGTAGAACTCGGCAACGAAGAGCTGCCCGACCATCTGCCGGTGCTGCTGGAGTTCGCCGCCACCGTCGACCCGATCGGCGGTGAGCGGCTGCTCGGCGAGCACGTTCCCGTTCTGGAGCTGCTGCGGCTTTCGCTGTCCGACAACGGCTCTCCATACGCTGGGGTGCTCGCAGCGGTCGGGGCGACATTGCCGCCGCCGACCACCGCCGACCGGCGGCGCATCGCCGAACTCGCCGCGCAGGGCCCGCCCGAGGAAGAGGTCGGGTTGGAACCCTTCGCGATGGACCCCGCTCTGTTCGACGGATCGGAAGGCCGACGATGAACGCAACGCCGCATCTGCCGACCGCGCTGTGGCTGATCCTGCCGTATATCGCGTTCACCTCGTTCGTACTCGGCCATCTGTGGCGCTACCGCAACGATCAGTTCGGCTGGACCACCCGCTCCTCACAGATCTACGAAAGCCGCCTGCTGCGCCTGGGTAGCCCGCTGTTCCACTTCGGCATGCTCGGCGTGATCGGCGGACACGTGCTCGGCGTGCTGATCCCGGAGTCGTGGACCGCCGCGGTCGGCATCTCCGAGCACGCATACCACCTGATCGCCGTCTCGGCGGGCTCGGTAGCCGGCCTCGCCGTGCTCGCGGGCGTCGCCATCCTGGTCTACCGGCGGATCACCGTTCCCGCCGTCCGCAAGGCCACTACCGGCAACGACCGCCTGATGTACGTCCTGCTGGCCGCGGCGCTGATCACCGGCCTGCTCAACACCTGGGGCAGCAACTTGCTCTGGGGCACCTACAACTACCGCGAGACGGTCTCCCCCTGGTTCCGCAGCCTGTTCACGCTCGCCCCCGAACCCGAGCTCATGGTGGACACCCCGTGGACCTTCCAGGCGCACGGCCTGATCGTTCTCACGTTGATCGGCTTCTGGCCCTATACCCGGTTGGTGCACATGTTCAGCGCCCCTGTCGGCTATCTGGTACGGCCCTATGTGGTCTACCGCAGCAAGGAGTTCGACGCGCCGGACAAGCGCCGCTATGCCCGTGCCTGGGATGCGCCGGTGACACCGGAGCGCTGGCGCTGACGAACATGTGAAGCACTGCCCGGCAAGGGGATTCGCCGACGACGAACCCCGTGTGGGATTATCTGCCGCTATTGACGGTGCCGTTATTTAACGGTACGTTGCACAGGTCGCGACAGGTGGTGTCGCTAGCAGACGGAGATATGGTTCCTCCTCCAGAGGGTCCGGTCGAGCCGCATCGCTGGTTCGTGATGGCGTTTACCCCCTGAACCGAAGGACGTGTCTCGTCGTGGCCGTCGTCAGCCTTGGGCTTGTATTTCTGTTCATCCTCGTGTCCGGTGGGCTGCGGTCCATCGAGGTCGGGTGCCAGAACACACAGAAAATCTATGTGCGGAACACGTGGCTGTGCGCGGTGTTCTCGTATGCCGTTGCACTGGCTGGGTTTTTGATTTTCCTCGCGGTGTCGCGGTTGGTCTCGGACTCGCCGCTACCGACCCTCGACGATGTGCGGCACATGCCGTGGTGGGCACCGTTCGGTGGCCTGATCGGCGGCGTGGCGGTGGTCGGCATGATCACCGTCGCCAAGTACGTCGGCGTGGCGACCTTCAACGCGGTCGTCATCGTGAGCGAAATGCTGGTCGCGCTGGTGATGGACGACCTAGGCCTGATGGGATTCGCCGCCAGAGAGATGACTCCGCCTCGTCTGTTGGCCGCCGGTTTGATCACGGCAGCGGTTTACCTGATGGCCAGCGACTCGACGAAGCAAGAACCTGCCCCCCGCACCGCTGAGCCGGCCGAAAGGGTTTCCCGATGACGACGACCAACACAACCGAGACACGCATGGCGCTGCCGCGCTGGGCGATGGTCCTGATCTTCGTGTTCATGCTGGTCGGCGGCGCGTTGCGGTCCGTGGAGGCCGGGTGCCAGAACACACTGAAGCTGGCACTGAAGAACGTGTGGCTGTGCGGGGTGATCTCCTATGCCGTAGCCCTCACCGGCGTCGGCGCGATTCTCGTTGTCTGGCTGATCATTTCGCGCCGTCGGGAGTGGCCGACCCGCGCCGACCTCGCGGCTATGCCCACATGGGCGCCCGTCGGCGGCCTCACCGGCGGCGCGGCGATCTTCGCGATGATCACCGTCGCTTCCAGCGTCGGAGTCGGCACGTTCAATGCCTTGATCATCGCCGGTCAGATGTTTCTAGCGGCAGCGATGGACCACTACGGAGTGATGGGCTTCCCACGGCGCCGCATCAATTCCCGACGAGTCGCCGCGTGCGCCATGATCATCGTCGGCTCCTACCTGATGGCGAAATACTGAGACGCTTCGAATATGGGTGGCGTCGGAGTCGGGCAAGGCTGGACAAGTCCGCGTTCGTCCACGAGCTGACGGCGGAACGCTGTCATCGACGACGCTGTCGCCCACTGGAAGACCCGCCCGAACGGAGAGCGGGTCTTCCGGCATGTCAGGCGTTGTCGTAAGCGTCCCGGAGGACCTTGACGTCGAGCTTGGACATCGAGCGCAGGGCGGTGCCGACGGCCATGGTCTTGGCGGGATCGTCACCGCTCATCAGCTCCAGCAGCGCGGAGGGCACCACCTGCCAGAACAAGCCGTAGCGGTCGGTGAGCCAACCGCAAGGCCCCGGCAGACCCCCTTCGGTGAGGGCATCCCACAAGCGGTCGACCTCGTCCTGGGTGTCCACGACGACCTGCAACGACGCCGCGTCGGTGAGCGGATGGTCCGGCCCGCCGTTCATGATCGTGATCGCCTGGCCGTCCAGGTCGAGCGAGACGATGAACGCCGAGCCATCGGAGTTGCGCGAGATATCGACCACCCGCGAATTCGGAATCACCGAGGCGTAGAAGTTGGCGGCTTCCTCGGCACCGTTCTCGAACCAGAAGAAAGTATTGACCGACATGATGTGCTCCTTGTCGTGTACGACCTGCTGTCACCCCTTGGTCGAAGCCACCCACACCCATTCGACATAACTCTCGAACTTTTTCGAGATATTTTCCAGCCCCATCCGCCAACCGTTCCGCACCGACACCCGGAAGTCCATTGTCGACAACCTCTAGGTGGTAGCCACGAGCAGCTCCTCCGAAGACGAGGGGCGCAGGCCATCGGCGCGGTCGGCGAAGTAGCGCCGGGTGAGGGCGGCCGCCGACACGTGCTCGGTGGCGGCGAAACCAGCTTCCCGGGCCGAGGCAGCGATCTCCGACGGGGTGAAGAAGCTGATGAACGGCGTGCCCGCTGCGCGCGCGGCGTCCTCGGTCCGCTCGCGTTGGGGCCGCTCGTCCGGTTCGACGAGCTCGAATGGCACGATGAACGTCATGGCCAGCGTGGCGCCCGGTGCCAGCGCGGCGAGGTGGCGTAGCGTGCCGGCGGTCGCGTCTTTCGTCAGATACATGGAGACGCCGGTGGAGGCCACCACCGCGGGTCGTTCCGGATCGAACCCCGCCTCGACCAATCGGTCCCACCATCCGGCCTCGAAATCCACCGGTACCAGTCGCAGCCACTCCGGGAGTCCGTAGCCGAGCTCGAGCAGGCGTTGGCGCTTCCATTCCTGCGGTCCGGGCTGATCGACCTCGAAAACCGTCAATTGGGCTGCGACTTCCGGTCGACGCTGGGCGAAGGTGTCCAAACCTGCCCCGAGGATGACGTACTGGTCGACGCCGCGGGCCGCCTGCCGCACGACGAGATCTTCGATGAAGCGGGCACGGGCGACGACCGTGGCCCTCGAACGGCTGGTGGTCCGCAGGTCCATGTCGGGACGTTCGCGCCAGTCGTACCCGGGAGCCGCAAGCCGCAAGCCGATCTCGTCGTCGAGCACGTGCGGGGGTGGGTCGACCTGAACGTGCAAGGCCCGCCACAGTGCCACCCGCAGTGCCGTACTCTCCGGTGCCACGGTCTGCTCGACCGGCATAATGATCTCCTTCGTCTACGTCCGATGCCGTCTCGGAGGCTGGTTCAGCCGCCGGTGCCGGGAGGCACTATCCACTCGGTGGGCTGACCGGTCAGGTCGGCGATGATGTCGAAGTCGTGGTCGTAGTGCAGCACGGTGAGGCCGGCCAGTTCCGCGGTCGCCGCGATGATCAGGTCAGGCAGCGGCCTGCGGTGCTGACCGCGCTGCGCGAGCTGGCGCTGAACGTCGAGAGCGCGCCGCAGGGCGGCGTTATCAGTCGCGATCCACGGCAGCGCCTCGAGCGCCGTGTTCACGCGCAGATAGTCGGAACTGTTCCGTGCCGAATACAGCAACTCGAGGACGATGATCTCGCACACCGCGAGTCGCCCGGCCGCGATTTCCTCATCGAGCCGGCGGGCGGCCTCAACAGAGGTGTAGCGCTGGGCGTGAGCGCTCTTGTCGGCCAGGAACACCGGCTGTTCGGTCACTCCCATGCCCCGCGCATCGTGTCCGAATCCAGCTCCAGCCGCACCGACCGCAGGGTTTCGACAGCTTGCGCCCGCCGACGCTCGGCCAACACGTGTTGCAACGCGCGGTTGACCGTCTCCGTCTTGCCAGTGGTGCCGAGCACCTTCGCTGCCTCGGCCCAATCGTCAGTGAGGTCGATCGTGGTGCGCATCTAAATCGCCTCCATCATGATGCATCCAATACGTCTACGATGATATCGCCAATCTAGGGAATTTCGCATCATCGAGGACCGGTTGCACCGCGGACTATCCGAGCTGCGACCAAGACCGGGCATGCGCGAACTGGCCGCCGAAGCCGAAGCAGCGCTGAACCCGCTCCCTACTGGCACCGGGCCGCAGCCCGTAGGGCACCGACCGACCTCTTCCTGGAGCCGCGCTCCGACGGCGGCGGGTCGGGCGCGACGTCGACTAAGCGCAGGACGGCGCCGGGGCATCCACGAACAGCGGCTTGCCGATGGGCGGGGCGTAGACCACGTCGAGAATCAGTGGTTCGGTGCCGAGGTTGCGGCCGATGTGGATGTTCCATTCGCCGGCGGGCTCGTAGATGAAATCGCCCGTACGGTAGATGGGAGCGTCGCACTCGGGCCCAGGATGGGTGAGCGTGCCCGCGCGGACGAAGCCGAAGACGGGGCCGTCATGGTAGTGCCAGCCGGTGGAACCACCGGGGCCGATGGTGATTTCACGGACGACGATATCGGTGGCCGCGACAAAAGGCAGCAGTCCGGCGGGAATCTGCGCCTGACCGAGGGTGACCGCGGTGATGTCCGTGCCGGGCGTCGCGTGCGCGGTCGCCACCCCCGCCAGTGCGCCGACGAGCACGACCGCCGCGAACGCGGTACGGGTGAAGGTCGCCATCACGGCAGCCTAGCCACGGCGGCGCCGCACCGGACCCGTTATGCGAGCGAGAAATTGGCCCAGCACCTGCCAATCGCTCTATTTGCGCGAATTGTCCGGATCGCGTTCGCGATCGTAAACGTGTGCGGACACTGTTCATCCATTGTTCCCGCACACGGTGCGATGCCGAGTTGCCCAGACTGCCCGGTCCGTACAACATCAGCGGTATGCCGTCCACTCCGCTGAATCCAGCAGGCGACATTCCGGATACCGGAATTCCTGGCCGTCTCGCCGCCGATATGACCATGACGGAACAACACGAATGGCACCGCGCCTACCTGCGCCGCCATCCGGTGTCCCGGCGCAATATCCTGCGTGGCGCCGCGGCGGCCGCGGCCGTCGCCACGGTCGGCGTCTCGCCGTTCGGCCGGCGTGCCTATGCCGAGGAAGCCCAACTCGCGGTGGGCGGACGACACGTCGGATACGGGTCCGACGCCGCGAGCCAGCTGCGCTTCGCGGGCCAACTGTCGCGGCGTCCGGCGGGCGCCACGGTGTATCTCGACCACGGCCCCACGCCGGCGCTGGGCGCGACGGTCGAGGCCGAAGTGCGCGATCTGCTCACCCAGGTGCCCACCGCCGACGGCGGGGTCCTCGCCACGGAACAGTTCTATGTCCACGCTCCGGTGGACGGCCTACCCGGCCGGGTACCGCACTTCTACCGCTGGCGGACCTCCGACGGGTTCGTCGGCGACATCCGCACCGCAGCGCCCGCGATGCCGACCGGACGAGCGGGGGTCCTGCCGTTCCGCTTCACCATGATGGGCGACCAGGGCACCGACGGTACTCCGGCGCTGCCGGACGGCGTCGCGCCTGGCGACTACGACGACAAGTACTACAAGGCCGACAACGATCCGGCCACACCGCATGCGAGCAATGTGCTGCGCCAGATCGCCGCGGCCCGACCGGATTTCCACATCCTGGCCGGCGACATCGCCTACGCCGACCCCTCCGGCGCGGGAAAGCCGGGTCAATTCGTCGCGCACGGAGCGCGACCGGCGAGCGGGTTCGACAAGTACAACCCCTACGTGTGGGATGTCTACTTCGGCGCCATCGAGGTCAGCGCCGCGCAGACGCCGTGGCTGTTCACCACCGGCAACCACGACATGGAGGCGACCTACGGAGCACTCGGCTACGGAGGACATCTGGCGCGGCTCGACTTTCCCGGCAACGGCCCGGCGGGCTGTCCCTCGGCGTACTCGTTCACCTACGGCAACGTCGCGGTGCTCTCGCTGGACGCCAACGACGTCTCCTACGAGATCCGTGCCAACTCCGGCTACTCCGATGGTGCGCAGACCAGTTGGGTGCAGCGCGCGCTAGCCGCCTACCGCGCCGACCGCGACATCGATTTCATCGTCTGCTTCTTCCATCACTGCGCGTACTCGACCACCGAAGCGCACGCCAGCGACGGCGGTGTGCGCGACGCCTGGGTCGAGCTGTTCGACCGCTACCAGGTCGACTTGGTGCTGCAAGGCCACAACCACGTCTACGAGCGCACCGATCCGATCCGCGGCGGCAGCGCGACGAAGGTCGCGGGCGACAACGCGATCGTCTATCCGGAGACCGACGGCACCGTCTACTACACCGTCGGCGGGGGCGGGCGTCCCCGCTACGACTTCCAGCCGGATTCGCAAGAGTCCTTCCGCGGCAACGAGCTACCGGACACCACGGTGCCGAACAGTTACGTCTGGACGCCCGGCGGCGGCAAGCAAGAGGAGGCCGCACCATGGTCACGAGTTCGGTTCCGGAACTACTCGTTCCTGCGTGTCGACGTCCGCCCCGGCATCTTCGCCAGCGAGATGGACGTGGTCGCGGTGGACGAGTATGGCCGCGAGTTCGACCGGGTGACCTTCCGCCGCCAGGTCCGGCCCTGAGCCGGGCTACTTCCTCTTGGGCGGGAGGGTCCGAGCGTAGGCGACGCCGCGCTCGACCCACTCCCGCAGCACCTCGTCGTCGTCGGCCGCCTCCGGGGCGACCCGGAGCCAGCCGACCATCTCGCGACCCCCCATGACCATGGGCTCGACCGAGTCGCCGACCAGCCGCTCGCCCTCGTCCGGGTCGACACGGACCATCAAGCCCCCTTTGCCGCTGGCCGCCACCGCCATGTTCCCACCGATCAGGAATGCCAGGCCGCCGAACATCTTCTGCTCGGTGCACTCGGGACCGGGCACGATCAGTTCGCGGATCCGCTCGGCCAGTTCCTCGTCGTATGCCATACCGGGATTGTCCGCTCCCGGTATGACAGATTCGCGGCTGAACGCCCAGCGCGGCGGCGAACAACGGCCAGGTATCAGGACGTGCGCGCCACCTTCCCGAACACCTCGTCCGGATCGGACCGAACCAAGTCGGTGATGATCTGCGCCGATGACCGCATCTCACTATGCACCGTTCATGCCGCGCTGCACTGGTCACAAGCAGCTACCTGGTGCGCCCAAAGCTCCGCGACCGATGATCAACGGTTCGGTGGCACACCGGCTGTCGTTGCGCCGACGCCATCACCGCGCGCCACATCCTTGCTGTTCGGTCTTCTTCGCGACGGTATTCGACTCGCGTCCCCCGCGCAGGAAGGCTGCCACTGCCCTCCTACCTACGGCCTACCGATGCCAGGTCTGCAGGTAGTCGGCCATGCTCGTCTCGATTGACCGCTCCAGTCACCGAATCGGCACGGTCCGCGAGCCGACCGGTGACGATCTGCCAGAACTTTGCGAGGTTGAGTCGAATGGTGTTCTACACGCTGCGTGGGGGATTGATGCGTTCGGGGTTGCAGACGGTGTCCATTCGGAGCGGGGGCGGCAACCGATGAGTCGCCGCGCAGAGGCACACCGGGTGTTCACGGCGTGTGGGCACCTGACCGGGATGGCGACCCCGCGTACGTGCCTGCTCGATGTGATGGCCGCTCGCGGCCTCGCACACGTATGTGCGTTACCGGCGTGATGGCGCACCGAACTGCCACCGGCTCGGCACGGAGAGCGCTCATGTCGTCTGACGGCTCGGCAGAGTCTGTTCCTGCCCATCATGTCGCGGTGACCGAACGGGCGATCCGCCCGGATTCCGAGCGGCTGATCAGGCTGCTGCGGGACAGCGATAGCGCAACCCGGACCCTCGCGGCCTGGACCGGCGGCCCGGTGCTGCTGGAGGTCGTGGACCGACACGATGACCGGCTTTCCGCCACCGAGTTCGCCGACCTCGATCTTTGGCGGCCGGAACCGGTGCAGCGGCGGAAAATACGCTTGCTGAACAACCGCAATCGCGTGCTTTCGGAGGCGACAGCCATCGTCGTGCTCGGCCGGGTCCCGTACCGCACAGCCCTCGCGCTCCGAGACGGCGACGTGCCATTGGGATTACTCCTTGCTCCCTTACATCCCAAGCGGCACACACTCAGCGTGGTACGCGGCTCCGACGACCAGCCCGACAACCCGCTGTTCGACATCACCGCCCGACTGGACGTAGGTGGCAGCCCAGTCGCGTTCGTGCGCGAGCGATACCTGCCAGAGGTGCTGCGGTGATGTGACAGGCGCGCATGGCCATGTGCGACTTCGTGATCCGATAGTACCGACCGAAAAATGTTCGGATGCCGAATCCTCTGGTCCATTCGGACCCGGATCAACGAAATGATCCACCCGTGGACACACTTTCGCGCCGGCCACCTCGATGATCAACTCCACGCGCGTCCGGACGTGCTGATACACCACCGGATACGTCACCAACGCCGGCAAATGCCGCCCGTGCCGGATCGGCGCGGTCACCCCATCGGCACGGAAGCGGGTGACATGCACCACAATCACATTGCCGTGCATGTCGGTGACCGAGAAAACCTGCGCCGCAATCGCTCCTCTGACAGCGGCGTGGACATGTCGGTCGAGTTGTGGCTCCACGACCGTTCCAGCTCGACGATTCGGCCTTCATCTGGGCTTTCATCTCGAGAATCAACCGGCCCCGCGGGCCGATGCCACGAGCAACTGCTCCACGGTCGGCGCAGAATCGGAAACTTGCAAGCACATCAGTAGCCGGATCCACGATCAAGCCGCCACACCGCTCGAAGCGCAAGTCGCAAAGTTCAATGGTTACAATGCCTTTCGAGCGGTGCTGATCCTGGCCGGGGGGCGCAGCGTTCCTGCCCATTCAGCTACCAATGTTTTCCCCGTGGAGCGCTCATGTCGTTTGACGGCTCGGCAGAGTCTGTTCCTGCCCATCATGTCGCGGTGACCGAACGGGCGATCCGCCCGGATTCCGAGCGGCTGATCAGGCTGCTGCGGGACAGCGATAGCGCAACCCGGACCCTCGCGGCCTGGACCGGCGGCCCGGTGCTGCTGGAGGTCGTGGACCGACACGATGACCGGCTTTCCGCCACCGAGTTCGCCGACCTCGATCTTTGGCGGCCGGAACCGGTGCAGCGGCGGAAAATACGCTTGCTGAACAACCGCAATCGCGTGCTTTCGGAGGCGACAGCCATCGTCGTGCTCGGCCGGGTCCCGTACCGCACAGCCCTCGCGCTCCGAGACGGCGACGTGCCATTGGGATTACTCCTTGCTCCCTTACATCCCAAGCGGCACACACTCAGCGTGGTACGCGGCTCCGACGACCAGCCCGACAACCCGCTGTTCGACATCACCGCCCGACTGGACGTAGGTGGCAGCCCAGTCGCGTTCGTGCGCGAGCGATACCTGCCCGAGGTGCTGCTGTGATCAGCGGGACCGACGCGGGCGTGCTGATCGCCGGCGCCGGGATCGCGGGGCTGACCACCGCGCTCAGCCTGCACGCCGCCGGCGTCGAATGCGTGGTGGTGGACAAGGCGCGGGAACTCACCACCGCGGGCGTCGGCATCAACCTGCTGCCGCATGCCGTGCGTGAATTGACCGAACTCGGTTTCGGCGACGAATTGGCCGCACTCGGCGTGCCCACCGCCGAGATGATTCATTACGACCGGTTCGGCAATCAGATCTGGTGTGAGCCGAGGGGAATCGCGGCGGGTTACCGATGGCCGCAGTACTCCATCCACCGCGGCGAATTGCAGCTGATGCTTTTGCGTGCGGTGACCGAGCGGCTCGGCGTCGACGCGGTCCGGACCGGAGTGGCGCTCAGCCGCTTCGCCGACACCGGGGACGGAGTGCGAGTGCACTTGCTCGACCGCCGTACCGGCGAGCTGGGATCGTGGGATGGCGACGCGCTGATCGGCGCGGACGGGCTGCACTCGGCGGTTCGCGCTCACCTGCATCCCGGCGAGGGCCCGCCGATCGGCTCCGGCATCCGGATGTGGCGGGGTACCGCGATACGCCAACCGTTCCTCAATGGACGGACCATGATCATGGCGGGGTGCAATACGGCGGCGAAGTTCGTTGCGTACCCGATTTCGCCGACTGTCGACGGTCTGGCGACCATCAATTGGGTGGCGGAAGTCCGTCGGCCCGATGCGGGGTTCGCCGCGGACTGGACGGCACGGGGTCGGCTCGACGACGTGCTGCCGCACTTCGCCGACTGGCAGTTCGACTGGCTGGATGTGCCGGAGCTGATCCGGGGCGCCGATTCGATCTTGGAGTATCCGATGGTGGACCGAGATCCCCTGGCCTACTGGGGTACCGACCGGGTCACCTTGGCCGGCGACGCGGCACATCCGATGTATCCGATCGGGTCGAACGGCGGATCCCAGGCGATCCTGGACGCGCGCGAGCTGGCATATCACCTGGCGACCGCACTGGACACGCCGGCCGCGCTGGCCGGCTACGAGCGTGCGCGGCGGGAGACGGTCAACGCGATCGTGCTGGCCAACCGGGAGTTGGGACCTGAGCGCATCTTGCGCATGGTGGCGCGGCGGGCCCCGCACGGATTCGCCCGGATCGAAGACGTGCTGTCCGAACAGGAACTCGCCGCGATCGGCGATGCCTACCGGAGCACCAGCAGCAGCGACGCGTCGACGCTGAACACCCGCGCTTCCTGGACTGCGCCGGCGCGCGCCGCGGACACCGCCGCGCTCACGTGACCATCCGCAGGGAAGGGCGGATTCGAGAACTCAGCGAGCGCGCGCCCGGACGATCTCGCGGGCGGCGGCCCGGTAGCGGTCGGCGATGAGCCGGACGACGGCCGAGTGCACGCCGATGGGTTCGGCGACGCCATCGGCGCTCGCTTCGTGCAGACGCTGCTGGAACAGGCCGTGTGCCAGCAGATACGAGGCGATGAATACCCGTCGCGCGCCCGAGGCACGCAGGTCGGCGACCACCTCCGGTATGCGGGGCGCACCGGTCGCGACGTAGCCGATGCGGACCGGAACGCCGAGGCGTTCGGCCAGCAGCGCGGCCGCACGCCGAACGTCCTGCCGGGCACGGGCATCCGAGGAGCCCGCCGCAGCGAAGACCACCGCGTCACCGGGCTGCCAGCCCGCGGCGCGCAGGCGCATCGTCATGATCCGCGCCAACGCTGGATCGGGTCCCATGGCCGGCGTCACCACCACCGCGGGATGGGCACTCTCTGCCACTTCGCGTGGCACGTCCTGGTAGACGTGGTACCCGGAAGCCAAGAACGCCGGAACAAGCACCGTGGGAACGGCTTCCTCAGCCGGCGTCACCAGGTCGCGCAGCACCTCTGACGGCGAAGGGCCGAGCACGTCGACGAAAGCCGTGCGCACCCAGGGTGCTTCGCCGGCCTCGGTGCCGGGCCCCGAAATCCCGGCACCGAGTTCCTTCGACACTGCTTCGGCGAGCGCCGCGATCATCTGCACACCCTTGGTGCTTCGGGTCCCGTGGGCCACCAGCACCAGGGCGGGCGAGGTCACCAGCTCCCCGCGGCCTGGATGTACCGCGGTGCCCGGGTCGGAATTCCGATACCGGGTACCTGCGGGCCTCCTGTCGCCTGGGGCCGTGGGGTGTTGTCGATGCACTCCGCGGGGTCCAGCGCGAGCCGGTATCCGCGTTTGACCACGGTCTGAATCGCTTTCGGTGTGCCGAGCCCGGCACGGAGGCGGGCGATGGCGGTCTCCACCGCGTGCGTGTCGTCGCCACCGCCGGGCAGCGCGGCGAGGAGGTCCTCGCGGGAGACGACCCGTCCGGGCTGCCTGGCCAACGAGCGCATCAAAGCCATCGGCGCGGGCGCGAGCTGGCGCACCTGACCGTCGACCACCACGCAGGCGCCCCGCACGCTGATGTGGTGACCCGCGGCGTGGATTCGATTGGCGCGCCGCGGCAGTTCCTCGGCGACGTGGCGGGCCAGCGCACCGAGCCGAGCGCGGCCCGGCATCGAGGTGGGCACCCCGAGCTCTTCCAGCGGCGCCGCCGTGATCGGGCCGACGCATGCGGGCAGCACCCGGCCGCGCAGCGCGTACAACAGACCTTCGAGCAGCCCGGTCTCCTTGGCGCGCATCAACATCGACGCGACCGCGGGCGCGCTGGTGAAGGTGACGCAGTCCAGGCTGGAAGTGACGATGGACTCGATCAGCTGATCCATCGGCCCCCGGTTGTCCGGCGGCACCCAGCGATACACCGGCACCGGCACGACATCCGCGCCGGCGCAACGCAATACCTCACAGAAGTCGGGCACCGGCTCCCACTCGGTGGTCGCGCCGTGCAGCTGCACCGCGATTCGGACGCCCTCCACGCCCTCGGCGAGCAGGTGGTCGAGCACCTCCGCGGAGGACTCCGAGACGGGCGACCATTCCTCGCGCAGTTCAGCGGCACGGATGGCACCCTTCGCCTTCGGGCCGCGCGCGAGCATCCGGGTGACACCGAGCGTGCCGCGCAGATCCTCGGCCAGTCCCCAGCCTTCGGCCGCCTCCATCCACCCGCGGAAACCGATGCCGGTGGTGGCCACGGTGATCTGGGGTGGATCGGCGACAAGCTGCCGGGTGACTCGCTCCAGCTCGGTGTCGTCGGCCAGCGGAATGATCCGGATGGCTGGTGCGGACACGGTGGCGGCCCCTCGCCGTTCGAGCAGCGTGGCGAATTCTTCGGCCCGTCTGGCGGCCGTGATGCCGACCGTGAACCCGGCCAGGCCGGGGCCGGTGTCAAGTGTTGTCATGCCGTCATCCATCCGAGGAGACGAGTCCGGATGGCACCGGCTCGTTGGAAATCGAAACGATGCCGTCGTCCACGCGCACCGCGTACACCGGCAGCATCGCCGATTCGTCGTCCAGGCAGCGCCCGTCGACCAGGGAGAACGCCTGCTTCAACAAGGGCGAGGCCACGACGGGCACGCCGCCGCGATCCCCGACGATACCGCGCGACATGACCGCGGCCCGCCCGATCGGGTCGATATTGCCGACGGCATAGAGCATGCCGTCGCTCTGCAGGAACAGCGCAGCCTGTTGGCCACCTTTCAGCAACACCGCAACGCCGCGGCCGGGAATCAAGTAGTCGAGCCGGCATGCGTGCGTCCACCCAGTGGTGGTTGCTGCGGCGATGCCAGGGGTATCGATCACGGTCATCGGTGTCATCCTCCAAACGCCTTACTCATTCGTACCGACGTTCTGTTTCCGTGCGGTTAAGCGGTCATTTCCCCGGCGTGGCGATAGGCACTTCCGGAAGTCCGAGCAGGACGGGAACCTTCCGCTCCCCGGTTTCGTCGAAGGAAATCGTCGGATCGGCCTCCTCCGGGGCATTGACGAACGAGACGAAGCGAGACAGCTTCTCTTCGTCTTCCAGCACAGCGGCCCACTCGTCGCGGTAGCCCGCGACATGCTGGGCCATCGCCACCTCCAGATCCTCGGCGATGCCGAGGCTGTCCTCGCAGATCACCTGCTGGAGGTATTCGATACCGCCTTCGAGCGCCTCCTGCCATGGCGCGGTGCGCTGCAGACGATCGGCGGTGCGGATATAGAACATCAGGTAGCGGTCGATGTACCTGATCAGCGTCTCGTCGTCGAGGTCGCCCGCGAGCAGCACCGCGTGCTTCGGGGTGAGGCCGCCGTTGCCGCCGACGTACAGGTTCCAGCCGTTCTCGGTGGCGATCACACCGACATCTTTGCCGCGTGCCTCGGCGCATTCACGCGCACAGCCGGAGACCGCCAGCTTCAGCTTGTGCGGCGAGCGCAGGCCACGGTAGCGCTTCTCCAACAGCACGGCCATGCCGACCGAGTCCTGCTGGCCGTAGCGGCACCAGGTGGAGCCGACGCAGCTTTTCACGGTGCGCAGCGACTTGCCGTAGGCGTGGCCGGATTCCATGCCCACGTCGACCAGTCGCTTCCAGATCAGCGGCAGCTGCTCCACGCGCGCGCCGAACAGGTCGATGCGCTGGCCGCCGGTGACCTTGACATACAGGCCGAACTCCTTGGCCACCTCACCTATGGTGATCAGCTGCTCGGCGGTGACCTCTCCGCCCGGCATCCGGGGCACCACCGAATAGGTGCCGTTCTTCTGCAGGTTGGCCAGGAAGTGGTCGTTGGTGTCCTGCAGCGCGGCCTGCTCACCGTCGAGGATGTGGCCGCTCGAGGTGGAGGCGAGGATGGAGGCGACGGTCGGCTTGCAGATGTCGCAGCCGGTTCCCTTGCCGTACTTGGCGATCAGGGCCGAGAAGGTGCGGATGCCGGTGACCTGGACGATCTGGAAGAGCTCGGCACGCGACTGCGCGAAGTGCTCGCACAGCGCCTTGGACATCTCCACGCCGGACTGCTCGAGCAGCTTCTTGATCATGGGAACGCAACCGCCGCAGGAGGTTCCAGCGGTAGTGCACTTCTTGATGCCGGGAATGTCGCAGGCGCCGTCCGCGATCGCCCCGCAGATCGCGCCCTTCGTCACGTTGTTGCAGGAGCAGATCTGCGCGTCGTCCGGCAGCGCGTCCGCACCGAGCTCCGCGCCGGCGGGTGAGATCAGCGCGGCCGGTTCGGCGGGCAGCGGACGGCCGACGAGCGGCCGCAGCGCCGAGTAGGCGGAGGCGTCGCCGACCAAGATCCCGCCGAGCAGGATCTTCGCGTCGTCGGAGACGACGAGTTTGGCGTAGGTGCCCTTGGCCGCGTCGTGCAGCACCACCGAGAGCGCGCCCGCAGTGGTGCCGTGGGCGTCGCCGAAGCTTGCCACGTCGACGCCGAGCAGCTTGAGCTTGGTCGACATGTCCGCGCCGGGGAATTCGCCCGCGCCGCCGAGCAGCCGGTCCGCGACGATCTCTGCGGTGCTGTATCCGGGCGCGACCAGCCCGTAGCACACGCCCTCCACGGCGGCGCATTCGCCGATGGCCCAAATGTTCGGGTCGGAGGTCTGCAGCCCGAGGTCGGTGACGATGCCGCCGCGGGGGCCGACCTCGAGGCCCGCGTCGCGGGCGATCTGGTCGCGCGGGCGGACACCGGCGGAGAACACCACCAGCCCGGCCTCGATCACCGACTCGTCCGACAGCGTGACCTGCACACCCTGGTCGCCCGACTCGATCGAGGAGGTGCCGACACCGGTGTGCACGTGCAGGCCGAGATCGGTGACCAGCCGCTCCAGGATGGCGCCGCCCCCCTCATCTACCTGGGCGGGCATCAGTCTGGCGTTGAACTCGACCACATGCGGGGTGAGCCCGAGCAGTCGCAGCGCGTTCGCGGCTTCCAGGCCGAGTAGGCCGCCGCCGACCACCACGCCCGACGCGCCGGGTCCGGCGGCTTCCGCGGCCGCGCGGATGCCGTCCAAGTCCTCTATGGTCCGGTAGACGAAACACCGGGGGTGGTCGTGGCCCGGCACCGGCGGCACGAACGGGTAGGAGCCGGTGGCCAGCACAAGCGCGTCGTAGGCGAGAGTGTCACCGGCCGACGTGGTCACCTTGCGCGCCTCGCGGTCGATCGACTCGGCGCACTGGCCGAGCCGCAGCTCGACCAGGTCGTCACCGGCATACTCGTTGCCGGGCAGCGCCAGCGCGCTCGCGTCCCAGGCGCCCACGTAGGACGACAGACCTACCCGGTCGTAAGCGGGCAGCGGCTCCTCGCTGAGGATGACGACCTGCCACCGGCCTTCGGTGTCACGCGAACGCAGCGCCTCGACGAACCGGTGTCCGACCATGCCGTGGCCGACGACCACCGCGGTCTTGCGATCGACTGTGGGGTTCATCTGTTGGTCCTCCTGGACTGGATCGAAGGTCAGGCGCGGGTCGACGAGCCGGCGGACTGGGACGAGCGGGTGGCTTCGGCATCGAGCACGAACGCCTCGGCCCGCACCACGACATCGGGGTCCGCAGGGACGACGCGCACACCGGGGCGACGCAGGAAGACCGCCCAGACCACCAGCGCGCAGGCCACGTAGAAGGCCGTGAACACCCAGAACGCCGTAGTCGCCGAGGTAGTGGAGGCGTACGAGGAGCGCAGCACGAGGTTGATGGCGACGCCACCGAGCGCGCCGATGGCGCCGACGAATCCGATGAGCGCACCGGAGGTGTTCTGCGACCACGCGGCCTGTGCGGCGGTGCTGCCGTCCAGGCTCTTGGACTTCGCGTCGAACACCGACGGAATGATCTTGGTGACCGATCCGTTGCCGATACCCGACAGCACGAACAGCACGATGAATCCGATGACGAGGGTGGTCATCACCGGGCCGCTCGCCACACCGCCGTTACGGTCCGCCAGAGTGCTCGCCGTCGCGACCAGAACCGCGGCCGCCATCATTGCGCCGAACACGTACAAGGTGACCCGGCTGCCGCCGATCCGGTCGGCCCACTTTCCGCCGTAGGGCCGGGCCAGTGAACCGAGCAGCGGGCCGACGAACGCGATCTGCGCGGCGTGCAGTGTGGCCTGCACGACGGTGTCACCGCCGGCCTTGAAGCTGATCTGCAGCACCTGGCCGAAGGCGAAGCTGTAGCCGATGAAAGAGCCGAACGTGCCGATGTAGAGGAACGCGATCGCCCAGGACTGTGGCACCTTCAGCGCGGTGAGCATGTAGGACAGATCGGCCTTCTGATTGGGCAGGTTGTCCATGTACAGCGCGGCGCCGAGACCGGCGAGCGCGACGAGCACCAGGTAGACCGCGCAGATCAGCGAGGCGTAGCCGTTGCCGAGCGTCGCGATGACCAGTAGACCGATCAGCTGGATCACCGGAACGCCGATATTGCCGCCGCCGGCGTTCAGGCCGAGCGCCCAGCCCTTCAACCGCTGCGGGTAGAAGGCGTTGATGTTGGTCATCGAGGAGGCGAAGTTGCCGCCGCCGAAGCCCGCGAACGCCGCGACCACGAGGAACGTCCCGTACGGGGTACCGGGCTGGTTGACGAAGTACAGCGTGAGCAACGTCGGGAGCAGCAGCAGGACGGCGCTGAAGACCGTCCAGTTGCGCCCGCCGAACCGCGCGGTCGCGACGGTGTAGGGAATCCGCAGAAACGCGCCGACCAGAGTCGGCATCGCGACCAGGAAGAATTTGCCCGCGGCGTCGATGCCGAACTTGTCGGCCGGCATGAACAGCACCATCACTGACCAGATCGACCAGACCGAGAATCCCACGTGCTCGGCGATGACCGACCAGATCAGGTTCCGCTTGGCGATGTCCTTGCCGCCCGCTTCCCAGGCCGCGACATCTTCGGCATCCCAATGCTCGATGTGCGGGCGCTGGATCGTCGTCCGTCCCAGCGCTCCCCAGCGGTTGCGCGTCAGCGTGCTCAACAGGGCCTCCCAAAATCGGTTGGCCCCACGGTAGAAAACAGGTATTGCCGAAATGCTGCGCGAAATGACCGTCAAATCAACGGTTGCTCACGATTATCCGAGAACAGACGTGAGTTCCGGCAAATGTTTCGGGCATGTGACACAACGATTTCCGTGCGTCGACAAAGGGGCCGATTCCGAATTCGGCAGCCGGTGAGATGTGACGCGCACAGCATGCCCCGGCCCGCACACCCACGCAACTCGAACGGTGAGATCGCGGTGCGCCGCGATCGCACCGTCGAATATCACCAGGTGTCTTCGAGCATTCGCGGTTTGCATGCCTGCCAGGCACCCGCCAGCAAGACAAGCACCGCGACACCGAGCAGCGCGAACGGTGCGAGCCAGCCCCCGGTCGCCGTGTGCAGGATGCCGAACAGCAGTGGACCGACGCAGGCCACGGCGTAACCGACGCCCTGGGTGAAGCCGGACAGCGCGGCCGATCCGACTGCCGTGCGGGTGCGCAGGTTGATCAGGGTCAGCGCCATCGGGAAGGTGCTCGGACCGAGACCGAGCAGCACGACCCACAGGATGGTCGCGCCCAT
Source organism: Nocardia sp. NPDC023852 (assembly GCF_040639505.1). Classification (NCBI taxonomy): domain Bacteria; kingdom Bacillati; phylum Actinomycetota; class Actinomycetes; order Mycobacteriales; family Nocardiaceae; genus Nocardia; species Nocardia sp. NPDC023852. The sequence goes on from NZ_JBFAAB010000011.1 coordinate 72,904, forward strand.
CGGCGCGATCAGCAGCCCCGCGAACGCGACGAAGTACAACACCGCGCAGGCCACCACGACGAGGAACGGATTGCGGAACCGGGCGACCACCGTCGGCGCGGTGAGCGCCGCGACCAGACCGACCACAGCGAACAGCCCGACCATCGCGCCGCCGAACCCGGCATCGGCGCCCGCCTCGCTCAGAATCTTCGGCAACCAGGCGAAGATGGCGTACGTGGTCAGCGAAGTCATGCCGAACATGCCGGACATGCCCCAGGCGATCGGCGAGCGCCAGACGCGTCCGGTCCGCGGTGCGGGCGCGGCCGTCGTGTCCGCGCGGTCACGGCCGCGGCGGTCGCGCAGCACCCCGATCCACGGCACCGCCGCCGCGAAACCGAGCAGCGACCACACTCCGATCGAGACCCGCCACCCGTGCGCGTCGGCGAGTGGAACCGCCGTGAACGCGGGCACGACGGTGCCCAGCTGCACCATCATGATGTACAGCGAACTGGTCACGGCGAGGCGATCCGGAAAGTACCGCTTCAGCAGCGGCGGGATCACCACATTGCCGATGCCCATCCCGGCGAGCGCGAGCGCGGAGAACACGAGTAGTTCTCCGGTGCCGGACACCAGCACCCGGATCAGCATGCCCGCGCCCGCCATCAGCATGGCGGTCAACGCGGTGCGCTCCAGTCCGAGACAGCGAGCCATAACCGGGGTCAGCAGTCCGGACAGCGCGAACATGGCGGTCGGGATCATGCCGAAAACGCCGACCACAGCGGTGCCGTAACCGATCTCCGCGCCGATCCGCTCGGCCAGCGGGCTGAACGCGGTGACGGCGACCCGTAGGGTGAGCGCCGACATCACAATGGCGGCGAGGACCAGCAGGCGGCCCTCCGTCAGTGCGCGTCGACGGCGCTCGACCAAGACGGATTCCTGACGGACCTGAGTTTCCGGAAGGGTCGTTGTCACCGAGAAATCATAGGATGACCGGATGATGACGGGCAACAGTTTGTGACGGGCGGTACCCTGTCGGAGTGCAACCCGTCCGGCGAACCAGCCTCATCGCTCAGGTGACCGAGCAGCTGCGTGCCGAAATTCGTTCCGGCCGTTGGCCGATCGGCTCCCGAATTCCCACCGAACCAGAGCTCACCGAGCTCACCGGCACCGGCCGGAACACCGTGCGCGAAGCCGTCCAGGCCCTCGTGCACGCGGGCATGCTGGAACGTCGGCAAGGCTCGGGCACCTATGTGATCGCCGCCTCCGACCTCGGTGGCACTCTGGGGAAATACTTCGCCGACGCCGAGGAACGCGACATCCTGGAACTCCGCCTGGCACTGGACACCACCGCCGCCGGGCTGGCGGCGCGCCGCCGCGACGACACCGACATCGCGAACCTGCTTCGCCTGCTCGGCGAACGCGACAAGGTGTGGGAGGACGACCCGGCCGCCGCGATCGCCGCGGATGTCGAACTGCACCGCGCGATCGTCGTCGCGAGCCACAACACGGTGTACCTCGAATTCTACGATTCGCTGCTGCCTATTATCGAGCAAGTAATTCGTGCACGGACTTTGAAGTCCAACAACTCCTATCCCGAGGAGCACGCCGAATTGGTGCACGCGGTGATCGATGGCGATCCCGAGCGATCCGCCTCGGCGGCGAGGTGCTTTCTCAATTCCTTGATCGCTGAGTATCCGGACGCGCGATAACGGCGAAAACCAGGCTCGCGAGGACACCAGGTAACCAAGTGGTCACCATCGGAATATTCCCGATGTGAGTCCGATTTGCCTGGAACGTCACGGAGCGCCACCGGGACGCAACAACCGGCTCATACCTTTGTCTCGACCGTAGCTAGGCACTCGACAGCCGCCGGCGGCGCTTTCGCCGCGATGAGGGCCGGTCGAGCCGAATCGAGAGGAAGCCGATGACCGCCGTAGTAGCTGCCACCGGCCAGCAGTCGCCGACAACGACTTTCGAGTACCGCAAACGCGGACGCTGGCTCCACCACTGGGACCCGGACAACACCGAATTCTGGGAATCCGGAGGCGCGAAGACTGCCCGCAAGAATCTGCTCTTCTCGGTGTTCGCCGAAAACCTCGGCTTCAGCATCTGGGTCATCTGGGGCACCGTGGTCACCAGCATGGGCGCCGCGGGCTTCGGCTTCCTCGCCGGACTCGGCAGCGGCAACCCGACCGCGGTGAGCAACGCACTGCTGCTGACCTCGACGCCGACCCTGGTGGGCGCGGCGCTGCGGATCCCGTACACGTTCGCCATTCCCAGGTTCGGCGGCCGAGCGTTCACCGTGTTCAGCGCGGCGATGCTGCTCGTGCCGACCCTCGGACTGGCCTACTTCGTCAACCAGCCCGGCACACCGATGTGGGTGTTCATGGTGCTCGCGGCGCTGGCCGGCGTCGGTGGCGGAAACTTCTCCTCCTCTATGGCCAACATCAACTTCTTCTTCCCGGAGGGAAAGAAGGGCTCGGCGCTCGGCATAAACGCCGCGGGCGGCAACCTCGGCGTCGCGCAGACCCAGCTGGTGCTGCCGCTGGTGATCACCCTCGGCACACATATCTTGGCCAAGGACCCCGCTGGCTATCGCTTCGGCATTACACTCTCGGTGCTGGTCTGGGTGCCGTTCATCCTCGCGGCCGCGTTCGGGGCGCTGCGTTATATGGACAGCATCAGCACCGCCAAGTCCGACGGTAAGTCCTACCGGCTCGCGCTCACCAACCAGCACACCTGGGTGATGGCGATCCTGTACATCGGCACCTTCGGCTCGTTCATCGGCTTCTCCTTCGCCTTCCCGACGCTGATCAAAGCCAACTTCCCGGACCTGGCCAAGATCGGCTGGATCACCACGCTCGGCAACCTCGCCTTCCTCGGCGCGCTGGTCGGCTCGTTCAGCCGTCCGTTCGGCGGCTGGGTGTCCGACAAGGTCGGCGGCGCCAAGATCACGTTGTACGTGTTCGGCGGCATGGCGGTATCGGTCGCGCTGATCATGGCCGCGCTGCAAATGAAGAGCTTCCCGCTGTACCTGATCGCGTTCCTGCTGCTCTTCGTGCTGACCGGCGTCGGCAACGGCTCGACCTACCGGATGATCCCGACCATCTTCAGCGCGGAGTCCAAGAAGTACGCCGCCGAGCACGGTCTCGACCTGACCGAATCCGCCGCCTCGGCCAAGCGCCAGGCGGGTGCCGCGATCGGCGTCATCGGCGCGGTCGGCGCGTCCGGCGGCTGGCTGTTGCAGCAGGCGCTGCGCCTGTCCAACACGAACTACCACAGCATGGCACCCGCGTTCTGGGCCTACGCCGGAGCCTTCCTGGTGATGGCCGGCGTCACGTGGTGGTTCTACCTGCGGTCCACGTTCGCCATCCAGCGAGTCCCCTCGCTCGCCTACGCGAAGGTGTAACCGCCGCGGCGTGTCCCGCGATCCACATAGCGCGGGGCAGGGAGCGCAATGGCCGCCGAGACCTTCCGGCAGGCACGCGCCCACCGCACAGAGACCGAACGTCCGCCGAGTCGCCCGGGGTGTATCCCGGGTCCGGCAACGGGTCCCGGCCTCCACCGGGACGACGACGGACGTTCGGTCTCGTTGCTCATTGCCGCGATCACGTCCGCGCCAAGTCCTACTCGACGGATCAGCAGGTGCACGACATCCGCTGGCAGCGACTCGCGCGGAGGGCTCCGGGATGGCCCGATTCGGCACCACGCACTCGAGCACGCACTGCCAGAACGTAGGGTTCCCGCGCCGCGGCACCGAATTCCCCAGGGACGCGGCGGGTAATGGTCGTCAACCGAATATTTGAAGCACCTGCAGGGATAAGCTCACGGCGCCGAAGCCGCCGCTGAACCATTGCTTGATCAACTCCCACAGTGTTGCCCTAGAGCCGTCGGGATGGTGCAGCCGGAAGGCGAACAGCGCTTTGCCGACAGTCGTGTGCAGCACGCGCTGCACGAAGGTGCGATGGATGAAAGATGATGCGAGCCAGGCGAATACAGCGAGCGGCACCGCGGTCTGCGGTCGGTCGGAGTATGTGGTGACGGCGAACCAGACCGCTGCACCGATGCCGAGGTGCAGCGCCATATCGATCACCAAGGCAACGACCACGAGGGACCCCTTCAGCACGCGCCGGGCATCGTCTACCCAGGGACTGGAGACAACCAGCTCCTTGTCCTTCTTCGGCTTGATCTCGGGTGTCGGATCGGTGTACTGCGGCTGCCCATCGCCGTGACCGTTGTACCCGCTGTACATCGCGGCCGGTATCGGTGGTCGGTTCGCCATCACGTTGCCATCCACTCCGGAATTCGCAGTGCCGTGCGGTGTTTGTTGCCGGTACATTGCACCCTCGATGAATCCTGAGTTCCGCTGCTCCATAGTGGCCCGGTAGTTTACCGCCGCCCAAAATCCGTGGCGGTGCGGCGTGCTCGCGGGGTAATTCTGAAGGTCGATGTAAAGCGTTCCACCACAACGGCTTGGTGTCGACTTCAGCCGGGTCCTCCAGGGGTCCGCGCTCGAACCGGGTGTCGAGGACGTTGTGTTCCTCTCGGGCGACCTCGACGCAGTCCTGCGAAGTCCGCCCAGTGACAACACTTAATCCAACTCCCTGACCACGCGTCGGCAATGCCGTGCTGAGTCCGGTTACAGTTCAATTACCTTCGGTCCAGAAGCGTTGAAGGCGGGCAATCGCCTGTTCCTTGCTCATTGCCGCGATCACGTCCGCGCCGAGTCCCACTCGATGGATCAGCAGGTGCACGACATCCGCTGGCAGCGACTCGCGCGGAGGCTCCGGGATGCCCCGACTCGGCACCACGCGCTCGAGCACGCACTGCCAGAACGTTTCCTCGGTGACGTCGAGTTGATCCCGAAGGACATGCGACCACAGGGCAGCACCGTAGCCTGTGCGATCGACCGGATGGGAGATACGTGTGCGCAGTATCCTTCCGTCCGGGAGTCCGAATTCGTATGTCACGTGGTGGGTTCCGGTACGGCCACGCGCATCACGCACCTGTTGCCAACCCTCCGCCTTGCAGAACTGCTCATGCCGATCCCGCGTGGGTTCCGGCCATGTCATCAGGCGGCTCCGAGCAACCAGTCGCGCAACTGCGCGTCGTCGCTGAGGCCGATCAACTGCACAAGACCCCAGTTCTCCCGGTGGTTCGGAGCCGTGCGCAATCGGCTTTGCCAGTCGTCGGCGTACTCACGGAGCGCAAGGATCACCTCGTCCACCGCTTCGTCGAAGGTGGCGCCGTCGGCGGCGATCGGAAGTCCCGGCAGAAACACCGACCAGCCCTCGTTCTCCGCCACTACCTCGGCACCGGCGGCACACAGCTTGGTCAAGGCATAACGTAGGCGCTCCGCATCGACCACCGCCGCGTATTCGGCATCACGACGAACCGTGGCGACTCGCCCCTGTCCCGCAGCATCCAGCAAATCTTTCAGGTGTGCGCGGGCTTCGGTGTAGCTCTCGTAATGCACGGCAGACATGGCACCTCCATTGACTACATCCAGCATCCCGGACGCCTGGCAGTACGTCAAGTACTTTAAGTACGTCGAGTACGCGTCATTCGCTGACCTAGACCCGACGTCCGTCGTCGCAGGCGCCCAGCACAGAAGAGCCGCGCGCGCCCGTGTTCTCCGCGTGTGATCCCGACGAAACTCCTGCCGGAAGTTGACCTCTCGAAGGGTGATCGGTTGTCGTCGCCGCGGTCGGCTATCGTGGCGGCGTCGTTCAGTCTCGTCACGCCGAGTCACCGGCAATGGTGGGAATCGGCATGTTTCAGTCCACGGAGGTCGCGGTCAAGTCGATGGACAACGAAGGTGACAGTCCCGCGGCAACAGGCACTACGCCAGTACTGCTCTGGTTGAAGATCGCAGATCCATCAACCGCACTCCCGGTATATCCACCCGGCACCGACGTTCGGGTGCTACTCCCCTCGGATGGGCGCTTCGCCGACTTGAAACGTCAGCTTCTCGCGGCCCGAGTACCTTTCCGTGAGGTCGGTTACCTGCTGGAGCAAGAATCCGTCAGCACGCTGAACGAACAGGGTCACCTCACCGTGGCTGTCGCACCGTCCGGTCCGGCACGGATGTCCGCACAGAAGCGTCCCCCCATCACAGGGGCCGCGGCGGAAGCGGCACGCGACGCGTTCGAGCTGATGTGGCACAGCCATGCGGCTGCCGATGGCGCGGTAGTCCGTCCACTTCCGATAGAGCACGTCGTGCCGCCCGAATGGGTTCGATTCCTTCCCCATCCGCTGGTCAATCCGGCACAGGCCGAAGCGATTCCGCACATCATCGGCAGCGATGAGCACCTGATGGTGGTGGCGCCGACCGGAGCAGGCAAAACCGTCATGGGCATGGTCGCGGTCCTGCGCACAGTCTTGGAGCAACGGAGGAAGGCCGCCTGGCTGGTACCACAGCGTTCGCTCACCGATGAGTTGAACGATGAACTCGACAGCTGGCGCCGACGCGGACTGCGTGTCGAACGGCTTTCTGGCGAGTATCGGGTTGACGCGCAACGTATTCGAGACGCGGACCTGTGGGTGACAACTACCGAGAAGTTCGAGGCGATCTGCCGGACCTCCTCGCTCAAGGAGGCGTTGGCCGAGGTCGGCTGTCTGGTTGTCGACGAGATCCATCTGCTGGGCGACGCGACCAGAGGACCGTTCCTGGAGGCGATTCTGGCTCGCGTGCGCGGTACGGACTCATTGATCCGGATTATCGGACTGTCGGCCACCGTCGCCAACGCCGACCAACTCGCGGCATGGATGCACGCACGGACGGTTCGGGTAGCCTGGCGCCCCACTCAGCTCACATGGCAACTACCTACCGTCCCCAACAGTGCCGACTGGAGTTTGGTCGAAGCCGCCAAGGCACGGCTGACCACTGCCATCACTCACATGGTGGCGGCTGACCGCGGTAGCGTGCTCGTATTCTGCGGCAGTAAGCGCAACGTCCGCCGCACCGCCTTGATCATCGCGGCCAGTCGAGGCGCCAACGTCTTCGGCATCGACCCCGACGACACCGACGTGGTGCACAAGGTCTGCGCGGCAGCCGGTGTCGGCCTGCACTACAAGGGTTGGGAACACAAGCGGGAGGCCGAAAAAGGTTTCCGCGCACGCGAATTGAATGTCCTTGTGGCCACCTCGACGGTGGCTGCCGGGGTGAACATGCCTGCTCGTGCGGTGGTCGTGCAAGATACGGAGGTCGGGCTCAAAGCCATAGACGTCGCGACGGTGCAACAAATGTTCGGCCGCGCAGGGCGTGTCGGTGCCGGCGAGCGCGAGGGGTGGGCGTTCCTTCTCGTCGACGAGACCGAACGCGCGACCTGGCAACGCAAACTGCTCGCGGGATTCAGGGTCGACTCGCAGATCCAGTCGAGCCTGCCGGAACATCTTCTGGCCGAAGCTACCCAAGGCCGAATCCGTTCTGTGGCAGAGGCCGAGCGCTGGTGGGTGCAAACGCTGGCCTACCACCAGGGCAGCCGGGATATGACCCCGCTTCGACATGCCGTCCGGTTCTTGATCGATGGCGAGTTTCTCACCGAGACACAAACATCCGACGGCGAGCTGATGCCCTCCGAACTGGGCCTGCTGACGGCGCGGCTGATGGTGTCGCCGCAAGTGTGTCACCAGCTGCGTATGACTCTGTCCGAGTTCGGCATGCCGGAATCCGCACAAGCAGCTGAGGACCTGTTGGTCCAGACGGTCGCCTCCCATGTACCGAAACTCGCTCAGGCGGGAATAAGTGAGGACCTCAAGCCGCTCGCTGTCAGATTGAAGCTCGCCCGCGGAGTGGTCGCACATCTCAGTAACAACAATCTGGCGCGCTCGACCGAGGGCGCTTTCGCCTACCGCCCGGGTGACCTGGCGAGCGCCGCAATGCTGACTGTTGCCAACTCTCCGACCGAGTTCCATCAAGCCGCCCGCACCATCAGCGGAATTCCTTACGCCACGATGTATCCAATACTCGAGGAAGCGCCCCGCTACCTTCATTGGTTGGGCTGCCAGGGATTTCTGGGTACCGTGCACCCGTGGGTGGCGATCGTTGCCGCTGATCTGAGCAGACGGATCCGATGGCGGCGATGCCAGCCACCTCGGGGTGCCGGTCGTCTGCTGTGGATGTGCGAACAGATGGCCACACCCGCACACCTCGACGACGTAGTACCGGCCCTCTGGCAGGCAGCCAGGGCGCGCGCGCTCACCAATCCGGACTGGTCGGAAACCGGCAGACCAGAAGCATGCCGGCTGGACCAGCCGGAATACGCAGCGCTGCTGCGCGATCGCGCGACCAACACAATGCTGGAAAGCGCATCGGACGAGATGCACCTGATCGGGCCGACCACAGCCGCACTCGCTGTGTGGTGCGGAGCAAACTATGTGGTCAGTGCGACGACACAGGGAAGGGCGACAGCCGGTTTCCCGATAGGTGATGCGCAAGAGCGGGGATCAGCGATATTCACGTGGCGTGGGGATTACCGTGCGGTCGGCTGGCTCAACGTGTACTCACAGTGTCAGGTCACGTCAGATCACACCTCCGCTCTGACGTAGAGCACCTGTTACGCCGGCTGCGCTCCTTTCCGCAACAACAAACCCTGACTGGGCCCACGACGGTCGTCATCCGACTCTCTCATCATCAGCGTTTCCTGGTGCGTAGCACGATCGCCACGTGTTCTCCGCTATCCACATCATGGAAAATGACGACCATCATGGAGAACGACGAATTCGCGAACTTGATCGCAGACACGGTCATCGGCTCGACCGGGCTGGTCGAGCCGGGTTCTTCGGTAGTAGAGCGCGTCCCACCGGTATGGCGCCCGATCGCGTCTTCGCCCTATGCCCACATCCGGTGCGAGCTGGCGCTAGCGCTGTGGAATCTTGATTTCCTGCTGGTAGTGCCGCGGTTCGCCGCAGCTTTCCAGCGGGACGTTGTCGACGTGCGGGTGGGACTGCTGCGCGGCGACTGGGTGCTGTACTACGCCATCCGGCGGCGTTATCGGCCTTTCCTGCTGCGCATCGGCTGGCATCCGGAGACATTCGGCGCCCACCATCCGCCGCATTGGGGCTGCATTCCGGAGCCATTGCAGTTCTTCCTCAGCACGATCCATACCGGGTTCACCGCGCCGGACGGATCGTACGGACCGCTCCGGCCCCGTGACATGGAGGTGTACGAGGACATTCCCGAGTGCGACTACCGCGTGCGCAACTGGGACGCCGAGGCCGACGTGCCGAGCGACCGGGTGATGCTCCTGGCCAAGGCCGGTGGCATCTTCAACTGCTGTGTGTCGCCGGACTTTCCGTCCGGCACGATGGGGCGCGAAGCCGACGGCAATATTTCGCATGCCGAGGAGTTCGGCCTCTGCTTCGACGAATTCCTGAGCACCGGATTCGACACCGACACCGACGTCGACTTCATGGCTGAGCAGCAGGCCTCCACGTCTGCCTCGAACAGCCAGGCGCTCTCGATAGCTCCCGCCGCACTTCGGGCCGCAGCGGCAAGCGTCTCGCCAGTGGCACGAGCGGTCGGTGTCGTCCCGAAGCTCACCGAAGCCGTGGCGCGTCACCGAGTTGACGAATGCCTGGACGAGCTTCTGCGCCATCTGCCGGGTCCGGTGTCGCTCGACTACCCGGCCGGCCGTGGAGCCGTGGCGCCGTGCGACGACGGCATCGGGACCGAGTACCCGGTGCTGAGTCTCAGGCTGAGATGTCTGCTCGTCGGCCCAGCGAGGCATGAGACCGCGCAATATCTCGGGCTCATCACCGGCATGTGCCGCCACCTCGGATGGCGGGTCGACGACCCCGCCGACGGGCCGTCGCGGCGCCTGCGCACCCCCGATTACTATCGATTCATCGTCACGGACATCGGAGGCGCAATCCAGATCGACGTCGAGTCGCCAGGCTTTCCCCGAACCGCCGCGGAGCGCCTCTGAGTGAAGATCGGGTTATCGGTGCCTGATCCGCCGCATGACCGCACGGTGGTCAGTACGGCAGATGGACACCGTCGCGCACTTCGGTGACCGTTCGCGTGATCATCTGCTGCAAGGTGGCGGTGATTCGTTCGGCGGTGGTGGGTTTGATCGTCAATGTGTGCGTGCCGAAGGTGACGTAACGGCCGTCTTCTTCGACGTCGTTGACCTGGAAATCCTTACGGCCGTGAGTATGCCGATTGTCCACGCTGCCCATCGCGTACACACCGACATGGCCGATCAAAGTCATCGCGCGGGTGAAGAACTGCTCGAACTCCTCCCGCGGTGTCGGCCGCCAGGTATCGCGGACCGGCGGCCGTGGCTGCCCCAGCTCCTCGGCCGAAAGCTGCAGTTGCTTACCCCGTCCTGCGGCGCAGCCGGGGAGCACATCGACCACCGCGCGCGCCACCGCACCCTGGGACAGCAACGTCAACACCACATCACCGCCGTGCTCATGGTCCGGACCCGGTTCCTGCACCGCGACCGCGCCGTGCTGGTCATACACCCCCGCATGCGCACGCAGCTTGCGGTCCCGGCGGGCTCCGACGAACCCGGCGAGCTCCACCCGGGCCTCCGGTGCCAGCAGCACTTCGACCGCGCGCAGCAGGTCGTCGTCGATGTGCGGGCGCAGGGACTGCGCCGCGGCCTGCCGCAACCGCAGACTCTCCGAACGGAACTCCGTCGTGTGCTGGTGCTGCAACGGATAGGGCAACACGTCCCGGCCGGTGGATTCCCACAGAGTCCGGAATTCGAGCGAGGTGAACCGCCAGCTCTGCACTTCAGGCATGGGTGATGTCTTTAACGCGCTGGGATGTCACCGATTGCTCAGGATGAGCCCGCTCCGGCAGACGACCTGCGGTTCTCCCTCGCCGACGAGCCTCCCTCATCGCGTGCATCCTGCGCACGGGTCGATCTCCCATATCGCCAGCTCGGACTGCCGAGAGGGAGTGCCATCCCACGGATGGTTTTGGAAGTTCTTGTCGCTGAGGAAAGCTCGATACGGCGGATGGTTGGAACCCCAATTGGTGACAGATAGCTCGGCTGCGCGCTGTGCGACTTCAGTGCCTTTCAGCGCATGAGCGATGTCGGTAGCGGCCGCGCGAAGATCGTCGGGGCTGGTCGAGTCCCGCACGTTTAGGTCGACATATACAGAGACTTTCCCGGAACGGTCGGGTAAGTCGACCGTGTCCACTGCGAAGAAGCACGTGCCGGCCGGAAGCTGCAGTTTCGCCATCACCGCCGTGAACTGCTTCTCGTCCGGATTCTGGTAGTCCTTTGCCTCCATAATGATGCATTTGGCGGATTCTGCCGTAGCAAGCGGCGAACTAGGCATTGTCTTCACACTCGTGCCACTATCCGAACTGCAGCCTATAAGAAGTACTGCGGAGGCAACAGCAACCACACCGATCAATGCGGTTCTCACCCGAGAGCGGTCTGGGAAAGCAGCCAGTGATCGAATGGGTAGCAGTGATGCCGACATGACCAGAATTTTTCGGCGCACTTGACTTACCTCTCTTTCTGAATTTATATATGCGTCGAGCAAACCCATCGAATGATCAAATAATTTAAGATACCAACCGTATTTACTCAGCCAATTTCCATTCCGTCTTGTCATCGAACCCATCGGCTACCGATTCGGGCCAGTGATCCTTGCCGTCCGCTCCAGTCGGAAATCCGGGTGGATGGTTTACTATGTTCTTGAGTTCGTTCGATGATATAAACACCTTTGACTGAAGTTCGAAGAAGCTAGTGATAGTCCCTGCAACAAGTTCAACGGCGGTAACTATTGCGTCGTTGAACTTGTCTATCCCCCAGGGCGCTCCGACAACGGATGCGATCTCCTCCAAGGCAATCACCAGCTGAGCGAGCAGAGTCGCCAATTTGTCAATAATTTGCTTGTAGAAATTTCGGCCTTCAGCCGCTAGTGTCAAAAGTTCTGTATGAACTTTTTGGCACATGTCGGCTATGCTGATCATGGCCGCCGCCTGATAGGCCCTTGATTCTTTGAATTTCGTGTAAGCAGTCCCGTCCCAGTGTCCTTCCATACTCAGAGCGGGCCTGCCTTGAATACTGTAAACCCGCGATACTTCATTTCCCACCAATTGCCACTTCGCCGCATAGTCCATAAATAACAACGGTGCGGCTATTCCTTCGGCAGCTTCTTCGAGTTTCTCCAGCAGCGTCTTCAGATTTTCTTGCGCCTCGTCTCTGACGTCGGTATACATCAGGTAGGCTGACGTCCACGCCCATTTAAGTTTGTCGAACTTGTCATTCAGCTTGGCCGGTTGCTTTTTGACTTCATCAAGCTTCGCCCTGAATTCTTCGACGATTCCATCGAGTTCCTCTTTGGTAGTGGTTTCGCCCATTATATTGTGAAGTCCATTTCTCCGGCGAGCTTGTTAGTACTCTGCTCTTGTTCCGTTTGCTGTTGTTCGTAGGTGCTCGCTACGGTGTGCAGGGCGTTTCCAACCTGCTCAGCCGCGGCGGCTCCTTCCCTGAGACGCTCCTGAATGTATGCAGCCGCCAGGGAATACGAGCTCCACGCGCCAGCGAAGAGACCGAACTGTATCGCCGAGTATTTCAGCTCATCAATCGATGTTGCCGCATTTCGTAATCCCGGGGCAACATCATTGATCCACGCCTTGGATGCGTTCTCGAGAAGCTGGAGTTCTACTTTTAGATCAGCCATCAGATTTCATTCCGTATTAATTGTTGTTCGTGCCGGATCAGGCGATCCGTCAGTTCTTGGTCGGTCTCTTGGTCCAGGTAGATGTCCCGAACCAGTTTCGGCTTCTTCGCTCGAACCTGAGCGCAGCATTCCAGGATGTCTTGCGCGATGACTGTCCCGTCCACTGTCATGGCCCAGCTCGTGTCGATGGTGATCGATAGAAGTGCCGACCGCGTTGCGGTGACTGTTAGACCGGGCTCGTCATACTGGTTGTATCCGGGGCCGCGGACAGTGTATTCAGTATCCACGAAGAGGCTATTCCATGTCCTACGGAATTCTTCGTAGGTGCGCTTCTGCAGGAGCAGGGGCACGACCTCACGTAAGGATGGTTGAGTCGAAGGTGGTCGCTTACCGGACTCGACAAGAAGAACTGCCCGCTCGTAGAGGGCATAATGATAGGCGTCCATGATCGACTTGCCGTATTGCGATGGCTCGAATGCGTCCTTCCAGCGACGGCTCAGTTTTATATTTATCGGTAAGCGATCGTCACCGATTTCCACCTCAACTAGAGAAGATTTCTGTGGCGGCGTGAATGCGGCTTCGTCGGATTCACCGTTCTGAGCCGAATAGTCATCCATGTCATCCGGATCGTCGCCATAGAGGTAGTGATTCGAGGCCATACATACTCCTTTCCGATCTACTCGAGATGCCGATCGAGTCGGCCCCGACTGTGGGCAGTTTCAATGGACTGGCTGTCGTGGACTGCGACGGACAGGGCAGCACGTCGCGGCCAGTGGACTCCCATAGGGTTCGTAATTCGAACCAGATGAACGGCAATCTCCGCACTTCGGGCATGGAAATGTCCCTATCGTGCCGGGCTATTCGCCGATGACCGGCGGTACCGCCTTGGGCATGTTATCCAGCCCGGTGAGCTCATCTCCGTGTTCCTGAGTGACCAGGTAGTCCGGAATGCCCTTGCTGGATTCGTCATCGGACTTGCCGCCGCGCGCACCAGGTCCCGTTCCGCCCGGCATGCCGCCCATGCTGGAGCGGCCAGGAGCGGTTCCTGACCGCGCGGCGGCCGCGGTCGCGCTGGAGTTGTTCGGTGTGCCCGGAATCGAACGCCCCGGGCTTGGCACCGGGGCACCCGGCCCGGTGGGAGTTCCGGTGCTGCTCGGCGTGCCGAGATGCGGGTTGCCAGCGGTGCTGGACGTAGTGGTTGAGGCGGGAGTGGTCGAAGCCGGTGTCGTAAACGCGGGATCGGAGCTGGTCGACTGTGGTGTCCCGGCGTCCGTGGGCTGGGTGCTCGAAGGAGTGGTCGAGTCGTCAGAGGAGTCTGTGCCGAGAGGATTCGAGCCGGGGGATGGTGTGCCCGATGGGTTTCCGCTACCGGTATTCGTGCCACCGGTGTTGCTTCCATTGTCGGCACCGCCCGGGTTCGTGGCGGGCGCCGGACGGGGTATCACAGGCACATTGGTATCGGACTCCATCACGACCGGGGCGTACACGGTGCGCAGCACCCGCAATGCCTCGATCTTGGAATTGTGCTCGGCGACATCATCATTGCGCCAGCTGCGCCCGGCCAGAAGGCCGATCGCGTTATCCACTCCGCTGCGATGTTCCGGTGCATGCGGGACCAGTTGTTTGGTCGGTTCCAACCCGGTCTGCAATTCGGCCAACTTGCTGCTGGTCAGCCGGGCCGCATTCGTGACCTGCGCGCCTTGATCGGCGTAGTCACGGACGCCGCTCGCCGCCGCGTCGCGCGCTTCGCCCCGCCACACACTCTCATCGGTGGCCCGAGCCATCGCCAAGGTGAAAGTTTCCAGTGAAGTCTGATGCCGATCGGCGATGGTGTTCCACGCGGACACCAGGTCGCTGACCGCCTGCAGATCGATCTGATCGACCTTACTGCGCAGCGTCCTGACGTCGTGCCTTTCGAACTCGTCCGCATCGAGAACTTCCCTCGGCCGGAATTCTCCCTGGAAGCCGAGACCGGCAGCTCTGCTGCGCACGTCGTCCCGCTGCCGGTTGTATGTGTCCTGCACAGCATATGGATCGGCATCGGGCTGCACGCGGAAGATCCAGTCCGTGACATTGCGCAGCACTGTCAAACCCAGGTCCTCGACCGCCGGGTTACTGAATGGGTTACCCATTAGCCCACCTGCTCGGTGGTATTCGCGATCTGTGCCGCGTTCTCGATGTCGCGACCGGTGATGCGCTTGAACGAGATCGCCATGACCTCACGCATGTTCTTCACGGTTTCGATGTGTTCGTTGATCACCTGGTCGATCGAGTGATCCTCGCCGGTAGCCTGTTTCAGAAACTTCTTGACCAGGCCATCCGCCATCTTGAAATCACCGAAACCGGAGACATTCTGGGTTCTGCGAGTCAATCTGCGCATTGCTTCCAGATCGGCGATACGCTGGTCGCATGCCAACGCGCAGTGGTATGCGGCGTTCTCGTCATCGAGGTACAGTTCCCCGGCCCGAGCTTGGCTGGTGAATCGACTCCACAGCGCCGCGTTGTCCTCACTCATATAACCCCTCCCCGATCAGCGCGGTAGTACAGGCACTATCGACTCGCCGACGCGATATACGACTGTGCACGGGTCCTCGAGACCGTCCATGGCAGCTCGGTTCATGATGGCTAATTGGACGACGCCCTGGGACGTGGGGAACAGGACATCGCAATCGAGGTACATCGACGCGCCCTCGACCCTGAACTGCCGACCTTGACGTCCCGCGACCGTCACATCCTGAAAATTGACGTTCCCAGGCTTGCGTTCGAACTCTGCGGCCGTGCGACCAGTTGAATACACCGTAATGGAGTACTTGGATCCATCCCAGCTACAGATCTCCCAACCGGACTGGTGCACTCCACCGATACCAGCCTCCTCGGTCGCCGGATCGACTCCCGCCGCCCGCAACGCTTCATCGGAAATACCCGTGCACGGGTTGAACAGGGCGTTGACTGTAGTGGTGCTTGTGGTGGGTGACCCGCTCGTGGTGTCCCCACACCCAACGACACCCAACGCAAGCCCGAAACCGAGCAGCATCAACGTGATTCGGCGCCCCATCCCCACCCTCTCGACCCGTGACGGCTCAGATTGCGGCCACTCTAGCAGACGCCTCGCTGATCTGGCTTGGCCGCGACTCAGCCATCATCCCGCGCCTGAGATGCATGGAAGGACGGAAGGACAGCACCTCAATGAGGGTTTCTGGGTGACGGTGCGTCGCGTGGCTCGGTTGGATAGGACGATGCGCACCCGCCATACTTCTTCGCTAATTCCGAGACCAATCGCCTGGATCAGGCAGTGGGCCTGCGGAACTCTCCGTCCTTCACGACAGCGGCGAAAGCATCCCACTCGCCCGGCGCGAAGACCAGCGCCGGACCCGACGGGTTCTTCGAATCGCGGACACCGACGGAACCGGCGGCGAGCCACGCGACTTCCACACACGCCTCGCCGCCACCACTGCGGCTCGACTTGAACCACTTCGCGCCGGATAGCTCGATGCTCACTGTTCGTATCTCCTTGCGATGTGCCGGAGTAGATCTCTCGATGGTTGCTCTTCCAGTGCAGCACACCGGAGCTTGTCATGAATCGAACGAAAGCGTCTGATGTCGTCGTCTTCTTCGAAAATCATGGTTCCTATTGCACCCTCGATGTAGACGACGGGCGGCTCACTGTGCGGGAAGTCGACCGCGATGTACGGCGGTATCGCCAAACCGGCAGGGAAACCAGCAGTAAACGGAACGATTCGGATCGAGATGTTATCCCGTGTACCCATGTCTGCAACATGCCGAAGTTGTGAAGCCATGGTCCGATTAGAGCCGACAACCGTACGCAGCACCGTCTCATGAAGTAGAAATTCGGCTCGCACTGGCTTGTGTCGACGGGTAAGTATCGCCGATCGTTGCACTCGCAAAGCTACACGCCGATTCACTTCGTCAACGGTGTCAGTCGCCGTATACGTTTCGACATTCCGTGCGTACTCGGCAGTTTGCAATAGCCCAGGTATGACAAGCGATTGGAAGAAGTGTAATTCTGTTGCCGCAACTTCCAATTGGAGATACGTGTTGAATCCCGGTCGAATCAGGTGCCGGTAGTCCTGCCACCACACCTTCGTACTGGCCTGTGTTACAAGCGTCTTCAGATACTCTGTCCGATCTTCCGAAAGTCCATAGTACTGACAGATGAATTCGACATCCCGAACCTTGACCTTCTCGTTCTGACCGAGTTCGAGCCGACTGAGCGTGGACCGGCTGATCTCCAGAACTTCGGCTACTTGTTCGAGGGTGTGGCCGCTGGCCTGACGCGCGTCGCGCAGCGCCCGGCCCAGCTGGCGACGCGGCAGCGTCGTCCTGCTGAGGTCTGACTTCGTACCCACCACTCCGCTGTGTCCTCCCCTTGTTCTCACGATGCGACCTGCGTTTTCCCACGGCGAGAGTCGTCGTGCACCGAACTCGGGAAACGCTCAGGGCGTACGCATGGATTGCCGTGCTCCGGCGATTTCGAGTCCGCCTTCATCAGCACACTCCGCAGCATAAGGGCATGTCCGACGACACGAAAGAGAACTTCGAACGTTCGCAAACTCCATTGGCAGAACCGATTTCGCCCGATAACCGCGCCCAACCGAACGCGGTGGGGTTTGTGCGGGCCGAGGTGTCGGGCCTCCATGCGCCCCGGCACGCGGTCGCCGTCCAACGGCACGCCCGCTCATTGGGCTATCGGTACGTGTACACCGTCACTCCCCCTGGCGACAACGCCGATCCGATCGGGTTCGTGCTGGCTGTCGCGGCCGGGTTGGGCGTGGCCGCGATCGTGGTCTTCGACCTGGCCCAGGTCGATGACCAGCCCGCACGGGTCTGCGAGGACTTCGACCTGGAGACAGTGTGCCCGCCGGGCACGTGGGCACGGGTCACGTCACGAACTCACACCGTTGCGAAGGTGGTGGAGCGATGAAGCAGGATGCTCTGCTTACCCCCCACACCGATGTGCGGCTGGCACATGAGCAGATGCGGGTGCATCGGGTCTGGCGGGCCGAACGGTGTGTGTGGAATGCGGCGGCGTATCGCACGCTGGGATCGGGAGGACGGCCTGCGCCGCAGACGGTGAGCCCGCGCGAACGCGCCGCCGCGCGCGGTGTGCAGTTCCCGCCGCCGGATGAGCCCGGCCGCACCGACCGGAGCCCGGTCGCGCACACGCGGCAAGAGGTGCTGAAACGGCTCTCGGATTCAGCCACACCACCGGAACCGTTCCGGGGGTGAAAACGGTTGCGTCGGACCACGATCGGAAACACACACGCAGGTTGGCGACTGGTGGGGCATCGCATCGAAATCCTGTTCTTTCGCGACGACGCCGACCCCACGTCCGCCTACCGACTGCGCAATGACGGCGAAACTGTCCCGATTCCGTTGGGGCAGTGTGGGTTTGTCGCGTTCGACGAGCGCGCGTTACCGGATCTCGCTCAGGTGCGGGAGTGGTTCCCGCGCCACTTCCGGCTGTGGGACGCGGTACGCGCCCAATTCTGGGAGGCGTTGCTGCCCCCAAGCGGCGCCCGCGGCTCGACGAGTGGCACGTGACTGCGCCATAGCGCGAGTAGGCCCCTCCGTGGTGTGCCAGTCATCAGAACCGCAGACCTCCCCGTCCTACTCCACCCGCCGCACGCGGCGGCCGAATCGCCTGACCGCACCAGCGACCCGATGTGGGTCACCTACCCGAAAGAGGGAAATGCACAAGCGACGTAATCGCCAGCGGCACAATTCGAAAGCACTGCGGAAACCGACGCCGACATGGTCCACCATCCGATACCCGCCCCGTGCCACGATCGACGCGATACTCAGGGCCATGATGGCCGAACGCAACGCCGATACGGCCGACCCGAATATCGACACCATTCATTTCTGGGGCTTCGCCAGTGCGGACAACCTCGTCACGCAAGAGATGGCCCACACCGCGATAGTCCTCGATCCTGACGCCGAGCGCTCACCGATCCTGGATTCGGCCGAATGGCTGATGCGGAGACTCCCCGGCCGCCTGTGGGGGTTCGGGTTGGCGTACCGGACGGTCGGCGAGATGTTCAGCGGATCCGACGGCGTGCCCGAGGACGCGATTCAGGCGGCAAGGGCGGGCAGGCTGAACGAACGCGCCGGGGCCGACGAGATGTGCGCGGCAACGATTTTCGATGCCCGCGGACGCTCGTACACCGCACTGACCTACGCACACCTACCGGATCTGGGGCCGACACCTACCTGGGTCAACGACACACGCAATTCCACCGACACCTGGATTGCCCTGTTCGATCAGCGTGCCGTGGCGGCGCACGTTTGGGCGGCGGCGATAACGCTGGACCCGGACGGCAATCACGCCACCATAGCCCGGCTACGGACGCCATGAGGATGCGGAACTGACGCCTTCCGGCGGCGTACCGGGTTCGATCTGGGACTGGCAGCCTGCGCAAGTGGCGGCGGTCGCCGAACATCACGTCTCGCAGCACGAGCAGCGTCCAGCGATCGCCGAGCACCTCGACCGCGGCGTTGATAGGGCAGCCGGAGCGCGGCCCGTCGGGTGGGGATCTGCTGCTCGCCGCTCGTTCCAGCTCGCTTGTCTGGGCCACCGACCCTCAGGCTCCGCCATTCGCCGAAATTGGCGGTACAGCTGTCCTGGTTTGCCCGAAAAGCTCGATCCAGGCTGCCCCGCACCCACGGACCTACAAGCGAAAGGCACTCCATCTCCGCGCCCGTGGAACCCGCTCGAAACAAGCCGACCAGGCCCGACCTCAACTGCCACTCGGTCGCCCCCGAGGTGGGGCAGGTCATCTACCATCGCGGCATGCCTGCCCCGCGTACCGAGCGGCCGGACCTCCCCGAGTACATGACCTGGGAGGAGCTGGAGCGACTCCCGGAGGAAATCGCAGGCCAGATCGAGTTGTGGAACGGCCGCGTGGTGTGGGTTCGCCGTGACCCCTCCGAACATGAAATTTTCACGAATCTGATGTGGAACGCCTTGCGCCGCTGCGCCAGGAACGACATGTCGGAGCACACGCAGCATTGCTGGCGCGTCACGACGGAGACGAATATTTTCCTCGGCCGCAGCGGCAAGTCCGACTTCCTGACTCCCGACTTCCTCCTCCACCGGTGTCTCGAAACCCCGTACCAGGATGTCCGTGGCGGCGATGCCCTGCTGGTCGGCGAAGTCCTGTCCCCATCCAACACCCAGGCTGATATCGAGGCGAAGAAGGCTCGCTACGCGAGCGCCGGAATACCTTGGTACTGGGAAATCACCCTGGCTCGCGAAGCGAGCGCCATAGCGATCATCCGTGCCTACGCACTCGAGACCGGGCATGCCCAACTCCCGGACGGAGTTCGTCCGCTCCATGCGACCAACTACCTCATGGTCGGCGAATGGGCGCCCGGCGATTCGAACAGCATCGAGATCGACTTTCCCTTTCCGATCGCCATTTCCTGGTCCGAACTCGAATTCTGAACGCGCGACCTACACCATCGTCCGCGACAACGGCCGGTGGCGGATCGCGGCCGTGCAGAAGACCCAGCGCACACCGCTCATGGAAGTCATCTCCTTCAGGTGCCAGCCGGCCAGCCCGTCCGCCCGCTGATGGCCACCCCCACGGCTCTGCATGTTTGGCTTCGGCCGTCTCCACCCCGGAACCACGCGAGCGCTCTACTCTGGAAGCGAACTCACGCCGGGGTGGAGAGGTGAGGATGTGAACATCGCGAAAAGACTTGGGACACCGGTGTTCCGGTCTGCGCTGCTGGACGATCTCGCGGATATCGCCACACTCGAGCAGACGGAGTTCGCGGACCTGGCGTACCCATACTTCGCGTTGCGTCAGCTCTTCGATCTGCACGGAACGCAGTGGGTGGTCGCTGATCTCGACGGCACGGTCTGCGGCTATGCGATGGTGGCGCTCGGCTCGCCGCAGTGCGCCTGGGTGATCGGCCTCGCGGTCGCGCCACAATGCCGTGGCCGCGGCTACGGACGGGCGCTGATGGACGGCGCGCTGGCCCGCTGCCGGGTGGCCCAGGTAGACGAGGTGTTCCTCACCGTCCGGCCCACCGATCAATCGGCGTCGAACCTGTACAAGAATTCCGGATTCGTCTGGGCCGGACACGAAGAGCGCTACTTCGGCGCCGGCGAGCCCCGCGACGTTCTGGTTCGCCGAATCCAGTACCGCCCCAGTACACCGTCGATCACCGATCCGACCTCGGACGTCTGGCGCAAGCGCGGTCCGAGCTCGGAGTAGTCGACGAATTCCGTTGCTATGGTGGGTATCACGGCGCTTTGTTGCGCAGGCCCGGGGGGAGGAACACCCATTACCGAATTCGAAGATCCGGTCACCCACGTGCAGTTCGGGAATTCACCCGACATCTGGATCGATCAGCATGCGACGGGCTACGCCCAGGAAGTCGCGGACTACCTGGACGAGTTGACTGCCAGGACCAGACGACCGGACGAGAAGCCGCTCCTGGATTCGTTCAACAATCACGTCGAAAAGGTGGTCACCGCCTTCGATCATTCGAAGATCAAGCATCGTGGCGACAGCCTGCTCTTCTCCGACATCTACGCGGCGGCCGACGACACCACCACCGCAATGGACGAGGTCCTGCAGCGGGCGCACATCGAACTGCTGATGGCACTGCTGGCCGCGGAGGTCGAGCTGCGCGGCCCGCTACGCCTCAGCCGCACCCAGAACATGCGGCTGGCCGACACGTACGAGCAGCTCGGCCATCGCCTCCTCTCGGCCGAATTGCCCGGTCAGAAGGCCAAGACGTTTCTCCCCGGGCACGCGGCCATGGCCTTTCTGCGCGCCTCGGGTCTGCACGCACTCAATGAAGACATCGACGCGCAGGACCGCTGCGGCCTCGCGCTGGCCAGAGCGCGCAGGACGGCGATCTATCCGGCCTGGCGCCGCACCGCCGGGTGGGCCTCGGACCTGATGTGTGGCTACGGCTACCGGCCGTTCCGGCTGCTCGTCTGGATCGCCGCACTACTGCTCGTGTTCACCGTCGCGCTGTGGCTGAGCACGCCCATTCCGATCACCACATCGCTGCACATGTGCCTGATCAACTTCCTCAATCCGCTCGGCCTCGGCGATATCGAAAAGGTCAGCCGGGCCGGGCACGTCTTGCTCCTCATCGAGTCGTACGCCGGGATCGTCTCCACCTCGGTGTTTTTCGCGCTACTCGTCCGCCGATGGTTCCGGCTGTGACCGCACCTGAGCTCAATCCGGTGTGTTTATCTTGGAGGGGCGCATGGCGGCAAGGGTCGCCGCCGACATCCGGTCGCGCAGCTGACCCACCTGGGCCTGCCATTCCCGGGTGAAGCCAGGGTTGCGCTCCACTTGTTCCCATAGGCCGCGCAGCGCCCCGGGCGTGTGCGCGCCAGGCATCCAGAGGTGTGCCAGATGCGTGAGCAGCGGCGCGATGATTTCGGCCGATTCCGTGCTGGACGGCGGGTGGAGGTCGGCCTCCTCGACTACCGCGCGGGCGACCGTCAGCAGCCAGTCGTGCAGCGCGAGATCCTCGCAGAAACGGCGCGCAACCGCGAGTTCCGACTCGTCGTGCACCGTCACCAGCACGGTGCGCACCAGTTCGTCCTGCAACTGGAACCTCAGGATCGGCTGCGGCACGTCGGCGATTCGCGCGGCCCAGCGCAGGCGCGCCGTCCGCGTCTGCATCGGCGCATGCTGATCGAGCCCCATGTCCATCCGGATCCTGGCGAGCAGCCGCTGACTGATCGAGGCCAGATCCAAGGTGCCGTCGGGCTGCTCGCCCGGGGCGAGGAAACAGTCGGCCAGCTCACCACCGGTCTCGTCGGTGACCCGCGAGATCACCTCCATCACCCCTACTCGGGTCAGATAGTGCGCCCAGGTCTGCCGCTGACGTGTCTCGGCGGGAACGACCGTGGTGTGCGCCGAACTCTGCAGCACCCGTCCACCGACGACCACCGCGTTGGTGGCCACCGTCCCGACCGCTCGGACGCCGCCGCGCGGCCGGGTGGCCAGCTGGCAATCGACCCCGACCGCGATGGTCGGCGACGTGGCCAGCGTCGTCGGCCGCTCGCGCCACGGCATCTTTTCGCCGGGAATCAGTGCGAGCAGTTCCTCCAACATGTCGCGGCTCAGCGCCGTCGAATCCGGCACCAGACAGGTGCGAACCTCACCGAGCAGGATCAGCGGCCGGGTACCGGCAGCCGCGGGCGTCGGGGACTTTTCGGAGACTGCGCGCGGGGTCCTTCCGGCCAGTGGTGGCTGCCGGACCGACCGGCGGCCCCGGGGCATTGCCGGCCGCCGACGCAGCCTTCTGCCGTGCGAGGGCCGATCCGGGTCGGAACCGAAGTCCGATGCTTCGCCCATATCAAGATCCATCCAGCAGCAGGTGGCTGATCCGCTCGGTCACCTTGCGCGGCACCATGATCGGGACGTCCTCGTCGGTGCCCCGCGCGATGACCTGATCGACCACTTCTTCCTCGAGATCGATGTGATCGAGGATTACCCGCACCGCGTGTTCGATACCCAGGTACCGCTGCGGCAGCAGCGACAGCGAGCGGTAGGCGGCGAAGGGTTTGGCCTGCGGGTTGAGTTTCACCACGGCCGGCATCTCCCACCAATGCTGCGGCCACCCGTCCTCCGGCCGCCACAGCTGCGGATCCACGACGGGTTCACCGTCGTAGCGCAGCATCCCGAGCCGCAGCAGCTGCCAGATCGAGGCAAGGAAGGGGCACGACCATTTGGTGTGAACCTCCGCCCGCCCGTTCACCTTCTTGGTCTGCTTGGTCCACATCTGCACGTCGAGGAAGATCGAATGCTCGCGCCTGCCGAACTCCTCAGGCGGCTCGTACGGCAGGCGATGCATGGCCTGGCCCGGCTCGTCGTCGGAAGCGCGGCGCCCGTTGCACAGCCAGCCGGACTCCGCGGTGGGCGGACGACGCCCGGTCGAGCCCTCCGGCGGCTCGGCCACGATACGCGCGGCGACCATTTCGGCCAATTGGATGCGGCGCTCACCGGTCGAGCCGGACGGCGTCTCCCAGCAGCCTGCCTCGCGTGCCAAATAGTCGATGGTCACCCCGCAGTGCGCGGCGGCGCCGAGCAACTGGCCGAGGATCTCGCTCGGGTCGGTATCGTGCCGAAAATAGTCATCGATCAGGAAGCAGGTGCTCACCCGCACCCGTGGCCCGAACTCGGCCTTCGCGGCTGCGGTGAAAGCCGTGATCAACGGTGCGATCTTGCGGAACTGTGCGCGGATGCGCTCCTCGCCGTTGCTGAGATCGTTCATGTAGAAATGACCCACCTCGATGGACAGGTGGGACAACGGAACCTGGGCGATCCGGGTACGCTCGGTCGCTTCGCTATAGCCTGCTACGTAGTCCACGGGGATCGAAACCCTTCTAGGATGGCGCTTTCGGAAGCAGCGGCGAGTTCGGATCTATTCCCAGGTGGCCGCGTGCACGAGGCGACCGGCAAGCTGGTTGAAGGCGGCGGCGGTCTCCTCGTTGGCGATGCTGTTGGCCACATCGGCGTCGAGAATGATCTGCTCACGCCATTGCAGCACAGGCTCCACCGGTGTCTTGCCGAGCAGCGATGTCGCGCCGAGCCGATTCTTCCCGGCCAGCGTGACCAATGCTCCGTTCTGTTCTTGCAACCACTTGACCTGGGCCGCACCGGGACCACCGGTCATCTCGTTCAATTGTGGCACCGCGGTGCGCACGTAGCGAATGTTGGCGAGCAGCTTCTGCGGGTCGTGTTTCCACTGACCGCCGGTCTCCAGCAATCCGTGCGGACCGTGCACCAACCCGCTCGCCGCCAGGATGTGCTGGCGGGTCCAGCGGTGGAAGACCAGCCACCGCACCGTCTTCGAGGCCAGCTGCGGCGCCGCTGTGGCCCGCAGCACCAGCTCCATCGCCAGCGAGCGGCCCGCGCTCAGGTCCACGAAACAGACCTTGAATTCCTGTTCGAGGCCGACGAGGAGTTCCGTGCAGCGCTTGACCACCTCGTCGTTGATACTGTCGAACTCGGCGCCGCCTTCGTCACCAGGAAACAGTACGAGCCGTCCAGTCCTGGTCCGCATCTTGCGCAGGCCACTGCGATCGGTCTTGGCGCGCACGTCGATCTGCCGGGCAATACCGTTCTTCCCGAGCAGATACTCGTGCAGTCCGTCCCCCTCGGGAGTTCCCCGCTCCACCGAACCGATTTCGAACAAGGCGCCCGCGGTCGGCGAACCGAAGTCGAAATCGAGATAGACCACGCTCATCCCACTGAGGCACAGACGGTAGGCGAGGTTGCAGCTGGTCACCGAACGTCCGGTGCCGCCCTTGTCGGAGGTCGCGAACACGATCATGCGATTACGTGCTCCTTGTCGCGTCCATGCGGGCATAGGCCAGTTTGTGCAGTTCACGTAGCGCGTCGGCGGCGAGCACGAACGCGGTGCCCGCCTGTCTGCGAACCACCAGTTGCCTGGCTTGCTCCAGGTGCTCTTCCACCCGGTCCAGGGTGATCCTATTCTCCGAGAAGTCCTCGATACTGACGCCGAGCATTTCCTGGTTGAGCAAGTGCTCGGCCTCGTTGAGCAGTTCGACCGCGCGCACCACCATCGCGCGGGAGGTCAGCGGGGGCTCGCGGAACGTCCGGTCCGCGGTGACCAGGCATTCGATCACGCGTTCTGTCATGTACCAGGACGGATCGGTCTCCCGCGGCGTCCCGTTGCCGAAGACGCCGGCGGGATCGTCCCAGAGCCCGGACGCCTTGCCGGAGCTGATCATTCGCGCTTCCAGATGATCCATTGTCGATTTGGCCAGATCCATCAGCCGGTCGCGGGCCGTGATGTCGCCGGAGAGACGGGCGGCCTGCAACGTTCGCTTCAACAGCACCGCGGCGAAGTCGGAGACCTCCCAGTGCAACAGCGGCCCGTTGTCCACGGTTTCACTGCCGCGCAAGGACAATCGCACGCCGGGCGCGTGCAGCTCCACCGCGGGATCGTCACGCGTGGTCCTGCGGATGATCCGTCCACGCCTGGCCAGTTCATCGAAAATCGATACGGCTCTGGTCAAGTCGTCGTCGGAGGCGGTTCGGGCGATCAGGTCCTGGATCAGCACAGCGGACACGATGAGACTGAAGTAGTCCGATTCCTCGCCGTCGGAGGTGCGCCACGGGATATCCTCCAGCGGCCACGAACCGGACCCGAATCGGGCGACCGTCGACCAGTAGCGCTGAGTCAGGTCCCAGCGGATGCGCAGTGCCTCGGCCAGCCGATACTGCTGTTCATCGAGCAAGTCCAGTTCCCTGGTGCGCTGGGAGATCAGGTCGTTGATGCCGTCGAGCGCGATGACGGTGAAATACAGGTAGGGGCGCGGATCGGCGACACCGGGTTTTCTGGCGATGTCGCTGTCCACGAAGCCGACCGGCGCGGCCTCGCGGACCAGTCCCCAGCTCCAGCCGCATTCGAACAGCAGATCCTCGTCGTCGAGCTCGGTGTCCGGCGTCTGGCCGAGCGTGATGTCATTGCGCAGCCGCGCGCGGACCCGCTCCAGGCTGCGCGTGATGCCCTCGGCGACCGTTTTCTCGGGTAGGTCGCTCTGATTGAGCATGCCCAGCATCACTTGTCCGGCATCGGATTTGGGCTCGACGGTCGTGACGACGAAACTGCGCACCAGCCCGGTCATCGCGGCGGTGAGACGGGTGCTGAGCCTGGCGGCGAGCTTCTCGATCCGTTCGGTGAGGCTGCCGCGGGCCTCCGCGCGCACCCAGCCCTCGTAGACCCGGAGGAAGCGCAGCCCGGCGAGACACAGTGTCAGCGACATGGAGTAGGAGTCGACGACCTCGATACCCCGCTGCGCCGCAGTAGGTTCCCGCTCGTCGGCCGAGCGCAGGTAGCTGCCCGCGGCGAAGATGGGCTCGCCGTCCGGTTCGCCGGCACTATCCGGTTCGAAGTCCGGCCCCAAGCGTTGGGTGTTGCGCAGGATGTACTCCTCCAGCAACGTGACTACGACGGTGCCGATCTTCGTCTGGCCGCCGAACGGCGAGAGCACCGAACTGACGTCGTCGGCCATGCTGTCCGGACGATCCAGTGCGAGGCTTTCGATCTCGGTCGCAGGATAGAGCAAGCACAGCAACTGCTCGGAATCACTGATCGAGTTGGCGGGCTCGCGACCATCCCAGCGCCACTCGGCGCCGTTCCAGGATTGGGTCAGCACGGATCGCCACAGATCCAGAATCTGTTGCCTCGGTTGAATTCTCACCTGCCGCCGTCCTCACCCCTCGTCGCGGGCCGCGCTGGCCTCCAGCCCAGCAGAGACCCACGGCGGCGATACTGCGCAAAACTTATCACGGGTGGCAGGCGCGGCGTCGGGCTCCGCGCGATTCGATATCGCGCTGCGCGCACAACCATTCCGTACAGCAGATATTCCGAATTCAGAGCATGAGGCGCACCATGTCGGCGGTGCGCGCGAGACCGGGGAACGCCTCGGGCGTCGAGCGCGGGTGCAGTGCGTGTACCGCCAGCCGGAACATGACCGCCCGCAACAACATCTGCGACCACTCCGGCAGATCCGCCCAGCGCTCGAGCAACCCTTCGTCCGCGCCGCCCCAGGCCAGCGCATCGACCACGATCACGCCCGCCGCCCACGGTGCGGGCCGCCAATACGGCGTGATGTCGGTGAGGCCGGGCAGGTGGGAGCCCGCGAAAAGCACGGTACCGAACAGGTCGCCGTGCACCACTTGCGCGGGCGCCCGCACCGGCTTGCGCAGCGTGGCGAGCTGACCGATCAGCTCCATGCTGCGTTGGCCGTCCGGAGAGGTAGACAGCAGCGCACCGCCCGCGCGGAGGCTGCGCAGCGGCACCGCCTCCCAGGCGGCGCGGTCCGCGGCGACGAACACATCCACATCCACCCACGGCGCGACCGGCGGCTGCACGAGAAAACGCGGCCGCTCCAGCGTCGCCGTGGCCTGATGCAGTCGCAGTGACAACAACACCACCTCGTCGTGGCGCGGTTCGGGGGTGCCCTCCAGGTAGGTATCCGCCCGCCAGCCCGACACGACGTAGCGGCCATCGGTCGCGCGCACCGGACGGGCCACCCGCAGCCCGTCCACCTTCAGCGTCTCGCGCACCTTCGCCGACCACGCCGCGCGCGCGTGATCCGCGACCGGACTGAGCACCACGTCCCCTAGGCGCCAGCCACCGTCCCAGTCACCCAGCGCAACCGGGGTCACTTCGCGCAGACCGAACGTGGCACGCACGTGCTCGGGTGGTTCCACAGAAGTCACGGCCGTACCGTACGCTGTGTTGGTTTTGGCGCGCCTTCGGCGCGCCGTGTTCGCGGCCCCCTTATGGCTCGCGTCCGAGCGGCCATGCGCGGCCGAACACTGCTCAGTACACCGGCAGGGACTTGTCGACCTGGTTGGCCCAGGCGATGATGCCGCCCTGCAGATGTGTGGCGTCGGAGAAACCCGCGCGCTTGAGGGCGGCCAGCGCCTCGGCGGAGCGGATACCGGTTTTGCAGTGCAACACGATCGGACGGTTCTGCGGCAACTCGGACAGCGCCTCACCGGACAGGATGCGGTCCTTCGGGATCAGCTTGGCGCCCTCGATGTGCACGATGTCCCACTCGACCGGCTCGCGCACGTCGATCAGCTCGATCTCCTTGCCCGCGTCGATCAGATCCTCGAGCTCACGCGCGGTGATCGTAGACCCGGCGGCGGCCACCTGGCCTTCCTCGGACACCACGCCGCAGAACGCCTCGTAGTCGATCAGCTCGGTGATCGGCTGACGCTCCGGATCGCGGCGGAGCTTGATCGTCCGGTAGTTCATGTCCAGTGCGTCGTACACCATCAGCCTGCCCAGCAGCGGCTCGCCGATGCCGGTGATCAGTTTGATCGCCTCGGTGACCATCACCGAGCCGATCGACGCGCACAGCACGCCGAGCACGCCGCCCTCGGCGCAGGACGGCACCATGCCGGGCGGCGGCGCCTCCGGGTACAGGTCGCGATAGTTGATGCCGCGGCCGTCCGGCGCGTCCTCCCAGAACACCGAGACCTGGCCCTCGAAGCGGTAGATCGAGCCCCACACGTAGGGCTTGCCCGCCAGCACCGCGGCGTCGTTGACCAGGTAGCGGGTGGCGAAGTTGTCGGTGCCGTCGACGATCAGGTCGTACTCGCTGAACAGCTCGACCGCGTTGTCCGGCTCCAGGCGGATCTTGTGCAGCCGGACCTCGATGCCGGAGTTGATCTCCAGAATGGAATCGCGCGCGCTGTCGGCCTTCGCGCGGCCGATGTCGGATTCACCATGGATGATCTGACGCTGCAGGTTGGAGGCGTCCACCTCGTCGAACTCGACGATGCCCAGGGTGCCGACACCCGCGGCGGCCAGGTACAGCAGGGCGGGCGAGCCCAGCCCACCGGCGCCGATCACCAGCACCTTGGCGTTCTTCAGCCGCTTCTGCCCGTCCACGCCCAGATCCGGGATGATCAGGTGACGGCTGTAGCGGGCTACTTCGTCCCTGGTCAGCTCCGCGGCCGGCTCGACAAGTGGCGGCAGGGACTTCGGTGATGACACGTCCAGGACTCCTCGAATCGCGTTGGCCGATCGCAGCGGCAGTTGGCCCCTTTACGGGCTGCTCCCCTGTGCAACACCGCTGACCGAACCGTTCTTCCCCGCACATCGTCCCGCATCACCACCCTGCAGCGGTAGCCGCCCTACCCGGCGCGAGAGGTCGACGGTGTTCTGCGAGCGCTACCGCCCGCGGCTCATTCGACCACCTACCCGCGCGGGTAGGGCCACGGGTTGAAGCGGCAGCGCTTGCCATCCATCGGGACGACGCCGTCGGGGTCGAGGGTGGCGATGTCGTTGTTGTACGTGCCGAAGGTCTGCTGCATCATCACCGGCGCCAATCCGCCGTCGGTCTCGCACGGCTGATGGTGGTGGTAGCCGATGGCGTGGCCGACCTCATGGTTGATCTGGTACTGCCGATACGAGCCGATGTCGCCTTCGAAGGCCAGCGCCCCACGGACCCAGCGGACCTCGGAGAGCACCACGCGGCGGCTGTCGGCGTTGTAGCACGACGTGTCGATCGGAATGTCGAAACCGCATTCCTTGCGGCTGGATTCGCGCGAGGTGAGCGAGATGCGGAAGTCCGCGGCGCCCTGATCGACGCGGCGGAACGCGAACTTGCGGTCGTGCGCCCAGCTCTTCGGATTGGCGAGGGTGGAGTCCACCATTTTGGCGAACGACTCGTCGCCGCCGAAACCGGAGGCGTCCACGCCGTCCTCGATCTCGACGGTGTAGCGGAAGACGTTCGTTCCGGTGCCGATCTGGGCGGTGCTGCCCGGTACCACGCGCCAGCTGCCCGTGCCGGTCACGGCGAACGCACCACCCTCGGGCAGCGCCCCGGTCGGCAGATCGGTGGGAAAGTGTCCGTCTCCCGGCGGGGCTCCGATAATGCCCGCGGTCGCGGTGTGCGGGCTGAGCTGTCCGAGTCCGGGAGCCCCGCCCGCGCCTTCCGCGGTGTCGGTGCTGCGGATCGCGTCCGCGACTACAAGAACGGTGATCACGAAAAGCACCGGGAGGGCGTACGCCCGCCAGCCATAGGTGGAGACGAATCTGCCGAGTGCGCTTTGCTTCTTCGCATCCCGCTCGGGGCGACCCCGCGCTCTACCCTCGTCGGGTGCGGTGGGATCCCAGCGGGCACGCAGCGGTTGGTGTGATCGGTCGTCTGTGCTGTACAGGCCGAGCGGATCGTAGATCTCGACGCCGTCGCGATCGCGCGGCGGTGGGTTCGAATCGGCCTGCTGCCCAGGGGGTTCGGTGGTTCGAGTCGAGCGCTTCCGGTCGCCGGACCCACCGCCCCGGCCTGGTGATCCGCCATCGGCCCCGGACCTTGCCGCGGCGTCGGGTCGAGCCGCTTCACCCGATTTCGCGTCTGGCCCGGTTCTCGCCATGGGGCCCGACACTACGGAACCGGACGCGCCGGAGCCAGCGGGGCGGCGGGCTCCGCGCCTCCCGCCGGACGGTCTTTCCGGTCGGTCGGACACAGAGACCAGAGTCTCACAGCGGACGAGTCCCCACGGACGGGGAAGTGCGCCAGCCGCCTCGATGCGACAATTCTCACCGGGTGGCACGAGTTGCCCGACCCCGAGCTGCGGGCGGGCAACTACCGGGTATCGTTCATGGGATAACCCGGTGCACATCCCTTTTGCCGGGGAATCGACTGGGAGAGCCGACATGACTGACCTCGTGGACCGGATGACGTCCCGCCGATCGTCGTCCGGGGCAGCGGCACCCGCCAAACGCGGTACCCGGCTTCCGCGCGACGAGCGACGTCTACAACTGCTAGCGGCGGCAAGCGAAGTCTTCGTGCAGCGCGGCTACCACGCCGCGGGCATGGACGAGATCTCGCAGTGCGCGGGCGTGAGCAAACCGGTGCTGTACCAGCATTTCAGCAGCAAGCTGGAGCTGTACCTCGCGGTGCTGCAGAACTATGTGGACATGCTGGTGTCCAGCGTGCGGCAGGCGCTGCGGTCGACCACCGACAACCGCCAGCGCGTGCGCGCGGCGGTGCAGGCCTACTTCGACTTCGTGGACAACGAGATGCAGGGTTTCCGGCTGGTCTTCGAGTCCGACCTGACCAGCGAGCCGCAGGTGCAGCGCCGGGTCGAGCAGGCCACCGAGGCCTGCGTGGACGCGGTGTTCGACCTGGTGGCGCACGACTCCGGTCTGGACCCGTACCGTGCGCGCATCCTGGCCGTCGGTCTGGTCGGCGCGAGCCAGTTCACGGCGCGCTACTGGCTGGAGGCCGATCGGCCGATCCCGAAGGAGGAGGCGGTCGACACCACCGTCTCGCTCGCCTGGGGCGGCCTCAAGCACGTGCCGCTGCACCCGATCGGCTGAGCGAGCGCAGCGACGAAGGAGCCCCTGTTCCCCACCGATCGGGAACAGGGGCTCCACACGTATGGGCCGGAGACCGGTCTCAGACGGCGGCGAAACCGACGCGGCCGCCGGTAGCGGTACCGATCTCGACGTAGGCGACCTTCGAGGCCTGGATCAGGAACTTCCGGCCCTTCTCGTCGGTGAGCGACACGACGCCGCCTTCACCGCTCAGCGCACCGGACACCACCGCCTCGACCTCTTCCGGGGTCTGCGCGCTGTTGATCACCAGCTCACGCGGGCTATCCGAAATACCGATCTTGACCTCCACGGCCAACCTCCGAACTAAGAGTCCTGTGTTGTCGATCCCAGGCTAGTGCGCCCCCGCCTCTCCTGGTATTCAGGCCGTACCGGTGAGTGCCGACGACGACGCGTTCAGGTCCTGCATGTGGGCCGCTCCAGTTCTGGGTGTACCCGACGAGTTACCCATGTACCTGCGAAATCAGTCGTAACGCCGGGTGTTCGAAGATCATTTCGTCCGGTCGGGCGGGACGGTGTTCGCCTTTCGCGAACATCGTCCCGGCAGGTCTCCGCGGAACTTACTTCGGCTCGATGAGCTGAATATCGAGCTCGATCTTCACGGTGTCGCTGAGCATGCCGGGCATCGGGCCGCCGACACCGAAATCGGTGCGCTTGATGGTGCCGGTCGCGGAAAAACCCGCGTGCCGGTCGCCGGTCGGCCCGAAGTCCTGCACCCCGCCCCACTCGACCTCGAGAGTGACCGGCTTGGTGATCGCGCCGAGCGTTGCCTCGCCCTCGACCTGGAAGGTCTCCGCGACGGCCACCGGTCGGGCGGCGCGGAAGGTGAGCGTGGGACGGTTGGCGACATCGAGGAAGTCGGCGGTGCGAATATGCGCGTCCCGATCCGGGTTCCCGGTGTCGAACGAGTCGAGTTCGATGGTCGCGCCGATGGTGGCGGCGCCGGACTCGTCGACCACGAATTCGGTCTCGAACCGGGTGAATCCACCCCGCACCTTGGAGATGCCGAGGTGACGGATGGTGAAGGCGACCGAGGAGTGCGCGGTGTCCAGCGCCCACGAACCGGCTTTCAGTGTCTGGGTGGGCGTGCGGGCTTCCGAGGAGGTTGTCATACTCCCGACGATTGCCGGACCGCGGTCCGTTAACCAGACCGCCGTTATCCTGGACCTGCCAGGGCGCGGCTAACAATCCCAGGAAAAGGCACGATGGGGCACATGGCTAGGAACGGATTCGCGGAATTCCTCATCGCCCGGCGCGCCGAACTGCGGCCGTCGGATGTCGGGTTGCCCGAGGGCGGACGGCGCAGGACACCCGGCCTGCGCCGCGAAGAGGTCGCTGTCCGCGCGGGAGTCAGCGCCGACTATCTGGCCCGGCTGGAGCAGGGTCGCGACACCAACCCGTCGGTCGCGGTCATCGACGCGTTGGCCGACGCGCTGCTGCTGCGCGGCGGCGACCGCCACCACTTCAGCATGCTCGCCCTGGCCTCGGGCAATGAATCACGCTGCCCTGGAAGCGAATCCGCTCAGGAGCAGGTAGCGGAGACGATCGAGACCATCCTGCGTGCCCTGCATCCCACGCCCGCGTTCGTGGTCGGTCGTCGGCTGAACGTGCTCGGCTGGAATCAGGCATGGGTCGACTTCGTGGCCCCGCTCGGCCTGCTGGACCATGACGAACAGCCCAACCTGGCCTGGTACACCTTCCTGCATCCGGCGGCGCGGCGCGTCTTCCGCAACTGGGATGAGGCCGCCGACATCTTCTCCGCCACGCTCTCCCGTGCGAAACTCCGCTGGCCGGGCGACGATTCACTGCTGGAGACGATCGATGCGCTGCGCCGCCACCCAGACTTCGCGCAGCGCTGGAAGCCGCACCGGGTCGGCGCCCACATCTCCCGCACGCTGCACCTCGACCATCCCGTCCATGGGCCGGTCGACGTGCCGTTCGAGACTTTGGAGGCCGACCGCGACCAGAACCTCATCGTCTGGCTCGCCGACCGCGCCAGCACACACGCGCCCGGGCTGCGGCTGGTCCCCAACCGCGCGGTAAACGAGTAGGCGCCTGCGCGCCACAGGGAACGGACCCGCCGACCAGACCATTGCGTAGATCCACCGGCAGCAGCAGAATGCGCAGCGAATCAGATGCCGAGCACTGCCATTCGTTCGGCGTGACTGGCCTGCATCCGCTCGAAGAGCTCGGCGATGCCGTTGAGGTCGCCGGTGGCGATGAGGACCAGATCGGTGAGTTCGTCGCGCTGGGCCATCACGTACTGGGCCTGGGTGATCGCCTCACCGAGCAGGCGTCTGCCCCACAAGGTGAGACGGTCACGCTCGGAGCGATTGTGGACGACCGCGTTACGCACCTCTTCGACTACGAACTCCGAATGTCTTGTCTCGGCGAGCACATCACGGACCACCGCGGCGACATCGGGAGTGAGCGCGCCCGCGATCTCGGTGTAGAAGTCGGCGGCGATGCCGTCGCCGACGTAGAACTTCACCATCGACTCGAGCCAGGTCGAGGGATCGGTGGAGGCATGATAATCGTCCAGCGCCCGCACGAACGGCGCCATGGCGTCGAAGATGTCGGCGCCGCGCTCGGCGAGCGCGGCCTGGAGTGTCTTGAAGTGCTCCATCTCAGCGGCGGCCATCGTCGCCGCCGCCACCTTGCCCCGCAGCGTCGGCGACAACTTGGCCTCCTCGGCCAGCCGATAGAACGCGGAGATCTCACCGTAGGCGAGGACCGCGAACAGATCGGTCACTCCGGGATGGCTCGCGGGGATGGAGAGGTTTGCTGGGTCGGTCGACGTAACACCTAGCGCGGCAGGTGACTGTGCTCCCATACGCCCCACCCTAATACTCCGCGCGGACCATGCGGCCTCTGTCAGCAACTTCTCGAGGTAACTCCATGTCGTGTCGCGGGCGGTCGGTCCGGCCAGGATGCCGAGGTGACTGCGCGGCGCCCGACGCCCACCTCCCTGACACCGGCACCGAAATAGCCGACACCGGGTAGCGGTTCGATGGTCGGCCAAATTTGCCGCGCCGGATGAATTGCCATGTGGCGCAGCGTACGTCGACGGCTGACGCGACGAAAGCGCACTTCGGTTTTCGAAAAATCGGACAGCGCGCCGTGGCGGCAATTCGAATCGCGCACAATATCACGCTACAATCACTGCGGACAACGGAAAGTTTCGCTCGACAGAGTTGCCGGACGCCGCGCCCGCACATCGTGGGTACGCCGCTACGACCGCCGACCGGTTTCGAGTGCGAGGTTTTTGTTGGACAGGAAAATGTGCGCGCACCAGATCCGCGTCACCAGTGCGCCGCGCCGATGTCTTTCCAGGTAGCCGCCGTTTTATGGCCGGCGCCGACATCCAGAGCGTGGCCGGGTGAGTATCGCAGGCGGAGACGTGGTTGTCGCGGGCCGCCCGGCCCGCCCCACCTCGTGCGCGTGTGACGCGATTACGAGGAAGGCACGAACCCTGAGCAAGATCACAGTCGATCAGGAACCCGGACTGGCGGACACCCTGTTGACGGCCGAACTGGACGCAACGCATACCGCCCCGACTTTCGCCGAATTAGGAGTTCGCGAGGAAATCGTCCGCGCGCTCGGCGAGATCGGCATCGAACGTACTTTCGCCATTCAAGAACTGACCCTCCCACTGGCGCTCGGCGGTGAGGACCTCATCGGTCAAGCCCGCACCGGCATGGGAAAAACCTTCGGATTCGGTGTGCCGCTGCTGCACCGGATCGCGACCGCTCAATCCGGCACCACCCCCCTGGACGGCACGCCGCGAGCGCTCATCATCGTGCCGACCAGGGAACTCTGCGTCCAGGTCACGCAGGACCTGCATAACGCGGGCAAATACCTGAGCAATCACCAGGGCCCGCTGCGCGTCGCGTCCATCTACGGCGGCCGACCCTACGAAGCGCAGATCGCGGCACTGCGCTCAGGCGTCGACGTGGTGGTCGGCACCCCGGGCCGACTGCTGGACCTCGCCGACCAGCAACATCTGATCCTCGGCAAGATCGGCGTGCTCGTGCTCGACGAGGCCGACGAGATGCTCGACCTCGGGTTCCTTCCCGACATCGAGCGCATTCTCGGCATGGTCCCGGACAAGCGCCAGACCATGCTCTTCTCGGCGACCATGCCCGGCCCGATCATCACGCTGGCGCGCACCTTCCTGACTCGCCCGACGCACATCCGGGCCGAAGAGCCGCACGACTCCGCCGTGCACGACCGCACCGCGCAGTTCGTCTACCGCGCACACGCGCTGGACAAGAGCGAGTTGGTCGCCCGCATACTGCAAGCCGAGAGCCGGGGCGCCACGATGGTCTTCACGCGCACCAAACGCACCGCGCAGAAGGTGGCGGACGAGCTGGCCGAGCGCGGTTTCGCGGTCGGCGCGGTGCACGGCGATCTCGGTCAGATCGCCCGTGAGAAGGCGCTGACCAAATTCCGCAAGGGCGCCATCGACGTGCTGGTCGCGACCGACGTCGCCGCCCGAGGCATCGACATCGACGACGTCACGCACGTCGTCAACTACCAGTGCCCGGAGGACGAGAAGACCTACGTGCACCGGATCGGCCGCACCGGCCGGGCCGGCCGCACCGGCGTCGCGGTGACGCTGATCGACTGGGACGAGCTGAACCGCTGGTCCGCGATCAACACCGCACTCGGCCTCGGTATCCCCGATCCGGTCGAGACGTATTCGAGCTCGCCGCACCTGTACTCGGACCTCGGTATTCCGGAGGGTGTGAGCGGCATGATCCGCAAGCCCAAGCCGGAACGCGAACCGGACGGGGTCGTGGTGGAGCGCCCCGACCGTGCACCGCGCAAGCGCAACCGTAGGCGCACCCGCGCCGGTCAGCCGATCGACGGCGCCGAACCGAACGGCACCGGCGACGCGACCACCGGCGACGAAGCCGGACCGGTGGCGGAAACGTCCCCCGACGCCGAGTCGTCCGACAAACCCGCACGCCGCAGGCGCAGGCGGCGCAAGCCCGCCGAAGGCGCCACGGACAACGGCTCCTCGGACAATGCGGCGGAGGGCACCGAGGCCGACACCCCGCCTGACAGCGGCGAGGGCGACGCCGAGTCGTCCGACAAACCCGCACGCCGCAGGCGCAGGCGGCGCAAGGCCGCCGAGGGCGAGACGACCGAGGGCGACACGAGCACGGCCGAGACCACGGCAGCCGCGTCGGTCTGATCCGCTAGTCTCGCACTCGTGCTCGCACCTGAGCGGCGGACGCGCGCCGACATCATCTCCGCACTGACGATCGCGGTTCTCGTGGTGGTCGCGGGGATCGTGGTGTGGGCGCACGGTGACTCGCCCGGCACCGAATCGGTGACCGCGGCCACCACCGTGCCGACGCCGGTCGCGGCCGATCAGTTGCCGACCTCGCTGCGCGAACTGTGGCGTGCGCCGGACAACGCGAGTGCGCGGGCGCTCGTGTCCGGCGGCGTCGCGGTGACCGGTGCCGACGGCACCGTCACCGGCCGCGATCCGCGCACGGGCAGCCAGCTGTGGAAGTACCAGCGCGACATGCCGCTGTGTGGGATCGAGGGCCAGTTCGGCACGGTGGTCGCGGTGTACCGCGACCACCGTGGCTGCAGTCAGTCCACCTTGCTCGCCGGAGACAGCGGCGCCCGGCGAACCGCGCGCAGCAGCTACATGGACCCGAATGTGCGCCTGTCGGTCGACGGCACGTATGTGGTCGCTCAGGGCCCGGAGCGGTTGGAGGTGTGGCGCTCGGATCTGGTGCGCACCCTCGAGTACGGCTTCGTCGACGCGCCGGTGAACGTGAAAACCCAACCGCGCAAAGGCTGCGCGCTGCTGTCGGCGAGTTCCAGCCCCTCCCGGTTGGGTGTCCTGGAACGCTGCCCGACCGACCCCGCCAACCGGCTGACCGTGCTCAACCCGGCGCCGAAGGACAACACGGTGCCTGAAGAGTACGGTTCGCACGTCTTGACCGGTCTCGGCGCCGAGTCTCCCGACGCGCGGGTGATCGCGGTGTCCGACAGCCGAATCGTGCTGTACCTCCCGGGCGCGTCCGCGGGCACGGAAAAGCTGCCGCCGCGCCTTGCGGTGTACGACGGGAACGGTAATCCGATTGTGCTGCATGATCTTTCGGCGCCGCTGAGCGAAACGAGCACGACGACGCGGATCGGCTCGGCATACCTGGTGTTCACCGGCAACAGCGTGATCGCCTTGAACGGCAGCACATTCGACCCGCTGTGGACCGCCCCCCGGGCCCTCGGCAGCCCCGCCGCCATGGCGGGCCGCTTGCTCGTGCCGGTCGCCGGCGGCATCGCAATCCTCGACCCCAGCTCCGGCGCCGAACTGACCCGCATACCCCTCGACCGCCCCGGATACGACAACTCCCCGATCTCCCTCGCCGTGCTCGGTGGCACCGTGCTGGAGAAGCGCGGCGACACCCTCTACGCCCTCGGCTGAGTGTGACAAAGCGCCGTATCTGTCACTGATGGTCGCTGCTGGGCAGGCGTTTTTCGGTGGATGAGGCAGCGTTTCTGTCACTGGATCGGCAGGTTAGTTGTCACTGATCTTCGCGTTCAGCGGGCAGCCTGTGGATGGATACGCTTGGATGTCGGGGGTGGGGTTGAGCGTTGAACCTGTGTGGTCGCATGCCTGCGTGTGGACCGAGCTGGTGGTGCCGGTACATGTTTCCGGCGATGCGAAGAGAGCGTCACGAGCGGATTCTCGGTGGTCGGTGTCTTGCCGGGTAGGCATCCGTTCGCCTCGTCCCAGACCTCAGGAGCGGAAGCCGATAACACCGAAACCTGATCGTGCCCCCGCGTGCCGCACCCAGCTGAGACACTGCATGACGGCCTCCACGACTTCGGGCTCCAGCGGTGGCGCGTGTCCCGACTCATCGACCGCCTGTTTGGTGGCCTCGAACTGCTCCAACGCCTGTGCGATGTGCTCGGGCGTCCATTCGCCACAGCCCGGTGTGTAGGGGTTCGGAAGGAGACCGGGCAGATCGCTGTTGCGGCTGAAGGATTCCACTGATACAGCGGTGATGCCCAGGTCCCGCAGGCCCTGGTCGACCACCGACAGCCAGTCACCCCGGTGTGGTGTGAAACAGTCGTTGTCGAGGAACGAGCCGGTGAGTGAGCACAGTCGCTGGTAGGCGTAGCCGTACTGGAAGGCGTGATCCTCGTTCTCGCTGAAGGGCCCGCTGTGGATGACCGCGCGCAGTGCCTCGTATGCCGTGGGGGCGCCTTGCTCGATCTCGTGGCTGAAGTAGTCGTCGTCGCGGGCCAGGTCGTCGCCGAACTTGTCGCGGATCACCTCGAGCAATTGGTCATCGCGGGATCCGACCAAAGCGCGCGTAGCAGCAACGTCGAGCAGGTAGACGCTCAGAGAAGAACTCATGGGATGACCCTACTAAGGGCTGCTGACAATGCTGTACACAGCGGCCGACCCGCGCAGCACGTCGTGCCGCTCGGCCTGTTGCGGCGCGGCGACGTCATGTACGTCAGCTCGTTCATAGAGGACAAATATCCAGCTTGGTACTACAACGTCAAAGCCGATCCGAAGGTCACGATCGATATCGGCACGGACAGATTCGCTGCCACCGCACGAGCCCTCGAGGGGGACGAGTACGAAGAGTTCGCACGCTGGGCGCTCGAAAACAACCCGCTCCTCGCCGACTGCCAGGCCAAGGTGTCGCGGGCGCTGCCTCTGGTGGTGTTGACACCGGCCGAATGCGGCTGACAACCGGGCCGCGATACGGGTCTGAAGGCAGCGCGTCGGGCGAGCCGACTCGAGCGGTGTGACGTAGCCCATGATGGATTCATGTCCGCACTAGACGACGCCCGCGTTGTGCTGCTCCGGCACGGCGAGACCAGCTGGTCCACTCAGGGGCGGCACACCGGCCGAACCGATCTGCCGCTCACCGAACGCGGTGAGGAGCAGGCCAGGGCAGCGGGCACCCTGCTGACCGCGCTGGCCCTGCGGGCCCCGCTGGTACTCACCAGCCCGTGGCAACGCGCGGTGCACACCGCGACGCTGGCCGGATTCACCGACATCGTGGTCGACGCCGACCTGGCCGAATGGGACTACGGCGCCTATGAGGGATTGACCACCCCGCAGATCCGCGAGTCCGTACCCGACTGGACCATCTGGACAGGAGCAGTCCCCGATGGCGAGACCGCCGACGAGGTGCGTGCCCGCACGGGCCGGATGCTCGCCTCCGTGGCACCGGTGCTGCCGGATCGGGATATCGTGCTCGTGGGGCACGGCCACTTCTCCCGGGCGTTGATCGCCCGGTGGGCCGAATTCGACATCCTGGAGGGCCGCCGCTTCGCCATGTCGACCGGCGCGCTGACCGTGCTCGGCTACGAACACGACGCGCGAACCATCCATGCGCACAACCTGCTATCCCACGGAGCATCACTGTGACCCGATCCGGCCCCGCCGCCACCGACCCCGCCGCCGACCTCGGCGCGGCCGTCCTGCGACGCGCCGTCCCCTCCGACGTGCCCTCGCTCGTGGGCCTCGTCCACGACTTGGCCGAATACGAGAAGGCTCAGCACGAGTGCACGGTCACCGCCGAGCAGCTGGACACCGCGCTGTTCGGGCCGGAACCGAAAGTCTTCGCGCACGTGGTCGCGGACGACACCGGCCCGGTCGGCTGCGCCATCTGGTTCCTCAACTTCTCCACCTGGGACGGGGTGCACGGCATCTACCTGGAGGACCTGTATGTCAAGCCGGAGACCCGAGGCAAGGGCTACGGTAAGGCGCTGCTGGCGGCACTGGCGAAGGAGGCCGTGGACAACGGCTACAGTCGCGTCGCCTGGTCGGTGCTGACCTGGAACCAGCCCTCGATCGACTTCTACGAGTCGATCGGCGCCGTGGTGCAGGACGAGTGGGTCGGCTACCGGCTCGCGGGCGCCGCCCTCGGCACGCTGGCCGCCGAGGCGCGGTAAAACGGCACCGGCCATGTCGTGGCTCGCGCACGTCGACCACCTTTCCTGGCCGACGACGGCCGAGGAAGCCATGGTGATCCAGGACGACCTACGGCCGCGGGTCGATCAGCGCACCGCGCCGGGCATGCGGTTCCACACGGTAGCCGGGCTCGACTCCGCCTATGACGACACCGGCGCCGTCGCCGCGGTAGTCGTCCTGGACGCCACCACTCTGAGGCCCGTCACCTCTACCGTGGCGCACGGCGTCGCCACCTTCCCCTACGTGCCCGGCCTACTCGCCTTCCGCGAGATCCCGACCACCCTCGCCGCCCTCGAAAAGCTCGATTCCGCACCTGATCTGTTGGTCTGTGACGGACAGGGGCTGGCGCACCCGCGCCGTTTCGGCTTGGCCTGCCACCTCGGACTGCTCACCGGAGTGCCGACGATCGGCGTCGCGAAGACCGTATGGGGCGAGTACGCCGAGCCCGGCCGGGAGCGCGGCGCTGCCACCGACATCACCATCGACGGAGAGGTGGTCGGACGCGCGCTGCGCACCCGGACCGGCGTGAAACCCGTGTTTGTGTCCGTCGGCCACCGCATCGACCTCGACACGGCGTGTGCGCAGGTGCTCGCCCTGACCCCGCGCTACCGGCTGCCCGAAACCACCAGGCACGCCGACCACCTCTGCCGTGCGGCGCTGCGCACCGGCCGCTATCCCGCTTCCGGAGCGGCTGCCTCGAACTACTCCGGCTCGACCCCGTAGTCCTGCGCCATCCAGCGGGTCGACGGCGGCGCGAACAGCAGCACGAGCGCGGTGACCGCAGCGATCCCGAGCAGCGCGCCGTAGGCCGGCTGGTGCGAATCGGTGAGCAGTGACCAGGTGACCGGAAGCAGCAGCAACTGGGCGATGACGGCGATCGCCCGACCCCAGCGCTTCCCGAGCAGCAGTCCGATGCCCGCGGCCAGCACCGCACCGCCGAGGATGCCGAACCAGGCGGCCGTTCCGTACCCGCTCGTCGCGCTCTGGTCGTGGCCGAGCAGCCCGCGCACGACCAGCACGACCGCCACGACCACGGCGGCAACCCCTTCGAGGGTCACCACACCACCGGCCGAACGCACCGTCGTCGGCACACCGGCTGAAGCGTTGTCGTTCATCGGGACACCTCGTCGGCACTCGGCTCGGCCGTGCTTGTGGTTCGCTCGCTGCGCTCGCTCACGCGGCAAGCCTACGACCCAGACGAACGGGACACCGCCGTGGCGTCGGCCGAGGGGCGCGAGCCCCCCAGGTTGCGTTCGCCGCTTTCCGGCACGGGTCCGGAGCGAACTAGGCTGCGAAGGTGCGGACGCTCCTGATCGTGAACCCGAATGCCACCTCGACTACGCCGGCAACGCGGGACCTGCTGGCGCACGCGCTGGAGAGCCGCACCCAGCTGACCGTCGCACACACCCAGCATCGCGGCCATGCCGCCGAACTGGCGCAGTGGGCCGCTACCAATGAGATGGACTTGATCGTGGTGCACGGCGGCGATGGCACCGTCAACGAGACCGTCAACGGTTTCCTGCCGCTACCCGAACTGAACGACGGCCAGGCCTGGCTGCCCCGCCTCGGCGTGATCCCCGGCGGCTCGGCGAACGTCTTCGCCAGAGCGCTGGGGATCTCGCACGATCCGGTCACCGCGACCAACCAGCTCATCGACCTGCTGACACTGGACAAGGACCGCAGAATCGGGCTCGGAATGGCCGATGACCGCTGGTTCTGCTTCAGCGCCGGCGTCGGCTTGGACGCCGACGTGTGCGAGGCGATCGACGCAAGCCGCGCCGACGGTCACCCGGTCACACCCGCGCGCTATGTTCGAACAACTGTGCGGCAATTCTTCCGAGCCAGACGCAGGGAACCGACAATTCGGATCGAAATACCGGGTCATCTGGCGGTGCGCGGTGTGCACTACGCCTTTGTTACGAACACCACACCGTGGACCTACCTGAACACCACCCCGGTGCACACCAATCCGGGCACCCGGTTCGAG
The DNA here is from genome assembly GCF_040639505.1 of Nocardia sp. NPDC023852. Taxonomy (NCBI): domain Bacteria; kingdom Bacillati; phylum Actinomycetota; class Actinomycetes; order Mycobacteriales; family Nocardiaceae; genus Nocardia; species Nocardia sp. NPDC023852. The sequence continues at coordinate 115,377 of NZ_JBFAAB010000011.1, forward strand.
AGCGGACTCGGACTGTTTGCCGTCCGCTCGATGGCCGTGCTCCCCACTCTGCTGCTCGCGCGTCAACTTCTTGCTGCCAATGGAAACCCCAAGTCCCGCAACTTGATTCGTGAAGACGACGTTCCCTCCGTAAGAATCGAGACCGAGGAACCCATCGGTTTGCAAATCGACGGCGACTTCATCGGAAAGCGCAACGTGGTGGAGTTCACGTCGGTACCCAACGTCCTCGGGGTGATCGCGCCTCAGCCGGACTGAGTGCGAAACGCCGCGAAAAACATCGCGGTTGTGCTGCAAAAACCCGGTAGAGCGAGTACAAAGGACCGGGCAGGTACCCCGTAGGGGGACTTTGAGACCGTGAGCTTCCCCACGGTGCACCGCATGCCTATTGACATCTACGGTGTTCGTGAAAGCATTCACAAGCAACCGTGCGGAAACATTCGAGTCGCACAAGTGAACGAACCAGAAACCATAGGCGCCCTTTGCGGCGCCCAGCAAAGGAGCAGAGGAATGGACTGGCGCCACAAGGCCATCTGTCGCGATGAGGACCCCGAGCTGTTTTTCCCGGTGGGTAACAGTGGTCCGGCGCTCGCACAGATTGCCGATGCCAAGCTGGTCTGCGCTCGCTGCCCCGTCACCGCCGACTGCCTATCCTGGGCCCTGAAGTCCGGACAGGATGCCGGTGTGTGGGGTGGTATGAGCGAGGACGAGCGCCGGGCACTCAAACGCCGGAACGCGCGCACCCGCACCCGCACTGTCGTCTAGCCAGACGACCCGCATTACCGGGCCATTCAGCCCGGCTCGGTAACGCATCTTCAGCCCGGCACCCGCAAAGGTGCCGGGCTGTGTTGTATTCGTGGCTGTGTTGTATGCGCGGCTGTCGCAATCACCGGATGCTGCGATTACGGCGCGACGCAACCACACCGGCCCAACCCCCGGTTCCGAGCGCAGCGAGACCTAGCATTCCCGTTCGCGAGCCACAAGGGGGCCGCGAACACGCAGCGCCGCAGGCGCTGCAAAACAAACACAGCAAATTATCGCGCGGAGCGGCGGCCCAGAGGGACGCGCAGTACCGCGTCGGTGCCGATGTCGGCGCCGGGGTGCAGGCCGATGGAGCCGCCCAGTTCGGCGGTCACGAGGGTGCGGACGATCTGGAGGCCCAGGCGGTCGGAGGATTCCAGGCTGAAACCGGAGGGAAGACCGCGGCCGTCGTCGCTGATGATCACGTCGAGCCAGCGGGCCGAGCGTTCGGAACGGATGGTGACGGTGCCGTTCTCCCCAGAGTCGAAGGCATGCTCGATGGCGTTCTGAACCAGTTCGGTCAGCACCATCACCAACGGGGTCGCGCGCTCTGCGGAGAACACACCGAGCGAACCGGCCCGGCGCACCTTGATCCGGGCGGTGTGCACGGTGGCGACGTCGGCCATGATCGGCAGCAGCCGGTCGACGACCTCGTCCAGGTCCACCTCTTCGTCCACCGACATCGACAGCATCTCGTGCACCGATGCGATCGAGGTGACCCTGCGCACCGACTCGGTGAGCGCCACCTGCGCCTCCTCGTTCTCGGTCCGGCGAGCCTGCAGGCGGAGCAGCGCGGCGACGGTCTGCAGGTTGTTCTTCACCCGGTGGTGGATCTCCCGGATGGTGGCGTCCTTGCTGAGCAGCGCGCGGTCGCGGCGCTTGACCTCGGTGACGTCGCGAACCAGTACGGCGGCGCCTGCCAGTTCACCGTGCGGGCGCAGCACCAAAGTGCGCAGCAGCACGGTCGCGCCACGCGCCTCGACCTCCATGCGCCGTCCGGTCCGCCCGGCCAGGGCAGCCTGGATGTCGCCGACCACCTCTTGCGCGTCGAACGGGTCGGTGATCAACGAGCGGGTGGTGACGGCGAGATCCTGTCCCGCGAGATCGGCCTGCAAACCCATCCGGTGGTATGCCGACAACGCATTCGGGCTGGCGTAAACGACGATGCCCTCGGTATCGAGCCGAATGAAACCATCCCCGGCGCGCGGGCTGGAATGGGTGGCCGCGCGGTCCTCGGTGGTGGGAAAGGTGCCGTCGGCAATCATCTGGCACAGGTCGTCCGCGCAGGCAACGTAGGCGATCTCCAGCGTGCTGCGCACCCGGGAACGTTGCAGGTCGGTGTCCCGGCTGAGCACCGCGATCACGTCGTCGCCGCAGCGCACGGGAATGGCCTCGCGCACGGCGTGCACCGGGCGCGGATGGTAGACGCCGGAGGTCTCGACATCACTGTCCGCGCGCACGACCTTGCCGGTTACCAACGCCTCGAACACTTGAGGATGATCGGCTTTCAGCGCCAACGTGCCGACCATGTCCTCCTGGTGCACGGTGGGCGCCGTGGTAGGTCGGCACTGGGCGACGCACACGATGTCGGCCCCCGCCGATACCGGGCCCGCTCCGACCCAGAGCAGCAGGTCGGCGAAGGACAGATCGGCGAGCAGCTGCCAATCGCCCACGACCCGCTGCAGATGGTCGACGGCGACGCCGGGCAGGTCGGTGTGCTCGGCCAGGAGCTCGCTCAGAGTCGCCATGAAGGTCTACCGCCGCGCTAGGTCAGGAGATGACAGCGATCAGGTGGCCCGCCTTGATCGCGTCGCCCTCCTTGACGCCAATCGAGGTCACGGTGCCGCTGGACTCCGCGACCACCGGGATCTCCATCTTCATCGACTCGAGGATCACCAGGGTGTCGCCCTCCTGCACGCTGGCGCCTTCCTCGACGACCACCTGGTAGACGACCGACACCAGCTCGGCGAGTACTTCCTCAGCCATGACACCCCATTCACTCGTTGGCCTGCATCCGCTGAAGCTACAGCCAACCACACATGAAACAATGTGCTTCAACCAGAAGGGAGACTACTCATGGGTAAGCGCGGACGTAAGAAGCGCAGCAGGAAGGGCAACGCTGCCAACCACGGCAAGCGGCCGAACGCCTGAGCGAAACGCTCAGCCGAAAAGCATGAAGCGGCACGCACTTCCCGCGGGGAAGGCGTGCCGCTCGGCATGTCCGGCTCGACTACTCCGACGTCTCGACAGTGCTCTCGATGAACGTGGTCGATTTACGGATCTCGATGGTCAGTCGCTCGCGTAGGGAATCCGGCGCGCGGTCGCCGCCGCACTTTCGGCTGAGCAGACCCTTGATCTTCTCCTCGATGCCGTAGGCCTCGATACAAGGGCCGCAATGGTCCATGTGGTGCCGCAACCGGGCTCTGGTGGCGTCGTCGCATTCGCCGTCCAGCATCAACCACACGTCGGCGAGTACCGCCGTGCAGTCGAGCTCCATGTCGGGGTCCCGTTCGTTACTCACGACTCCACCTCGTCGGCGCTCGGTTCCGTCGTGACTACCGCGGTAGCTGCGTTTGCGGCTCGCTCGCTACGCTCGCTCACTGCTTGACCTCCTGGCGTTCCCCCGAACGGTTGAATCCGCGCTCGCGCGCCACATCGGCGAGCAAACCCTTGAGTTGCTTGCGGCCGCGGTGCAGCCGGGACATCACCGTACCGATGGGAGTGCCCATGATGTCGGCGATTTCCTTGTACGGGAAGCCTTCGACGTCGGCGTAGTACACCGCCATCCGGAATTCTTCTGGCAGTTCCTGCAGTGCCGCCTTGATGTCGTCGTCCGGTAGCGCGTCCAGCGCCTCGACCTCGGCCGAGCGCAGCCCCTGCGAGGTGTGCTCGGCGGTCGCGGCCAGCTGCCAGTCGGTGATCTCGTCGGTCGGGTACTGCGCGGGCTGACGCTGTTTCTTGCGGTAGGAGTTGATGTAGGTGTTGGTCAGGATTCGATACAGCCAGGCACGGAGGTTGGTGCCTTCCCTGAAGGACTTGAATCCCTGAAACGCCTTGACGTAGGTCTCCTGCACCAAGTCTTCGGCGTCGGCCGGATTTCTGGTCATGCGCAGCGCGGCGCCGTAGAGCTGGTCGAGCAGCGGGAGCGCGTCCCGCTCGAAGCGCTGAGCCAGCTCGGCATCGTCGACCGCGGCGACATCGTCGGCCACCACGTCATCGTCGCTCGTCACACCTGTCCCTTCGATCGCCGTACTTGCCAAATCTACCGGCAACGGCATGTCGAGCGAGAATCCGGCTCGTGTCGGTAACGCCTCGGTCCATCCCGGACGGTCGTCGAGCAGCAGTGGCACCGACATCTCCTTCACGTCTTTACAGGGCCTTGTCACGTGCGACAGAGGGCTGAAATCCCTCCGAGCGCTATGTATCGCCTACAACATGCGCGGCCCGCGCTGTGTTCCCGTAGCCACTGTCCTGCACCAAGAGCCGTTGCCGCCCCCGCTGGTCGCGCCGCTAGAGTTTCGGCCATGGCAGGAGCCTCGACCCCGGCGATCCGTACCCTGGCCCAGGCGGGGGTGGCCCACCGTGTGCACACCTACAAGCACGACCCGCGTGCCGACTCCTACGGCACCGAGGCGGTCGACGCGCTGACCGCCGAGCTCGGGCTCGCGGCCGAGCAGATCTTCAAGACCCTGGTCATCGAGCTGACCACCGGCTCGCTCGCGGTGGCCGTGCTTCCGGTGCCGAACACGTTGTCGCTCAAGGCCGCCGCCGCGGCGCTCGGGGCATCTAAGGCGAGCATGGCCGACAAGACGCGGGCGGAGAAGACGACCGGGTACGTGCTCGGCGGCATTTCCCCGCTGGGCCAGCGCAAGCCGCTGCCCACCGTGGTCGACGCGTCCGCGTTGTCCTGGAACCGGGTGCTGTGCAGCGCGGGGCGGCGTGGACTGGAGATCGAGCTGGCGCCCGCCGATCTGGTCCGGCTGACTTCAGCGGTGACAGCGCCGGTGGCGTCGGTGTAATTCGGCCCGATTCGCTGTGATCTGTGCGTTACTGAATGGGCCAGGTTCATTCGACTCGAGGATGTGATGCGAATGTCCGCGCAGCATTTGCGCACCATGATCGTCGCGTTGTTCGGAGCTTTCGTCTTGGCTCTCGGTTCGGTAACGTTCTTTGCCTCGGAGTCCACCGCCGCGCCGAACACCGCGTCGGTCACGCAGGTCAGCGACTACCCCTTCGATGGTCTAGGCACCGATGACGCCCCCTCCGGTGGGGGGAAGCTGAAGAAGGACGAGAAGTCCGAGAAAGCCGAGAAGCTCGGCGGGAGTGTGACCAGCAAGATCATCGATCTTTTCGCCGGGGTTATCAAGTGCGGGCTGAATATCATGACCCCGAGCGTGAAGTGCTCGCTCTGATCGGCTGGTCTCGACGAACCGGGCAGTTCGGCTGCCCGGTTTCGTGTCTTCCCGGTCCGGTGGATCAGAGCAGGCTGATCTGCCCGCCCTCGGCCTGATCCTGCACTCGGGCAAGCAGTTCCGGCCCATTGTTGCGCACGCTGTTGACCAGCGCGGGTACCGGCCGCGGCACGATCCCCGCGACCACCTCTTCGCTCGGGGTGTCCAGCAGGCCGGCCGGCGCAGGATGATCCGGATCCAGCCAGGCGTCCCAATGCTCCTTCGGCATGGGCAGCGGCATCCGGTCGTGGATGCGGGTCAGGTCGCCGATCGCGTCGGTGGTCAGGATGGTGCACGACAGCAGCGGTTCGCTCTCCGGCTGGGAACGATCGCGCCACACCGACCACAGGCCCGCCATGTAGAGGCGGGATCCGTCGGCATTCGCCATGTAGTACGGATGCTTGGCGACCTTGCCCTTCGCGCCCGGCTCGGCGTTCGGGGCGACCACCCACTCGTACCAGCCGTCCATCGGCACCAGGCAGCGCCGATACTTCACCGCATCTCGGAAGGCCGGCGTGGTGGCGGCCTTGTCGGCGCGGGCGTTGAACAGCGGCTTCCCCTTCACCGGGACGCCGCGCTCAGCGGCCTTGGTCCACACCGGGATCAGTCCCCAGCGCATGCGCCGGATACGCAGCGTCGGACTGTCGTCCTCGCGCCCTTGTTGGTGCCGCTCGACGATGGTCAGGACCTGGGTGGTCGGGGCGACGTTGTAGTTGGTGAACGCGGCTGGAGCGCCGTTGGTCTCGGTCTCGTCGATCGCATCCAGCTCGACCGCGAGCCTGCCGGGGTCGGTGGTGGTCGCATATCGTCCGCACATATCCCGATACTCCCACCCGCCGCCGACAGTCTCGGGGACAATCGATCAGTAGTTGATGATTAGTTGAGAGTTTTGACATAACATTCTCTCACAGAGTTGGTCACTACGCCCCTTCATTCGGGCGTACGCACCAACCCAGCCACCGCAGACGGCAAGAGGAGACCCACTGTGACATCCACCGACACCGAACCGGCCGATCACGATACGGCACTCACGTCGGTCGATCCGGCGACCGGCGAGGTGATCGGCACGCACGTCATCGCCGACGACGCCGCGGTGGCCGCGGCGGTCGCGAAGGCCCGAGCGGCGGCAGCCACCTGGGGCGCGCTGAGTTTCGACGAGCGGCGTGGCTACCTGCTGCGCTGGTCGAGCAGGTTGGCGCAGAACTCGGAGAAGTTCTGCGAGCTGATTCACGCCGAGAACGGCAAGCCGCTCGACGACGCCTTTCTGGAGCTGATGCTCGCACTCGAGCACATCTCATGGGCGGCCAAGCACGCCAAGAAGGTTCTCTCCCCCAAAAAGATCTACCCCGGCGCGCTGATGTCGAACTTCGCCGCCCGGCTCGAGCAGCGCCCACTCGGCGTAATCGGCGTGATCGGTCCGTGGAACTACCCGGTCTACACCCCGAACGGCTCCATCGCGTACGCCTTGGCCGCGGGCAACACCGTGGTGTTCAAGCCGAGTGAATTCTCGACGAGCATCGGCAATTTCCTCGCCGACGCGTTCGCCGAGGCGAACCCCGAACTGCCCGAGGGGGTGTTCGTCACGATCAACGGTTACGGCGCCACCGGCGCGGCGCTGGTCCGCTCGGGCGTCGACAAGATCGCCTTCACCGGCTCCACGGCCACCGGTAAGCGGATCATGGCCGCCGCGGCGGAGAACCTCACCCCCATCCTGCTGGAATGCGGCGGCAAGGACGCGGTGATCGTCGCGGCCGACGCCGACATCAAGGCCGCCGCCGACGCTGTTGCCTGGGGCGCTACCGCCAACAGCGGCCAGACCTGCGCGGGTGTGGAGCGGGTGTACGTAGACCGCTCGGTGCGCGAGGAGTTCGTCGCCGAGGTCAAGCGCATCCTGACCGACATCAAGCCCGGCTCCGACGACAAAGCCGCCTACGGTCCGATGACCATGCCGAGCCAGGTAGATATCGTGCGCCGCCACATCGAGGACGCGCTGAAGAACGGCGGCACCGCGGTGCTCGGCGGGACGGAGTCGGTCAAGGCCCCATTCATCGAGCCGGTCGTGCTCGTGGATGTGGACGAGAGCTCTGAGGCCGTGTGCGAGGAGACCTTCGGCCCCACCGTCACCATCCGCACCGTGGACAGCGTGGACGAGGCGGTCGAGCTGGCCAACAACTCCAAATACGGCCTGGCCGCCGCGGTGTACTCGAAGGAGAACGGCCTGGACATCGCACGCAGGCTGCGCGTCGGCGCCACCTCGGTGAATTCGGTGCTCGCCTTCGCCGCCATCCCTGGCCTGCCCTTCGGCGGAGTCGGCGACTCCGGCATCGGCCGTATCCACGGCGAGCCCGGCCTGCGCGAATTCGTCCGCCCGCACTCGATCGCGCTGCAGCGCTTCGCCATCCCCGGTATGGCGTTGCTCAGCTATTCCCGCACCAAATCCACCATGAAGCTGCTCCGCAAGCTGGTCCCGCTCCTGCACGGACGGCACAGGTAGGGAAAGCAAAGCTGTCCAAGTGGTTCGGGTACTCGACGCCACGTCGGGTGCCCGACCGCGCGTTCTCGAACACCTCAACCTCACAGCACCAACCGACATGGCTCTAGCCGCTACGCCGCCGCCCGCACCTAGCAGCGATGGCGGGGTGCCGGTTCCGGTTGCGGGCGCTGCCGGTGTCGCAGGACGGAGCTCCCGACCGCCCGAAGTTTCGACTCCCTTGCCGCCCAGCTGGATCATGGTGACGTAGGTCACAACAACGAGTTGTCACGTTCGGACGGGTTGTCTTGTCCCATAGCCGACCACGCAGAACGAGCCCAGGGAGCAAGCGATGAACACCGACACCACCCCCCGAGAAATCGTCGTCCTCGGTGCCGGCTACACCGGCATGCTGGCCGCCATCCGGCTGGCTCGCAATACCCGCAAACTGGATGTGCGCATCACTTTGGTGAACCCCTCGGTCCGCTTCACCGAGCGGCTGCGCATGCACCAGGTCGCCGCCGGCCAGAAATTGGCCAACCACGATATTCCCGCCCTGCTGACCGGTTCGGGCGTCGACTTCCACCAGGCCGCCGCCACCGCCATCGACGCCGAGGCCCGCCTGATCACCCTCGACGACGGCGCGATCCTGCACTACGACAACCTCGTCTACGCGCTCGGCAGCAGCACCGACACGAGCACCGTGCCCGGGGCGAACGAGCACGCCTGGACGCTCAACGATCCCCGCCTGGCGCACCGCTTTTCGCAGCGCCTGACCGAAGTGGCTCTGGCCGGTGGCGGCGTCTCCGTCTGCGGCGGCGGACTTACCGGCGTCGAAGCCGCCGCCGAGATCGCCGAGGCACACCCGGGCCTGACCGTCACGCTCGTCAGCCATGCCGAACCCGGCTCGATGCTGGGGGACAAGGCCCGCGCCTACCTGAACCGAGTCCTCGACCGGCTCGGTGTGGTCCGCAGGGTCGGCGTGAAGGTCACCAAGGTGCTGCCCGATGCCGTGCGACTGGACACCGGTGAACTGATCGCCTCGGAGCTGACGCTGTGGACCACCGGCGTCAAGGTCTCACCACTGGCCGCTCAGGCCGGAATAACCACGGACTCGAAAGGTCTCATCGTCACCGACCCCACCCTGCGCTCGGTGTCACACCCGGAGATCCACGCCATCGGTGACGCTGCGCTGGTTCAGCAGAACTGGGGCCAGGTCCACGGCACCTGCCAGAGTGGTTTGCCCACCGCCGCCTACACCGCCGACACCCTGGCCCGGCTGCTGCGTGGCAAGACCGTGAAGCCATTCCGCTATGGCTACTTCCACCAGCCGGTGAGCCTGGGCCGCAAGGACGCGGTCATCCAGTTCACCAATGCCGATGACACCCCGAACCGCTGGTACCTCCGGGGCAAGGCCGCAGTCGCCTATAAGCAGTCGGTGAGCAGCACCCCGCCGCTGGCCTTCAAGATGAGCAAGTACATGAAGGCGCAGGTACAGCTGTCCAAGGGCGGCCGCGCCACCCGCGAAACCGCATGATTCCCCGGAGGCGGAGGCCGGATGACGAATCCGGCCTCCCAGTGGACCCTGATCCCCGCGACCAGTAGATATGAGTCCTATGCAGGACCACAACACCGATAGGCAGCCCCCCGCCGCCGAGCGGACCGACGCACCGATCGACCCCTTCGTCGAACACCGCCGCCTGCTCTTCGGCACCGCCTACCAGATGCTCGGCAGCGTCGCCGACGCCGAGGACATCCTGCAGGAGGCCTGGCTGAAATGGAACGCGGCAGACCAAGCTTCGGTAGAGCACCCCAAGTCCTACCTGGTCCGCACCATCACCAACCTCTCGCTCAACCGCCTCACCTCCGCCCGGGCCACCCGCGAAACCTATGTCGGCCCATGGCTTCCCGAACCGCTGCTCACCGCACCCGACACCGCCGAGGAGACCGAGATGGCCGACACCGTGTCGACCGCCATGCTGGTCGTCCTCGAAACACTCAATCCCACCGAGCGCGCTGTCTTCGTACTGCGCGAGGTGTTCGGTTACACCTACGCCGAAATCGGCGGCTTCCTGGATCGCCCCGAGGCGACCGTCCGTCAGATCTCGCACCGTGCACGCAATCACGTGCAGGCCCGCCGCCTGCGCTTCGACGCCGACGACGAATCCCGCAAGGAGATCACCGAGAAGTTCATGGCCGCCTGCCACGGCGGCGACCTCAACGCCCTCATGGAACTGCTCGCCCCCGACGTGACCCTGTGGAACGACGGCGGCGGCATCGTCACTGCGGCCCGCCGCCCGCTGCACGGCTCGGACCATGTGGCACGCTGGATGCTGGGCGTCATGGCCAAGCCGGTCTCCGCCGACATCCGCCTCGAATCCGCCATTGTCAATGGCGAACTCAGCATTATCGGTGTAATCGGAGACTACCGGGTCGGCGCGCTCACCTACGACATCGTCCACGGCCGCATCGAAAACATTCGCTTCCAGGTCAATCCGACCAAGCTCGGTGGCATCCAGTCCGCGGGCGAAGCCTCCTCCGAGGGACTCTGAGAACAACCCCTCGAGCCGGAAATGTAGATATGCGGAAGAGCTACCGGCGTCGGCAGGTGCTGCGGCCCCCACCGGTCACGCTCGATCGGTCGACTCTCGTCGGTGACCAGCCGGGCCAGAGGACACGTTTCTTACCGGCACCCGATACGCCAGCTGGACTTCACACCGCGGCGTCACCATACCCATGGGTACAGAGCGGCGATAACCACTCCGGCTTGGATGGCACTGGTCATAACTCCTTAGCACCGGATCGATCGGATCACTCCTGGACCCCCATCAAAGGGCCGCGAACAAGCAGCGCCGCAGGCGCTGCAAAAACCACACAGTGCGATGATGGACGAGTGACTTTCTGGCCAGCGCCCCATGTCGATGTCCCCGTGCACGCGACCGTGACCCTGCCCGGATCTAAATCGATCACGAACCGGGCCCTCATCCTGGCTGCCTTGGCCGACGGCCCCTCGACGATCACAGGCGCGCTGCGCAGCCGGGACACGAACCTGATGATCGCCGCGCTGTGCGCGCTCGGCGCGCGTATAGAGGGGGACGGCGACACACTGTCGGTCACCCCGGCCGCGCTGGGCGGTGGCACGGTCGACTGCGGGCTAGCGGGCACCGTGATGCGCTTCCTCCCACCGGTCGCGGCGCTGGCGTCCGGCGATGTCACACTCGACGGTGACGAGCAGGCCAGGATCCGCCCGCTTCGCACGATCCTCGACGCATTGCGCAGACTCGGCGCCGACATCGACGGCGACGCGCTTCCGTTCACGGTGCACGGAACCGGCGCGCTGCGGGGTGGCATGGTGACCATCGATGCGTCCGGGTCGTCTCAGTTCGTCTCGGGCCTGTTGCTTTCGGCTGCCCGCTTCGAGGAGGGGCTCGTCGTGCACCACGACGGCAAGGCGCTGCCCTCGATGCCGCACATCGAGATGACCGTGGAGATGCTGCGCCGCGCCGACGTGCGGGTGCAGGCGCCCGCGGACAACCGCAAGGCGCAGACCTGGGCCGTCGAGCATGGACCTATCCGGGCGGTGGATTGGGAGGTCGAGCCGGATCTGTCCAACGCGACCCCGTTCCTTGCCGCGGCCGCGGTCACCGGCGGTGAGGTCAGCATCCCGCACTGGCCGCGGTTGACCACTCAGCCGGGCGACGTGATCCGCGAGATTCTGGTTCGGATGGGCGCCGAGGCACGAATCTTCGACGGCATCCTGACCGTGCACGGCCCCGACCGGCTCGCGGGCATCGACATCGACCTGCACGACGTAGGCGAGCTGACTCCGACCGTCGCGGCCCTGGCCGCACTGGCCGATTCCCCGTCCCGGCTGCGCGGAATCGCGCACCTGCGCGGACACGAGACCGACCGGCTGGCCGCATTGTCCACCGAGATCAACCGGCTCGGCGGTAGGGTCACCGAAACCGAGGACGGACTGGAGATCGTGCCGGCGGAGTTGCACGGCGGCAAGTGGCATTCCTACGCCGATCACCGGATGGCGACGGCGGGAGCAATTCTCGGTCTTCGGCTCCCCGGCGTCGAGATCGAGGACATCGGGACCACCGCCAAGACGCTACCGAACTTCGTCTCGCTGTGGGAGCGGATGCTCGACCCCGTGCTATCCGGTCAAGGAGGAGTGCGCTGAGCCGGGCAGGACGCTCCACCGCCAGCTACGACGAATCCGACGTCCGGATCCGGCCGGGACGCAGTTCCCGCCCCCGCACCAAGACTCGGCCGCAGCACAGCAATGCCGAAGCCGCCATGGTGGTCTCCGTCGACCGCGGCCGGTGGGGGTGTGTACTCGGTGGCGATCCGGATCGACTGATCGTCGCCATGCGAGCCAGAGAACTCGGGCGCACTCCCATCGTGGTCGGTGACCAGGTGGATGTGGTCGGCGACCTGTCCGGAAAGCCGGACACCCTGGCCCGTATCGTGCGGGTCGCCGACCGCCGAACAGTATTGCGCCGCACCGCCGACGATACGGATCCGTTCGAGCGGATCGTGGTCGGCAACGCCGAGCAGCTGTTCATCGTGGTCGCCCTGGCCGACCCACCACCGCGAACCGGTTTCGTCGAGCGCGCGATGGTCGCGGCGTACGCTGGTGGGCTGCAGCCGATCCTGTGCCTGACCAAGCACGACTTGGCCGCCGACTCCGAATTCGCCTCGTCCTTCGACGATCTGGATCTCATCATCATCTACGGCGGTGTCGACGACCCGCTCTCGCCGGTGCTCGAACTGCTCGACGGCAGGCTCACCGCCTTGATCGGCCACTCCGGTGTCGGCAAGTCGACCCTGGTGAATCGCCTTGTGCCGGAAGCAGATCGGGCGGTCGGTGTGGTTTCCGGCGTCGGTAAGGGCAAACACACCTCCACCCAGTCGGTAGCTATTTCCCTTCCCGACGGCGGCTGGGTCATCGACACCCCCGGCATCCGCTCCTTCGGCCTGGCCCACATCACCCCCGACGACGTCATCGCCGCCTTCGACGACCTCGCCGCCGGCATCGAGGATTGCCCTCGCGGCTGCAACCACCTCGGCCCACCGGCCGACCCCGAATGCGCCCTCGACAACCTCCCCGGCAAGGAACGGCGGGTTGCCGCCATCCGTATGTTGCTGACCGCCCTCAACTCCAATGAAAGCTGGTCCTGACGGGTCGAGACGTCGCGGGCATGGTCACCGAGCGGGGAACCTCACCTACGCTGATCGGCACACTGCTCCGAGGCAATCCGGCCGGGGACAGCCCGGATTGATCCGGCTCGATCGACTGGATCCGCGCGGCGAAAACACCCGCTGCGCCGATGCCATCCCCCTCGACGAGACCACTGCCACACTCGGCGACACCTGTTGAGCCTCTGTCGCTGGCTTACCGGCGCGCTGAACAGCGTTTGCCGTCATGGGCAGAAACGGCCGGCACGGAAACTCACACGACAGCACGAAGGCGCCCAGGAAACCCTGGGCGCCTTCCTGACTCAGCTGATCAGTGCCGGCGACGCGACTTCGGTCCGCGCCTGCCCTTCGCATCGGTGCGGGCGGCTTCACGACGCTCGCGACGGGTGGGCTGGGTGCCGTCCGCGCCGTACTCCTCGGCATCGCTGTGCACCGCGGCGCGTCCGCCCTCGTCCGGACCCGAGTAGCTGAAGCCGCGCGGGCCGCTCTCGTCGATACCCTTGGCACGCAAGGCGGCCGGGACACCGTTGCCGGTGGCGACACGTGCCTCCTCGGTGGGCAGGGGACGCGGCGCGGTCATGGCTCCGACCGGCGAACGCAGGCCCGGGTCGACCGCGACGCCCTCCGGCTGCGGCTGCTGCACCTCGACCTGGAGGTTGAACAGGAAGCCGACCGATTCTTCCTTCAGGCCTTCGAGCATCGCGGCGAACATATCGAAGCCCTCGCGCTGGTACTCGACCAGCGGGTCGCGCTGCGCCATGGCGCGCAGGCCGATGCCCTCCTTGAGGTAGTCCATCTCGTAGAGGTGCTCGCGCCACTTGCGGTCGAGCACCGAAAGCAGCACCTGACGTTCGAGATTGCGCATGCTGCCCACACCCGCTAGTCCGTCGATCTCGGCTTCGCGGCGCTCATAGGCATCGTGCGCGTCGTCCAGCAGCGCCTCGAGCAGTTCCTCGCGGGACAGCTCGCCCGCTTCGCCGATCTCGGTTTCGCCGGTCAGATCCTTGTAGTCCACGCCCACCGGATACAGCGTCCCGAGCGCCGTCCACAACTTGCCCAGATCCCAGTCCTCGACATACCCGTCGGCGGTGGCACCGTCCACGTATGCGGTGATCACGTCCGTGATCATGCCCTGGACCTGCCCCTCCATGTCCTCGCCGCGCAGGATCCGGTTGCGCTCGCCGTAGATGACGGTGCGCTGCTGGTTCATCACCTCGTCGTACTTGAGGACGTTCTTGCGGATCTCGAAGTTCTGCTGCTCGACCTGGGTCTGCGCGCTCTTGATCGCCTTGGAGACCATCTTGGCCTCGATCGGCACGTCGTCCGGCAGATTCAGCCGGGTCATGATCGCTTCCAGCGCGGCGCCGTTGAAGCGGCGCATCAGCTCGTCGCCCAGCGACAGGTAGAAGCGGGACTCGCCGGGGTCGCCCTGACGGCCGGAGCGACCGCGCAGCTGGTTGTCGATGCGGCGCGACTCGTGCCGCTCGGTGCCGAGCACATACAGGCCACCCGCCTCACGCACCGCATCGGCGTCCTCGGCGGTCTGCGCCTTGACTTGATCCAGGGTCGGCAGCCAGGCCCGCTCGTACTCCTCGGGCGTCTCGACCGGGTCGAGACCCTGCTTGCGAAGCAAGATGTCGGTGATGATGTCCGGGTTGCCGCCGAGCACGACGTCAGTACCACGACCAGCCATGTTCGTCGCCACGGTCACCGCACCCGGCCGTCCGGCCTCGGCGATGATCTCGGCTTCCTTCTCGTGAAACTTCGCGTTCAGCACGTTGTGCGGGATGCCGCGCTTGGTGAACTGTTTGGACAGGTACTCCGAGCGCTCGACGCTGGTGGTACCGATCAGCACCGGCTGGCCGTTCTCGTGCCGCTCGGTGACGTCGTCGACCACGGCGGAGAACTTGGCCTCTTCGGTCTTGTAGATCAGGTCCGACTGGTCGGCACGGACCATCGGCTTGTTCGTCGGGATCGGGACCACGCCGAGGGAGTAGATCTGGTGCAACTCGGCGGCCTCGGTCTCGGCGGTACCGGTCATGCCGGACAACTTGTCGTAGAGGCGGAAGTAGTTCTGCAGCGTGATGGTGGCCAGCGTCTGGTTCTCCGGCTGGATCTCGACCTGTTCCTTGGCTTCGATCGCCTGGTGCATGCCCTCGTTGTAGCGGCGCCCGACCAGGATGCGGCCGGTGAACTCGTCGACGATGATCACCTCGCCGTCGCGGACGATGTAGTCCTTGTCGCGGGCGTAGAGCTCCTTGGCCTTGATGGCGTTGTTCAGGTAGCTCACCAGCGGCGAGTTGGCGGCCTCGTACAGGTTGTCGATGCCGAGCTGGTCCTCGACGAATTCGACGCCCGCCTCATGCACGCCGATCGTGCGCTTTTTGATGTCGACCTCGTAGTGCAGGTCCTTCTTCAGCAGTGGCGCGATGCGCGCGAACTCGGCATACCACTTCGAGGAGGCGTCGGCCGGACCGGAGATGATCAGCGGGGTGCGCGCCTCGTCGATCAGGATGGAGTCGACCTCGTCGACGATGGCGAAGTTGTGCCCACGCTGCACCAGGTCGTCCAGCGAGTGGGTCATGTTGTCGCGCAGGTAGTCGAAGCCGAACTCGTTGTTGGTGCCGTAGGTGATGTCGGCGTTGTAGGCCGCCCGCCGCTGGGCGGGGGTCATGCCGGACAGGATCACGCCGACCTCGAGACCGAGGAAGCGGTGCACGCGGCCCATCCACTCGGCGTCACGCTTGGCCAGATAGTCGTTCACCGTGACGACGTGCACGCCGTCGCCGCTGATCGCGTTCAGGTAGGCGGGCAGCACACAGGTGAGGGTCTTGCCCTCACCGGTCTTCATCTCGGAGATGTTGCCGGTGTGCAGCGCGGCGCCACCCATGACCTGCACCTTGTAGTGCTTCTGACTGAGCACTCGCCAGGACGCCTCGCGCGCGACCGCGAATGCCTCGGCCATCAGCTGGCCGAGCGGATCGCTCTCGCCCTCGTCGACCATCTCGGCGTAGCGCTCGCGGAACTCATCCGTCTTGCCACGCAGCTCGGCGTCGGTGAGCGACTCGTAGTCCGACTCGAGGTCGAGCACCTGGTCCGCGAAATGCGAGAGCCGCTTGACAATGCGACCCTCACCAATCCGTAGCAACCTCGTCAGTGTCAGCGCAGGCACGGGTCTCGTCAGTCCTCTGGTCGGTGTGTCTATCGTGTCGTCGGCCCCCGGGCCGGTGCGGGCCCACGCGGTGGCGCGGAATCCGCGGCATGCTCCATGGTAATGCGGCATCCATGGTAGGCGCCGACGAGCAGCGACGTGCCGCCTCCCATGCCGTCAGGGCCCGTGACACGCACGTTGCCACCCACAGTACGCGCGGCTGACGGGCCGATTTCCCCGGCGAGCACGCTCCACGCGGGTTACCCGGCGAACGCTCGATCACCGAGTGTGCCGGTATCGCCGCGGTCGCCAGAGCAGCGAACTATCGGCGAATCCCTTGGCACCGAGGCCGTTTCACGAAATGCCCGACGACACAAGACGTCCGCTCAGCGCGCCCATTTCCACGTGGGCTGCCGTGCCGGACGCGTTGACAGGATGGCCTGTCTCTCGGTCGACGACGCGACGGTCCGACACGCTGCGCAACCGAACGCCCCGCCGACCGTGCATCCCAGCCCCTGCTGTGATCGAATCGAGTTCCCTACCACCCGGAGGGTTGCGGGGCGCACCGATTTCACCGGATATGCCACAACGGGACGAGGCAACCGTTGTCGCGGCAGCACAATAGGCAGGTACGGCATCGGGAAAAGGAGCACCGGGCAGCGTGATCACGAGACTGACGCCGCAGGACGCGTCGTTCTATCGGCTCGAGTCGAGCAGCAATCCCATCCACATCGGCTCCCTCGCGATCGTCCTGAACACCGACTCCGGCGCCGGAGCAGGCACGCCGATCTTGAACTACGACCGGCTGGTCGACCTGGTCGATGCCAGGCTCCCGCTGGTGCCGAGATATCGGCGCAGGGTGCGGGAGGTCCCGCTGTCGCTCGGGCGGCCGGTCTGGGTCGAGGACAGTCGATTCGACATCACCTACCACATCCGACGCTCGGCGCTGCCCGCTCCTGGCACCGATCAGCAGCTGTACGAACTGGTCGCCCGGCTCGCCTCCCATCCCCTGGATCAGAGCAGGCCACTGTGGGAGATGTATCTGATCGAAGGTCTGTCCGAGGGCCGCTGTGCGATCTTCACCAAGTCGCACTCGGCACTGGTTGACGGAGATACCGCGCTGGAGATCGGCCACGTGATCCTCGATGCGGGGCCCGCAACGCGCGAGCTGGCCGACGACGCCTGGATCGCGCCGCGCGAACCCAGCGACGTCGAACTGCTGGTCGGTGCGCTGGCCGATCTCGCGGCGCAGCCACGCAAGGCGCTGGATGTCGCCCGCGACGCGAGCGCGAGCGCCTTCGCGGTGATCGGCACGGCGAGCAAGGCGGTGGACTCGGTGGTGTCGGCGGTGCGGGCCGCGGCGACCGGTGCCCCGGACAGCCCGCTGAACGGCCCTACCTCCCGCAGCCGTCGCTTCGACGTGGTGCGCACCGACCTGGCGGACTACCGCACGATTCGCACCCGCTTCGACTGCTCCACCAACGACGCGATCCTCGCGGTGGTCACCGGCGCGCTGCGCAACTGGCTGCTGTCGCGCGGTGAGGCACTCACCGAGTCGACCACGCTGCGGGCGGTCGTACCCATGTCGGTGTATGTCGAAGGGAACGGCGGGAATCGGCTCAAACCGGCGGGCGAGGTGTCGACGTTCCTGATCGATCTTCCGGTCGGCGAGCCGAATCCGGTGATGCGCCTGTCGCACATCGCGCACGCCACCGAACTCAACGGCAGAAACCAGCGTGGCGTCCGCGCGCGCACCCTCGTTCATCTGGCCGGGTTCGCTCCGGCCAGCCTGCATGCGATGAGCGTGCGGGCGGCGAGTACGTTCGCAGAGCACACGTTCAACTTGGTGATCACCAACGCGCCGGGTCCGCAGACGCCGATGTTCATCGGCGGCGCGCGGATGCTGGAGATGTACCCGGTGGCGCCACTGCTGCGCAACCAGGCGTCGAGCATCGGGATCACGTCCTACGACGGACGCGTTTTCTTCGGACTCAACGCCGACCGCGACGCGATGGCCGACATCGGCGTGCTCGCCGCGTCGGTCCGCGATTCCATGGAGGAGATGCTCGGTGCCTGCGTCTGACCAGAAGAAGCTACGGGTCTACATCCCGGCGACGGTGCCGATGCTGCGCGAGCTGGTCGCGAACGGGGAGCTGGCACCTATCGGCGGCACCGCGTTCGCCGTCACCCCCGCGCTGCGTGAGGCATACGCCTCCGGTGACGACGAGGAGCTCGGCGAGGTGGCCATCGGCGAGGCTGCCCGCGCGTCGCTGCGCCTGCTCGCCGCCGAGCGCGAGCAGATCGCCGAGTCCGACCAAGACGCAGCAGAAGCAGCAAACACAGCGAACACGGAAAACGCAGCGCCGACCGACGACGCCGCTCCGGTCGCCCCCGGCAGCTCGGTCTACCGGCGTGCGGTGATCGCCGCCGACGTGACGGGTGCGAAGCTGCGGCCCGATCTCGACGACGCGGTCGTGCGCCTGGCGGGTCCGATCGGCTATCCGCAGATCGCCTCCGTGCACGTCGACTTAGCGGACGCCGAGCCAGAGGTGGCCAAGGCGGTCGACGTGATCGATGCGGCCGATCTCGGCGATACCGACGCCGAGTTCGTGCTCGGCGACGCCGAGGATCACCAGCTGGCTTGGTACGCCGCGCAGGAGCTGCCATTCCTGCTCGACCTGCTCTGACTCACGCATCGTCCGAGCCGCAGGGCGTCCATACGACACCGTTGCGCCCGGGCTTGCCACCGCCCGAACCTACGATGCCGTAACCTGGCAGGTGAGGCGCGTCCGATCGGCGCATCCGACGACAAGGAGACGAACGGCAGCGATGGGTTCGAAAAGAGGGGGATTCTCGGTGCGGGGCGTCCGCGAGTGGCTGGAGGCGCCGGCCGCGAGTGTCGCCGAGCGCGGCGGCAGGCTGAACGTCCTGCGCGGCGCCGTGGCACGGGTGACTACCCCACTGCTGCCGGACGACTACCTGCACCTGGCCAACCCGCTGTGGTCGGCGCGCGAGCTGCGCGGGCGCATCGTCGAGGTGCGCAAGGAAACCGCGGACTCCGCGACACTGGTGATCAAACCGGGGTGGGGCTTCGACTTCAAATACGATCCCGGTCAGTACATCGGCATCGGCATCCTGGTCGACGGCCGCTGGCACTGGCGCTCGTACTCGCTGACCTGCCCCCCGAACTGGAACGAGCCGGGACACGGCGGCAAGCGACTGATCTCGATCGCCGTGAAGGCGATGCCGGAAGGCTTCCTGTCCAGCCACCTGGTCAGCGGTGTTCCGGTCGGCACCGTCGTCCGGCTCGCCGCGCCGCAGGGCGGCTTCGTGCTGCCCTACCCCCCGCCGGAGAAGGTTCTCTTCCTCACCGCGGGCAGCGGTATCACCCCGGTCATGTCGATGCTGCGCGCGATGGACCGCCGCGACCTGGTCACCGACGTGCTGCACCTGCATTCCGCGCGCACTGCCGACGACGTGATGTTCGGCGCGGAACTGCGCGCGCTGCACGATCGGAATCCGAGTTTCCGCTCGCACCTGCATCTCACCGGCGAGCACGGCAAGTTCGCGCTCGCCGACCTCGACACGAAGTTTCCCGACTGGCGAGAGCGGCACACCTGGGCGTGCGGCCCCGCGGCGATGCTCGACGAGATCGACAGCCACTGGCGCGACGCCGGCCGGTCCGACCGGCTACACGTGGAGCGATTCGAGATCGAGCGCTCGGCGGTCGGCGAGGGCGGCACGGTCACTTTCGGCAAGTCCGGGCGCACCACCGAGGTGGATGGCGCGACCAGCCTGTTGGAGGCGGGCGAGTCCGTCGGCGTACGGATGCCGTTCGGCTGCCGCATGGGGATCTGCCAGACCTGTGTCGTCACCGTGAGTTCCGGTTGCGTGCGCGATCTGCGCAACGGAGACGAGCGCCGAGAGGGCGACAAGGTGCAGACCTGCATCTCGGCCGCCGCAGGCAACTGCACCCTGGACGTGTAGTCCGGCAGGTACCCTCGATCTAGTCCGAGTAGGGAAAGGACCCCCGGTGGCCATCGCCGACATCAAGACGTTCGCCCACCTGACAGCGTCCGACATCGAGACACTGGGGCAGGAGCTCGATGCGATCCGGCGCTCGGTGGAGTTGTCCCGCGGTGCACGCGACGCGAGGTACATCCGACGCTCGATCGCGGCGCAGCGCGGTCTCGAAGTGGCGGGCCGGGCCGTGCTGTTCGGCAGTCGCAACCGCTGGGCATGGCTGGCGGGCACCGCGCTGCTCTCGGTCGCCAAGATCATCGAGAACATGGAGCTCGGGCACAACGTCAGCCACGGGCAGTGGGACTGGATGAACGACCCGGAGATCCACTCCAGCTCCTGGGAGTGGGACATGACCGGCCCCTCGTCGCAGTGGCGCCGCGCGCACAACTACTCCCACCACACTTACACCAACGTCCTCGGCAAGGACGAGGACCTCGGCTTCGGCATCATGCGGATGACCCGCGACGAGCAGTGGAAGCCGATCCACCTGATGCAGCCTCTGGCGAACCTACTGCTGGCAACTACCTTCGAGTGGGGCATCGCGCTGCACGACTTGAGCATCGAGAAAGAGTTGGCAGGCACCCAGCCCGGCGAGCTCATGTCGCAGCCGAACAGGGACATCGCCCGGAAGATCTCCCGGCAGGTGGCCAAGGACTTCCTGATCTACCCCGCCCTAACCGGACCGGCCTTCAAACAGACCCTGAAGGCGAATGCGATGGCGAACCTGGTGCGCAACCTGTGGGCGTACGCGGTGATCTTCTGTGGCCACTTCCCCGACGGCGCGGAGAAGTTCACCATCGAACAACTCGAGAACGAGACCAGCGCTGAGTGGTATCTGCGCCAGATGCTGGGCAGCGCCAACTTCAAGGCCGGGCCCGCTATGGCGTTCATGAGCGGCAATCTCTGCTACCAGATCGAGCACCACCTGTTCCCTGATCTGCCGAGCAACCGGTACCCGGAAATCGCGGTGCGGGTGCGCGAGCTGTGCGACAAATACGACCTTCCTTACACCACCGGTTCGCTCGGCAAGCAGTATCTGCTCGCGTTCCGTACCATCCACAAGCTCGCGCTGCCGGACCGGTTCCTGAAGGCGACCGCCGACAACGCCCCCGAGACGTCCTCGGAACGCAAGTTCGCGGGCGTCACCCTGCCGTCGATCGGCACCGGGTGGGATCTGACGCTGCCGGGTGCGGAGTCCACGCACTGGCTGCGCATCGATCCGGAAACCGGCAAGCGGCGCGGTCTGCGCTCGGCGCTGCATGAGGCGAAGGTCGTGCTCAAGGAGAAGGCGCGGCAGGAGAAGGAAATGCTGCGCGAGGCCAAGGCTGCCTTGCGAGTGAAGGCCAAGCACGAGCAGGAGATGCTGCGCGAGGCCACACTCGCGCTGCAGGAGCGTGCCCGTCAGGAGCAGGCGTCGCTGCGCAGGAAGGCTGTCTGGGGCAAGTCTTTTCGCCTCGGCCGCAAGCGGCGTTGACCTATCGGGTCGCTGATCGCAAGAGCATGCCCGATCCAGTTGTGACGAGTCCCTCACAACCTACGGTCTCGTAACCTACGGTATAGTAACCGGCATGGCCATCTCGGATGTCAAGGAATACGCGCACCTGACCGAGGCCGATGTGGAAACACTCGGCGCGGAGTTCGACGCGATTCGGCGAGAAATCGAGGCCTCTCGGGGCGAGCGCGACGCGAAGTACATCCGCAACGTCATCCGGCTCCAGCGCGCGCTCGAGATCAGCGGCCGCGTTGTGCTGTTCGGCAGCTTCCTGCCGCCCGCATGGTTGGCCGGCGTTGCCCTTCTCGGCACCTCCAAGATCATCGAGAACATGGAGATCGGGCACAACGTCATGCACGGGCAGTGGGACTGGATGAACGATCCGGAGATCCACTCCAGCTCCTGGGAATGGGATAACACGGGTGCGTCCAAGCATTGGAAGCACACGCACAACTACCTGCACCACAAGTACACCAACGTGCTCGGCATGGACGACGACATCGGCTACGGCCTGCTGCGGGTGACCCGCGATCAGCGGTGGAAGCCGTTCAACCTGGGCAACCCGCTCTACAACCTGGTGCTACAGCTGTTCTTCGAGTACGGCGTGGCCATTCAGCACCTGGAGCTGGGCAAGCTGGCCGCGGGCCGATTCAAGCCGGGCACCCCGGAACGGGCCGAGTTCGAGCGCAAGCGCGGCGAGGCGCTCACCAAAATGGGTAAGCAGGCCCTCAAGGACTACGTGATCTTCCCCGCGCTCACCGGTCCCGCGTTCTTCTCCACGCTGACGGCCAATCTGGCCGCCAACGCGATCCGCAATGTGTGGTCCAACGCGGTGATCTTCTGTGGCCATTTTCCGGACGGCGCGGAGAAGTTCACCAAGGCCGACATCGACGGCGAGACACGCGGCCAGTGGTACCTGCGTCAGATGCTGGGCAGCGCCAACATCTCCGGCGGGCCGGTCACCCATTTCATGACCGGCAACCTCAGCCATCAGATCGAACACCACCTGTTCCCGGACCTGCCGAGCAACCGGTACGCCGACATCGCCGTGCGGGTGCGCGAGCTAGCCGAGAAGTACGACCTGCCCTACACCACCGGTTCGCTGCCGGTGCAGTACTTCAAGGCGTGGCGGACGATCCTCAAGCTGGCGTTGCCGAACAAATACCTGCGCGCCACCGTCGATGACGCACCCGAAACAGCCTCGGAGCGCAAGTTCGGTGGTAAGGCAGAGTCCACCATCGACCCGATCACCGGAAAGCGCCGCGGTCTGCGCACCGCGATCGCCAACGGGCGACGCCGGATCAGGCGTCACGCGGTCTGATCGGTTTGCCGGCACACAGGCATCAACCGCCGACTGTGCCCGCTCACGTTACGGGTGCGCGCGCTCAACTCAGTTACTGGCCGATACAACCGAAGCAGCTCGACCTCCGCTTCCGAGCTCAGCGAGACAGAGCATTGCTCGGACGCGAGCCACAAGGGGGCCGCGAAGACGCCGCGCCCGCGCGGCAAAAGACACAGCTGGTTGACTGGGGCAGTGCGTGCTGAGGATCTGAGCGTCTACGAAGCCATCCAGCGGCGCCGCGATGTGCGCGCCGAGTTCACCGGGGAGCTCGTAGACGATGCCACGCTGTGGCGGATGCTCGGTGCGGCGCACCGGGCGCCGAGCGTGGGCAACTCGCAGCCATGGGACTTCGTCGTCGTCCGCAATCCGGCGACATTGCGGAATTTCGCCGAACACGTGGCGGGCAAGCGCGGCGAGTTCCGGGACGCGCTGCCACCGGAGCGCGCCGCGACCTTCGAGCCGATCAAGATCGAAGGCATCACCGAGAGCGGCACCGGCATCGTGGTCAGCTACGACCACGACCGGGGCGGACCGCAGGTGCTCGGCCGAACCACCGTGCCCGAAACCGGGATCTACTCGGCGGTTCTCGCGATCCAGAACCTCTGGTTGGCCGCCACCGCCGAAGGTGTCGGCGTCGGCTGGGTGTCGTTCTACGACCCCGAGTTCCTCGCCGAGCTGGTGGGTCTCCCCGACGGCATCCACCCCGTCGCCTGGCTGTGCGTAGGTCCAGTCCACGAGTTCCAGCAGGTCCCCGACCTGGAACGATTCGGCTGGCGCGCCGGACGGCCACTGCCGGACGCCGTGCACCAGGAGACCTACCGTGGCTGAGTCTCGAGCAACCCCTTCGAGAAGGTTCGGCGAAGGCCGAGTTACCGGAGTGGCACCAACTCGAACCGGTCGAGGATGCGAGCCAAGTGAGTCGTTCATGGTTCAATTGTCCGCAGAGTGGGTACGCTTTGGGCGAAACTGCTTCGGACGCAGCGTTCTTCGTTCAGGAGGTTTGTGCAATGGCCAATGTCGCTGCCGTTCGGCTTTCGAGCGAGCTGGGCATCGATCTGGCTCAGGCGATGTTGCGCCTGCGGCGGGAGGGCGTCCCCGGCGAGACCAAACACCAGACCTGCCTGCGAATCATCGCTGACGAGGGCCGCGGCCGTCGACCCGGCACAGCCCCGGCCAACCCTGAGCGGGGACGCTAGCCACAGGCAGCGCAGTCGCGCACTCATCCCGTCCCACGGAAGTTCGATCATTCGGACGCCACCGTGGCCCTGACCCACGTCGGGTCACATTCGCTCGAGCACCGCTGAAGCGCCGATACCACCTGCGGCGCAAATGCCGAGCAGCGCCGTACTCTTGCCGGTGCGGGCCATCTCGTTGGCCATGGTGGTCACCATGCGCGCCCCCGTGGCGCCGAACGGGTGCCCGAGGGCGACCGAACCGCCGTGCACGTTCAGTTTGTCGATGTCCACCGCACCGACGGCGGTGTCGCGATCCAGCCGGGTCTTGGCCCACTCGTCGCTGGCGAGGGCGCTCAATACGGACAGCGTCTGCGCGGCGAAGGCCTCGTGGATGTCTATGACATCGATGTCCCTCAAAGACATTCCAGCCTTCTCCAGCGCGCGCGGCATGGAGATCGCGGGACCGATCAGCACCTGGTCGGTCGGGTCGACGCTCACGTAGCTCCAGGAGCGGAAGGCGGCCAGTGGCCGATAGCCGAGGGCGTGCGCCTTCTCCTCGCTCATCAGCAACACTGCGGCGGCACCGTCGGTCAGCGGGCTGGCGTTGCCCGCCGTGACGGTGCCGTCGGCCGCGAACACCGGCTTCAGTCCGGCCAATTTCTCGACGGTTGTGTTACCACGCACGAGGCCGTCGCGCGCGATCTCGACCCCCTCGGGGGTGCGTACTCGCAGTACCTCGTCGTCGAACCGCTTCGACTCGATGGCCGCAGCCGCGCGATGGTGCGAGCGGGCGGCGAACTCGTCCTGATCGGCCCGGCTCACACCATGGATGCGGGCCATTTTCTCAGCGGACTCCCCCATCACCTCGCCGGTGCTGCGCTCGGCGATCCTGGGCCGGCGCGGCAGCAGATCGGTGAACGGCGCGAGCTGCGCGACCGCGGAGAGATAGTCCTTCGGCTTCGGCTTGCCGAGCGCCAACGGCGCCGCCGCGTGCACGACCTTCTGCGGAAGCTTCACCTCGGCGTTCGAGGTGGAATCGCTGCCGCCCGCGATCATGATGTCGTATTCGCCGCGCTCGATCGCGGCCGCGGCGGAGGTCACCGCCTGCAGGCCGGAGGCGCAAGCCCTGGTCACCGTGTAGCCCTCGCAGCCCGGGTGCAGCCGCAGGTCCAGCGCGATCTCGCGCGCGATATTCGGCGCCACGCTCGGCAGGATGACCCCGCCCCAGACGATCGACTCCACCTGCGCGCCGGGCAGCCTGGTCCGTTCCAACACCCCCCGGACCGCGGCATCCGCCAGCGCGATGGAGTCCATTCGGGTGTATCCGGTGAACGCACGCACGAATGGCGTGCGTGCACCGGACACAATCACAGCACGGCGAGCGGCGTTGGTGGCCATGCGATTTCCTCTCGAAGAGCGCGAACCACAAAACTTACTCTAAAGTAAGTTCACCGTCGACCCCCTTCGCCGACGGTGAATCGCAACCAGCGGCGATCCCCGCCTCCGAGTCCGCCGCCCGCCATCTAGTGACCGGCCGGAAACGCCCGGCCCGACGAACACCCCCTGCTCGTCCCGGAGCGACGCCGTGGCCGACATCCCCGGCCAAGAGAACCGTAGCAATGCATCGCCCTCGGAGCTGTCGCGGCGGCAGAAGAGATTCGGCCGAATCATCAAGGAACGCCGGGACGAACTCGGCCTCACCCCAGCTGCAGATCGGCGATCTCGGGGGACCTTCGGCACCGACGATCCGGAAGATCGAGGACGGCGACGCGACGATCAGCACCCACACGCTGAACAAACTCGACGTGCCGTTGCGGTGGCTACCCGGCAGTGCCGCCCGCACCTACGCGGGCGGCGCCCCCGCCGCCGACGATCCGTCGGCCGCCGCTCGCGGCGCGGGCGAGTCGGTGGTGACCGGACCTGACTCGATCCGGTTCGAAATCGCCGACCTCACCGGACTTCTCGCTGCCGCGGGCAGGCTCACCGACGCCGTCGAACACGGGCGTACCACCGATCCCCAGGTGGTCGCGGCGATCACCCAACTCGACCGGGGCGACCGAACAGTCCGCGCGCTACGCGACCGCGAGGACAGCGACATCATCGGGGCGCCGCGCGATAACGACCAAGGAAGAGAGAGGCTTTCATAAAAAATCTCCGGGCACCCAACCCTCGAGCTGGGCGCCCGGAGAAGCGGACGGACTCGATCAGGCGAGCCGGATGAGGCCGTAGTCGAAGGCGTGCCGACGGTAGACGACCGACGGCCGGTCGGTCTCCTTGTCGTGGAAGAGGAAGAAGTCGTGGCCGACGAGCTCCATCTCATAGAGGGCGTCGTCGACGGTCATCGGAGTCGCCGGGTGCACCTTCGTACGCACGATGTGACCTGGGCCCGTAGCGTAATCCGTGTTCTCTGCCTCGTCGATGCGGCGGCTTTCGCCTTCGGTATGAGCATGCGCGGTACTCGCCCCGCTCGGCCGCTCGAACAGGGACTCATCCACCAGGTCGGCCGTGGCCTGGGCGACAGAGACCGGGGTCTTGTCCCCGTAGTGCACCCGGCGCCGATCCTTGGTACGACGCAATCGGCTCTCCAGCTTCGCGGTCACCGACTCGAAGGCGGCGTAGAAGCTGTCCGCGCGGGCCTCGGCCCGGACAACGGGACCTTTACCGCGCGAAGTGATTTCGACGCGCTGGCAGCTCTTGCGCTGCCGACGGTTGCGTTCATGGAACAGCTCCACGTCGAAGAGGAAGATCGACGGGTCGAAGCGCTCGAGGCGGGAGAGTTTTTCCGCGACGTAGATTCGAAAATGATCAGGCACCTCGACATTGCGGCCTTTCACCACGATATCGGCGAGCGGAGCCCGTGGGCTTTCCGCTACGGGTTGCTCTGTCGCATCTTGGGCGCCGGAATCCAGCACCGAAGGAGCAGCGTCTTTCACTGAAGGTCGTGAAGAAGTCGTCACGCGTACCTCCCGGATATGGCCGCACAGATCGATTCATGCGGCGGGATTGAGCAGTGCCGATCGAGAATCGCTCGGCACAAGTTGTCCGAGGCGACACCTCCAAACTCCCGGTTCGGGTGTGTGATCGCGACGCTAGTACGACATCGGGCAGACCGCCAGTCTTCACGCAAATTTCCCGGCGTCAAGCGGCACAGATAACCAAAACCCCACGAATCGGCAGTCCGACCCGCGCGAGCGCGCGGACCGATTCCCGAGCCGTCGCACCGGTTGTCAGCACGTCGTCGACTACCACCACCTCGGCGTTTTTCGGCATCCCCCACGCGGGGGCGCAGGCGGGTACAGTGGTCACCCGCCCACGGAGATTGTGTACCCGCTCACCGGGCGTCAAGCCGACCGAATCGCGCACCCCGCGCCACACTCGCAACACCGATACCACCCGGCTATCGGGCAGCCACCTCGCGGCTACGTGCGCCGTGCGCAGCATCGGATCTCCGCCTCGACGCCGTGCCGCCGATGCTTTGCTCGGCGCGGGCACCAGTGCCAGCGGCCGATCCCAAGACCGCAGCCGCGCGAGTCCGCCCGCGAGCGCCGCGCCGAGCGGCTCCACGAGATCCCGGCGACCCTGCTCCTTGGCCGCGAGCACCGCGCGCCTGCCGGGCCCACGGTAGGGACCGAGCGCCCAGCACGGGACCCCCGGGTCCGTGCGTGGTCGTACCCGCACCGGCGGCGAGTCCAAGGCGGCCTCGCAGGCGGCACACCACGCCGTCCCGGCCAGCCCGCACCCACCGCAGGCCGTCGGCAGAATCAGATCCAGCAGCGTCCCCATCGCCCGATTCTGCGCCAGGGCACCGACACCTTCGCCGAACGACGGTTGCGGCAGCGGCAGCGGCAGCGGCAGCGGCAGCGGCAGCGGCAGCGGCAGCGGCAGCGGAATACGATGGTTTGGAGGTGATTACGACGACCCAGCCGCAGTTCCAGAACCGTGGGTGCCAGCTACCGTCAGAACGACCGCCATCGCCGCGGTCGCGCCCTTGTCGGCCCCGGTGGGGCGTTCGGTCGGTATCGTGCACACGCCACGCGACTACGCGGAGGACTTGATCGAGACGGAATGCGCCAACTCGGCGCACATGCCGTACGAGCGATGGGACAGCTGCCGATCAGCGCTCCCTGAACGACCGACCGCCCTGGCGTTTCCGCCCGCCAACGGGTTGCCGTCCTCGACGACTCCGCGGTCACATCAATGCCTCGACGACCTCGATGATCATGCGGCCCGCACCGCGACCAACGAATCACGGCGAGTCGGAGGGACCGAGCAGGGCGAAATCTCAGCCAGGTAGGACCGGAACCGCATTCGCGCCGAGACCGGGCACCTCGCGCCAGTACGGTTCACCGCCGTCCGGGTTGCTGGTCAGCTCGAGCACCGCACGTGAGTCCGCGACGTACTGGTGTTCCGGCGACGCGCTGACCTCTCGCACTGGTGGCGTCAGGTTCCGGCTGGTCTGTGGCATCGGCTGGGAACCGTCCACCGACACGGTGTTCACCGGGTCGACGTTGCCCTCGCGAGCGATGATGATCGTGTCCATGGTAAGCCAGCTGAGCGACACAGCGCGGGTGCTCAGGGTGATCGCGACGGGCAGTGGCGCGGTAAGGGCGTAGTGGCCGTCTGGACGCCGTTCCACCACCGCCACATAGACTTTGCCGTCGGCGATCAGCGCCGCTCGGACGCCGGTGCGCGCGATCTGCAAGTCGGTGATCGGCGACCTCGGCGCGAGACCGGAGGACACCGTGGCCAGCGCCGAGGTGTCGACCTCCTGCACCGAGACCGTCGAGGTGGCTCGGTCGTTGATCGCGCGGATCACCCGCTCGCCGTCGACCACCGCCCACGCCGCGCTGCCGTCGGAGGTCCACGAAGGTCGGGTGATGGTCGAGCCCGTGGCCACCGGAAAGGCGTTGCCGCCGTAAGTGCCGACCATCAGAGCGCGGGGCTGCTCGGATCTTCCGGTCTCGGCCACCGCTGCCACCAGCTGACCATCTTGGGACAACGCCGCCGACCGCAGGTTGTTCACCGCGCCGAAGTACCCCGGTGTCGGCGTGATGCCGCCGTTGTCCTGGAACTGCACCAGTCCGCCGCCGCGCAGCGCGTGCAGACCGACCTGGTTACGTGCGGATGTCGCGGGATTGAGCTGCTGCACATCAGCGACGGTCCATCCGTTCGCGGCGAACCGGTCGTCCAGCGGTTTGCCGTCGGCGAGCAGGACGTAGGGGCCGAGGATGTCGGCGCCGGACAACGTCAGAATCACCTGGGCGGCGAGCAACTCGCGGTCGCGCGGGTTCAGGGCGGAGGCGCCGGCGAAGTCGATCTTGACGCCGCCGAGCCCGATACCGACCCCGTCCGGGTCGCCGTTCGCCTTGGTGATCGGACCGCGGAGGGCGACCGGCCCGGCCAGCTCGTTGCGCAGGACCGGGGCGAGCGCGGGTTGGGTACCCTCGATCAGGAGGCTGAGCAGCTTCTGGGTCAGCTGAACCTTGGCCACCGAGATCCAGCGCAGATCCGGAACAACGGTGGTAGCGGCGGGGTCGACGAAGTACAGCACGTAACGCCGATAGGACCTGGCGAACGCGGTGGAATCCATCACGACGCCGTCGGGCAGCTCGTCGATGCGCCACTCGCCATCGACCTTGGTCAGCTCGATCTTGTTCTCGACGAGGTCGTCACTGGCGCGGTACGCGCCGTCCGTGGCCAGCTCGCCGACCTTGCGCGCGCGGATCCGGTACGTCGCCTTATCGCCGGAGCGCGATTCACGCAGTGTGTCCGGCTTCTCCACGATCACGGTGCTCGCGGCGTCGTCCCACTGGGTCGACGCCGCGGGGGTCATGTACTGTCGCGCGGCCAGATGACGATTGGCCGGATCGGCAGTGGCCTGCAGAAAGTCACGCAGCAGCAGATCCGGATCGCGGTTGGCGATGGGCGGCGGCGGCCCCTCGGACGTGGGCTCCCGGTCGATCGTGCCCAGCGCCTGCGGCGCCGAGGACTCGGGCAGACTGGCGCATCCGGTCAGCGGCAATAGGATCGCGACCACGACCGCGACCAGCGTGGACAACCGCTGCCTCCGCGCAGATCCGGCACGCATGCTCATGACTGTACGTCCCCGGACTTGCGCTCCGCCCCGCCCCCGGCCTGCGCCGACTCGGGCGCCTGCAATCCGTTCGAACCGGGCGCGGGCCGGTCACCGAATGCGGGCGTGGCACCGGACACAGTCCCGGCACTCGACACCGGCGCGACCCCGGGCACCGTCCCGGCTTCCGACGCAGGCGCGTCACCGGACAGGGTCTTCCCGTCGCCGCACGCAGGGACGCCACCAGAGGCGGGCGCACCACCAGCCGCCGACGCCGACGCCCCACCAGAAGCAGGCCCGTCACCGGACCCGGATCTGCCACCGGACTCCGGCCCGGCTCCGGACACGGGCGCCGCACCAGAAGCAGGCGCGTTATCCGACGTGGGCCCGGCGCCGGCCCCACCCCCGCCACCAGGCACAGACGAAGCAGCACCATCCGATGCCGAAGCGCCACCAGAGGCAGGCGCGTCATCGGATACAGACGCAGGTGCTGTGCCGGAGGCGGTATCCGCGGACGCTGATGCGCTCTCGCTCGCGGCGTCCGGATTCGCGGCAACGGGATCGGCGGGCGGCGCCGGCTCGACCACCCGCATCGATTTGCGGACAGGTTCCAGCGGCAGCGGACTCATGCCGAGTTTCTTCCCGCGCACCAGCGGCAGCGTGAGTCGGAAGGTGGCGCCGACGCCGACCTCGCCCCACGCCTCGAGCTTGCCCTCGTGCAGGTTCGCGTCCTCCACGCTGATCGACAGGCCGAGGCCGGTGCCACCGGAACGGCGCATCCGGGACGGGTCCGAGCGCCAGAACCGGTTGAAGACCAGCTTCTCTTCGCCGGGTCGCAGGCCGATGCCCTGATCCCGTACGACGACGGCGACCGCGTTGGCGTCGGCGTCGCCGCGCATCCGGATCAGCACCGGCTTGCCCTCGCTGTGGTCGATCGCGTTGGCCAGCAGATTGCGCAACACCCTCTCCACCCGCCGCGGGTCGACCTCGGCGACCAGCGGCTCTT
Organism: Nocardia sp. NPDC023852; assembly: GCF_040639505.1. Classification (NCBI taxonomy): domain Bacteria; kingdom Bacillati; phylum Actinomycetota; class Actinomycetes; order Mycobacteriales; family Nocardiaceae; genus Nocardia; species Nocardia sp. NPDC023852. The sequence continues at coordinate 146,563 of NZ_JBFAAB010000011.1, forward strand.
CCGGCATATCGGTGATCACCTCGACACCGGCGTCCTTGGCCAGATGCCGCACGGTGGCGATCGCGGCCCGCGCGCACATCCGTACGTCGAGGGATTCGACCTGGAGTTCGGCGACGCCCGCGTCGTGGCGGCTGATCTCGAGCAGATCGTTGAGCAGGCCCTCGAACCGGTCCAGCTCGTTGACCAGCAACTCGGCGCTGCGGGCAAGGGCGGGATCGAGGTCGTCACTGCTGCCGTGGATCAGATCGGCGGCCATGCGCACCGTGGTGAGCGGCGTGCGCAGCTCGTGGCTGACGTCGGAGGTGAACCGGCGCTGCAGGTTGCCGAACTCCTCTAGCTGCGTGATCTGGTTGGACAGGCTTTCGGCCATCTCGTTGAATGCCTGGGCCAGCCGCGCCATATCGTCCTCGCCGCGCACCAGCATGCGTTCCTTGAGCCTGCCGTCGGCGAAACGACCCGCGATCCTGGCCGCGGAGCGGATCGGCAATACCACCTGCCTGGTCACCAGTGCGGTGATCGCGGCCAACAGCACCAGCAGCACGATGCCCCCGACGAGCATGGTGCCGCGCATCAGCGCGAGGCTGCGCTCCTCGTTGGCCAGCGGAAAGATCAGGTAGATCTCCAGCGTGGGGATGTCGGCGCTCGGACTGCCGATAATCAGCGCACGACCGCGGTAACCGCCCGGGTCGTCGACCGTGGCGAACTGGTAGCTGACCTGGTTGCGCTGCACGAACCGGCGCAGCTCGTCGGGCACCTCTTGGATCGGGCCGGTGGAGATCTGCTGCTGCGGCATGCCACCCATGATGGTCAGCGCTGAATCGAAAGTGCCTGCGGCACCGGTCGATTGGCCTGCGTCGCCGCGGTTGGACAGCGCGTTGCGCGCATCCTGCAAGCGCTGCTGCTGGGTGCCGATGTCGTGCACGCCGACCAGCTGGCTCTGCACCGTGTTGCGCGCCCGATCCATTTCCTCGACCGCCGCATTGATCTTGGCATCCAGCAGGCGGTCGGTGATCTGACTGGTCAACACCACGCCGAGGATCGTGATCACGATCAGCGACAGGGTCAGAGTCGACACGATGACGCGCAACTGCAGCGAGCGGCGCCATAGGTGACCGAGGGCGCTGCCGACCGCTTGGAACCAAGCCACCACCGGTGCCATCGAAATCCGAAGACGTGCGATCACGCCATCGGTATCTGAATTCCGGCCTCGGCGGGGCCCTTCGTGGTCACGCAAGCTACCGCCTCCGGACCCTGAACGCAGGCCGGATCACGGTGGTCCAGCCTTGTAGCCGACTCCACGGACGGTCAGCACGATCTCCGGATTTTCGGGATCCTTCTCGACCTTGGCGCGAAGCCGCTGCACGTGGACATTCACCAGACGGGTGTCGGCGGCGTGCCGATAACCCCAGACCTGCTCGAGCAGGACCTCACGGGTGAACACCTGACGCGGCTTGCGGGCAAGCGCGACGAGCAGGTCGAACTCCAGCGGCGTGAGCGAGATCTGCGCGCCGCCGCGGCTGACCTTGTGCGCGGGCACATCGATCACGATATCCGCAATCGACAGCAGCTCGGCGGGCTCCTCCTCGGTACGGCGCAGACGGGCGCGCACCCGCGCGACGAGTTCCTTCGGTTTGAAAGGCTTGACAATGTAGTCATCGGCGCCCGACTCCAGACCGAGTACTACGTCGACCGTGTCGGTCTTGGCCGTGAGCATCACGATCGGAACCCCGGAATCGGCCCGCAGCACGCGGCACACATCGATGCCATTCATGCCGGGCAACATCAGGTCCAGCAGCACCAGATCCGGGCGGATCTCTCGAACCGCCGCAAGGGCCTGTGTGCCGTCGCCGACCACATGCGGGTCGAACCCTTCCCCGCGCAAGACGATCGTGAGCATCTCAGCGAGTGCCATATCGTCGTCGACGACCAGAATCTTCGGCTTCATAACTACTATGTTGTCATCTCCCAGGCCAGGATCGGGCCGCCACGCCAACACTGGTGTGAACACACGGCACAGCCAACCTTATCGACCAATGATTTCGGTGATCCGCGCGCTCAGCGTAGCCGGGTCGTCGTCGGATCGGTATGTCCACCATGGCCCGTGCCAGTCGCGTTCGGCCAGCTCACAGTACACCGCACCAGTTCGGTGCTGCAGACCGCGGTCGCATTCGTAGGCGTCCAGCGCACGGGCGGCGTCGAGTTCGCCTCGCCTGCGGGCACGCTCGGCCGCGACCTCGGTCGGCACATCCAGCAACACCTGCAGCGCTGGCGCGGGAAGGTCGAACCTGCCGAACTCCAATTCGCCCACCCAATCGACGATTTCGTCGTCGGCCGACTGCTCGAGCCGGGCAGCGGAATACGCGGCGTTGGAGGCGACATAGCGGTCCAGAATCACAACGTCGTTGTCGGCCAACAGCTTCGACAACTCGTCGTGGGCGTCCGCGCGGTCCAGCGCGAACAGCAACGCCATGCCGCGGACCGAGTCCGCGAGATCGCCGTGCGCGCCGCGCAGCGCCTCGGCGGCCAGGTCGGCGTGGACCGAACGGTGGTATCGCGGGAAGGCCAACGCCTGCACCCGCAGGCCACGCTCGCGCAGATCGGCGACCACCCGGTCGATCAGCGTGCGCTTACCCGCGCCATCGAGGCCTTCGACGGCTATCAGCACTCCCATAGGTAGGCACGATACCCCGACGCCTATTTACCGCCGACACCGACTGACCAGGGCTGATACCGGGTCGGTATAGCCGGAGGCGGCTCGGGATCGACCACGCGGCGCCCGCCGACCGGACGGTCGACGGGCCACCCCGCGCCTACCACTCAGTAGCGGTAGTGCTCCGGCTTGTACGGGCCTTCCACATCCACGCCGATGTACTCGGCCTGGTCCTTGGAAAGCTTCGTCAGCTCGCCGCCCAGCGCCTCGACGTGGATGCGAGCGACCTTCTCGTCCAAGTGCTTCGGAAGGCGGTAGACCTCGTTGTCATACTCCTCCGGCTTGGTCCACAACTCGATCTGCGCGATCACCTGGTTGGAGAAGCTGTTCGACATCACGAACGACGGATGTCCGGTCGCATTGCCCAGGTTCAGCAGACGCCCCTCGGACAACACCAGGATCGACCTGCCCGACTGGAACGTCCACAGGTCGACCTGAGGCTTGATCGTCAATTTCGTTGCGCCGGAACGTTCCAGCCCTGCCATGTCGATCTCGTTGTCGAAGTGGCCGATGTTGCCGAGGATGGCCTGGTCCTTCATCGCCTTCATGTGCTCGAGGGTGATGATGTCCTTGTTACCTGTCGCGGTGATGACGATGTCGGCCTCGCCGATCGCCTTCTCCACGGTCACCACGTCGTAGCCGTCCATCAGCGCCTGCAGCGCGTTGATCGGGTCGATCTCGGTGACCTGCACTCGTGCGCCCTGTCCGGCAAGTGATTCCGCGCAGCCCTTACCGACATCGCCGTAGCCACAGATCAATATCTTCTTGCCACCGATGAGCACGTCCGTGCCGCGGTTGATGCCGTCGATCAGCGAGTGGCGAGTGCCGTACTTGTTGTCGAACTTGCTCTTGGTGACCGAGTCGTTGACGTTGATCGCCGGGAACACCAGTTCGCCCGCCGCCGCGAACTGGTAGAGCCGCAACACGCCGGTGGTGGTCTCCTCGGTGACGCCCTGAACCGAGTCGGCGATCGCGCTCCACTTGCCCTTGTCGGTCTCGAAGCGCTCACGCAGCAGGTTCAGGAATACCTTGTATTCGGCCGAGTGGTCCTCGTCCTCCGGCGGAACCACGCCCGCCTTCTCGAACTGCGCGCCGCGTAGCACGAGCATGGTGGCGTCACCGCCGTCGTCGAGGATCATGTTGGCGGGCTGGTCCGGCCAGGTGAGCATCTGCTCGGCGGCCCACCAGTACTCCTCCAGGGTCTCGCCCTTCCAGGCGAACACCGGAGTGCCCTTGGGCTCGTCGACAGTGCCGTGCGGTCCGACGACGACCGCGGCCGCCGCATGGTCCTGGGTGGAGAAGATGTTGCACGAGGCCCAACGAACCTCGGCCCCGAGGCTGGTCAGTGTCTCGATCAGCACCGCGGTCTGCACGGTCATGTGCAGCGAGCCGGAGATGCGCGCGCCCTGCAGCGGCCGCACGTCGGCATACTCACGGCGCAGCGCCATCAGACCGGGCATCTCGTGTTCGGCGAGGCGGATCTCCTTGCGACCGAATTCGGCCAGCGACAAGTCCGCCACCTTGTAGTCGATGCCATTGCGGACATCGGCGGTCAAAGATGTTCGTGCGGGAAGTTCTGAGGTGGTCATCAGCCTCTCCTGATTCGGCAAGTACCGAGGCAAGGCTAGTCGCTGGCCGCCGGATACGGGCTAGGCGGTCACCCCGTGTGCCGACAGGATGCGGCGGCGCTTGCGCGGGTGAATGTTCGCCAGTGTGATATCGCCGTCGTAGTGGTCCAGAACGCGGCCGTCCATGATCCGGCGCCACAGCGGCGGTATGGCGGCGAGCACGATCATGGTGGCGTACCCCGCCGGCAGTTGCGGGGCTTGCTGGGAGCTGCGCAGCGTCTGGTAGCGGCGGCCGGGGTTGGCGTGGTGGTCGCTGTGGCGCTGCAGGTGGAACAGGAAGATGTTGGTGACCAGGTGGTCGCTGTTCCAGCTGTCTCGCGGCGAGCAGCGGGCGTAGAGCCCGTTCGGTCGCCGGGACCGCAGCAGGCCGTAATGCTCGACGTAGTTCACCGTCTCCAGCAAGGCGATGCCGATCACGGCCTGCAACGCGAGGTAGGGCAGCACCCGCGGGCCGAACGCCGCGATCAGGCCGCCGAACAGCACCAGGGTCATCGACCACGCCTGCAGGATGTGGTTATCCGCGTTCCACCAGCCCTTGCCCTTGCGGGCCAGTCGCTCGCGCTCCAGACCGATCGCCGAACGGAAGCTACCGGACACGCTGCGCGGCAGGAACTCCCACAGCGACTCACCGAGTCGGCCGCTGGCCGGATCCTCCGGAGTCGCCACCCGCGCGTGATGCCCGCGGTTGTGCTCGACGAAGAAATGCCCGTACCCGGACTGAGCCAGGGCAATCTTGGCCAGCCAACGCTCCAGGTGCTCGACCCGGTGCCCGAGTTCGTGGGCCGCGTTGATGCCGATGCCACTGACGAGGCCGAGGGTGGCGGCCAGCCCGAGCTTGTCGACCACGTCCAACTCGTCACCGGCCCACATGTAGCACGCGACCGCCAACCCGATCAGTTGGATCGGCAAGAACAGGTAGGTACACCACCGGTAGTACCGGTCGTTCGACAGCAACTCGTAGTCCTCGTCCCGCGGGTTGCTGCCGTCCTCGCCGATCAGCCAGTCCAGCACTGGGATCACGACCAGCACAATGATCGGCCCGATCCACCAGAAGACCACCGCGCCCGTGTGAAGCACGAGTTGCGATGGCAACAATGCGGATGACGGCGCGATCAGGCCGAGAACCCACAAATGGCGTTTGGGATCGACCGACCCCGCCGGTTTGCCAACCGTTTGCACGTTTGCCCCGCTTAATAAGAACCCTGACTTCGACGACGCATGAAGATAGTTGCAGACTTTACGTCTGTTACATGTGGCTGGACGGTTGAAACGTGGCAGAGATTACCTGCCTGGCAGCCGGTTCTTGTGGAGGTCCACATGTGATGAGAATCACCGTCCTCGATCGCGACCCGGTTGCCGTCGGCTCAGCTCTGTACCCGTGCCGCCAGGATCGCCTCGACATATGGGGTGAGAAGCGCGCTCATCTCCTCCGGGGCATCGCGTCCCGGGCCGGGCGGGGTGGGAATGTAGCTCAGCGCGATGCGGGCCAGCGCGTGTGCGATAACGTCCGATTCGGTGGCCGTCGCCGCCACCCAACTCTGCTGGAACGCGAGCGAAAGCCGCTCCGTCGCATGGTCGAGCAGCGGCCCGGCATCGAGGGTGATCAGCCGCAGCAGATCCAGCTTCACCTCGCCCCCGAGCAGCGACCGCACCAGTGGGTCGGCAGCCGCGTCGAGGAAGAAGTTGCCCATCCCCTCGCGGAACGCGGCGCGGGCATCACCGACATTGCCGGTGATCGCCGCGTCGACGTGGTCGACCAGATCGTCGGCCAAGCGCAACGCATACGCTTGGGTGAGGCCGTTGCGCGAGCCGAACTCGTTGTAGAGCGTCTGCCTGCTCACTCCTGCCCTGGTCGCGACGTCACCGAGCGTGATCTTGGACCAGTCACGCTCGGTGAGCAGCTCGCGCATCGCGTCCAGGACCGACGTACGCAGGAGTTCCCGTGCGGCCTCCTGGTAGGGAATCCTGGTTCCGTTGCGCGGCATACCCGCGACACTGTCACGGGCGCTTGCCGCAGTCAAAACCTCACGACCGCTCGATCTGGACCATGAAGAAGTCGGCTTTGGCGGCTCCGCAATCGGGGCAGGTCCAGTCGTCCGGAATGTCGTCCCAGCGGGTTCCGGGTGCGATCCCGTCGTCCGGCCAACCCTCGGCCTCGTCGTATTCGAAGCCGCACTGGATGCATTGATAGAGCTTGTATTCGGGCCCACCCGTCTCCCGGCCGCCACCCCTCATCGAATCGCTCGGCGATGCTGTACTCATTTCCTAGCCCCTGTCTGCTCGAAGTCGATCTTCTCCCGCACGCCGCAATCGGGGCAGCACCAATCGTCCGGCACCGCCTCCCACGGCGTGCCCGCCGGGAAACCCTCGTGCGGCGCCCCTTTCGCCTCGTCGAAGACATAGTCGCAGACGGGGCAGCGATAAGCGGTCATAACTCCACCTCGCCAGCGCTCGGCCCCCTCATAATCGCCAGGGCGGCCGCGCCCGTCGCTCGCCTGCCGCGCCTACTCATGCCCCGGCCACCTGTGCGCCGCCGGTCGGGGCATCCGTGCCGTAGCGCGCGAGCACCTGGTCGCGCTTGCCCGGATGAATGTTGGCGCGCGTGATGTCGCCGCCGTAGTGCGCGAGCACCCGCTTGTCCATGACGCGGCGCCACAGCGGAGGGAAGTAGGCCAGCAAGATCATGCTGGCGTAACCGCTGGGCAGATTCGGTGCGCCATCCCAACTGCGCAGCGTCTGATAGCGCCGGGTCGGATAGGCGTGGTGATCACTGTGCCGCTGCAAGTGGTAGAGGAAGATGTTGGTGACGAGGTGGTCGCTGTTCCAGCTGTGCACCGGAGCGGGCCGCTCGTAGCGTCCGCCGGCCGTCCGCTGCCGAACCAGGCCATAGTGCTCGAGGTAGTTGACCGCCTCCAGCAAGCTGAAGCCGACGACAGCTTGCAGAACCAGGTATGGAAACAGCTCGATACCGAACACCACCAGCAGCACCGCGTACAGTGCGGCCGACATCAGCCAGGCGCTGACAACCTCGTTCCGCGGACTCCAGGGCTTCTTGCCCAGCCGCTCCAAACGGACCTTCTCCAGATGCCAGGACGACTTCAGGCTGCCCCACACGGTGCGTGGCCAGAACGCCCAGAAGGTCTCGCCGACGCGGGAACTCGCCGGATCCTCCGGCGTCGCCACACGTACGTGGTGACCACGGTTGTGCTCGATATAGAAATGCCCGTAGAACGACTGGGCCAGCGCGATGCGGGACAGCCACCGCTCCATGCTCACCTTCTTGTGGCCGAGCTCGTGCGCCGTATTGATGCCGATGCCGCCGATCATGCCGACCGTGATCGCCAGGCCGATCTTGTCCACCACGCGTAGCCCGCCATCGATGCCGAGCCAGCTCAGGTTGTCCGCGGTGATCAGGTAGGCCGCCATGAGCAAGGCCGCGTATTGGAACGGCAGGTACAGGTAGGTGAGGTAGCGGTAGTACTTGTCGTTCTCCAGGTACTCCATCACCTCGTCGGGCGGGTTGTCGCCGTCCGGGCCGAAGAAGATATCGGCCAACGGGATCAGCACGTAGACCAGGATCGGCCCGAGCCAGAACGGCACCTGAGCCAGGCGGTGCCAGCCGAGTTCGTTCAACGCCCACACGAGCGGGAGGCCGATCGTGAACAGGCCGGTCGGTGCGAACAACCCCCACAGCCACATGTATCGCTTACGGTCACGCCAAGCCGGCAACTCGACCGGCTGTGCGGACAGTTCGGCGTCCGTCGACATCGTTGTCTCCATTCAAAGCGGCACATCACATGTGACGTGCGTTACTTCCGAAATGGACGATATCGCATCATTTGTCGGCTGTCTATACAAATCATATCTTTTGTAAAGGAGCGGAATGGGCCCCGTTTCCTGCTCATGGGAGCTCGGACGAGACGCAGCGAACGGGTCGCGCGTCAACGCAGCAGGACGTCGGCGTCGGCGGGCAGTGCGTCCACCGGCCACCAGCGCAGATCGGTGGACTCACTGCTGCGCACTGGTACCGCGCCGGCGGGCGCGGTGATCCGGAACAGCAGGTCCAGGTGCCTGGTCGGCACACCGAGCGAACAGGTGATCGGATGCGCTTGCGCGCCGTACAGCTCGGGCTCCAGCCGCAGGCCCGAAATGCCCGACTCCTCGGTCGCTTCGCGCAGTGCGGCGTCGGCGACCGTGGCGTCGCTTTCCTCACAGTGGCCACCGAGCTGAATCCACCGGCCCACCCGCGGATGCAGGGTGAGCAACACCTCTCGCTCGTCGCGGGAGAAGACCACGGCCGAAGCGGTGATATGGCCGGGTGCGTGTTCGCGTAGGCAGCCGCGTGGAGCAGAGCCGAGGAAAGCCAGCATCGCCTCGCGCAGCGATCGGTCGGAACTCGCTGGGGGACACCAGGATTCAAGTATCTCGGTGGCCGAGACATGGAGTGAGGCAGCGGTCATGACTCCACCTGGCCGGCGCTTGTCCCCCTCATGACCGAGCGACGCCCGGCCGTGCCCGTTGTTCGATGGTTCACGCCGAGCTGCGCTCGCAGACTCACAGCTCGACCAGGCCGTGGCCGGCACCGCGCACTGGCCGCGGGGCCAGCTCCCCCTGCGGATGACCGACGGCTATGGCGCCCAGAGGGTTCCAGTCGTCGGCCAAGCCGAGGATGTCACGGGTGACCTCCGGGGCGAAGATGGTCGACCCGATCCAGCAGCTGCCGATCCCCTCGGTGGCCAAGGCGACGAGCAGGCCCTGCACCGCGGCGCCCACCGCGACCGTGAACATGGTGCGCTCGTTGGCGCGACGCCGCTCGTCCGGGTAGTCGTGCGCGCCGTCGGGCACGCAGAACGGGATGATCACCTCAGGTGCGTCGAACAAGATGCGACCGCGGGCGATGCGGCGCTCGACGCGTTCGGGCGCGAGGCCGTCGGCGGTGAGATCGGCGCGCCACTTCTCGGCCATCGCCTCCAGCAACTGGGCACGCAAAGAAGGTTTGCGCAGCCAGACGAACCGCACCGGGCGGGTGTGGTGCGGGGCAGGCGCGGTCAGTGCGACAGACACCGCCGCACGGATGCGTTCGGGATCCACCGGGGTGTCGGCGAACTGGCGGATCGAGCGACGCAGCAGGATCGCCTCCCGCCGCCCCTGCTCGATCGCCTCCGCGGTGCCGAGCCAGAACAGGTCGTCGGTACCGCTGCGCAGCAGATCGGCGGCGCCGGACCCGTCGTCGATGACCGGAAACCCGCGCACCACGGCGACAGGAATGCCGCCGAGCTTGCCCTTCACCAGGTCCGCGGCGGCGGCCAGCTCGTCGGCCACCGCGACCTGGGTGACGTTCAGCTCATTGCCCTGGCCGTCTACAGCACCCGCGTAGTCGTGCAGCACCCGAAGCCCCGCGGCGCCGATCGCCGCGTCGGTCTGGCCATTGCGCCAGGCACGGCCCATGGTGTCGGTGACAACCACCGCGACCGTCACGCCCAGTCGCTCGGCCAGCGCCGTCCGCAGCGCCTTGGCGCTGCCGTCCGGATCGGTGGGCAGCAGGACGAGTTCACCCTGCTCGACATTCGAGCCGTCGACCCCGGAGGCCGCCTGCACGATGCCGAGCTTGTTCTCAGTGATCAAGGTGCGGCCCTTGCGCGCGAGCACCCGCACCGCCTCGTGCTCGATGAGGCTGCGTCGGGCGCTGTCCCGTTCTTCGGGGTCCATCGGCGCCTCCACGACCCGGCCCTCGACCTTCGCGACGATCTTGCTGGTGACCACGAGCACGTCGCCGTCGGCCAGCCAGGGTGCACACCGAGCAAGGTGTTCGGCCAGGTCGTCACCGGGCCGGAACTCCGGAAGGCCGGTGACGGGCAGGATGCGCAGCTCTACTGCCGCGTGGTCGGTGGATGTCGTCATGGCTTCACTCCTGCGAGATCCAGTGCCTGACGCACCATTTCGGCGGTGGCCGGCGGGTCGGTCATCAGCAAAGGCACGCTACGCACCTCGACACCGGGCACGTCGGCGGTATCGGTGGTGTGGATCAGCCAGCCGTCCAGGATTCCGGTGGCCGATCGGGCGCCGTAGTAACGACCGATCGCCTCGGCCGTGGTGTCCACCCCGATCACCGACAGGCACTCGTCGGCCATACCGCGCAACGGCTTTCCGTCGATCACACCGGACACGCCGATCACCTTGGCCTCGGTCGTGCGCAGGGCACCCCGAATACCCGGCACGGCGAGGATGGCTCCGATGCTCACGACCGGGTTCGACGGAGCGAGGAGCACCACATCGGCGGACGTTATGATCTCTGTCACATTTGGTGCTGGTTTGGCGTCATCGGCGCCAATTGTGGCGAATCCATGGGTGTCGACGTTCGCCCGGTAGCGGACCCACCACTCTTGGAAATGGATCGCGCGCCGTTCGCCAGGATTGTCCGGGTCGGTCACAACGACATGTGTTTCGCAGCGATCATCGGTTGCCGGGAGGAGTTTCACGCCGGGTCGCCAGCGATTGCACAGCGCCTCGGTGACCGCGGAGAGTGGGTATCCGGCGCGCAACATTTCGGTTCGGATCAGGTGCGTGGCGATATCACGGTCCCCCAAGCCGAACCAGTCGGGTTGGGCATGATATTTCGCAAGTTCCTCCTTGGCGTGCCAGGTCTCGCCGACGCGGCCCCAGCCGCGATCGGTATCAATGCCTCCGCCTAGGGTGTACATGCAGGTATCGAGGTCGGGGCAGATCCGTAGGCCATGCATCCAGACGTCGTCACCGACGTTCACGATCGCGGAAACATCGGCCTCGGGCAGCAGTTCGCGGACGCCCTGGAGAAAACGCGCCCCACCGACACCGCCGACCAGGACGGCGATCCGGGGCCCGCTCCCGGGTGCGGCGTCCACTTGTTGTCCAGTCACATCCGCACAGCCTATGCGGTAACCCGATGGCGACGACTCGCGGTAAATTTGCTATCTATTTGCTAACGTACATGACAAGATCAATTCGGAATGCGGCTGCGGATAGTAACGGAATAGCGTCGGCGGCTTGACCATCGACACGTCCGGCGTGTCTAATCACAGTCATGTCATTCCGGGTTCGCGCGAGAGCCCAAGGCGTGAACGACTTTTCGAACAGATGTTCGGGTGAATGACAGGCTCGGGGACGTCCGCGGGACAACGTCGCGGGGTATGGCCGTCGGCGTGCGTGTTGGTCCGACGGAACGAATCATTCTGCGCTAACACACAGTGAGGAGGCGGAGCGATGGCCAACGAGATGGTCTCGCCGACCGATTCCACAGCAGGCGCAGCACGTGGCGTCTGCGCAGACAACGGCTGGAAGGACGAAGAGGGGGGTGACGGAGTCTCGGCACCCCGGCTCAGCCTGGTCGTGACCGGCTTCGACGAGATGTTCGAATCCATCGAAGAGCAGTGGCAGGAGCGTGCCCTGTGCGCGCAGACCGATCCGGAGGCGTTCTTCCCCGAGAAGGGCGGCTCGACCCGTGAGGCGAAACGGATCTGCATGGGCTGCGAAGTACGTGACGAGTGCCTGGAGTACGCACTCGCGCACGATGAGCGCTTCGGCATCTGGGGCGGGCTCTCCGAGCGGGAGCGGCGCCGCCTCAAGCGCGGCATCAGCTGAGACGTACGCGAGGCCCGGAGTTGCCCACCTCCACCAGGGCGACTCCGGGAACACGCGAGGACAGCCGATCCCGCACCCGAAAATCGATGCACGGCAGTACCGCCACCCCACTCGCCGACGCGCGCTCATCGACACGACGAGAGCGTCACGCCGCCTCGATGAGCGCGGCCGGAATCGACTGGCCTAGATTTTGTGTCATGGCACGTTCCCGTAAGCGTCGACCGCCGACCGCCCGGTCGGTGATCCGACGCGGCCGAGGAGTGCGCGGGCCGATGCTGCCACCCACGGTGCCGGCCTGGCGGACCCGCGGCCAAAAGTTCGACCGGCTGGTGCTGGAGGCGTTCGCCCCGCTGGACACCCGCTGGCACGACCGGCTCACCAAACTCGACATCGCCGTCGACGATGTGCCGAAAATCCGTCCGCTGCATCCCGATTCGGTTACCTGGCCGGACGAGGTCGTCGCGGACGGACCGGTCCCGCTGTCCCGGCTCATCCCGGCCGGTGTCGACCGGCACGGCGCGGCGACCCGGGCGCGGGTCGTGCTGTTCCGCAAGCCGCTCGAGCTGCGGGCCAGCGATCCCGACGACCTGGTCGACCTGTTGCGCGAGGTCCTGGTCCAGCAGGTCGCGACCTACCTCGGCGTCGACCCGGACGTGATCGATCCAGAAGCCGAGTGATCCGCACCCATCCAGACGGGTCAGCCCCTCGAATGCCGTTGTGGGGCGAGTGGAACCGATACCACGGGTACGTGGGCTGGATACCCGGAATCTCCCTTGCAGAAGACACACCGTCGGACGCGCCACACGCGCCTCTCGCGGAACGTCGTGCTGCCCGCATTCTGCTGAGAGCAGACCGAGATTCGTCAAGCGTGTCTGTCCCCATCGACGCGCCAGGAGCGTTACTCTCATCGGCGTGATCCCCATGCGTCGTTGCTGCCGACCAGGCTGCAAGAACCCGGCCGTCGCGACGCTCACCTATGTGTACTCGGATTCGACAGCGGTGGTCGGACCACTCGCGACGGTCGCCGAACCGCACTCCTGGGATCTCTGCGAAACACACGGCTCACGAATCACCGCCCCGAAGGGTTGGGAGCTGGTTCGGCACGAAGGCGGATTCTCCTCGAGCACCCCGGACGACGATGACCTCACCGCGCTCGCCGAAGCGGTCCGCGAGGCCGGACTGCGCCGCCGCCCGCCGGAACCCGACCAGCGCGGCTACCACGACTACGCTCCCCCTCCGCCGCGCACCACACGCACCGGTCGCCGCGGCCATCTGCGTGTCCTCCCTGATCCGCCGTCCTGACCCGGACCAGGACGGTGTCGGGCCGACCGGTGGCAACCACTAGGGTGTTGGGCATGACAGTCCCCCGCTCTGCCGAATTCGTGAACGCGGTGATCAAGGCTTACGACGTTCGCGGCGTGGTCGGTGAACAGATCGATGCGGAATTCGTCAGGGATGTCGGGGCGTCGTTCGCCCGGTCGATGCGCGCGGAGGGCGCGAGCCAGGTCGTCATCGGACACGACATGCGGGACTCCTCACCTGAGCTGTCGACCGCCTTCGCCGACGGTGTGCTCGGCCAGGGGCTGGACGTCGTGCACATCGGCCTCGCATCGACCGACCAGCTGTATTTCGCCTCCGGCCACCTGGACTGTCCCGGGGCCATGTTCACCGCCAGCCACAATCCGGCCCGCTACAACGGCATCAAGCTGTGCCGGGCCAAGGCCCTCCCGGTCGGGCAGGACACCGGCCTCGCCACCATCAAAGACGAGCTGATCGAGGGCGTGCCCGGCTACGAAGGAGCGCGCGGCGCCGCGACCGAACTCGACCTGCTCGCCGACTACGCGAACTTTTTGCGCGGCCTCGTCGATCTCGGCGACATCCGTCCCCTCACCATCGCGGTGGACGCGGGCAATGGCATGGGCGGCCACACCGTGCCCCAAGTGCTCGGCACGCTACCGCGGGTGACCGTCGTGCCACTGTACTTCGAGCTGGACGGCAGCTTCCCGAATCACGAAGCCAACCCGCTGGATCCGGCGAACCTGGTGGACTTGCAGAAGCTGGTCCGCACATCCGGCGCGGACATCGGCCTCGCCTTCGACGGCGACGCCGACCGCTGCTTCGTAGTGGACGAGAACGGCGACCCGGTATCGCCGTCGTCGATCACCGCCCTGGTCGCCGAACGAGAGCTGGCCAAGGAGCCGGGCGCGGTGATCATCCACAACCTGATCACCTCACGCGCGGTGCCGGAACTGGTACACGAGCTGGGCGGGACGCCGGTGCGCACCAGGGTCGGTCATTCGTTCATCAAGCAGCAAATGGCCACCACCGGTGCCGTGTTCGGCGGCGAGCACTCCGCGCACTACTACTTCCGCGACTTCTGGGGCGCGGACTCCGGCATGCTCGCGGCCCTGCACGTCCTCGCCGCACTCGGCGAGAAGGACCGGCCGGTGTCGGAGCTGATGTCTTCGTACGCAACGTATGCGACCTCCGGAGAGATCAATTCCACCGTGGCCGATGCGAAGGAGCGGACGATGGCCGTAGTGGAGGCTTTCACGGACCGGGCGCACTCGGTGGACCGGCTGGACGGGGTGACCGTGCAGCTGGCTGACGATGCCTGGTTCAACCTGCGCGCGTCGAACACCGAACCGTTGCTCCGGCTCAACGTCGAGGCCCGATCGGCGGAGGAAGTAGACGTACTCGTAACCGAGATCCTGAGCATCGTCCGCTCCTGACTGGAATAGTGGAATCACAGGCCTTGGATTCGCCCGACTCGGTCTCGGTGTGGCAGCTGAACCGGGTGGGCGCGGGGGCGGAAACGACACAGCGCGATGAGGGGAGGTGGGACGCCCGATGATCGCTGGAGCACCGGTGCTCGACCTCGACGATGCCGCTTCACTCGAGGCGGCCGATACCGAAGGCGCCCTGCGCTCGGCCGCCTCGGGCGGCGCCCAGGTGCGCGCCACCGCGGCGGCCGTAGGTGAGGATGCGCTGGCCCGCCTTGCTGACTTGAGACCACGCAGCGTAGTGCTGGTTGCCGGTTCCGGGCGCGCGGCGCGTGCCGCGAGCCTGCTGGTCGCCGCTCTGGGCGATCGCACAGGCCTACCCGTTGTGCCCGCGACCGCCCTACCACCGTGGGTCGGACCGCTGGACGTCGTGCTCGTCTCCGGGGATGATGCGGGCGATCCGCGTCTTATCGACGCCGTCGACCGGGCGTTGCGCCGCGGTGCCGAGGTGGTCGTCGCCGCTCCACACGAGGGCCCGCTGCGCGCCGCCGCGGCCGGTCGGGCCGCGTTGCTGGAACCGAGGGTGCAGGTGCTCGATCACAACCGACTGCTGCGATTCCTGGCCGCCGGAATCGCGGTACTGCGTGCGGTCGACCCGCTCCGTGCCGGCGCCGCCGTCCCCGATCTCACAGAGCTGGCCGACGTCCTCGACGCGGAGGCGCTGTGCGACGGCCCACAGAACGAGATCTTCCACAACCCGGCCAAGACGCTGGCCGCACGAATGCAGCAGCGCGGCATCGTGCTCGCGGGCGACTCGCCGGCCGCTGCCGAACTCGCCGAGCACGGCGCCGAGGTGCTGCTGCAATCCGCCGGCCGGGTGTGCGCCGCGGTGGATCTCGCCGAGGCCGTCGCGGCGAAGGGCCGAATGGCCGAGGCGGCAGGCGGATCCGCGCCCGACTTCGATCCGCTGTTCCATGACGAGGAGCTCGACGGGCCCGCGCCGGTGGAGCGCATCCGAGTGTTCATGCTCACCACCGATCGCGATCAGGCGGCCGCGCGCCGCCGTATCGCGGTGTTCGGCGGCGCGGCGTCGAGCCCGGTGGACGCCGATCTGGTCACTGCTGACGTCGATCTGCTGCGCACCGACCTGACCGATCCCTCCGCGCCCGCGCAGGCCCCTTCCGAGGAGTCGGCATCCGGGCACGGGACCGAACTCGAACAGCTCGCCGTGCTCGCGTTGCGACTGGAAATGGCCGCCGCCTACCTAGGGCTGATCGGGTCTCGCCCCGCCGCGGCCGACAGCCAGGGGCAGTACGGGGGAAGCTACTAGTGCACGAACTCGTCGGTGCGCTGCGCTCGTATGCCTGGGGATCGCGCACCGCGCTCGCTCAGCTGTGCGGACGGCCGGTTCCTTCCGCGCACCCGGAGGCCGAACTCTGGTTCGGCGCCCATCCCGCCGACCCCGCGCAGGTGCGGATCGGTGACCACACCATCTCGCTGCTCGAGCTCGTCGCAGCCGATCCGGATCGAGAATTGGGGATCGCCGCACCGGAATTCGGCGGGAAGCTACCGTTCCTGTTGAAGGTCCTTGCCGCCGAGGAGCCGCTGTCGCTGCAGGCGCACCCAAGCATGGCGCAGGCCGCGACCGGATTCGAACGGGAGAACCGCGCGCGGGTGCCGTTGGACTCGCCGATGCGCAACTACCGCGACGAGAACCACAAGCCCGAACTGGTCGTCGCGCTGGACCGGTTCGAAGCGCTGGCCGGATTCCGTGACCCGGACCGCACGGTCGAGCTGTTGCGCGCGCTGCGCGTAGACGGGCTCGACTCCTACGCCGACCTGCTTGCCGCCCAACCGGATTCGGCGGGTCTGCGCACCCTGTTCACCACGTGGATCACGCTGCCGCATCAGGTGCTCGCCACACTGCTGCCCGCTGTGCTGGACGGTTGCGTGCGCTACCTGTCCGGTAAGGGCAAGCGCGAGTTCGTCCCCGAGGCCCGCACCGCGCTCGAACTCGCCGAGGCCTACCCCGGCGACGCGGGCGTGCTCGCTGCACTGCTGCTGAACCGGTTGACATTGGAACCGGGTCAGGGTCTGTTCCTCGCGGCCGGGAACTTGCACGCCTACCTTCGTGGGCTCGGCGTGGAGATCATGGCCAACTCCGACAATGTCCTGCGCGGCGGTCTCACGCCCAAGCACGTAGACGTGCCGGAACTATTACGGGTGCTGGACTTCGAGCCGATCGACCTGCCCGTCGTGCTGCCGGAACCGGCAGGCGACGGGTCGGTGCGCTACCGGACGCCCGCACCGGAGTTCGCGCTGCGGCGCTTCGACCTCGTCGCAGGCTCCGCGCGGGTACCGCTGACCGCGGCGGGTCCGGGCATCGTGCTGTGCACGGCGGGCGCGGTGCGACTGTTCCAGAACGGCTCGCTGCTCGAGCTCGAGCGTGGCGCCGCCGCGTGGATCTCCGCGATCGACACCGACATCCGCGCCCAGGCGGTGAACGGCAATGCCCAGCTGTTCTGCGCGTGTGTGGGCGGAACCAATTGACCGATCCGAATTGTCCGGTCCGGCTGGCTTAGGCGTACCTCCGCATTCGCTCCGGCCATGCGCGGGCTGACGACGGCCTACGTCCGACAGCGCCATCAGGCGTACCTCCGCATTCGCTCCGGCCATGCGCGGGCTGACGACGGCCTATGTCCGACTGCGCTATTAGGCTGTTCGCGGGTAGGTCGAAAACAGAGAGGACATGCTTCCATGTCGGCTGGTGGTGGCAAGAAAGCGATTATCGCTGCGTTGACGGCGAACGCGGGGATCGCCGTGGCGAAGTTCGTCGGTGCGGCGATCACCGGCTCCGGCTCGATGCTCGCCGAGGCCGTGCACTCTGTGGCCGACACCGGCAACCAGGGACTTCTGCTGCTCGGTCAGCGCCGCGCCGAGCGTGAGGCCGACGCCCTGCACCCGTTCGGGTACGCGCGCAATCGCTACTTCTATTCGTTCATCGTGGCGCTGGTGCTGTTCACGCTCGGCTCCGGATACGCGATCTACGAGGGTATCCACAAGATCCAGCATCCGGAGGAGCTGAGTTCGCCGCTCGTGGCGATCGTCATCTTGGTGATCGCGATCGGGCTGGAGTCCTACAGCTTCATGACCGCGATACGGGAATCCAAGCCGCTCAAGGGTGATGCGAGCTGGTGGCGGTTCATCCGCAATTCGCGCAGCCCCGAACTTCCGGTTGTTCTGCTCGAGGACACCGGCGCGCTGGTCGGTCTGCTCCTCGCGTTCGCGGGCGTCGGCCTGACCATGCTCACCGACGATGCGGTCTGGGACGGCGTCGGCACCCTGGCCATCGGTGGGCTGCTCGGCGTGATCGCGATCGTGCTCATCGTGGAGATGCAGAGCCTGCTGATCGGCGAGGGCGCGACGCCCGACGAGGACCGGCTGATCCGCGAGAACCTCGTCGACGGCACCCGCATCGACCGGTTGATCCACCTCAAGACCCAGTACCTCGGCCCCGACGAGCTGCTGGTGGCCGCGAAGATCGGCGTGGTTCCCGGCCTCGATGTCGCCGCCATCGCCACCGCGATCGACGACGCCGAATCCCGCGTGCGCGCCACCGTTCCCGCCGCCCGCGTCATCTACCTCGAACCCGACCTCTACCGCACCGAACTCGCCAAGGGGTAGGTCTCGCGCACCGCCCCGGTAACCGACACGGCGCAAGCGTTGCGGAACGAGCTGGTCAGGCGTGCGAAGGATCAGCGAAGCTGCGGGGCGCGGGTGCGGAGAAGATCCAGGGGGTCCGTGTGGATGGCGAAGCGCCCGCGCAGAGCGTGGCGGGCAGCGTGCAGGCCGTTCATACCGTGCACGCCCGGGCCGGGCGGGGTCGCTGAAGAACACAGGTAGACGCCGGGAATGGGTGTGGCGTAAGGGTTCCAGCGCACGGCGGGGCGGAAGGCGAACTGGCGTAGCGTCATCGCGCCCGCGGAGATGTCGCCGCCGACGTAGTTGGCGTTGTGCGCGGGCATCTCGGCCGCGGTGCGGACGTTCTGGGCCACGATCAGGTCGCGGAAACCCGGTGCGAAACGCTCGACCTGGGCAATCACGGCGTCGCTGACGTCGCGGGTGGAGCCGTTCGGCACGTGCGCGTAGGTATAGAACGTGTGGCTGCCCGTCGGCGCCCTGGTCGAATCGACCACACCGGGTTGGATGGACAGCACATAGGGCCGCTCGGCGTGTTGCCCTGCGGCGACCGCGTGTTCAGCCGCCATGGCCTCGGCGCGAGTGCCGATAACGTGCACCGTTCCGGCCAGTTCGCAGCCATCGGCCCGCCACGGCACCGGACCGGACAGCGCGAAGTCGATTTTGCACGCCGCGCCACCGTAACGGAAACGCCTCAGCCGCTCGGCATAGCGCGCGGGCAGCCGGTTCCCTGCGATGCGCAGCAGTTCGGCGGGGGCCAGGTCGAGCATGATCGCGCGGGCGTCGGAGAACTCCTCCAGCGAGTCGACCCGGTGCCCGGTGTATACCCGTCCACCGAGGCGTTCGAGTTCCGCGATCAGAGCATCGGGGATCGCCTGGCTACCTCCGCGCGGGATCACCCAGCCCCCGGCGTGGGCCAGGGTGCCGAGCAGCAGTCCGGCGCCCGCGGCGGTAATGGCGCGCGGCGGGATGATCGCGTGCGTGGCGATGCCGGTGAGCAGGGCGGGCGCGGCTTGGTCACGAAACCTGATGTCCCACAACGGCGTGCCTTGCTCCAGGGTTCGTAGCCCGAACCGGAACGCGGTGCCGAGCCCCGGCGGCATCCGGCGCAGATCCGACATGGCGAAATCGACCACGTCCGACCAGTGCCGTACCAGCGGCGCGAACAGGGAACGCCAGGCCGCGCCGTCCCGTCCGAGGCCATCGACGGTCCGCTCCAGATCCCGCCAGGCCAGTCCGGCCACACCACCGTCGAGCGGATGCGCGTAGGACACTTCCGGCGCGAGCAGCTCGACACCGTGCGCCTCGAGGTCGAATGCGCGAAAGAAGGGCGAGGCCGACGCCATCGGATGCGCGCCGGCGCACACGTCGTGCCGGTATCCGGGCACGGTCAGCTCGGCTGTGCGCGATCCGCCCCCGGCCGTCTCCTCGGCTTCGTACACCTCCACCGCGAGGCCGGCCCTGGCCAAGATTACCGCGGCAGCGAGCCCGTTCGGCCCGGAGCCGACCACCACCACATCAGCCATGTCCCCACGCTACCGGCCCACGACCACCTCGACGGGCCACCGGAACGCGACGAAGGCCCCGCAGATCCTGCGAGGCCTTCGTTGTCACCGTGCGGCTAAGCCGAAACCAGATTCTTGGTTTCGGGTTGCCGCGGCGGCGGTGGCGTCCCGTGGTCATCGTCGACCATGGTCTGCTCGTCGAAGGGCAGCTTGCGATCGAGCACGTCCTTCACTTGATCCACGTTGATGGTCTTGGTCCAGGTGCCGATCAGCACCGTGGCGACCGCGTTGCCGGAGAAGTTGGTCAACGCGCGCGCTTCGGACATGAAGCGGTCGATGCCGACGATCAGACCGACACCGTCGAGCAGTTCGGGTCGATGACTCTGCAACCCGCCGGCCAGCGTCGCGAGACCCGCGCCCGTGACACCCGCCGCGCCCTTGGACGCGATGATCATGAACAGCAGCAGGCCGACCTGCTCGCCGAGGGAGAGCGGTTTGCCCATCGCGTCCGCGATGAAGATCGACGCCATGGTCAGGTAGATGGCGGTCCCGTCCAGGTTGAACGAGTACCCGGTCGGCACCACCACACCCACCGTGGTGCGCTCCACCCCCAAGTGGTCCATCTTCGCGATCAGGCGCGGCAGCGCCGACTCCGACGACGAGGTCGCGACGATCAGCAGGTACTCCCGCGCCAGATAGCGGACCAGTTTGAGGATGGACACCCGCGACACCGCCCACAGCAGCATGCCGAGCACACCGAAGACGAACACCAGGCAGGTGAGGTAGAACGCGGCCATCAGCGTGGCCAGCTTCACCACCGCGTCGAGCCCGGTCGTGCCGACCACGTTCGCGATCGCGCCGAACGCGCCGATCGGCGCGAGCCACAGGATCATCGCCAAGATCCGGAACACGAGCTTCTGGATGATCGCCACCGCACGCAGGACCGGCTCACCCGTTCGGCCCATGGCCTGGACCGCGAAACCGACCAGCAGCGCGACGAACAGCGCCTGAAGCACGTTGCCCGCGGTGAGCGAGGACAACAGCGTGGTCGGGACGATACCCTGGATGAAGTCCCAGGTACCGCCCGCACTATGCGCCGTGTTGGCCAGATCGTGACCGGCTTTGACCTTGGTGAGATTCAGGCCGGTACCGGGCTGCAGCAGATTGCCGACCACGATGCCGATGCCGAGGGCGATGGTCGACATGATCAGGAAGTACCCGATGGCCAGGCCGCCGACCTTGCCGACGGTGGCGGCCGCGCGCACCGAGCCGATACCGAGCACGATGGTGCAGAAGATGACGGGGGCGATCATCATCTTGATCAGGTTGACGAAGATGGTCCCCAGCGGAGCGAACGACTGCCCGACATCGGGCGCCAGCCAGCCGACAAGGATGCCCCCGATCACCGCCACGATGACGGCCAGATATAGCCAATGGGTGCGGTCGTGCCGCGTTGTAATGGGGTCGCTCATCGCGATGGGTTTCCCTTCGAGTGGTACCGAAGTGAGGTGTCTCATGCACCCCAGGCAGAATGATGACTGGCCGGGGTGATCCGGGTCACTGTTTGGTGCATTACGTTCAGCGAAGGAAGAGCTTGTGAGACGCGGTCGGCTATCCCTGGCCGGTCAGGCATTCGCCCTTCAGCTGGTCGTACTCGCGATGATGATCGCCATCGGCGCGGTGCTCGCGGTCTTGGACGCCAGGCACGACAGCGATGTCATCACCACCCGTGAGGTTGTCGCCGTCGCGGTGACCCTCGCGGAGGCACCGTCCACCGTCGCCGCACTCCACACCACCGATCCGACGAGGCCGCTGCAGCCGGTCACCGAGGAGATCCGGCGCGAGACCGGCATGGACTTCATCGTGGTCATGGCGCCGGATCGGACCCGTTACACGCACACCAACCCCGCGAACATCGGGCTGCCTTTCAGCGGCAACATCGATCGCGCGCTGGCCGGCGAGACGTTCACCGAGACCTTCACCGGCACCCTCGGCCCCTCCATCCGTGCGGTCACTCCCGTCTACGACGACGGGCGCGTCGTCGGCTTGGTCTCCGCCGGGGTTACCCGTGCGAAGATCGGCGACCAGGTCGCCACCCAGGTGCCGCTGATTCTCGGCGTGGCGAGCGCGGGTCTCGTGGTGTCGGGGGCGGGCTCGTTCCTGCTGAGCCGCCGACTGCGGCGGCAGACCCACGGCCTCGCGCCCGACGAACTCCGCGTGATGTACGAGCACCACGACGCCGTGCTGCACTCCGTCCACGAGGGTCTTGTGGTGTTCGGGCCATCCGGCGAGCGCGCGGAGGTGGTCAACGATGAGGCGCGCAGGCTGCTCGACCTGCCCTCCGGCAAGATCCGGCGCAGCGACCTTCCGCTGTCGTTGCAGCGGATGAGCCGGGGGGTCGTCCGGGACGAGATGCACGTGACCTCCGATCGGATCTTGCTGGTCAACCAGGACATCGTGACGTGGGAGGGCCGGGCGATCGGCACTGTGATGACGATCCGCGACCACACCGAATTGCGGGCGGTGATGGGCGAACTCGATACCGTGCGCGGTTTCGCGGAGTCGCTGCAGGCGCAGGCGCACGAGTCCGCCAACCGGTTGCACACCGTCGTCACCATGGTGGAGCTGGGCCGCCACCGAGAAGCGGTGGAGTTCGCCACCTCGGAACTCGAACTGTCTCAGGCGCTGATCGACCGGCTGCTCGCCGCGGTGGGCGCGCCCGCGCTCGCGGCACTGCTGCTCGGCAAGGTGAACCAGGCGACCGAGCGGGGCATCGAGCTGACCATCACCGAGGACACCGCACTCGACTCGGTGGACCCGTTGTCCCCGCAGGAAACCGTCACGCTGGTCGGCAATCTCATCGACAACGCGATCGACGCCGCGGCCGGCAGTGCGTCCGGATGGGTGGAGGTCACCATGCGATATCAGGACGCCGACGCCGATACATCGCATCGCAGTTCGGCGCTCTTCGTCCGCGTGGCCGACAGTGGTCCCGGCATGTCGGCGGAAAAGTTCGCGCGTTCCTCCCAGCGCGGCTATTCGACCAAAGCCGACCATCACGGGCTCGGCCTCGCACTGGTCCACCGTCTGGTGGCCCGCTACGGGGGAACCATTCGCACTGAACGAGATCCCGAAAGCGCGGTGACCGTGACGATTCCACGAAAGGACACAGCATGAGCGGTCAGGCCCGAAGACGGCAGCGGAGCGTGACCACGGAGGGCCCCGCTCATGCGAGAAAGGACACAGCATGAGCGGTCAGGCCCGGAGACGGCAGCGGAGCGTGACCACGGAGGGCCCCGCTCATGCCAGAAAGGACACGGCACGATGATCCGAGTGCTGATCGTCGAGGACGAGCCGCTCATCGCAGAGGCGCACCGCGCCTACGTGGAGCGCATCACCGGGTTCACCCCAGTCGGCATCGCCCATACCGGACGCGAGGCGATGCGCGCGGCGGCCGATGCCGCCGCCGAGGGGACGCCGGTCGATTTGGTGCTCATGGACATCGGCCTGCCGGATGCGAGCGGCCTCGATGTCGCCGCCGCGCTGACCGGCCTCGCGCCGCGCCCGGACGTCATCGCCATCACCTCCGCGCGCGACCTCGCCCTGGTGCGCACCGCCGTATCGCACGGCGTCGTGCTGTATCTGCTGAAGCCGTTCACCTTCGCCGCGTTCCGCGACAAGCTGGACCGCTACCGGGAATTCCGCACCGCTCTCCCCGCGGGCGAGTCCGCCATCTCCCAGCACGACATCGACCGGGCGCTGAGCGCACTACGCACGTCCGACCAGCGCGCCGCCACCCCGAAGGGCGTCGCGCCCCAGACGCTGGACGAGATCTCGCGCGCCGTGCGCGCCGCCGAGACCCAAGGCATGACGGCCGCCGACACCGCGACCTCGATCGGGGTCTCTCGCATCACCGCGTGGCGCTACCTGGAGAAACTGGCCGACGACGGCCTGGTCGTCCGGCGCTCGGACTACGGGAGAGCGGGTCGCCCGAAGACCCGCTACGTCTGGAAGAGCGCCTCCACCGGCTGATCAGGCGCTCCGGTCAGACCACGGTCGGTTCCGGCGCCGTCGCCCGGCGTCCGAGCCGGACCGGCATCCGCTCGTAGCCGTGCAGCGTAAACAGCTCACGGCGTTGTGGGGTGCCATCCAGCCGGAGGTCGGGAAACCGGTCGAACAGGGCCTGTAGCGCGTAGACGCCTTCCATCCTGGCGAGGCTGGCGCCGAGACAGACGTGCACGCCGCTGCTGAATGAGAGGTGGTCCTTGGCGTTCGCACGCCCGACGTCGAACCGCTCGGGTTCGGAGAAGACCGCGGCGTCGCGGTTGGCGCCCGCCAGCGACAGCACCACCGTGTTGCCCTTGCGTACCCGAACGCCCTCGATCTCCACGTCGGTCAACGCGGTCCGTGCCGTCGTCTGCACCGGCGAGTCGATCCGCAGGATCTCCTCGACGGCGTTCGGCCACAACTCCGGCTCGGTGCGTAACCGCTCCAGCTGATCGGGATGAGCGAGCAGCTGCACGACGCCGTTTCCGATGAGGTTCACCGTCGTCTCGAAACCCGCGCCCATGAGCAGGCTCGCGGAGGCCTTCAGCGCGTTGTCGTCCAGCTCGCCCGCGGTGACCAAGCTGCTGAGGATGTCTTCGCCGGGCTCGCGGCGCAATCGCTCGATATGCCGGTCGAGGTAGTCGTTCATCACCTCCATGGACCGCAGCGCCCTTCGGTGCACCCGCCACGAGATGCCGAGGTCCAGCAGCGGTGTCATCCGATCGCCCCAGTCGAGGAACATCGCCTTGTCCTCGTCGGGAAAGCCGAGCATCTCGGAGATGATCGCGATCGGCACCTGGGCGGCGAACGACTCGATCAGGTCGGTCGATCCGCCCGAGGGCAACGCGTCCAGCAATTCCGTGGTGACGGACTCGACCCGGTCGCGCAGCCTGCGGATAGCGCGCGGCGTGAACGCCGACGCGACCGGCTTGCGCATCAGGCTGTGCTCCGGCGGATCGATCACCAGCATCGACGGCGGTTCGACCGGATTCGGTGGCAGCGGAAAGCGCTCGGCGAGCTTCTGCATCGGCTTGGGGATGTTGAAGCTCTCGGTGGTGCGCACGCCGAATCGGTTGTCGCGCAGGATCGCACGGCACAGCTCATGGTCGAAGGTCGCCCACGAGATCGAAGTGCGGATGAACTTGCCCTTACCACGCAGCTGCTCGATCAGCGGATACGGGTCGGAGCAGCCGGTGGGGCCGCCAACCAGCTCGGCGAACGGGTCACCGCGGCGGGCCTGCGCACGCAGGACGAGCCGAGGCGCGCCCTGCACCGACAACCACCGAAACCAATAGTGCGGCTTCATATGTTCCTCAACCCCCGTCGTTGTGCGATCGACTCCACCGTACGGAATCCGGCCGAGTTGTGGAACATCCCCTGGTCGGATTCTGGCCTATACTGCGGTAGGAGTCGGCAAGCGCTCGTTCGCGATGCCGGGTCCCGCTCACCCCCGCTGCGCGGTAACCCGTTCCGAGGCGATCCGCCGGTCACGCAGCTCCGGATCGGGATTGACCACCTGCACCAGCGAGGCGCCCGCGGCGAGCACCGCGACGTACCCGTCGATCAGCTCCGCCGGGGTTTCCCACGATGTGCTCGACAGGACCCGGTCGCCCTCGGAGAAGCCTTGCCGTATGGCGGATTTCCTCGCCTCGGCGAGTACCTCCGCGACCGGCATACCGTCCAGCGCGACACCGGCCCCGCGGGGCAGGAACTGGTCGCCGTGCACACGCACCGCGGTGGCGAAATCGGTGATCCCGATGGGTAAGTCGCGTACCGGGGCGCCCATCGCGTCGAGCGACAGCGCGGCGACCTCGCCGACGCCGTCGGCATCGTCCAGACGGTCGGGGGTCACCAGGGCCAGGTCGGCGTCCTCGTCCGGGCACAGCACCACCTCGGTACCCGCCCACCAGCAACCGAGCAGCACCGCGGCGGTCTGCCAGTGCGCGGGCAGCAGCACGGCGACCCGGGCGCCGGGACTCAGGCCGAACTCGTCGCGAATCAGGTTGGCGGTCTTGGCCGCCCAGTTCGCCAGCGTCAGGCCGGACAGCTCGATCCGCGCGCCGGTGGCGTCGTCGTAGTAGGTGACGCGCGGGCCCGCGGGTTCGCGGGCGAGGATCGGATCGAGTACCGCTTCGGTGAGGGTGTGGGCCTGGTCGATGTCACGCATGGTTCAATTCACGCATTTCGGTCCGTTCTGGCCTGCGTCGATCGGTGGGGCGGGCGGCACGGGCGTGGCGGAGGTCGACGTTCCGGAGAAGTCGAACACACTGCTGGCCGCCGAGCCGGGACCAGAATAGTCGCTCGCCAGCACGACGCTCACCGAACCCGCCGACAGTGTCGAATCGGCGACGACCGACAGCCCACCCAGTGCCTTCGCCACCGCCTCGGCCTTCGGGTCCGAGGCATCCGCGGCGAGCACCCGGCTGCCCGTGACACTCCGACCGGTGTAGTTGGTCACCACACCTTCGCGAAAACCCTTGGCGTTCAGCGCCTGCGCCACCTGAGCCGCGAGTCCGCCGACGCCGCCGGCGTTGTAGACGCTGACGATCACCGTCGCCGGATCGACCCCGAGGTCGGAGTTCTGCGCGGATTCACCGTCGGCGACCAGCCCGGCGATGTAGGACTTGACCGCCTTGGGATCCACCTTCACCACCGACTCGCCACTGCTGGACTCACCGTTGAGATCCTTGACCGGGATGGTCTCGAACTTCACCTGCCCGCCGGACAGATCCTCGAGCTGCTGCAGGAACGCGACCACATCCCACGCGTCGTCCAGCACGACCGTCCGCCCCACCGCGTCGCTGAGCTGCTTCAGCCTGCCCGGATTCCCCAGCGTCTTCGCGCTGAGCACCTGCCGCACGAGCTGTGCCATGAACACCTGTTGGCGCACGATGCGGTCGAGGTCGCCGCGCAACAGATCGTGTCGCTGGCGCACGAAGCTCAGCGCCTGCGGCCCGTCCAGGCGCTGGCGGCCCGCGGGGAAGTCGGCGCCGGACATCCATTCGTCGACCGGCTGGTTCAGGCACACCTCGACGCCGCCGACGGCATCGGTGAGCAGCACGAAGCCGAGCAGACTCACCTCGGCGTAGTGGTCGACGGTGATGCCGGTCAGGTTGGCCACGGTTTTGATCAGCGCCTGTCTGCCCGCCTTCGTGGACCGCTGCTCCGCGTCGGCCGCGGCGACGCCCTGGTCGAGCAGCTTGGTCTGCTGCGTCGCCTTGGTCACGCCGTAGGCCGAGTTGATCTTGCCCATGCCGATACCGGGAATGTCGACGTAGGAGTCGCGCGGTAGGGAGATGGCGGTCGCGGAGCGGCCGTCGTTCGGCACGCGCAGCAGCACGATGGTGTCGGTGTTGGTGCCGACCTCGTCGCCGGCGTGCAGCATGGCACGCTCGCCGTCCGACAGCGGGTTCCCGTGCGCGTCGGCGCGACTGTCCACACCGACCAGCAGGATGTCCACCGCGCCGTCGCGGCCACCGCCGAGACCGAGGTCGCCGATGCGCTGGATGCCGGCGACCAGCGAGTCGACGCTGCGCCAGGCGAAACCGGTGAGCACGAGCACAAGCACGGAGGTGATCGCGACGACGAGACGCAGTGGCCCCAACGACTGCGCGCCTGCCCCGGTCGACCGCGACGGGATCGATGTGCCCCTCCGCTGCGACAACTCTGCATCCTCCTCGCCGAAAGTTGGTGTCCTCGCGTCGCTTGCGCAATTGCCCCGGCACCCCGGTCCCACCCCGCCCCGCCCGGTCCGGGAAGCCCCCGATGCTCCAAGGCTAACGAACGGTTACCGGGAAGGACCTCAACCACCGGTATGACGGCGTGCCAGACTTGCGCCGTGACCGCCCCTACCGCGCCCGACTCCGCCGTATCCGCACACCTCGTCGTCACCGGGGCGCGCGGCCAGGTAGGCCGGGAACTGCTGCGTCTCGCTCCGGCTGCCCGCGGCTACGGACGCGCCGAACTGGACATCACCGATCCCTCCGCGGTACGCGCGGCGCTCGCCCGGGGTGACGTGGTGGTGAACTGCGCCGCCTACACCGCCGTCGACCGCGCCGAAACCGACATCGAGGCGGCGTACGCGGGGAACGAGACGGGACCCGCCGTGCTGGCCGCCGCCTGCGCCGACGTCGGCGCCCGCCTGATCCACCTGTCCACCGACTACGTCTTTCCAGGTACCCACGACCGGCCGTACGACACCACCGATCCGACCGGGCCCGCAACCGTCTACGGCAAGTCCAAGCTTGCGGGCGAACAGGCGCTGCTCGCGCGATGCCCTGACGCGCACGTGGTGCGCACCGCGTGGGTATATGCCGGGCGCGGCGGCGATTTCGTCGCGACGATGCTTCGTCTCGAACAGGAACGTGACACCGTCGACGTGGTCGAGGACCAACTCGGCTCGCCCACCTACGCCGGCGATTTGGCCACGGCCCTGCTGGAACTGGCGGGACGACCGGACGCGCCACATGTGCTGCACGCCACCAACGCGGGGCAGGCCAGTTGGTTCGAACTCGCTCGCGCGGTGTTCGCCGGGATCGGCGCCGACCCCGGGCGCATCCGCCCGTGTGACTCGTCGGCATATCCGAGACCGGCACGGCGCCCGGCATATTCGGTGCTGTCGCCTCGTTCCTGGAACGAGGCCGGGCTGACCCCGCTGCGCGATTGGCGGACGGCACTGGGGGACGCGCTGGCGCGGGTGTCCGACTAGGGTTGGCAACTGTGAGTGAGCGCAGCGAGCGAACCGAAGACACAGCAGCTTCCGATTCCGTCACCCCCGCGGGCATGGCCGTCGTCACGGTGACCTATTCGCCGGGTGAGCACCTCGAGCACTTCATCACTACCCTAGCCGCGGCGACCACCGAGAAACCACAGGTGATCCTCGCCGACAACGGGTCGGTGGACGGCGTGCCGGAGCTGGTCGCCGAGGCCAATTCACACGTGCGGCTGCTGCGCACCGGCGGAAACATCGGCTACGGCGGCGCGATCAACCGGGCGGTCGCGGAGATCGATCCGGACATCGAGTTCATCGTGATCGCCAATCCGGATATCCGCTGGAGCACCGACTCCATCGACAAGCTGCTCGCCGCCGCCAAGCGCTGGCCGCGAGCGGGCGCGCTCGGGCCGATGGTGCGGGAGCCGGACGGCAGTGTGTACCCATCCGCCCGCCGGGTGCCCGGGCTACTCGACGGCGCGGGGCACGCGATCCTCGGCACGGTGTGGAAGTCCAATCCGTGGAGCCGCCGGTACCGGCAGGAAAACGAGGAGATCTCCGAACGGGCCGTTGGCTGGCTGTCCGGGTCGTGCCTGCTGGTGCGGCGCGCGGCCTTCGACTCGATCGACGGCTTCGACTCGCGCTACTTCATGTACATGGAAGACGTCGACTTCGGCGACCGCATGGGCAAGGCGGGCTGGCATAACGTGTTCGTGCCGGACGCCGAGGTCACCCACGCCAAGGGCCACGCGGCGGGCCGCCATCCCGAGGTGATGCTCCCCGCGCACCACGCCAGCGCCTACCGTTTCCAGGCCGACCGGCATCCGCACTGGTGGCAGGCGCCCTTGCGGCTGGCGTTGCGGACCGGACTTGCGGTGCGCTCACGGATTGCGGTTCGATCTGCCCTGCGCCAACAGGCGCAGAGCGCCGGGTAACCGACGCACAAGAGAGCGCAGCGAGCGAATAAACACCGCAGCGCCGCGCATCGCGCATGACGGAGCCGAGCGCCGGCGAGGCGCCGGCATGAGCGGATAACGACCCACTGTGAACAGGGGAGCTTGATGGCAGGAAATGCAGGCACCGACGCCGTGATTCTGGTCGGCGGCCGGGGAACGCGACTGCGTCCGCTGACCCTCTCGGCACCCAAGCCGATGCTGCCGACTGCCGGGCTGCCGTTCCTGACCCATCTGCTCGCCCGCATCGCGGAGGCCGGGATCACGCACGTCGTACTGGGCACCTCGTTCAAGGCGGAGGTATTCGAGGAGCACTTCGGCGACGGGGCCGATCTCGGGCTGGAACTCGAGTACGTCACCGAGACCGAGCCGCTCGGCACCGGCGGCGGCATCCGGAACGTGCTCTCCAAGCTGCGGGCGGACAACGTGATGGTGTTCAACGGTGATGTGCTCGGCGGCACCGACCTCGGCGCGGTGCTGGACACGCACGAGTCGACCAACGCGGACGTGACGCTGCACCTGGTCCGGGTGAGCGATCCGCGCGCGTTCGGATGTGTGCCGACCGACGAGAACGGCCGGGTCACCGCGTTCCTGGAGAAGACCCAGGATCCGCCGACCGACCAGATCAACGCAGGGTGTTACGTCTTCCGCCGCGAGTACATCGAGAAGATCCCGGCCGGGCGCCCGGTCTCGGTGGAACGCGAGGTATTCCCGTCGCTGCTCGCCGAGGGCGCCCGCGTCCAGGGCCACGTCGACGCCTCCTATTGGCGCGACATGGGCACCCCCGAGGACTTCGTCCGCGGCTCCGCGGACCTGGTGCGCGGTATCGCACCCTCCCCCGCCCTACCTGGTCAGCGCGGCGAATCGCTGGTCCATCCGGGTGCGGGCGTCGCGCCAGGAGCGTTGCTCATCGGCGGCACGGTCGTAGGTCGCGGCGCCGAGATCGGCGCGGGCGCTCGACTGGACGGCGCGGTCGTCTTCGACGGCGCCGTGATCGAAGCGGGCGCCACGGTCGAACGCACCATCATCGGCTTCGGCGCGCGCATCGGCCCGCGCGCGCTCGTCCGCGACGGCGTCATCGGCGACGGCGCCAACATCGGCGCACGCTGCGAGCTGCTGCGCGGCGCCCGAGTCTGGCCCGGTGTCGTGATTCCCGACGGCGGTATCCGCTTCTCGACAGACGTGTAGCAGTACTCGCCAGAAACGCCGAGAACCCGTCCGCATCCGCAGCGAACGCCAGCAACGCCGGGGCCTACCACGACCAAAAGCCGCGTGTTCTATCGAACAGGTGAACCTGGGTGGTCAGCGCGCTGCGCGGACCACCCGCCGCCAGGATCACCGCGCGATGCGGAAGAACTCGCGCAGGTCGCCGACGAGTAGGTCGGGCACCTCCATCGCAGGGAAGTGGCCGCCCCGGTCGAACTCCGACCAGTGGTCGACGGTGCTCGCTGGGTCGGCGAGGGCTCGGATCGTCATATCCGCCGCGAACACCGCGATCGCCTGCGGCGGTGCCGACACGGACGGCCAGCCGGCCTGATCGTCGCCGGCCTGGCCGTCGGCGATCGCGCGGTAGACGCGCATACCCTCGTAGACAGTGTTGGCCGAGGACGCGCCGGAACCGGTAAACCAGTAGACGCTCACGTTGGTGAGCAATTGGTCGCGGTCCACCGCGTCCTCGGGCAGCTCGGCGGCCGGATCGGTCCACTCCTTGATCTTCTCCACGATCCACGCCAACTGTCCGATCGGCGAATCGGTCAGGGAGTAGGCGAGGGTCTGCGGCCGGGTGGACTGCAGGTGCAGATACCCGAGGTCATCCTCGCAGGCGGCGTTGAACCGCTCGGCGCGCGCTCGGTCGGTGTCAGACAAGCCGTCCAGCTCGACGGGCGGACCGAACGGATACGGCGCTGGACCATTGAGGTGGGTGGCGACCACGCGGCCGGGGGCGGCCGTGGGCAGCAACATGGCCACCCCGCCGCCGACGTCACCGCCCTGCGCGGCGAACCGCTGGTAGCCGAGCCGACTCATCAGCTCTCCGAATGCCGCGGCCACCCGGAACAGGTTGCCCCAGCCCGGTTCCCGTACCGGGTTGGAGAACCCGAAGCCGGGGAGCGACGGGATCACGACATGGAACGCGTCCGCCGGATCCCCGCCGTGCGCGCGGGGATCGGTGAGCGGTCCGATCACGTCCAGGAAGTCCACGAACGAGCCTGGCCAGCCATGGCACAGAAGCAGCGGCAGCGCATCTGGCTCGGGCGAGCGGACGTGCAGGAAGTGGATGTCCTGGCGGTCGATCGTCGTCACGAACTGTGGATGCTCGTTCAGCGTTTTCTCCTGGGCCCGCCAGTCGAAACTGTTCGCCCAGTAGTCGGTCAACTCCTTTAGGTAGTCCACAGGAACGCCGCGTTCCCAACCAGTTCCGGAGATCTGCCGGGGCCAGCGGGCGCGGGTAAGGCGATCGCGTAGGTCGTCCAACTCGGCCTGCGGGATGTCGACGCGGAACGGGCGGATGTCGGTGTTGTTGTTCATGCCGAGAACGGTAGGAGCGATACAGGAACATTCTGTTCCTGTATCCGGGCAGACTTGAAAACATGTTGGACAGGGCACAACGACTGCTGCGGCTGCTCTCCTTACTACAGACGCCACGGGACTGGACCGGGCCGGAGCTTGCTGAGCGCCTCGGCGTCACCGCGCGCACCGTGCGCAACGATGTGGAACGCCTGCGCGGTCTCGGCTATCCGGTGCACGGGATCAGGGGCGTCGCCGGCGGCTACCGCCACCTGGAAGTGCCGGACCCGGGTGACGGTGCGCGCACCAGCCGAGCACGTACGCAACCGGCTCCCGCCAGGCATCACGGTGGAACCCTTGGGCGACAATGCCTGCGTGGCCGAGGTCGGCTCGAACACACCGCAGATGCTGGCCAGCTACCTCGGCATGCTCGACGCGGACTTCGAAGTCACCGAGCCACCCGAGCTCGTCGCGGCGATCCGCGCGCTGGCCGACCGCTACAGGCAGGCGGTTTCGGAATGAACCGCTTGTAGCGCATCGCCGGATAGTACGCCGCACGGTATCGAATCGTCGGCCGACCAACCCGACGAACCTGTGTGGTCACCGCACTAGCCACCGAAACGCCGAGTGGCCCTGTCCGCCACCCGTTCTGTGCGGGCCGCTGCCCGCGCGGTGACATATGCTGCGCCGGTGAAAAGGACGTTTCGTATCTCGGCCATGCCGACCGTGTGGGCAGTCGAGTAGGTACTCCGGGATTCTGGCCACGGACCAGCGGCGAGGTCAGACGCTGATCTGGAGAACACCACCGACCTCGAGAGCCGGATCATTTCCCAACTCGGTTCAGCTCAACAGCCGCATTTCGCGATCATTTCAAGCTGGTGGTCGGCGCCAGCCTTCCACAACTCTCGGATTGCGTTTCGCGGTTCAGACGTTGAAAGATCTTGATCAGCAGCACTTCAGGACATGACGGTCATAATCGCCACTATGCCCGATGATCGCCTCTCCATGGCCGATACCAGCCCGTATTTCCGGGCTGCCACAGAGACCAGGACGCGGCGGAAGATAAGGACACGGATGAACATCAACACCGAACGTCTTGCGCGGATCGCCGCGCTCACCGCGGTGACCGGCGCTGCGCTTCTGTTCGGTGCGGGTACCGCCGCCGCCGACGACTGGCCTTCGAACGGCGGCGGCGCGTTCGAGGTTTATGAGACCGAGAATTTCGCCGTCCCGAGCGACCCCGACTACTGGAATCCGCTTTCCGACCAGCACCGGCTGACCTCGCCCTTCGGCACGAGCACCCGCATCGTGTCCATCAGCTTTCATGGCGTCCAGCAGGATTGCTGGCAAGCAGACCGCGACGGCAACCCACACAAGCTCAACACAACCCCACTCGACATGCCATATGCCGGTTCCAGCAAAACGGGCAACTTCGGGCCCCGCCATTACGTCTATCCGGGCTGATACCACCGGTTCGCCACATGCTGCGGTGCTGGTCACCATCCGCAGCGATACATGGCTGCGTTCAGCGCCGCCGCGAGTAAGTGCCTCAGACCTCCCCGGACTACCGAACGAGCAGCTCTATCCCAGCCGCGATATCCACTGCTGACAGAACGAACGACGTCGCGGCGGCGTCCTAACTGAATCCCACCGCCTGTTCGCCCCAAGCGCTGTGCAATTCGCGGTCGGGGTCGTCCACCACTCGGTCCGCGGTGTCGATGACCAGGGTGGTTCGGGCGGCCAGGCGGTAGGGGGGCCAGTGCTTGGAGCCGTCGAGCGCGGCCGGAACGCTGTGTGCCGCGAAGGCGAGCCAGCGCCGCATCATGCGACCGGACACTTCCATCGCCACCTTGCGGCCACCGAGCCAGAAGGTCGGGTCGTGGTTGAAGGTACCGAAATTGCCGAACACATAAGGCAATTCGGTGGCGTGACCCGCGCCGACCCGGGCCGCCCGTAACATCGGGGTCGCATAGTCGAAGCGGTACATCCAGGTCGGTGAGTGCTGGGCATGCGCGTCGGCCACCCAGTGCGCGGGCATCCGGAAGGCAGCGTCGGTGGACATGGCCATCGCGCCGCGGGTCTTGGTGAGATCCGGGTAGGCCGACGTGATTTCGGCGATCCGCTCCGGCGACATCTCCGGGTGGTTGGCCGCGACGTCACGAAGCATCGCATTCACCGCGTCCGGGGTCACCGGCATGATCGGCGAACGGAACACCCGGAACAGCGACGCCTCGTCCTTGTTGGTGCCGATGATCAGCGGCACCCGGTGCGAGCGGCCGTGCTGAAACCGGTCGATCGGGTAGGTCGACAGCAGGTCGCCGTCGACCACCGGCGCGGCGGCCAGCCTGCCCGGCTCCTTCAGCGGGATCTCGTCGAGCAGCACGCCCGCCGCCGCGACGATCCGGTCGAGGGGGCATTCCAACAGCTCCTTGGCACGAGACGCCGGCAGCTCCATCAGCTCGAGGAAGCGCCGCGCCACCGTCGCGGCCCGCTCCTGCCCGAACACCGTCGTAGCGGGCGGGCTCTGCGCGATCGCCTTGTGGAACAGGCCGGTGGCGCGCGGCGAGGTCAGCAGCGCGGTGACGCAGCCGGCGCCGGAAGACTCGCCGAACAAGGTGACATTGCCGGGATCGCCGCCGAACGCGGCGATGTTGTCGCGCACCCACTCCAGCGCGGCGATCTGGTCGTGCAGGCCCAGGTTGGGCACGAAGTCGTCGCCGAGCGAGGACAGATCGAGGAAGCCGAGCGCGCCGAGCCGGTAGTTCACCCCAACCACCACGACGTCGCCGGTAGCGGCTAGCTTGCGCCCGTCGTAGATATCCTGCGCTGCGGTGCCGAGGCAGTACGCACCGCCGTGCAGCCAGACCATGACCGGTCGAGACTCACCGGTTTCCGCACCGCCCCCCGGCGCGCCGCTGTCGTGCTGCGGCGACCAAACGTTCAGCCAGAGACAATCCTCACCCATCTTCAGCTGCGAATCGACCGGCACCATGTTGCCCATCGTCTGCGGTGCGATCTGGCCGAAGGCGGTGCAGTCGCGCACGCCCGCCCAGGACGGTGGCGGCTGCGGCGGCGCGAATCGGGCGGTTCCGGTGGGGGCGGCCGCGTAGGGAATACTGCGCCAGACCAGAACCGATCCTTGGCGCATGCCGCGCACGTCACCGTACGACGTGTGGACGATCGGCTCGGCAAGGTCATCGGGACCGGGCGCCGTCTCGAAGAACTGAGCGCTCATCTCAGACCTCCTCATACTTCTTTCTCGAGAGTACGTCGAAGATCAGTACGACAACGTTTCGATGCCGAGACATTGCTGCGTCGGATCACATTCGTCCGCTGTTCAGGCCAGTCCTGAGGCCATCGTGTCGAATCGGTCACGTAGCGAGGTCAGGCCGCAATCGTTCTGATAACTGCCCAAGGTGCAACAACCGGGCCCGCCACTCCATTTCCGTTACTACCGAAACCTGGAACCCAGTCCGGACCCGTGGCCGTTCTACGCCTCGAGCCGGATAGGTACTCGATGTCCAGAACGCGCAGCGCCCCGGTTTCAGGCCCACGGGTCGATGACGGGCACTCCAGCAGCCCGGAACGGTGTGGTGTCGCGGGTGGCCACGGCCATCTTCGCGGCGGCCGCCGTCGCCGCGATGTAGCCGTCGGAGGTACCGATCGCGGCCCCGGTAGCGCGGGCGGTGGCCATGAGTTCGGCGTAGGCGGCGGAGGCGGTCATGTCGAAGACGAGCACGCGCCCGGCGAACAAGGGCAGCACGCGGGTTTCGACCCTGTCGCACAACGTATCTCGCCGCCTGCCCGCGGGCATGGCAGCAATGCCGAACCGCAATTCGGCCACGGTGATGGCCGAAAGGTACAGGGCGTGCAGGGGCTGGGCGTCGATCCAGGCGACCACCTGGGAGTCAGGTGCCTTACGCAGCGGTTCGGAGATGACGTTGGTGTCGAGAACGATCACTCGAACTCCAGGGGGACGGCAGGACTGCGGTCGCGGGCGGAGAGCACGGCGACCTCGTCGTCAGTGAGTTCCACCTCCCTGCCGATCTCGACCAGCAACGTCCCGAGCTTGACCTGCGCCGCGGGCGTGACGGTCTCGATGAGGATCGCCCGGACCTCCGCCTCGGTGCTGCGGCCGTGCTGGGCCGCGCGTACGCGCAGTGCCTCGCGTACCTCGTCGGGGAGATCCCGGACGGTCAGTCTGGCCATGTGCACTCGCCCTTCTCAATTGACGCCATTGGCGTCAACGACTTCATTGCCTTCAAGGCTAGAACAGCGGTGCGCTCCCAGCAAGCCCGCCTTTGCGAAGTCGACAAGCTCGATGGATGGGTTACCGGTGTCCGGAACGACGAACCAGGGCCTGGCCGGTACCGCAGGCCGATCCGAACGGCCCGGCGGCGCGGCCCTACACTGGGCGAATGCCGAGTTACAGCTATCGGTGCCGCAGCTGCGGCGACACCTTCGAGATGACCCGTCCGATGGCGGAGTCGTCGGCACCCGCGACCTGCCCCAGCGGGCACGACGACACGGTCAAACTGCTGACCACCTTCGCCACGGTCACCAGGGGCGGCGGCAGCGCGACTGCGCCGAGCCCCGCGCCGCGTCCAGCGGGCGGCGGCTGCTGCGGTGGCGGCTGCTGCGGCTGACTCCGCTTCGGCCGGCCCGGGTTTCAGTCGCGCCGGTCGACGTGGCCGAGGTCGCGCCCAGGAGCGACCCGGTCGCGCACCCGCTGCTTGAGCACCGCGATATCAGGGAACCCACCGTCGGCTTTGCGCTCCCAGATCTGCTCGCCGTCGACAGTGATCCGGAAGACACCGCCCGACCCAGGAATGAGCGCGACCTCGCCCAGCTCGGTGGCGAAAGTGCTCAGCAGCTCCTGCGCCATCCAGCTCGCGCGCAGCAGCCAGCGGCATTGGGTGCAGTACTCGATCGCGACGCGTGCCATGCCCGCTGACGCTACCGGTCAGGCCTTGTGCGTGCCGTCCAGGTAGACCCACGCGCCCTCGAACCGGGCAAATCTGCTCACCTCGTGCAATGCGCCGCGACCGTCCGCGTCCCGGTAGTGCGCGACGAACTCTACGGTGCCGGTGTCATCGAACAGGCCACCGCGTTCGGCCGCGCGAACCTCCAGGAACAGCCAGCGCCGCGCCGGATCGAGCGCCACTTCCGGCGGACGGGTGCGCGGATGCCAGGACCGCAGCAGGTAATCCACGTCCGCCACCGCGAACGCGGTGTAGCGCGACCGCATCAGCGCCGCCGCCG
The DNA here is from genome assembly GCF_040639505.1 of Nocardia sp. NPDC023852. Classification (NCBI taxonomy): domain Bacteria; kingdom Bacillati; phylum Actinomycetota; class Actinomycetes; order Mycobacteriales; family Nocardiaceae; genus Nocardia; species Nocardia sp. NPDC023852. The sequence goes on from NZ_JBFAAB010000011.1 coordinate 183,923, forward strand.
TCGCCGCGGCGCGTTCCCCGCGTAGCACCGGGCCGCAGCAGTCGTCGAACGTCCCGCCCTGCCCACACGGGCACCTGAGCTCACTCATGCCACCGATCTTGCCGCCGGACGAACGACGCAGCTCCCCCGGGCTCGCCCATACCCAGGCAAACCCGAAAAGAAAACCGAATTCCGTTCGCTCACAGCGTAATTCGCTGACGGTGAACGTCCATTCCGGTATGCTCGGCAAACTCCTACGCTCGGTCCATGGCTACCAGCGGATTCACCTTCGACGATTCGGTACACGAACGACTCCTGCGCGAACGCGTCATCTTTCTCGGCCAGCAGGTCGATGACGACATCGCCAACCGGCTGTGCGCACAGTTGCTGTTACTCGCCGCCGAAGACCCGGACCGCGAGATCAGTTTCTACATCAACTCTCCCGGCGGCTCGGTCGACGCGGGCATGGCGATCTACGACACGATGACCTACGTGGGCTGCGACATCGCCACCTACGCCATGGGTTTGGCCGGTTCGATGGCGCAGGTTCTGCTCACCTGCGGCACCGCGGGCAAACGCCACGCGCTGGCGCACACCCGCATCCTCATGCACCAACCCTCCGCCGGGCTCGGCGGCTCCGCGGCCGACATCCTCATCCTCGCCGAGCAGCAGGCACTCATGAAGCGCCAACTCGCCGGGCTGGTCGCCGAGCACACCGGCCAGACCCATCAGCAGATCCTGACCGACTGGGACCGCGACCGGTGGTTCACGCCGGCCGAGGCGAAGGACTACGGGATCATCGACCACATCATCAGCGGACCACGACAGCCGGTGTCCTAGCCGCCGTGTCGGGCACCGCCCGGCTAGCTCCGGTGCGCGTCGACGGCCGCCAGCTCCGCGGCGAGGGCGACCGTCTGCTCCCGCCAGCGCCGTAGCTCGGTAACGCTCGGCGCGAGTTCGTAGTCGTGGTGGTGCGCGGCCCGTGACAGTGCCGCCCACAGCGCTGCGACCCGCGCCGCCACCTCCGGTCCCGCGAAGGCCCGCAACGCGATCAGCTGTGCCCGCATCGGACAGCGAATCAGCGCGGGCGCCAGTCGCATCCACAGTTCGTCGACGGACTGCTCCAGAGCGATCCGCAAGATCCATGCGGTCGCCCGGGACCACAGCCCGCCCGCGTCGGTCACCGAACCGGCGAGCAGACGATCCACGGTGTCCAGCCGCTCGGCCACCGACGGGCGATTCGCGCGCGGCCGCCGCGAGCCCTTCTTCGGCCCGCGCCGAGGTTCGCGGCGCGCGCCGGTAGGCGGACGCCGCCCGCTCACCGGCGCCTCACCGGGCCAGCCACGCGACGAATTTCTCGGTCTCGCCGATCAACTCACGCATCGTGCGCCCGATCGGCACATGCGCACCCGCCGTCGCGTCGCGCAGCGCGTCCACCACCCACTGTCCTTCGCGCGCGACCAGATTCTTGTTCAAGTCGTCGACCTTGCTGCCCACACCGAACACCGCGAGCGCGACCTTGGCCCTGGTCGACTGTGCCGCGTCGATGTGGCGTTCGACCTCGTGGTGGTTCATGCCCGCGGCGAGCAGGGTGCGCCGTGCCCTCGCCAGGCTCGCCGCCTCGACCGCGGAACGACAGCAGGTGGCCACGAGTTCGTCGGCGATCGCGGCGGGCAGTTGCGGGGTGCGCACCAGCGCACGGGCGTCGTCGAGGTAGCGGCGGACCGGATCGCTCGACACCCGCACCTCGACCACCGAACGGTCGCGGCGCTGCACTTCGAGCACGGTCGCGTCGAGCTCCATCCGCCGCACCGCCTCGGCGAGTCGCTCGTCGTGGGTGAAGACCACCACCTGGCGGGTCCATGCCACCATGGCAAGCACCTGCGCCAGGCCGTCCACCTTCGCCGGGTCCATCGCCTGCACCGGGTCATCGATCATGACGAAGCGGAACGGGCTCTCCTCGACCGTGGCCCGCGGCAGAAACAACGAAAGCCCCAACGCGTGCAGCTCACCCTGGCTCATCACGCCGAGCGCGGCGCCGTCCACCTCGTCCACCGTGACATCCAGCAGCACCCTGCGCGCGGTTCCCGAATTGCCCTGCAGGCGAATCGCGCCCAGTTCGACACTGCTCTGCTGGCGCAGCGTCTGCCACACCCAGCGCGCCGTCGTCTCCAGCGGCGTCATGCGCTCGCCTCGCAGGCCCGCGGTCGCCGACTTCAACCAGTCCTCGGCCTTCTTCACCGTACGCAGTTCGGCGGCACGCGCGGCGACCTCGCGCGCCCCTTGCAGCCAAGTCGCGATCCGCGGTACCAGCGGCGCCCACACCTCGTCGAGGCGGTCGAGTTCCTTGCGGGTGCACTGCTGCAGCAGATCGAGTTCGTCGACCAACCGCGTGTGCGCGCCGCGCAGCCGGTCGGCGAGGTCGGGGGTGTAATCGGCGGTAGTCAATGCGGCCCAGTCGGACCAGGCGCCGCGTACCGCGGAGGTGTCCACCGACGGCGGGTTGCGCGGATCGAATTCCAATTCCGCCGGGACGAGATCCGGCAGCGACCGGGCCGCCTGTACGGCGCTGACCAATTCGGCGCGCGCGGTGGTGAGCGTGTCGACACGTGCGGCGAGCTGGTCGATGGCGGCCTCGGCGTCGTGTGCCCAGGCATCGTCGAGTGCGCCACGTCCGCAGATCGGGCAAGGACACGTCCCGCTCGCCGCTCGGTGATCGCGCGCCCTGCGCAACAGCTCGAGGACCCGCAGATCGGCCTCGGCGTCGGCGGTGGCGCCCTTGGCGACCGCCTCGCCACAGTGCTCCAAGCGAGCGGCCACTTCCTCCACTTCGGTGTCGGTCGGCAGCACGAGCCGCACGATCGCCCGGAGCCCGTCCGGCCAGGCCGGGTCGTCGACGGCGCCGATCACCTCGCCCCCGATCGCGGCGAGATCCGGCTGGGCAGGGCGCAGCAGACCCGCCACCCGAACCGCCCGGTCGTCTGCCACCGACGCGAGCACCTCGAGCAGCTCCAGTCGTTCCTGGCGCGAATCACGCACGGCGCGTTCCAGTTCCAGCCGACGCATTCGGATTCGCTCCTGCGCCATGGTGAGTTCGTCGAGACCGAGCAGCTGATGTAGAGCGTCGAACAGATCGCTCGGCTTGCCGTCGACCAGGGCACCCAGTTCGCTGTAGGACAGGAAGGGGCGGTAGAGCTCCAGCTGGGCCGCCCACCGGTCCACGTCGAATTCCGTTGGCGGGGCGGGCGGATACTGCTGGGTCCAGTGCGCGTCGGTCAGATCCGCGGCGGGAGTCCACTCCTTGGCGATGGTCAACTGTGTGTCTGCCGAGGCTTCGCTCGGCCGAGCACTCCTGGTGTCTGCCGAGGCTTCGCTCGGCCGAGCACTCCTGGTGTCTGCCGAGGCTTCGCTCGGCCGAGCACTCCTGGTGTCTGCCGAGGCTTGGCTCGGCCGAGCACTCCTTGGCGTAACGCCCGCGGTGAGCAGCGACAGCTCGATGCGCGTCGCGTCGCCGTCGTGCAGATTGCGCCAGCCCTCGCGCCAAGCGGCCGACCGGCCGTCCCACCGGCGATTTCCGCCGGTCAGGGCCAGTTCGGCGGCCTCGGCGAAACTGGATTTCCCACTGCCGTTGCGACCGACCACCAGGGTGAGACCGGGCCCGGGCGGCAGGTGCAGCGTCGCCTCCGGCCCGATGCCGCGGAAACCGCGCACCCGGATGGAGCGCAAGAAGATGCCGGAGTGGCCGAATGCCCTTGCCGGATCACCCGACTCGGCGCCGCCCAGCGCCCGCAGCACGGTCCGTGTCACAGACGGCGGCACCGCGGGATCCTCGGCGAGGCGCCTGGTCACCACCGCGGACAGCCGGGGCGCCGCGTCCGCCGGACCGTTGACCCGGATGGCGTCGGCATCCAGGCGCATGCGAAAACCCCCTCCACCACCGAGCCGCCACACGTCCTCCGACCTCGTGCACGGCACCTTCGTCGAAGCTGTGCGAAACGGTACCCGATCGCGCCGCATTCGCAAGGAGTGCTCGGCCGAGCGAAGCCTCCGCAGACACCAGAAGTGCACGGCCGAGCGAAGCCTCCGCAGACACCAGAAGTGCACGGCCGAGCGAAGCCTCCGCAGACACCAGAAGTGCACGGCCGAGCGAAGCCTCCGCAGACACCAGAAGTGCACGGCCGAGCGAAGCCTCCGCAGACAC
>NZ_JBFAAB010000011.1:188199-200252 GCF_040639505.1 Nocardia sp. NPDC023852
CACAAGGAGTGCTCGGCCGAGCGAAGCCTCGGCAGACACCGTGCCCCGTGCGAATCTGCCCGCGGGGATGGATATGGTCATCGAAACGGCTCGGCTGTGTCTCGATGTCCACCCCTCGCCAACCCCGGCGGGCAGCTCGATGGTGTCAACACCCGTTCCGGGTGGCTCGGTCGAGCCGAACAGCACAGAATGCCAGAGCACATCGATCGGCGCAACATGGGCTCCGCTGACGAATGTGGCACGGCGACAAGAATTTTCGTGCCAGAAGCACCGGCGGCGCCGGCACGTGTCGGTGCGCTGCGGTAGAAATCCGGTCAACCGAGGAAGGAGGAAGGCGATGAGGCACCACCACCGAGCCAGAGCCCTCCGATGACAATGCCCTGGACCGAAGACCAGGTCAGGGCGCTCGCACCGGACGCCAGTTCGCTGTCCGCGGCGCGAAAGCTCGCGGACCGTTGGCGTGGCGCCGGGCAGCACGGCGTCGCGCTGTGGGGGCGGTGCCGAGGCAGCGGCGCGATGCCGTACCAGACGGTTGTCGATCTGTCCGGCCCCGCGTACAACTGCTCCTGCCCGAGCCGCAAATTCCCCTGCAAGCACGCGCTGTCGCTGTTGCTGGTCTGGGCGGCGGGCGAGGTTCCCGCGGTCCCGGAGACCGCGGACTACGCAGCGGCCTGGATCGGCGGCCGAACGGCGCGGTCGGCGTCCACCGCAGGGCGCGGTGCCCGCACGCCGAACCCTGCCACCGCCGAGCAGCGCAGGGTACGGGTGACCGCAGGACTGGAAGAACTCGATATCTGGCTCGGTGACCAGGTGCGCACCGGCCTTGCGCAGACGGACCGCTCGTTCCGCGCCTTCGAGGCCATCGCCGCCAGAATGGTCGACGCGCAGGCGCCTGGCCTCGCTTCGGCCTTGCGCCGACTGCCGACCACGGTGGTCACCAGGACCGACTGGCCAGATCTCGTGCTTCGCGAGTATGCGCGGATGCACCTCCTGGTCGCCGCGCACCGGCAACTCGACGATGTGACGCCCGCGCTGAGCGCCAGTATCCGCACTCACATCGGCTACCCGAATCCGGCCGACGCGGTGCGTGGCGAACCCGCGGTGCGGGACCGATGGATGGTGTTCGGCGTGTGGTTCTCCGAGGAGGAGCGTCTGTACAGCAGGCGCACTTGGCTGTACGGGCGGGCGACCAAGCGCTGGGCACTGATCGTCGACCACTCCTTCGGCTCTCCGAGCTTCCCCGCCGACATTCCCACGCTCGGTCAGCTCGCCGACGTCGAGCTGCACTACTACCCGGGGACCGCGCCGCTGCGGGCGCTCTGGGGCGAACGGCACGGCCCCGCCGAACCCTTCACCACGCTGCCCGCCGACGCGGACCGGCCGAACACCGTCGCGGCCGCGCTGGCCGACCACGCCGCAGCGCTCGGCGCTGATCCGTGGCTGCGCTCCTGGCCGATGCTGCTCGTCGATGTTATTCCCGCGTTGAACGAACAGGGCTGGTATCTCACCGAATCCGACGGCACGGCGCTGCCGATCGCTTCAGCCGACCAACCGTGGCGACTGCTGGCCGTCTCGGGCGGCCACCCGGTGACGGTGGCCGCCGAATGGAGCACCGACGGGCTGGTTCCGATCTCGGTGTTCGCGGCGGGCGAGGTCATCGACCTGGCTCCGACGGACCCCGTCGGCCGTCCGTCGAATTCCCCTACCGTGCCGGCTTCGAGCGCGGATTTGACTTCCGTAGCACTGCTGGGCACCGCACGCCGGACACCGGATCTCGACCGGCTGGCGCCGCCGGTGGCGCGCGCCGCGGTCCGGTTGCCGACCGACCCGGCGCTGCGGTTGCTGGAATCCGCTGCATTGCAGGACATTTTCGCGCGCGGCGCGGTCATGCCCGCGACCGCGACCGCGCCCGAACCCGCGCCGGACGACGGCCGCCGCCTGCTGCCCCGACCGGCGGCGGCACGACTGGCGCGCATGGTGCAGGAGCGCTCCGCCTTCCTCCCGGAATGGTTCGATGCGGCGGCGCCGCACGACTATCGGGCCCCGGACGCGCTGAGCGTGCGACTACTGGAGCACGCGAAGATCAACGCCGCGCTGCGCGAGTCGCTGCTGCGCCTGGCCGGTGTCCGCGGCAGCTGGCTGGCGGCGCAGCACCCGGAGTGGCGGAACCTGGTGCGGCAGCAGCCGACCGCGTTCGAGCATGCCGCGGCGACCTGGCAGTTCGGGCAGCCGGCCGAGCGGCGCGACTGGCTTGCCGAGCTCCGTCGTCGCGATGCCGCCGCGGCCGGAAAGCAGCTCGCCGCGGCATGGCCGAAGGAATCCGGTCCGCTGAAGGCGGAGCTACTGGCCGTGCTCGCCGAGGGCATCGGGCCGGATGACGAACCGCTGCTGGAGACGGCGCTGGATGATCGACGCGCCGATGTGCGCCGCACCGCGGCGGGATTGCTCGCACTACTGCCGGATTCCGCGTTCGCGCAGCGCATGCGAAACCGGGCAAGCTCATGGATCCGCGCCGAGCATCGGATGCGGCACACGAAGCTGGTGCCCACTGTGCCCGATGCGCTGGACGGACCCACCGAGCGCGACGGAATCACCGACCGCACGGTCGAATTCGCCTACCGTTGGAATGGTGCGCCCGACCTGCAGGCCGCCCGCTTGCGGCAGGTGGTCGCGGCGACACCGCTGGCGCACTGGTCGAGCCTGCTGGACACGCCGGAGCAGGCGGTGCGCACCACGATCGAGGACCGGTTCCGGCAGCCGATCTTCGATGGTTGGGTGGATGCCGCACTAGCACAACATGATTCGTCCTGGGCGCGCGCATTGTTCGAGGCGGGCGTGCCAACAGATCTGGCTATGCTTCGCCGACGTGAGCTGTTCGAGCTACTCCCGCTGCCCGACCGGACAGCGCATCTGTTGCGGCTGGACGGCTCCTGGCTCTCCGAGATCGAGGCACTACTGCCCGCGATGGGCCACCCATGGCCGGAAGCGCTGGCACAACACCTGATCCTGTTGCTGTTCGAGCGGGCACGGGCAGCGGCCCGCCGCCCGGACGCGCACGGCGCCTCCCCGAACGCGCACCGGTCGCTGCTCGCCACAGCCGCTGTACATCTCCCGGTCGCCGCCGCGGCCGCCGCCGCCGCGGTGGCCCGCCGATGTGACGATCCCGCTTGGGAGCGCGCCTTCGACCAGCTCACCCACGACCTCAACCACCGCTCGATCATGCTCGAGGAGTTGCAGTGACCACAATCGACCCGACGCCGAACCTCCTGCGCCCACACGCGGAACAGGCGTACGCCGACGAGCTGCGCACCCTCGCCGCCGCCGACGAACGGCCCCGGCCGCCGTCCTGGCGGTTGTCGCCCTGGGCGGTGGTCACCTACCTGCTCGGCGGAACTCTCGACGACGGCACCGTGATCACCCCGAAGTACGTCGGGCCGCGCAGGCTGGTGGAGGTGGCGGTCGCGACGCTGGCAACCGATCGGGCACTACTCCTGCTCGGCGTACCGGGAACTGCCAAAACCTGGGTCTCGGAACATCTTTCGGCGGCCATCAGCGGTGCGTCGACGCTGCTCGTGCAGGGGACGTCGGGCACGGCTGAGGAAGCGATCCGGTACGGCTGGAACTACGCGCGACTGCTCGCCGAAGGGCCGAGCGAAGGCGCATTGGTGCCCTCGCCGGTGCTGACCGCGATGCGTGCCGGTGCGATCGCCAGGATCGAGGAGCTCACCCGCATCCCCTCGGACGTACAGGACGCGCTGATCACCGTGCTGTCGGAGAAGACGCTCCCGGTACCGGAACTCGGCATCGAGGTGCAGGCGAGCAAGGGGTTCAACGTAATCGCCACCGCGAACAACCGCGACCGGGGCGTCAACGATCTGTCCTCCGCGCTGCGCCGTCGGTTCAACACGGTGGTGCTTCCGCTGCCCGCCAGCGAGGACGAGGAGGTGGCCATCGTCAGCAGGCGGGTCGAGCAGCTCGGGTCCGCCCTGGAACTGCCCACGGTGCCCGCCGCGGCCGAGGAGGTGCGGCGGGTGGTGCGGGTCTTTCGTGAGCTGCGCTCCGGCAGCACCGCCGACGGGCGGACCAAGCTCAAGTCGCCGTCGGGAACGCTGTCCACCGCCGAGGCGATCTCAGTGATCACCAACGGGATCGCGCTGTCGGCCCACTTCGGCGACGGGGTGCTGCGCGCCTCCGACATCGCAGGCGCCGTGCTCGGCTCGGTGATCAAGGACCCGGTGGCCGATGCGGTGGTCTGGACGGAGTACCTGGAGGCCGTGGTCCGCGAGCGGCCGGATTGGTCGGACTTCTACCGCGCCTGCCGCGAGGTCACCGGTTGACCTCCCGCACCGAAACAATGCAGCTGACCAGGGTGTTCGGCATTCGCCACCATGGTCCCGGCTCGGCGCGCTCATTGCGGCTGGCCCTGGAGGCATTTGGTCCCGACATGATCCTCATCGAAGGCCCCGCCGACGCCGACCCGCTGGTGGGCTACGTCGCGGCCGAAGGGATGGCGCCGCCGGTCGCGCTGCTGGCCTATGTCCCGGACGCACCGGCCAAGGCCGCGTTCTGGCCGTACGCGGTGTTCTCCCCCGAGTGGCAGGCGCTGCGGTACGCCGTGCGGCACTCCGTGCCCGTCCGGTTCTGCGATCTGCCCGCGACGGTCGTCCTCGCGGCGCAGGACGAGCCCGGCGACCGATTCGATCCGCTGAGCGCCTTAGCCGAGGCGGGCGGCTACGACGACGCCGAGCGCTGGTGGGACGCGGTCGTCGAATCCGTTCCCGACGCCGACGCGTTCGACCCCATCACCGAGGCGATGGGCGCGCTACGGGAATCCGCCGAGCAGATCGCGCGCGAGCAGCAGCCGGTGCCGGGCACCATCGAGCACGCACCGGCGAACACCGATACGGCGCACATCGAAGCGCACGACGAGCCGGCGCACAACAAACGACCGCCTGGCGTACCAGCTCACGACGGAGCTCCCGGCGGATCCACGAATGCCAGAGTGCCGGAGGCGAATTCGGTTGCCGAAGCGCTCTCCGACGCCGACCTCAGCCGACCGGTTCCGCCCGATCCGATCACCATCGACGCGCACACCTTGCGGCGTGAGGCCTATATGCGGCAGACCATGCGCAAAGCGCTGAAGGACGGGGCCGTCCGGCTGGCGGTCGTGTGCGGCGCATGGCACGCGCCCGCACTCACGGGCAAGCTCGGCCCCGCCGCGCCTGATACCCGTCTGCTGAAAGGGCTTCCGAAGACCAAAGCCCGGCTCACCTGGGTGCCGTGGACGCATTCGCGGCTGTCCACGACCTCAGGATACGGTGCGGGCGTCACCTCGCCAGGCTGGTACCACCACCTGTTCACCGAGACCCAGCAGCCGATCGTCCGGTGGCTGACGAAGGTCGCCGGTGTGCTGCGCGCCCATGATCTGCCCGTTTCCAGTGCACACATCATCGAATCCGTCCGGCTCGCCGACACTCTGGCCGCGCTGCGCGGCCGCCCGCTCGCGGGGCTGTCGGAGGTCACCGAGGCGACCAGGTCGGTGATGTGCGCGGGCGACGAGACGATGCTGCGTCTGGTGGTCGGCGAGCTCGTCGTCGGCGAGGCGCTCGGCAGCGTTCCCGAGGGCACACCGACCGTGCCACTGGACGCGGACCTACGCGCCCAGATCCGGTCGCTGCGCTTGAAGCAGGAACCGCATGCCCGCACCATAGACTTGGACCTGCGCAAGCAGCGTGAGGTCGAACGGTCGCGACTCCTGCACCGGCTGCGCGTGCTCGAGATCGGGTGGGGAACGCTCACCACGAGCGAGGTGCGCGGCACTGGCACCTTCCGGGAGACCTGGACGCTGGAATGGCGGCCCGAGTACACGATCTCGATCATCGAGGCCTCCCGCTGGGGCACCACCATCCGCACCGCCGCCGAGGCGAAGATCCTCGACACCGCGAGCCGGGCGGAAAGTACCGTCGGCGAGTTGACCGCCGCGCTGGAGGTGGCCCTGCTCGCCGATCTCGGCGGCGCCACCGACGGGCTGATCGTCCGGCTGGAATCCGCCGCCGCGCTCGACCACGACGTCACCCACCTGCTCGCCGCCCTGCCCGGCCTGATCAGAACAGTGCGCTACGGCGACGTGCGGGGAACCGACACCAAGGCACTCGGGCAGGTGGCCGATGGACTGCTCGTCCGCATCTGCGCGGGCCTGCCCGCAGCGGTGACGGGGTTGGACACCGACGCCGCCGCCGAACTGCGCACCCTGCTCGACATGGCACACACCGCCATCCACACCAGGGACGACAGCTGGGCGACCAACGAGTGGCTGGCCGCGCTCGGCCGTGTCGCCGACCGCGACGACGTGCACGGCGCCTTGGTGGGGCGGGCCGTCCGGCTACTCGCCGACGCCGGGCGCATCGGCGACGCCGAGTCCGCGCGCCGGCTCGCCGCGGCCCTGTCGGTCGGAGTCACGGCCGCGGCCAAGGCGGCGTGGATCGACGGGTTCCTCGGCGGCCGCGGCTTGCTGCTCGTGCACGATCGAGAGTTGTTGCGGCTCATCGATGACTGGCTACGCGACCTCGGCGACGATGCGTTCGTCGAAACGCTGCCGCTGCTGCGCCGGACCTTCGGCGCGTTCGAATCCGGCGAGCGCCGCGCGATCGGGCAGGCGGTGCGCGACGGCGGCTCTGTCACCGCAGCAGCGGGGACCACGGCGGAATTCGACGTGGAGCGCGGAACGATCGCGGTGCGCACCGCCGCGGAGATCCTGGGGGTGACGGTATGACCGCCGACGACACCCAGGCGCGGCGTTGGCGTTTGGTGCTCGGCGCGGCGGCCGAGGAAGGTCTCGGCGGGCTAGGTTCCGCCGAGGACGCGGCCATGGACCGCGCGTTGTCGGCGCTGTACAACACCGAAGACGACCAGTCGCCGGGCAAGCGCACCGGCGGGCTGCAAGGCTCGGCGCCGCGGGTCGCCCGCTGGCTGGGCGACATTCGCGGCTACTTCCCCGGCACTGTCGTCGAAGTGATGCAGCGCGACGCCGTGCAGCGGCTGAACCTCACCCAGCTTCTGTTGGAGCCGGAGTTGCTCGAAGCGGTGGAACCGGACGTGCACCTGGTCGGCACATTACTGAGCCTCAACGGGGTGATGCCCGAGACCACCAAGGTGACCGCGCGCATGGTGGTGGAAAAGGTGGTCCGCGAGATCGAGCAGCGCATCGCGGCGCAGACCGTCGCCGCGGTCTCCGGTGCGCTGAACCGCGCGGCCCGTGTCACACGCCCACGCCTGCGGGATATCGACTGGGACCGCACCATTCGCAAGAACCTCGCGACGTATCTACCCGAGCACCGCACCGTGGTGCCGGAACGCTTGGTCGGCTACGGGCGCAAGGCGCAGGCGGTGCGTCGTGACGTGGTGCTCGCCATCGATCAATCCGGGTCGATGGCCACCAGCGTCGTGTACGCGTCGGTGTTCGGCGCGGTGCTCGCCTCCATGCGGTCGCTGCGGACCTCACTGGTGGTCTTCGATACCGAAATCGTCGATCTCACCGACAAACTCGACGACCCGGTCGAGGTGCTGTTCGGCACCCAGCTCGGCGGCGGCACGGACATCAACCGGGCCCTCGCCTACTGTCAGTCCCTCGTCACCCGGCCCGCCGACACGCTGTTCGTGCTCATCTCCGATCTGTATGAGGGCGGCATACGCGACGACATGCTCCGCCGTGTGAACGCGATGAAAGAGTCCGGCGTCCAGATCGTCGTCCTGCTCGCCCTCTCCGACGACGGTGCCCCAGCCTTCGACCACGACAATGCCGCCGCCCTCGCGGCCCTCGACATTCCCGCCTTCGCCTGCAGCCCTGACAAATTTCCCACCCTCCTGGCCTTGGCCCTCGACCGCGGCGACATCCAAGCCTGGGCCGGCACCAATGCCGCCCACCGCTAGCCCACCACCGGATCGGGCTACCTCCGACCGGCGCACCGAGTCGCCTCGACGCCGCCGGGGCAGCGCCGAGGCGACTCGCTCAGCTGCCTGCGGAGTAGCTGCTGTCCCCCTGGACCAGCGACAAGATCTGGACGGCAAGCGAGAGCAGCGTATTCAGGATGGCAAGCGGATCCACGGCGACTCCTTGTCCGAACTGGCAATCAAGATGGGCCCCGTGATCGTACTGGTGAATAGAACACCCTTCGGGTGAGCGCCGCGCGGCGAGTATGACGACCACTGACCTGCGCCGCCGACGGGAACCGTCGACAGCGCGGCGCGCGTGACGGTCAAAGAGTCCTACAACATCGCCGGGCTACCCACGACCTGGGGCATGCCGACGCACCGGGACTACGTGCCTGCCGAGGACGCGGTACAGGTGTCGCGGCTGAAGGCCGCCGGCGCGGTGCTGCTCGGTAAGACCAACGTGCCGTTCATGCTGCGAGATATCCAGAGCTTCAACGAGATCTACGGCACCACCAACAACCCGTGGGATCACGGCCGCACACCGGGCGGATCCTCCGGCGGATCAGCCGCAGCCCTGGCGTCCGGATTCGGTGCACTGTCCATCGGCTCCGACATCGGCGGTTCGCTGCGCACCCCCGCGCATTTTTGCGGCATCTACGCACACAAGCCGACATACGGGCTGGTGGCCAGCCGCGGTCATGTCCCGCCGCCCGCGCCGGCACTGCCGTCCGACCGCGACCTCGCCGTCGTCGGTCCGATGGCACGCACCGCCCGCGACCTCACGCTGCTGCTGGAGGTGATGGCTGGACCGGACCCGCTGACGCTCGGCGTCGCGTTCGACTTGACCCTGCCGGCCGCGCGCCACGAGCGGCTCTGCGACTTCCGCGTCCTGGTCCTCGACGAGCACCCGCTCATTCCGACCGGATCCGCTGTGCGGACCGCCGTGAACCGAGTCGCCGACGCGCTCGTCGTCGCCGGCGCCCGCGTCGAACGGCACAGTCCGCTGCTGCCCGATCTGACCGAAGCCGCGACGCTCTACACACAGCTACTGCTTTCGAACCTCGCCGCAAGCTATCCCGCGGACAGATACGAGCAGCTACGGACCCACGCCGCCGGACTGAACGCGGACGACCAAGGTCTCGACGCGGCGCGGTTACGTGGCGGCGTGTTCAGCCACCGCGACTGGATCGAGGCGAACAACCGTCGCGAACTCCACCGCCACGGCTGGCGGCAGCTGTTCACCGAGTTCGATGCCGTGGCGTGTCCGATCACGCCGACTCCCGCGTTCCCACACGACCACAACCCCCAACCGGAGGAACGCCGGATCGACATCGACGGCGTCGCGTACCCGTTCGGCGACCAGCTCGTCTGGGCCGGTCTGGCCACCATGCCCGGTCTGCCTTCCACCGCCATACCCGCGGGCCGATCCCCCGAGGGCCTGCCGGTGGGGGTGCAGCTCATCGGTCCGGTGTTCGAGGACCGCACCCCGCTGCGGCTGGCCGAACTGCTCGAGCAGACGATCGGCGGCTTCCAGGCACCGAAATAAGGCGGACTTCCCGGATGCCTGTCGGATCCTGGCTCCGACAAAGGCGACGCCGGCCAAGTTTTCCTGTCGCCACCACAGCAGAAATCGGGAAGGCCGTTCCAGTTAGTAGAGTGTAGGTATGACGCCGCCCGCAGCCTCCGCCGCAGTCTCAGGCCAGCAGTCCGAAACCGCCCTGCGCGCGGACGCCGAGCGCAACCGCGAGCGCATCATGCAGGCCGCCCGCCGCTTGTACGCCACCGAGGGCCTGCGAGTGTCCATGGCCTCGGTCGCCCGCGAGGCCGGCGTCGGCAAGGCGACTCTGTCCCGCCGCTTCGCCACCCGCGAGGACCTCATCAACGCCGTCTTCGCCGACCGCATGGACGGCTACGCCACCGCCACCGCCGAGGCACTCGCCGACCCCGATCCCTGGCACGGCTTCATCCGCTACACCGAGTCCGTCTGTGGGATGCAGGCCGCTGACCGCGGCTTCGCCGACGTCCTGACCATGACCTTCCCCACCGCCGAGACCCTGGAGGCGCGGCGCGCCGAAGCCCACCACGGCTTCCTCGAACTCATCGCCCGCGCCAAGGCCACCGGTCACCTGCGAACCGACTTCACCTCGGAAGATCTCGTCATCCTGCTCATCGCCAACGCCGGCGTCATCGCCGCCACCGGCGACGACGCGCCGGACAGCTGGCGCCGGCTCGTCGGACATATGCTTCGCGCCTTCGCTTCCCCCGACGCCCCCATCCCACCGATGCCAGAAGCACCCACGTCTACTGCCCTCTACCGCGCCATGACCCGCTTCGGGCAACCCACCTCGAACTAGCCTCGAGGTGTTGATTCAGCGGCAGCGGTCAGCTCAGCTCGTACCGCATGAACACGTCCGCGCGCTGGTACGGCATCGGCCCGATCTGATCGCTCGGCACATGCACGAAACCGATCGATTCGTACAGATGCACCGCGTTGGGCAGTTTGGTGCTGCTGCCGAGGAACAGCGCTTTTACGCCGCGGCGGCGGGCATAGTCGATGGCCGCCCGCAGGATGAGCCGGCCGAGGCCACGGCCACGGCGGTCCCGCGCCACGGCCATCTTCGTCAGCTCGAACACGCTGTCGCCCTCCGGCATCAGTGCCACACATCCGACGATGTCCGCGCCGTCGCGGGCGATCAGCACCTGCCCGCCCTTGGCGACGATCTCACGCTCCGGGTCGTCCAGTTTGGCGGAGTCGGCGGGCTCGAGCGAGAACAGCTCGACAATCCAGTCCTCGTTGAGCTTCTTGAACGCCTGGGCGTCGACCGGGCCCGACATCGGCTCGATGACGATGGTGTCGGCCCACTGGGCGGCTGTGCGTTCGGTCTGCTGTATCACGTCGTCAGCATGCCCGGCATCGAATCATCACGTCCAATACTTGATAGGTCCAATTGATAACCTCTACTTATGACTGATGGGGTGGAGCTACGGCACCTGCGCTACTTCCTGGCAGTCGCCGAGGAATTGCATTTCGGCCGGGCGGCTACCCGGCTGCACATTGCTCAACCCGCGCTGACCCAGCAAATTCAGCGTCTGGAGATGTTGCTGGGAACTCGCCTGTTCGACCGCACCTCGCGCAGCGTCGCCCTCACACCCGCCGGGGAAGTCCTGCGCGAGCGCGCCGCGGCGATCCTCGGTCACGCGGCCCGCGACCTCGACGAGGTCGCGGGCATCGGTCAGGGCAGTCAGGGTCGGCTCTACCTGGGCTTCGTCCCGTCGGTGCTGCCGCTGAAACCGCTGCGGAGCGTCCGGCAGTTCCGGGACCGCTATCCGCTGGTCCACATTGAACTCATCGAGGGTTACACCAGCCACATGGTGGCTCAGCTCAGTCATGGCGCGCTCGACATGGCAATCGTGCGGGATCCCGACGATGAACCAGGCATCGTCGTGTTCCCGCTGGCCACTGAGCCGTTCATGGCGGTACTGCCGGTCGACCACCCGCAGGCGGACCGCACCGTCCTCACCGGCCCCGAACTCGCCGACGACCCGTTGGTGTTCTTCCCTCGGGCCGCCGGCGCCCATGCCCACGACAAGAACCTGAGGCCCTTGGTGGAGGCCGGCCGCCGGCCCCGCATCGTGCAGGAGGGCAATAACTGGACCACCATCCTCTACCTCGTGAGTGAGGGGCTGGGCGTCACCATCGCGCCACGCAGCGCGACGTTCACCGCGCCGCAGTCGGTGCGCATCGTGCCGCTCGCCGAAACCGACGCCACTACAACGGTTTACGTGGCGCACCGGGTCGATGACGATCGGGCTCTCGTGCGCAACTTCCTGGCGCTGCTGCCGAACGGTGAGGCTCAGCCGAGCGGCCGGGAGGCTCGGAAGGCGGGCGCGACAGCCCATCTCGCGACAGTGGTCGAGTAGTCGCCCGCACACATCATCGTGCCGATTGCCACGTATCCGATCCGCAGTGGCACTGAGGTTCGAGCTGGCCACTCTTGGTTGGCAGCCCGCGGAACGTCCGCATTCGCCCTTGGTCTCAATGGGTCAGCGCAACACTGGAATCTCCTGGTGAGGAACGGATGTGATGCGCGATGGCTTCGAGCAGACCACTGTCGGAGAAA
>NZ_JBFAAB010000012.1:0-195484 GCF_040639505.1 Nocardia sp. NPDC023852
AGGGGACTTCTAGGCTCACTCGCGATCCGTGCGTGCGCACGTGTCCTTCGCCGCCGTCGTAGAAATCTCGGGCGTCGAGGACCGTCGGGGTGGTTCCGGTCACCAACTGCACGGCTCGGACGAGTTCGGCGGAGCTGCCTTCGGTGGAACCGTGGTCGGTCATCACGGCGATCTCGCTCATCGGCGCGCTCGACTCGGGCGCGGGTCGGCGGCGGCGGGGATCGGCGCACCGGTGATCTCCACTGCGTCGGCCAATTCGGTGAGCGCGTGCTGGCAGGTGGTGACATCGTCGGCCAGGGCGTACCCCAGTGCGGCACGGCCTTTCACGAACGACGCGGGTGGTCGCCGCAGTGGTGTGCCCGGCGCGGCGAGCGGGGTCACCGACCAGGTGTGGCGTGGCAGCAGATGGTGGTGGATTCGGACCTGTTCAAGGATGAGGTCGTAGGCGGGGTACAGATACCGCACCGCGGCCACGCCCCGGCGTCGTGGCGTGAGGTCGGGCTCGATATCGGCGGCGACGTCGGCCGCGGCCGCGGCGAGATCGATGCCGGTCGCCAGCAACCCGACGTGGGTGATCAGATCTCCGCCCAGGCGGGCGTTCAACTCGATCAACTGGGGTCCATCGGGGGTCAGACGGATCTCGGTGTGGGTGACGCCGTGGTCGAACCCCGCGGCGGTGTGGGCGCTCTGCACCACGCGCAGCAACTCCGCGTCGCGCAGGAGGGGATCCTCGGCGTCGACGAGGTGGCCTGTCTCCTCGAAGGTGGGTGCCAGATCTTGGCGTTTGTGCGAGATGAACGCCGGACGGACCCGCCCGCGCCAGACCACCGCGTCGACGGCGACCTCGGGCCCGTCGAGGTATTGCTCGACGAGCACGCCGCGGTCGTCGGTGGCGAGAGCGCCGAAATTGGCGTAGGCGTTTGTGGCGAAACCGAATCCGGCCTCGATCTGGTCGGGCTGGTCGATCTTGACGACCCCTTCGCTGGCGGCAAGCGCGCGGGGTTTGACGATGACCGGGTAGCCGATGCGCGCCGCGGCCGCACATGCCTCGGCCGCGTCGGCGGCGGGCAGGGACCGCACCTCACCGAGGTGTCGACGCAGCAGCAGCTTGTCATGGCAGCTGCGCACCGCGGCCGAGGTGGCAGTTGGCAGACCGAGCCGTTCGGCGAGGCGGGCCGCGGCAACGATACGCATCTCGTCGTAACAGACCACACCCGCGATTGGGCCGTGCTCTTTCAGTCGTTCAGCCGCGGCGACCGCCGCCTCTACGCCATCGAGGACGTCGAGGAAAGTCTGTCCGACGATGTAGGGCAGTTCCCACTCGGCGGGCCGAGCACTCAACAGCCACAAGCGATATCGCTGGGACATGCTCTGCAACGTCCAGCCTCGGTAGGTCGCGTCGCGGCCGCTGTTGACCACCAGCAGCAGCGGACGTGTGTCCCCGAGGGCGCTTCCCCGCCCAATGCGTTGTGCTGTCTGCCCGGTGAATTCGCCAACAGGCAGGCCCGCGGCCTCGCTCATCTTTCCCCGCTCTTCCCACGCCCACTCTGCACTCGCTCCGGCACACCGGGGACGCCTTGGCGCTCCGGCACGGTGGAGGTCGCCGGGTCGTCGCCGACGAAAGACGTTACGCTACTGGCGGTTCCCGAACGTAGGGTTCGTTCTCCCCGGGCCGCGGGTGGGGAGGCCAGCCTGCCACGCCGGACATCGAAGGGGATCGTAATTGGCGCACCAACGCTCACCGCGGCTGGCTCTCGTGACGTGTGAGGGATTTCCGGAACTGTTGCCCGAGGACGCCGGGCTCCTCGCGATGGTGCGATCGCGGGGAATCGACGCACGCTTCGTCGTCTGGACCGACCCGACCGCGGACTGGACAACATACGACGCCGTCGTCGCGGTCGGAGTGTGGGGCTACTACCAACGGTATGAGCAATTCCTGCAATGGCTTTCGTCGATGCACCACCACGGGATCGCGTTGTGGAATACGCCGTCGTTGATCCGATGGAACAGCGACAAACGCTATCTGCGCGACCTGGCCGCGCGAGGTGTTCGGATCGTTCCGACCGAGATCATCGAGCCGGGTTCACCGGTGCGGCTCGCCGAGTTGCTCGACGCCCAGCGGTGGACGACTGTGGTGGTCAAACCCGCGATCTCGGCGTGCGCCTACCGCACCTTCCGGACCTCGCGTGCCGATGCCGATTCCCACCAAGCGGCGCTGGAACTCATCCTGGACTCGTGCGCGGCGCTGGTGCAGCCGTTCTTCCCGGAGGTCAGCGCCGAGGGCGAGTGGACGTTGTGCTTCTTCGACGAAGTGTTGAGCCACGCCGTCCTCAAAACCCCTGCCCCACAGGAGTATCGGGTGCAACGCCGATATGGCGGCACGTCGGTACTGGCGCGGCCGCCGGGCTGGCTTGTCGATCACGCGCGGGCGGTCCTACACGCACTGCCCGAGCCCGCCGTGTACGCCCGCATCGACGGAGTCTGCCGAGACCGGGAGTTCTATCTGATGGAAGCCGAACTTATCGAACCGTCATGGTTTTTCGACACCGCCCCGGACGCCATGGCCCGCTACGTCGACCTGCTCGCCACCCTGGCGACCCAACCACGCGCTGTGCGACGCTGAGCGATCGCCTGCCGGCTGCCTGTCCGTCAGCGCCGTATTGAGCGCAGGCAGTGCGGTACTCGTCGGTGCGGGTGTCGACGGGTAACTGGAATCCTGCCGGCACCTGCCACGGATGGACACACGCCTCGAGCTCGGGATGGAAGTATGTGTCGGGGCCGCATTGGAACTGGTGACGGACACCGTTGACACATCACCGTCGACGATCCGATAGAACTTCGACAGGTTGTCCGGATCGGGCTCAAGCCCGTTGCCCTGTTCGCTCATCATCCAGAATTGGCACGCGATCGACGATGCGGGGGCTCGAACGGACCAAGAGGACCTCCTTCAGGGACTTGTTGTGTGCCTTCGCCGGTATCGGACGAATCAGCGACGCCTCTTTGCGGTTTGGCGAGTATGGCGCCGATCGAGCGCGCGATGAGGACAACACCCGGACATCCTGATGTCGCGCGGAACTGCACATGACGCGATGCCGCGTCCAACGCCGCATGACCGAAGGCGAGTTCGACCTCAACCCAGGCCCACATACCGACCAGAGTCTCGCCGCTGAGTTCGCGCGATGGCGCACATGGGCGCAGCGACGACACTCTGCGGAGGACAGCCAACAGAGCGCACGAGGCGAGGACTAGTCCCACGCCGCAGTGCATTCAGGTTGGATCCTCGTGCCCCAGTGGGGATCCGTGGTCTCGTACCTTGGTGCCGCTACCCCCACTTCTGTCAACATTCTCGCCGGAGAGTTTGCCTCGACCACTTCCAGACAGTGAGGCAAACCATGAAAGATTCTCCTGCCCAGCCTAATTCGAATTCTGCCGCTAACGCGGCGATGCCGGGCGACCGGCAGATTCACCCAACGATGCGCCCAGCGGTTGGTCGAGATCGGTGGCACATGGGCCTTGTTGTGGGACCACCGCGTTGCCAGTCGTGGGACCACCGACAGCAGGCGATCCGCTGGGAGAACATGTTCCAGATTCGGCATGCCGACCGATCACGGCGACGGCAAACTGAACGTCCGGAAATGCCGAGAGGCGGGCGTCGGCCGAACGTCCTCTTCTGCCAATTTGAGTGCGGTCGCAGGTTGCGCGTCGTCTTGGGGTGCCCCGCCGTGGACGAGTGGATGTCCATCGAAATCGGCTCAGCGCGCGGCTCCGGAGACCAGGGTTGACATGCCAGCTGTTTCAGTCGAGACTGAAATAACTAGCAATGAGTCTGGCGGAGAGGTGATGGAGATGGTCCTGCGACCCGAGCCGGTGATGTTCAACAGCCTTGGTACCCGGTGTGCCGGTGACCTGTACCTGCCGGAGGTGGATACCCCGGTTCCCGGCTTGGTGCTGGGGCACAGCGGGGTGATGGTCAAGGAGGCGCTGGCCGTGTTCGCGCCGTATTTCGTGCGTGCCGGTTTCGCGGTGCTGGCCATCGACTACCGCACGGTCGGCTCCAGTGAGGGTGAGCCTCGGGGCCAGGACCACCCGCAGCGGCAGGTGGAGGACTTCCGCAGCGCGATCTCCTATCTGCAGGCCCGGCCGGAGGTGGACGCCGCACGGGTCGGGCTGTGGGGAGTCAGCGTCGGCGGCTCGGTCGCGGTGCAGGCCGCCGCACTTGATCGGCGCGCCAGCTGCGTCGTGGTGCAGAGCCCCAGCGTGTGGAACGGGTGGCGTTACCTGGAACGCCTGCTCGGCCGCGGCGGTGTGCACGCGCTGCGCGACCGGCTGGACGACGACTGGCAGCGCCGTTACGAGGGCGGGGACAGCGCCCGGGTCGCGCACCTGAGCCTGGACGGTGAGACCGTGCAGGACACACCGGACCTGGCCGCGGAACTGTTCCCCTCCTACCGCAACGAGAAGACGCTCGACTCCACCGAGCACCTGCTCACCTTCGCCCCGGAAGACCTGATCCAGCGGCTGGCGCCCACCCCGCTGCTGATGATCGCCAACGGCGGCTGGGACCCGTACCACATGCTCGAGGAGGCGCAGAGCGCGTTCGCCAAGGCCGGCGAGCCGAAACGGCTCGAAGTGCTGCCCTACGACGTCCTCGGCCTCTACACGGGTCCCGGGCTCGACGAGGCAATGGCGCTGGCCGTGGACTGGTTCGACCGCTACCTGCGCAAGATCCGCCCGGCCGCCGTCACCCCGCCGCCCACCCGCGAGTCGGTGGCTGCCATGACACAGTGACGGGGCCGACGAGCAGCCGAGGAGGACGCGCCATGCCCGGTCAGGACAACCAGGACGAGGTACTGAAGTGGGTGGAGCAGGTAGCCACCTTCTGCGTGGAAGAGTGGGGGCTCCCGCCGATCACCGGCCGGATCCTCGGCCTGCTGATGATCTGCGACCCGCCCCAGCGCTCCGCCGGCGAGATCGCCGAGACGATCCAGGCCAGCCGCGCGTCGCTGACTTCGAACATGCGTTTCCTCACCGTCATCGGGCTCATCCGCAAGGTCCGCGTCCCCGGTGGCCGCACCGCGTACTACCGCATCGAAGACGACGCCTGGCACAAGGTGATCCAGCGCAAACTCGACAGCCTCGCCGCGTTCGGCGACATCGCCGAACAAGGCGTCGCCCTCGCTGGCGGCGAAGGGCCCCGCGTCGAACGCATCCGCACCGCCCAGCAGTCCCTGACCTGGCTGCGCGACATCGCCGCCCACAACCCCCTGAAAACCTAAAGGACACATCCGTTATGCAACGCCAGCGCCTCACCCTGGACCCGATCCAGGAGACCCTCCTGCTGACCCTCTGTGCCAGGGCCCTGGACAGCAAACTGCCCCACCCGATCCTCGGCGACACCCGTTCCGCCGACCTCACCGAGAAAATCGACTACGACTTCGCCAAACTCAAAGTCAAACCCAGCCTCATCTGCGGCACCGCGCTCCGCGCGAAGAAACTGGACCAGGCGGTCATCAACTTCCTCGCCGACCACCCCAACGCCATCGTGCTCGACCTGGGCTGCGGACTCGACACACGGGTGTTCCGCTGCGACCCACCCACCGGCGTCGACTGGTATGACATCGACTTCCCCGAGATCATCAGCCTGCGCCCCCAGTTCCTCCCAGAACGATCCCGGCTCCTCGGCGCCGACCTCACCACACCCGGCTGGCTCGATGCGCTGCCCAGGGACCGGCCCGCCATGATCGTCGCCGAAGGCCTGCTGCCCTTCATGCCCGGCGACACCTTCCAGCAGATGACGCGCGCATTGACCACACACTTCCCCACCGGCGAACTCGCCCTCAACGGCTACACCCGCTTCGCCGCATGGGCAATGAAATACCACCCGACCATCAAAACCCTCGGCATCACCGCCGCCCAAGGCTTCGACAACCCACACGAACCCGAAACCTGGGACGCCGCCCTCGCCCTGACCGACGAGCAACTCCTCACCCGCGTCCCGGAAGTCACCGACTTCCCCCAACCCCTCCGCGCACTCACCCGCCTCATGAGCCTGAACACAGGCCTGTCCCGTCAAGGAACCCGCATACTCCGCTACCGATTCTGACCAACCAACGACACCCTGGCCAGCACCATCAGCACACCCCGCCCGCCCTCTCATGCCGCATACCGCGCTGTTCTGGCCTGGGCTGGCCGAATAGCGTGTGTCGGTGTGCCTGCTTAGGCCGCTGCCAGCGACGAGAAGATGCAGACGGGTACTTTGCGAGCGGGGGCCCGTTCGACAACGACTGTGCCGCCGATGCCCCGACCTGTGGCGCTGCCCGTCGGCTAGTCGTCGGGGGAGGCGCGGCGGTTGCGCTTGGTGACGCCGCGCCGTTTCTTCGCGGCGATGCGACGTTCCTTTGCTCCGCGCGAGGGCTTGGTGGCGCGGCGGACGGGTGGCGGTGCGGTAGCGGCGTCAGCCAGTAACGAGGCCAGGCGTTCGCGGGCGGCCGCGCGGTTCTGCAGCTGTGCGCGTTGCTCCGATGCGGCGATCGTGAGCACCCCGTTGACCAGGCGGGTGGCCAGGCGGTCGAGCATCCGGGTGCGCAGCCACTCCGGCACGGAGGGCGAGTTGGCGAGGTCGAACGACAGCTCTACCCGGCTGTCGGTGGTGTTGACGTGCTGCCCTCCGGGACCGGACGACCGTGAGAACCGCTCGCGTAACTCGGACGCGGGTATCACCAGCACCGGAGTCACGGTCAGGTCCTCTGCCATGATCCGATGCCGCTCTTTCCGATCCGCGAGTCGACAAGGCCACGTCGGTCTAGTTGCGACTGAATGGTGACCTTCTCGTTCACGATAGCGGCGACCTTGTCGACGTGTAACAAGCAGGCCGTCTTTCTATGCCGCTGAGCGCTCGCAAATCGGAGCGTCCGCTTCTGCCGATGATCGCGTTCGGATGCCTGGCGGGGGCGACGGGTGCAAAGATAGTCACGACGTCCAAAAGTGCTCTGGTGTAGGACATCACGTCTTCTTTGCCCCGCTGGCGGGGGTGACTTCGCTGGCCTTGAAAGTACGGACAGACAAATGCCTCTGCCAGCTCCAGGGATCGTGTCACCATCGAACGGTACGACGGACGGACACCGGACCGCTGCCTCGGGGCTTTGGCACCGCCCAGCCCTTTGAGACGGCAATTGTCTGCTTGGCCGACGTTGGTCACGTGGTCGCTCAGACGGTTGCTGATCCGAGCGGCCAATGGGCGGCGGATCTTCAGCTGGGGCAAGCACCCGGCACCTGGTGCACGATCAAAGCGCAACAGGGCAGCTCTGGCGAAGAAGTGTCGCCCTGGTCGGAACCCATAAGTTTTTGCATCTAGATCGACTCGGCAGCTCACGCGGTCGTGGCGAGCCTGGTGAAACAGTACGTTCGGTAGTGCCGTATACCGCGCAGATCGAACCGGCCGGCCTGGCACCTCGAAAGGTCAACGGGCGGAGCGCCGAACGGCTGTCAGCAACGCATCATCGTGCCTGCGGGCTCGGGCGGTGACCGAACCGACCGCACGGGTGCTGGGAGATCAACGGCAAGTCGCTTCACCGTGATATGGCTGTGCTTGCCGACGGGTCGGCACGCTCACTGGGACGTTGAGGTGTTGCGGTCGTCCGGGGTTCTGCTGACCGGTCCAATGCAGCTCGGTCGTCACGCCGACAGGCTCCGCAATGGGGTGTTCGGATTCGACCCGTCCCAAGGTTTCGCCAAACATTCGGGTCGCGTCGGGGAGATTCGTCCGTGAACCTGCAGCGTGCGTTGACATGCACCAATGTTTGCGTGTGACCAGCATCTTGACCGGAGCTCGTTATCGGGTTTCTGGTTCGAGTCCAGATGGGGGAGCATAAATAGCAGGTCAGGCACGGTCACCGTGCCTGACCTGTTTAGTCTGCGGGCTGCTACCAAAAATACGCCAAGAATTCCGGGCCAAACTTCCGGCGCTGCCACCGTTTCGCCTGAGATACGGCCCATCAGTCGGTCGCCTCCAGCTCGACGCCTGAACGTCGCAGGTTCGTGCCCTCGGCAGGGCAAATCGAACATGGGAACGGGACGACCTGCGGATTTCGGGCGGCAGTTGATAATCGAAGCTGGTTACTCGCTGTAGACAGGCAGTGCTGTTGTCTCCGCGGGCCGACTGCCACGCGGCGCACGCGTAATGGCTGCTTACCAGGGTTCAGGTCGACGGGCCCAGGATGTCGCGGATGAATGTCATCGCGGCGGCGCTGGCGGGTTCCTCGGTGTAGGGGCGTGTGATTGCGTCGACCTGGTGTTGTGCGTCCGATTGCGCACGTTGGATAGCTTGCAACAGTGCTTTCCTGAGCTGGATTTCTCCGAGCCGCAGCGCCTGCGGCGTTATGCGTAGATCGGTGACTTTGCCGTGGGCGTCCACCGTCGCGCTCAACTCGCCATGACGGGAGCTGGCACGGACCGCGATCTGTGCGAGCGCTTGCTGTACCTGATGATTTTTGCGCCGCCAGTCTTGCGCGACACGACGTTGTTCTTCGTTCCATCGGTCCAAGTAATCCATCGGGACTCCTGAGGTATTCGCCGCCTGATCGGCCGGGTATGTGGGAGCAGCCGATCAGTCGGCTGTCCAGGTTGCCAGCTCGCCGTGCGGCATGCAGACAACCCGATATCCGTTCGGACCCACGAGTGTCCATGCCTCGTATTCATCATCCGGTGGGACGACGAGCCGGTTCCCGGAGTCCAGGTCGATGGTCAGGGTCCCTGAGGAGTCGACGACGGCGGAGGTGATCGCGCCACGAAGGACGGGTTCGAGTTCGACTTGCGAACCGCCGCCGTTCGCGAGTGCGATGGGCCATCGGTCGCCGCAGCTGGATTGGATCTCCATGTCTCCTTCGATCTGGAGTTCGAATCCGCCGACGGTCGTGACCTCGACCATGTACTCACTGGCTGCGACCGAGACGCGCTGTCCGGTGATCGGTAGTTCCATTACCATCCTTGTGGCTTGGGGAAGGTTCCATCTGGGTTTACCGAGATATGTGTTGTGCTGTTGGGGCCTGGTTTGCCTGCGAGATCGACCGGTTGGCCGTGCGAATTGTAGAACCGGACATATCCATTCGGATATTGAGAGTTCGGCTGCATGACCCGGATCGTGTCGGCGTTCCCGGTCGATCCCGGCTTCTGCCAAACCACCCCTTTCCCGTTGTCGGCGGTACGAGGTACCCAGTCGCTCGGAACTTCAGGCGGGCGCGAATAGCTGCTGCTACTTCCACCACCACAGGTACCAGTGCTGGTATTGAACTGGGTAGGGTTGGCTGCGAGGAGCGGTTGTAACTCTGTGGCTACCCCGATTGCCGCCGCACCCGCGGCGACAGTAACCCCAGCCGCAACGGCTGCGGCGGTATCGAATGCGACGAGCACAGTGACAACGGCGGCGCCGGCGGCACTGCCAGCAGCGGTTGTTGTCGCTACAGCCCCTGTGCCCGCCGTGAAAAAGCCGACTACGACGCCCGCGATGAGACCCGCGCCGATCGCCCCGGCGAGTATGGCGAGTATTTCATGGTGCGCGTTCTCGATCTGCTGTGCCCAGTCCTCACATGCGCCGCCGAGCTTCTCGTACTGCGTTGCGACCTCCCCGACGCCCATCCATACCGCGTCCATCTGATCGATTGCCTGCGGTAGCTCTTCGGACGCGTTCTCCTCGAGATTCGTCCACGCCTGACTGGTGCCGTCGCTGGCGTCGCGTAACCCTTTGGCTGCGGTTCGCCACGCTGTACCGAGCCGCCTCAGTTTGTCGGGGTCCCCGTTCGGCCACGTATGGCCCTGCAGCCAGCTGCTGATCATGCTCCAGCCGAACGGTGGATCGGACTCACCACCGAATGCACCCTTGAAGGTCGGTGCGGTTGTGGCCGCGAGAATCGCAGGGGCGGGGTCGGGTGTCTCGGGAGGTTTTTGTTCAGTTTCTCTGTGTTCGAGTGGTTTACGGCGGTGAAGGCGAGGAGGTCGTGTAGCTTGCCAAACGCATTGACAATATCTGTTCCGGCGGCAACAGCCTTGAACGCGGCCGGGTCATAACTGGCCGCCTACGTTCGCCCCGCACTGTCACTGCCTGCACACCCCCAATCCTTGTCGAGCGCCGCAGCGAGTGTCTTGACGACATTTTCTGCGCTGTGATAGCCGTCCTCGTACAGCGTGGCGGCGTCGTAGAGGATGCGCGAGTCCATCGAAATAGGCGCCATCAGGGCCACATTCGCTTGTTGTGCTCGACATTGGCCAGATATCGATCGCGCGCGGTCCGGGCCGCGGTTTCGAGCTCGGTGAGTGCCGCCTTCATGTCCTGCATCTCAGCGCTGCTGAGTGTCATGCTTGGCGCGGTGCGTTTCCGCCGCGCTGCCTTCCCATTCGATATGCAGCGCAGCAACTTCACGCTCGACATCGGCGATACGTTGCTCGATCTGCTGCCCGATGAGACGAGCCTTGGCGACAAGTGCCAGAATCTGGTCGGTGTTTGCTCCATACGCCGCCATCACGTTTCGCCCAGATCGAACTGCACATAGGTGACGTCGCTCGCGTTTTTGCTGTCGGTCTCCGTGTACCTGTCCGCGGACTGATGTACCAGCATCGCGTCCTCACGCAGTGCCACAGCAACTTTGCGGGCGGATTCGACCCACTCCGTCCATAGCGCAGCATGGGTATCGGCAGCCTCACCCACCCAGTCAGCGGACATCAGCGCATCGGCTTCCATACGCAAAGTCTCTA
This sequence comes from Nocardia sp. NPDC023852, assembly GCF_040639505.1. Taxonomy (NCBI): domain Bacteria; kingdom Bacillati; phylum Actinomycetota; class Actinomycetes; order Mycobacteriales; family Nocardiaceae; genus Nocardia; species Nocardia sp. NPDC023852. Next base: position 10,747 of record NZ_JBFAAB010000012.1, read on the forward strand.
TGTCTTCCCAGAACTCGTCCGCCTTCGAAGACATGCGGTCGGCTGTGGCGTGCATCTGATCGGGATTGCTGTGCACCTTGCGAAGTTACCACCGTCGCACTCGACCGAGCCTTGAGTGCGGCTGACCGGCCCGAATCCGGCCATCAGTCCAGGCTCGTCCTCGGCAAGCCGTGCTGGTGACCGGCCCACCGGTTAGGTTGTACCCGTCACTCAGCGCGCGGCAGCCTCGGTCGGCTGTGTTCGAGAATCGTGTTCTGAACAAGCTTCTCTGCGTCACTTCATCTCGGAACCACACACCCAGACGGTGATTCTGAGCCTCGGTCCGCGGCCGGTCTCCCACAGATCGATCTGAATCGCCCCGGCGAGTCCGGTGACTTTGTCTCCGGACATGCTGGGGCGATTCAGTGCGGGGTATCGCGTTCGATCCGACCACGACAATGCTTGGTGGCTCAATCTGGCGGCGGCGAGGGCTTCCCAGTCGTAGCCGTGTGAGTGGGTGCTGGTAGATCTGTGGTGTGGTGTTGGATCGTTCTGTGGCCGAGTTGGATTCGTTGATGACCCGGGTCGGTGTCCGGTTCAGGCCGTAGCGCGTGGCGTCGGTACCGTTGTTCTCGATGCCCGTCGCGGTGACGGCCCCGCTGGATCCCAGGGCTATACCTTCCCGGCGCTGGCGGTCACCGACGAGACGATCGAGCGCCACCCGGACGCGGTCACCGCGATGACTCACGCGATCGTCCATGCGCAGACTCTGCTGCGGGAAGATCCCGATCTCGCTACCGGCGTCGGAGAAAATCCTTCCCACCGCACGAAGCCTCGCTGATCGCCGAACTCGTACGTCGAGACGCACCGTATTACGACCCGCGAATCGACGCTTGGACTGTGGCCGAACTCGTCGACTTCGGTGTCGGCACCGGCCTGCTCGACGAACCTGTCGGCTACGACGCTGTAGTTGCTCGTTTCCAGGACATTGGCACATCCATCTGGCCGACTGATTCGCCGATACGGTCGTCGGCGACCTGCACAGCCGACTACCGTGCCGCGGCCCGATAAGGGGGCCGCGGCACGGCTGAGGTCGCCGTGAAGCGGGTCTATCTCGGAAACCGGCCGAGTACGACGACGCCGTGCTGCTGCGTACTGATCTGCGAGCGCCTTGACCGAATGTGAGTACGCTGCGCACAGCCGGTTCTCTACAGTCGGACATTCCGCTATCACCCATAAAATTAACTTTAGATACTCTAGGGTTAGGTTTCTGGCGCGATGCTTAACCTTGAGGAGTGTCCGTGGCGCGGTACGAGGAACGGGTGTGGCAGCCGTCAGACGAGGGCCTGCTCGCTCGACGTGACCGGCAGGCTGGAACTTACCGGGCCTACATCCCCGATCCGCTGGGGGTGGACCTACCTCAGATCGGCCCTCGGGCCCAGCAGGCGGCCGAGGACGCACTGGCGGTGCTGGCCAGGGCTGATGAACGCATCGGGTCCCGGGGTAGCTACCTCAACCACCTGCTGATCCGGTCCGAGTCGATCTCCTCGTCCTGGATCGAAGGTAACCGCATCACCCCCAAGAAACTCGCCATCGCCGAAACCCTGGAATCGGGTACTCGCACCGCCCTGGACGTGGTTGCCACAGTGCACGCCACCGAGCAGGCCATCGATTCCCTGGCCGACCGATCCAGGCCGATCACGACACAAGACATCGTGGACCTACAGCACACCATCGAACCCCGGTTACCGGCCGGTCTGCGCACCGAACAGAACTGGGTGGGTGGACCCGGGTGGAGCCCATTGCGGGCCGATTTCGTACCCCCGCCCGAGTCCGAGGTTGCCGCCCTGGTCGAGGACGTGGCCTCGTTCCTGACTGCCACTCACGGCAATCCGGTCGTACGGGCCGCGATCGCCCACGCGCAGTTCGAGACGATCCACCCGTTCATCGACGGCAACGGACGCACCGGCCGCGCACTGATCCACACCGTGCTGCGGCGCTGTGATGCCCTGCGGCACACGCTGATCCCGATCAGCACTGTGTTCGCCGCGCGCACCGACGTCTATCTGGCAGGCCTGACCTCCTATCGCGATCCGGAACCACACACCGACGAGTGGGTCATCGGGTTCGCCCAGGCCGCCGAGCAAGCAGCGCAGACCGGAGTGCGGCTGGCCCGAGACGCTGCCGCACTCGATGAGCAAGTCCTGCAACGCCTGGTCGAGCACCGTCGCCGACAGGGCACCAGTCCCGCCCTACCCCGTCGGGACGCGGTCGCCATGAAGATCCTCGCGGACTTGTCCACACACCCCGTACTCACCACAGAATCGGCCGCCACTCGGTATGGCGTCTCGGCTGTCGCCGCCCACCGTGCCCTCACCGAGCTAGCCGACGCCGGAATACTCGGCCGCTCGAAGAATCACAAGGGCAAAATCGTGTGCTACACAGCCGACGCCCACCTGGGCCTTACTGCCCTCGCTGAGCGCGCCAACCGGGTCGGGGCCGGCGATACCGACCATCGGCGACCCGATCAGGGGCCGCCGGCGCCGGCGGTGGACCGTTTCGGCCGACTGCGTACCGATTCACCGGAATAACTCCGGGCTCGGTCAGCGACTGCACCTGTCACCGGCCCGGTCATGGACCCCTTGTTGCCCGATCAACGCATCCCTTCGACTCGGTACCGTTTTGACCAGCAACTGCTCGGCAGTGGCGGAACGGGCGAAGCGGCGCACGGTTCCCCTGGCAGGACCGAGGCGGAGGCTGGTCCGGGTCGGGAAGCGCCCGGACCAGCCGCAACAGCGGACGGTCGGCGTGCCGCGGTCATTCAGGGGGTCTGCTGCCCAGGTCGCATGCCAGTCGGCCGCTACCCTGACAGGGTCGGCAGCGGGGTGTTCGAATTCGACCCTTCCCCAAGATTTCGCCAAACATTCGGGGCGCGAGAGGGGATCTCCGTACGCGAACCTGCAGGATGCATAGACAATATCGTGCGTTCCTAGTTGACCCCATAACCAGATGTCCCCACCAATGTTTCGTGTGACCAGCACCTTGACCGTAGCTCGTAACCGGCAGGTTTCTGGTTCGAGTCCAGATGGGGGAGCACAAAAAAGCCCTCTACCAGCGCAAGCAGGTGGAGGGCTTTTTGGTTGCCCGGGGAAATCGCCCCAGATCGACTACTTTCCGACTACAAATGAGGGATTACTTTCCCTTCGTGAACTGGTCAAGGGCCTTTCTTGCGTCCGGTCCGACAGTTCGCCGTTCAAGAGCGCCTGCGGCGGCGCGTGCGCGCCGCCGCCGCGCAACCGGGCATCCCAGCTTTGCTGGTGGGAGCCCGGCGCGTCGGCGGCCCTCACGCGCTATCGGCAGTCACTCCGAGTTCTGATTGCTGAACGAATCACAGACCCCGGATTCGTCCCGGCACTCTGCCTGATCGACAGCCCCAGCCACGGCGACCCTACGGTGCTGCCGCACGAGCTTCGCTCGCTTTCCTCGTAAGACCAGCCTGCCGGACCCACGCACTTGGCCACCGAGCCCCTTTACCAGTCAGTTGTCTTCCGGGCGCCGGTGAGCAACGCTTGAATCCACAGGTATTGACAATTGCTCTGTCAGCGCGCCGGGCACTTCTATGATCGGCACTCGAAGGTGAACCACTCGTCGGTCAAGCGTTCGTCACTCTGTGCGTTGCATCCATCTTCGGCAGCAGCCCCACGGGGGCGGTGGACGAATCCGCCCGAACCCCCGGCGAACCCCCCTCCCTCGACGGCGAAGTAGGTGTTGGTGCCTGTCTTCCAGGTCTTGGTGACCTGATAGCTGCCGATGGTCCGTGCGTCTCGGGCAGCCGATCGGTAGTCGTCTCCGCTGTCGGAGTCGGCCCGGACTTCCGCGAGCGCGCGATCGAACGACGGCTGAGCAAAGTGCCAGCGGGCCTCCAGCGGACTGACGACGAATTGCGGTCCGATCACCGCCGCTACCAGGAGCGGAGCAGCAGTCGCCCAGAGCCGCGAACCCGCAGGGCGCCAGAGGCTGACGATCACCAGAATCAGCCACGCGATGGCCAGCATGGCGAGCAGCGCAATGAGTCCGAGGAACAAGGAGCTTCCGCCGCCGTTCGGCTTGCTCCCGATCCAGGCGAGGCCGGCGAGCACGCAGGCCGTAGGCGCGAGATGTATCCGGAGTGCCGTCATCGCGCCTCGTTCTGTGTGTGCCGATGTTTCGATATGAGGATGCCATGGGAGCTGCGCACAAAGGTGTCGAAAATGCGCAGATACCGGCGGTGAGGTCGGTGGTATCGCGACCGGTGGCCGCGTGGCCCTGTACTGGGTTGGCCTGCATTGTGATCCCGCGCCCCTCACACCTCGAGGGCGCATTCGCGTCAGCTCCGCTGATGGGCATTCGCCACCCTTGACCTGTGAGCCTCTGCGCGTGAAAGGCAGGCCATATCGGGCAGGCGGTGAGCCAGCCCCTTTGATGCGCAACCCAACCCAGAACAGGGCCAAGGGAAACGACTCACCTACTACTTTCCGACTACAAACGCCCGACGATTGGGGCGTACGACGGCATACGGCGGCGAATGATCCATCGCGAAACACACTGGTACCGGCGGGTTTACGGAGACATCAGCGGACAGTTATGGACCGCCGAGAGAACCGGCAGGTTTCTGGTTCGAGTCCAGATGGGGGAGCTGGGACCAGGGCGAACGCTACAGTTTGACCCTGGTTTTTCCTTTTGATGCCCGTAAGCGTCACGGAAACGTCACACCTCACTGACCTGCCGGCGCCGTCGGCGGCAGGACAATCCACATTCCCACGCGTCGGACTACTTCGCCCGGTCGGCTGCCGGTGTCGTGCTGGTGGTGGACTGCCGGCCCGCCCACCGAATCAAGCCGCGGGATGCCGACGCGTTCGCGGTGACGCGCGCCGCGTGTAATGGGCTCGGCTGCTTTCCGTTTGCGTTACCGTTCGTCTCTCCGACCACGACGCGGATCCGTATCCCCGGACCGGCGATGTCCGGACACCCTGCTTTGCCAGTTGCGGGGCTTACGGCGCGGTAGGAGCCGGTTCGGCGGCCGGGTAGTAGATCTCGCGGCGCAAGCGTTCTAGGTCCGGTGCTGCGGAAGCCGAGGCCGGTGTGTACCGATCGGCCTGATGCGCCTCGAGTGCTACGTTTGTCACGGTCGCGTAGAGAGACGCGTACTCCCTCCACTGGCCGGATAGGTCGGGAATCATGCGCAGGAGCGCGGGGAGGTAGCGGATTACCGATTCGAGCTGGGCGCGTTGCTGGCTTACCTGGCGCTGCACCTGCTCGATGGCTTCGCGGCGGGTGCAGCCGGTCTCATGCCGGATCGCCCTGACCAGATTGTAGGGGACTTGGTCGGCCTCGTCTCGATCCAACCCCGCCAGGTCGTTCTCGGCGGCGGTCACCGAGAAGAGCAGTTCTTCGAGACGGCGGATCACGGGGTGGTGGCGCAGCTTCGACGGCAGTTCCCAGTCTTGGTGCACCTCTACGCAAGCGAGGCCGGTGTCGAATCCAAGGGTCGACTTCCGCAGTGGCAGATAGTCGGCCGTGGGCGGGATGTAGCCGTTGATGCGATGGTGCGCTTCGCGTTCGGCTGCTTCGAACCACTCCTCGAGGTCGTCGAGGAACCGCTCCTGCCAGCGGGTGGTGCGGCCCTCGCGCAGGCGCGGCCACAAACTCGCCCATGCCGTCGGGATCGCGCCTGGCCTCCAGGGTGCCTGCGGATCCTGGCGCAGCGTAGCCACCATTCCGCGCCGCAGCGCGGTGACAGCTTCCGGGTCCGTCAGCTGCGGATCCTCGAACAAGTCATCCCACACAAAGAACAGCATCCCCACACCGATGGCGGTCTGTTCATGGGCCGCGTCCGCCGGGGTCGGATACTGGGCCGGGAATCGCCACACGCCTGTCCACCTGGGGTGGTCGGCCTCTGCCGCGGAGGCGACAAGGCCGGTGTCCACCAGCCAACTCCTCAACCATGACATGGCCTGCGGCGAGACGACCGCACTGTCGACGTGGGGTTGGTGGGGTGAGGACCCGGAGACGGCGCGGCGGGGAGTTCGCCGATCGAGTGCGGACCGGGCGTAGGCGATCATCGCGTCGCGGGCGCGCGGGTCGACGGGGAAGGCGGCAAGCTGACTAGCGGCCTGGTCGATGAATTCCTCAGCCATCGCCTGTGCTTCTTCCACCGTTCCGGAGGCGATGACGAGCGCACGGGCGCGTGCGGCTTGCTCACCCGTCATTGCTCGGCGCAGCAGGCGGGCAAGGCCCTGGTCGCGGGCGGCGGCGCGGATCACGGGAAGTGTGTAGATGCCCTCGGGCAGATCCGCGTTGACGGGCTTGCCCATTTCTTCGGTGGTCGAGGTCAGGTCGAGGATGTCGTCATACAGCTGGTAGGCCAGCCCGAAATGTCGACCGAACAAAGCCAACGCCTCTTCCTGCTCCTCGGAGCGGCCGACCTGCATCGCGCCGACCCGGCATGCCAGCGACAGCACCGCCGCGGTCTTGCCGTCGATCGCGTCCAAGTAGGACTGTTCACTGCGGGAGGCTACATACTGGTCGGCGGCCTCGATTACCATGCCCGCGCACATCTGCTCACTGGCGATCGTCGCCGCGAGAACTTCACGCTGGCCGAGTTCGGCCAGTATGCGCATGCCCGAGGACGTCACGCAGTCCCCACCCAATACCGCCATGTGCGATCCCCACACCGTATTGGCGCTGGGGCGGCCGCGACGCTGGTCCGCGTGATCGATGACGTCGTCGTGGTAGAGCGAACCCAGATGCAGCAACTCGACGCCGGCAGCGGCGCGCACCACCCGGTCGTCGGCTGGGGCTGCGGGGTCGGTGAGCAGGTAGTACGACAGCAACGTCAGAGTGGGGCGCACCAGGCGGCGAGAGGTGTCCGGTCCTTCGTCTGTGAGCGCGGTCAGTTCGGGCCTGCCGCGGAACTGCACGGGTCCGAGAACGGCACGGACGCGGTCCAGGTCCGCATCCAGATGCGGGAAGACAGCCGAATCGATTTCACGTGGCACGCGGGCACTCCTGACTGGTTACAACGTTCATCTACGACACCGCCGATCACTGGCAATTCGAAACTACCTGGTGCGGAAGATGTTGGTATCTGCCAATTTTGATGCCTCGTAGGGCGTAGCAGGAGCAGCCCGCCCGGTCCGCAGCGGCACCGGAGTCAGTATCGTGATCGGGGTGCCTGGTGTCGATGATTGCGGGCCTCGGTCGAGGAACGCGATGACGAGGCCGGGTACTACTCGTGTCGAGCGCTGTTTCAAGGCGTCGAGCAGACCGGCTGCGGCGGCGGTAGTGGTAGTGGTAGTGGTAGGTGAGGTACTGGCAGTAGGCGGCGACCTCGTCGGCGAGGGTGAAACCTGCAGGCAGTGAGGTGACCCCGCTGCGACCGGTGTCGCGGCAGTGCTGGCACAGTCCGTCGTCGCTGACGCGGTGTCCGTTCGGGTCGGTACGGAAGTGGTCGCTGCAGGCGCGTTCGCCGAAGCAGTAAACACACCCATCCCTGCAGCGGAGCCAGAGTGGTGTGGTCGTAGTCGAGACCGTTGCCGTTGGCGAGGAAATCCGGACTTCGACTCAGGGCCCGTCTCGCTCTGACGCCGTGGGCTCAGCCGTCGGAAAACCTTTGGTCGTGGCCGTGATTCCTCATGCACACTGCAGCCATGGTCGTACCGGAGAAGGCCGCGCGGGCGCCGAGCCAGGCCCGGGCGACGGGGCTGAGCCTGATCTCATGGGTGCTGTTCGCGAGTTCCGGCTCACTGGCCAAGGCAGTGATGGCGGTGGGCTGGTCCGCGGCCGAGGTGACCTCGGTGCGGATCGCGTTGGCCGCTGTACTGCTGGTGCCGGTGGTCGGGGCGCTGCGGCCACGGGCGCTGCAGTTCCGTCGCGCCGATCTCTGGCTGCTGCTCAGCTACGGCCTGCTCGGCGTCGCCGGGGTGCAGCTGTTCTTCTTTGTCGCCGTGGCGCGGGTTCCGATCGGGGTGGCGATGGTGCTGGTCAACCTGGCGCCCGCGCTGGTCGCCCTGTGGGTGCGGGTGGTGCGGCGCATCCGGCTGCCCGGGCTGGTGTGGCTGGGTATCGGGCTGGCCGTCGCCGGCTTGGCCTTGGTCGCGAAGATCTGGGAGGGCACCCGGCTGGACATGCTCGGTGTCGCCGCCGGGCTGGCCGCGGCGATCTGCTCGGCGGGGTACTTTCTGCTCGGCGAGCACGGCGCGAGCAGGCACGATCCATTCGGGCTGACCGCGGCTGGGCTGGCGATCGGCGCGGTGGTGGTGGTCGCGATCAGCCCGCCGTGGACGCTGCCCTCCGGCCTCACCGACCCGGCGGTACTCGGCGGCCTGCGGACCCCGGTATGGCTGGCGCTGCTGCTGCTGGCCGTGGTCGGCACCGTGCTGCCCTACCTTGCCGGGCTGCGGGCGCTGCGGGATCTGCCCTCGGCCACGGCCAGCGTGCTGGCCATGGTGGAACCGCTGGTCGCCGCGGGGCTGGCCTGGCTGCTGCTCGGCCAAGCGCTCGGGCTGACGCAACTGGCCGGGTCGGTGATACTGCTCATCGGCGCGGTGCTGGTGCAGTTTGCCCGGCCGGGAACCGCTCCTGGACAATCGGGCGGCCGTTCTATGCCGGCGCACGAGAAGCGAGTCGCGAGCAGGCTCTACGCGAGGCTCTACCGACCGGGGCGACGAACAGCCGGAGCATGCGGTGCGTGTGCTTATATGTGGGACGTTGTACCTGAACGGCCGAAGCCGCCGACAGTTTCGGGTCCACCGTCAGACGGATGAAACCAGCGGGTGAGATCAACGCCCGCACCGCGATCCGAGGTGAGTCAGCGGCCAGGGTCCGTAACCGATACAGCATGCCCTCGACCACGCGGCGATTGTTGGCGAAATTGCGGCCGACCCGCCCCTCTGACCTCGGCAACAGCTGTTCCAGCAACTCCCACTGCTGGTCCGTCAGGACGAGACACCGGCCGGCAATCGCGCCAACCATGCCGAACCTTCCGCCATCTTCTCGATGCCACCCGCAGAAATCCCGTCGTCGACTGCGTGGCTCAGGGAACGGCGGTGAACAGCTCGTAGCTGTGGCCGTCGGGCTCGCGAACGTAGACGCCGCGCCCGCCGGCCAGGTGGTTGATCTGCCGGTCCCACCCGCGTTCCGGGCCGGAGCCGTACTCCACGGCAGGCCATTTCGCCAGCCTCCCCAGCACGGCATCGAAGGTGTCGTCATCAATGAGGAAGGCGTAATGACCAGGCTCGACCCGCCCACGGTCGTCGAAGTCGAACGTCAGATCGTCGTTGACTCGCACAGGCACGAACGGCCCGGTTGGAGCGGATACCACCAGCCCCATCAGTTCGGCGAAAAAGGTTGCCGCGGCCTGCTTGTCGGTCGTCGGAACGATCGTGTGATTGAGAACGATGGACATCGATGCCTCCTGTGTCGTGGACCCCGAAAGGTCATTTATATGCGATACGCATACAAATATAGGTGCGTATCGCATACAATGTCGAGGGTGGGAACACGTGACACTCGAAGCACCTCGGCCACGGCCGACACCGCCGCGGTCGACGGTGGCCCGGCCCTGTTTCGGCTGGTCCGTTTCTGGTCACGCCGCTGGAGCAACCAGGCACTCACGCGAGTAACCCGGGAACCGGATGGAGAGCTGCGGCGGGTGCAGCACATTCAGGTCGTAGAAGCCGTTGCTGCCGTGCTATGGACAGGTGAGGAAGCGGCAGTCACCGATGTTGCCGAGCAGCTCGGTCTCGACCACTCCGGCGCCAGCCGCATGGTGCGTGACGCCGTCGCGGCCGGATACCTTGCCCGCGGCGACTCCACTCGCGACCGTCGCCGCGTCGTCGTTCGACTCACCGACAGCGGACACGAGCTGCTGACTGCATCCCACGACTGGCAACGCCGCTGCTTCGACCAGCTCACCGCAGCGTGGAACGATCACGACCGCAGCCAATTCGCCAGCTACCTGCAACGCCTCGCCGACGAGACGATCCAGTGAATCGATCGGCCGCGCAAGCGCCGCGAAATCTATTGGGAGATGCTGCCTAGGTATGCTGCGAAGGCTTGGTTTGGCGGGTGGCCGATAGATCGTGGGGGTGGCTAGGCGATTGGCGGAGTTCAACAGTGGTGGCGCGTTGCGGGCGGAGATCGCGGCCTTCTATGCCGGTTTCGGGCAGCCTGAGGTGCTGCAGGCGGCGTTTCGGCAGGCTGCTCTGTTGGTGCCGTTGGTCGATGATGATCGCCTGTACATCTCTCGGGTTGGGGGCGTTGATTGGATTTGCGCGTTCACCGGCGTCGAGGAGTACGCCCACTACATGGCTGCGCGGGGTGTCGCTGGTGATCAGCAGTATCGATATCACTCGCTGTTGGGATCGCGGCTGGCCCAGTACGCGGCTGGGCGGTCGGAGCCGACAGGTGTGGCGGTCGATATCACCGGTTCGGCGCCGATGGCGTTTCCACCGCAGGTGTCGGACTATTCCGCTGGGGACGGGAGGTAGCGGCGGTGGGGGATCAGTTGAATGTTGATCCCGCGGTGCTGCAGCAAGCTGCGGATGGGATCACCGGGGTCATCGGTGAGTTGTCGGATCTGGGTGTGGGGGAGACCGGGGCGATGGGACGCGGGTTCTCTTTGTTGACCCTGTCGCCGATGGAGGCGGGTAAGGCATCGGTGCAGAGCGCTTTCGAGGCCTTCACCGAGCGTTGGTCGTGGGGTGTGCGGGCGCTGGTGCAGGCGGGCAACGAGATCGCGAAGACGTTGGGGTTGGCGGCGGGGCGCTATCACATCATGGATGAGAAGTTCTCGAACACGTTCAAGGAGATGTTCACGCAGCTGACGGGGAACCCGCATCTGTCGAAGGAAGAGATCGATGCGCGGTCGTGGGCAGACACGTTGGCCGACAATCAGTTCAACCAGGTCCGCCACACCGACTACAGCGCCGAGTCGTTCCAGAATGCCTTCACCCATATCGGCACGAATGTGGAGGTGATCGAGGCGGTGGGCCCGGATGCGTTGGGGAACAGCGGTCCGATACCGGGGATTCCGCGGCATTGGAATACCGGTGCTGCCGAGCGGGCGGCGGAGATCATGAATGGTCGAGGTGGGGGCGATAAGTGAGTGGTCTCGGTGATTTCGTCAACAAGGTCGGTGACGCGGTCGAGCACGGCGTCGAATCGGTCACCCAGAAGGCGGGCGAGCTCGCCGACGCTGGTTTGGACGCGGCGGCGGGGCTGGCGAGCAAGGCCGGTGCCGACGGGGTCGCGGAGAACCTCGACGACCTCGGTGACAAGATCGCAGATCTCGCCGGCGGTGAAATCAAAGAACGCGAACTCGGGCACACCACCGACCCGAAAGAACTGATCCGGGGCGAGCCCTCGGCGATCCACGACGCCGTCGAGATGTTGCAGAAGATGGGCGACTCGATCGGCAAGACCGGTGACGCCTTGCGGACAGTCAACACCGCGGACTGGACCGGGTCGGCGGCTGAGGAGTTTCACACCGAGTTCGCGAAGCAGCCGAAGCTGTGGTGGGCGGGCGCCGACGCGATGCACAAAGCGTCGGGTGTGCTCGACGGCTGGTACCACGAGGTCACTGCGGCACAGACGAAAGCAGCCGATGCGATCGCGAGATGGGAAGCGGCCGATACCGAGGAAATCACCAGGAAGAATCAGTGGAACGCCCTGTCCGACGAGCAGAAACGCAAGACACCTCTGACCGACACGTGGACCTCGATCCGGAACGAGGCTCGCGAGATCCTGCGCGGTGCACGCTCACAGCGTGATAATGCAGCAGCATCGGCTGAGGCGGCGCTGGCGGCGGCGACCGAGGCCGCCCCGACCGAGCCGTCGTTCACCGAACGCTGGTCGAACAATGTCTCGGATCTGTCGGGGGCGGTTGATCAGGCGAAGCTGAACTTCACCTCCGGATTGCTGACCAGTTTCACCGGGATCGTGCAGTTCGTGCGTCAGGTCAGCCCGATCGACGCTTACAACCTGACCCATCCGGCCGAATACTTGTCGGGAATGTCGGATCTGGGCACCGGGCTGGTGGTCGCGGCGGCTGATCCCGGGGCGACGGTGTCCTCGATCCTGTCCGGTGCGCGCAAGAACCCGTCGGAATTCCTAGGCTCGCTGACCGGTGACCTGATCACCACAGTGGGCACCGGCGGTGCCGGTGCGGCTAAACCCGCGCTGTCGGTGCTGGACAAGATCGGTGACGTCTCGAAGGTCAGCAAGACCACCCATGCCGTAACCAGCGCGGCCGAACACGTCCCACACACCACACCACATACCCCGAGCAGCGCCCCGGCAACCCACACCCCCTCGTCGGCCCCGCACGAACCGGGCACACCAGCGAGCACACACCCGACAACGGAAGCGCCATCACCAACCTCGACCGGCAACGAGCCGGGCACTCCGACCGGAACCCATCCGAGCACCACCGAGCCGGGCCCACAACCACACGCGACAACCGAGTCGCCGACGCAACCGGGAACGACCAACCCGTCATCTGAAACGTCCACGCACACAGCGGACTCCAGCACACGAGGACCCGACAACAACGCACCGGGGCACACTCAGCCGGACACGCCACAGCAGGCGCACCCCGAACAGGCGGCGCCCGACTCGCACCCTGGCGGTAAACATCCCGGCGACCCGCCCCAAACACCACATCAGCAGCCCTCCGCCACACCTGCGGTTCGACCGGATACCGAGGTGTCCTCGGGGCCGAACCCGAGTTACGACACACCCGGCCACCACCCCAACCCAGACTCCAGTCCGCGTGTTCACACCGATTCACTCGACACCCCAACAGATCAGGGTGACGGCAGTCCGCATCAAACCCACGACGGGACAGAACCCACACACCCGGACGGGGACGGCACGAATCCCAATGGACACGACAATCCCGCCCAGGAAAACCCACCGGAGCGTCATGATTCATCCCAGGAGCACCCGACTCTGCAGGAGCGTGCCGACGCTGACCAAGGCGCCGGTGACACCGCCCGTGAGAACGGTGCGGATAACGACCGCACCGGGGGAGAGAAAACCTGCTCCGAAGACCCCGTCGATATCGCGACCGGCGAATTTTTGCTCCCTGAAACCGATGTCGACCTTTCCGGTGTCCTCGCACTAACTCTGCGGCGCACGCATCGCTCGAACTACCGGTACGGCCGCTGGTTCGGCCCCTCGTGGGCGACCACCCTGGACATGCGTCTGGTCGTCGAGCACGAAGGAGTCACCTTCCTCGGTGAGGACGGCATCATGCTGGCCTACCCGCACCCCGAGGTCGGTGCCGCTACCGACCCGGTGACCGGTGGACAGGCGTGGACGCTGACCCGAACCGAGGTCGGCGGTTATCGCATCTGGGATCAACAGCGGGAAATACTTTGGCATTTCGCGCCCGAAACGACTCTCGATGGCATCGAGTCGCGCCTGGGCAACTACGCCATCTCCGCGATCACCGACCGCCACCGCAACCGGATCCGCTTCCACTACGACACCGACGGCGCACCGGTCGAAGTGTCACACTCCGGCGGATACCGAGTACGCATCGACACCGCAGCAGGACGCGTCACCGGATTGTCCGTAGTCGGCACCGACTCCGACGGCGTTGAGACCCGAACCCAATTAAGGGAATTCGGGTACGACGCAGGCCAGCTGTCGGCGGTTGTGAACGCTGTCGGCGCTACCACGAGCTACACCTACGATGACGAACATCGGCTGAGGTCCTGGACCGATTCCAACGGCAACCAGATGGTCAACACCTACGACGAATCCGGACGTGTCATCTTCCAGCGCGGAACCGCCGGGATCCTGGACACCGACTTCGACTACCTCGAATTCCCCGACGGAACTGGCCGTCTCACCACGGTCACCGACTGCCTCGGAGCCACCACATCCCACGGCTTCGATCGAGACTTTCGCCTGCGCGACCTCGTCGACCCCGCCGGCGGCCGCACTCATACCGACTACAACGCCGACCGCAAACCACTGAAGGTCACGGCGCCGGACGGGGCGGTGACCCGATATCGGTACACCGGCGAGGGCGACATCGCCGAAATCATCCGTCCGGACGGCCGCACCGTCGAAATCGAGTACATCTGGCGCAACCGGCCAACCCGAGTCACTGACGCCGACGGCACTGCGCGACAACAAGAATGGGACAAGGCAGGCAACCTCGCGGCCGTTATCGACCCGGCAGGAGCCAGGACCGAGTACACCTACCACCCCAACGGGGCGATCGCAGAGATCATCAGTGCGGTCGACACACGCACCTGCATCGAAGTCGACGCCGCAGGCCTGGCCGTGCAGGTTACCGACTCATCTGGGGCAATCACACGCATCGAGCGAGACTGCTGTGGCCGCCCGATTCGAGTCACCGACCCGCTGGATGCCCAGACCCACTATCAATGGGGTCCTGACGGAAAACTGATGCGCCGGGTTGACCCGGACGGGTATGCCGAGTCGTGGACCTACGATGGCGAAGGCAACCCTCTCACCCATACCGACCGCGCAGGCAACCTCACCCACTTCACTTATGGCGCCTTCGACCTACTGCACTCCCGCACCGATCCCGACGGCGCTACCACCCGCTACATATGGGATAGCAAGCGTCGTCTCACCAACGTCATCAACCCCCTCGGCCAGGCTTGGACCTACGGCTACGACCCAGCCGGGCGCCTGATCACCCAGACCGACTACACCGGCGCCACCACCCGATACACCCACGACGCCGCCGGACGAGTCACCTCGATCACCCCGGCCACCGGCGTGACCCGCCACCAGACTCATGACATCCTTGGCCGCCTCACCGCGGTTACTACCGACACCGGCGACTGGATCAGATACAGTCACGACCTCGGTGGACGAGTCCTGACCGCAGTCTCGGGATTAGACGAAGATCCCACCCACACCCTCGAATTCACCTACACCGCCACCGGCCAACTCGCCTCACAACAACTCGACGACCAACCGGCGATGCGCCACGACCACGACCACTCCGGTCGCCGCATCCGTCGCATCACCCCCGCCGGCGCCACCACGGGCTGGGACTACGACAGCACCGGCAAAGTCCGCGGCCTTACCACCGACGGACACAAACTCGCCTTCCACTACGACCCGATCGGGCACCTCAACAGCTGGCGCGTCGGCGAAATCGCTATCCACCGAACGCTTTCCGATATCGGCCGCGTTACCAGCCAGCAGGTAATCGCCCACCCCGCCACATCACTGAACCTCGACACCGGACCGCGGCTCAGCCCCCGGACACTCCGTCACGACGAATACGCCTACCGACCCGACGGCTACCTCGTCAACCACACCCTCACTCGCCCCGACACCAATTCTGTGGTGAGCGATTACATCCTCGACCCTGCCGGGCGCGTCACATCGATCACCCGCGACAGCACGCTCGCCGAGCAATACACCTACGACTCGCTCAGTAACATCACCAGTGCGCTGCAATCAGGGCTACCTGACAACACCAGCGCGACGGCGACGGTTGCCGCCCCGCACGATTTCTCTACGCCTCAGCTCGTATCTGAGGTAGACAGCCGCCGTGAATACCGCAACAACTTGCTCATCCGCGACGGCCGCACCCGCTATCACTACGACAGGGCTGGCCGTCTCATCCGCAAGACCACCGCCCGGCTGTCCCGTAAAGCTGACATATGGCACTACCGGTACAACTCTTTCGACCAACTCACCGATGTCTGGACCCCAGACCGCCAATGGTGGCATTACACCTACGACGCACTCGGTCGCCGAACCACCAAACAACACCTCACCAACGACGGGGCTGTCCTCGAACGCGCCGACTACACCTGGGACGGCACGCATCTCATCGAACAGCGCGCCGACGGGGTCTCGACCCGATGGCAATACCAACCGAATTCCCATACCCCCGTCACCCAAGCCACTGACCAAGACGCTTCCGACCGCGAGTTCTATGCCATAGTCACCGACCTCGTCGGTACGCCCACGGAAATCATCAATCCTGATAGCGCCGCAACAGCGAGCACCACGACTATCGATCTATGGGGCCGCATGGTGTGGCGCGGCCAGGTAGCCACGCCACTAAGGTTTCCCGGCCAGATACACGATCCCGAAACTGGCCTCCACTACAATCTTCGCCGCATATATGATCCTGCCACGGGCAGATTCCTTACCGAAGATCCGCTCGGTCTATCACCGGCGCCGAATCCCAGTACCTATCCCCACAACCCGACAGTATGGGCGGACCCTCTCGGCCTGCTGCCCGACGGCTGTAATCATAAGTACTACCGCTCCATGAGTGAGTCCGACTTCGAAACACTACAGAATACTGGAAGACTGCCCCCCACAAGTGAAACATTTATCTCACCGACTCAAGCATTTTCTGATTCCTATGCTGGTCGACTCGTCGAATTCGAGCTCCGTCCGGGAGTAATCGACGAGCTGGCCGAAATTGGTGTGAGGAACAGTGCGCGAGCTGTTCGCGAATTGTATCCCGATATGCCTATGGTGTCGAAGGGGTGGGCCGACTTTGCCGCTCATTTCAAGGGTGAGGGTGTGCAGCACATCAATATTGGATTAGGTCGAGGTCCTGCATTGGAAATATTCAACGACGCCATAGTCAAGTGGAGGGAGATATTTAGATGACTCCAGAGGATGAGAAGGTCATACTTGGGCTGGTTTACAATCCGTCCAGTCAGAAGCGGGTTGGTTCAGCGGAAGAAGTTCTCCGTCACTTCGGAACGAGCGATGGTCGCGAACTCGGATTGGCGCTGCTGAAAGAAGCGGCCGAAAATCGCGATGCCGACGGTGTCGAGCTCGCCCTGATTGTGAGCTCAGAGTTCGGGCTCACAATGGACTATCTCGATACATTGATGCAATTGAGTTCAGCCGACTGGCATTACATGCATGAGGCCGTGGTGTCGAGACTGGGGCAGCTTCGAACGTCTGCTGCCGTTGACGCGCTATATCGAGCTGCAACCTGGATTCCGGATTATCTCGAATACGACGAGAACAGGGCCCTTGCAACAAAAGCGATCTGGGCGCTTGGCGACACACCTGGGCCGGAATCTGAAGCCGCTTTAGTTCGGCTGCGCGAATCGGATAGTCCGATTGTGCGGCGGGGAGCCGAAGCGCAGCTCGGGCGCAGGAAAAAATCTGCAACGTAGGAAAGGGTCCGCATACCATTCGTTGAAACTGGGGTAAGCCACATGTTGCGGATGGCTACAAACCGTCATCACCCAAGGGCGATAGAAACCTCGGCCACTGGTCAGTGTGTGACGGCTCCGGTACCCATTCCTAGTAGCTCGCGCAGATCAGATGGGGTCGGGTACGGCTTTTCCGCGGGCAGGCGATCGGGAACGTGCCTCCCGGCGGCTGCCTCACGTCCGATCTCATGGGCGAGTCCGGTTACGTCTTCGATCCCGACGATCCACTCGTCGCAGTAGCGATTCACCGCTTCGCCGGAAAGTCCCACCTGCAGCGATCGGAATGGTAAGGGACGAAATGCGATGTCGCGCTCGGGATCCCATTGAATCCGAACCGGCGCGGCCAAGCTGGTCTTCCATTGAGCATGGTCTTGATGCACAGCGCTGTCGAAGTGCGCAAACGCCGAATGGCGAAGTGCCCATTCGAAACCGGAGCGAGAGATCCGGACGGCCAGTACATGCTCCTGTCCGGGCTTACTGGCCCAGCCGGATCGGTACATCATCCACAGGAACGATGGCTTGACCCACGTCATGCGCTCCCGCTTGAAGGCGCTCGGGAACCGTCCAGAAGCCGCAGCGGGAACGGCAATCTGCGGGCCGTACGCCTGGTACACCGTAATCGTATCGGCATCGTATACGCCACGGATCTCACGAAAGGGCCTGTCCACGGAAGCCATGGTTGCATGTCGATCGGCTAGAGCTAGGTTATTTTCGACACCGGTTCAGATTTCGCAGGCCACGGGGTGATGGGGTGTGGCTGCAGCGGGCAGCGTACTCGGCCGGGGTCGGGTAGCCCAGCGCGAAGGGTTGGTGCCAGCAGTTGTGCCTGTGCTTGAAGTCGCCGATGACGACCCGGGTCTCGAGCAGGCTGGTCCCACTCGGCAACCAACCGCTCGGCCGTGATCGACCACTCCATGAGGTGCAGCAGCCGTTGTTTGCGATCCGGCGGCTCTGGTGGTGGAGACTTGGGCGGGACCTCATTCTCCGGTCATTCGGCTACGAGTCCTGTCGGCTCGTAGGTGACGATGCGGGCTGGGTCCTTACCGCATTTCGGGATCCGATCAACAAATTGCTGGCAAAACGCCGTAGCCGGTCTCCTCAACTCCACGCCGACAGCACGTCAGCGGCGTTCCACACCAGGTCGACGGTATCGGCGATGGTGCGTTCGATATCGGTCAAGGACACCACGACCAATGCTGTTTCGCGCGGGACAAAGCCTGGCACATTGGCGACCCCGCGAGTCAGTTCGGCTAGGTCGTGGCGGTCGAACGGGGTAGCGAGCCATTTGATCGATCCGGCGAAGATCACGCGATTGGCAACGGGGGAGCGGTCGGCGCCGATGAGGTCTATCTCGGGGTTGAATGCGCGGTTCCACCAGCCGCCGACCGCGGTGACGCCGTTCCAGGGCAGCGTTCCCGCGAGCGCGGCCAGTTCGAGCCCATCTCGTACGAGGGGTTCGACAGCTTTGCCGCGCCAGGAGGTCCAGCGTCGAGTGAACAATTCATAGGCCGCGTTGCCTCGCCCCCGTCGAACAAGGTCCTGAACCGAGCGCAGGGCGGCGAGGTAGAGCCGCAGGTTGCTGTCAGCGACCCGGTAGAGTGCTGGTTTCCCGGGTTTGGCCGACAGTGGCTGGTCTACTGACAGCACCTGCTTGTCCGCCGAAAGTCGGTGTAGCAGGGGCGATAATGATCCGGAGGGCAATGCGCCGTTGCGGCTGCCCGCCGCGGCCGCGATGGTGGCGTGGGTGCGTTCCCCGCTGCCGATCGCTTCGAGTACACGTCGCGCTTGGTCGGGTGCGGGGAACTCGGCCAGGAGGGTGGACTCGGGCACTCCGAACAGCGCCGCGGCGGGATCGCCGCATTCGCGTCGGACGAACTGAAGCGGCGGCAGTCCATGCGGCCAGCTACGCAAGATGCCTGGCAGCCCGCCAGTGATCAAATGTGCGTCGATGCTCTGGGCTGCGTCTAGTCCGAGAGCGCGACCGACTTCGGCTGGGTTGAGCGGATCGAGTACGAGGTTGTCGGCTCGCCCATAGAACGGGCGATCGTAAGCGGTGAGTCGTTCCATCATGTGGATGTCACTGCCCAGCAGTAGCAGCAAGACCGGCCGGTGCTGCAGCAACCTGTCCCACGCCGTTTGCAACGCGCCGTCGAAGACCGTGTCTTGTTCTGCTAGCCAAGGCAGTTCGTCGATCACGACGATGGCCGGTGTATCACCGAGCGAGGCCGCCAACAGTCGGAATGTGTCGGTCCAGCCGCTGATGCCCTCGGGGAGGGTCTCGGGATCGGGTGCGATCCCGGATCTCTTCAACTCCGCCAGGAAAATCGCGAGTGATTCGGAGACCGGCATACCTTTGGTGGCGGTGAAGTACAGGTATGGCACTTGCGCCGTGTCGCAGAACTCCTGAACCAGCCGCGATTTTCCGACTTGTCGGCGCCCTCTGATCGCAATGGCGCCGCCCCTGCGGGACTCCGCGACACGCTGCAAGCGAGTCCGCAGCAGTCCTAGCTCGACACTCCGGCCGACGAACCCTGATGTCAACGCCCGCTCCTGAGACGAGTCTATGTATATGAGATCTATATAGACTCAATCTACATTACGTGGGCCCGTGTGCGGGCGCTGTGGTCATTGCCCTCCCTTGCGCTGTCGCCTCAGTTTAGCTACAAAATGTAGACTACAAAATGTAGCTTAATGTGCGAGCGGGAGGAAACCACAGTGGAACAGTCGAAACCAGTGCTGATCATGGGCGGTTCGGGCCAGGCAGGCGCGGACACCGCCACCATCCTGCGCCGGTGGCACCCAACACTGCCGCTGACAATCGCGGGCCGCGATCTCGATCGCGCGCAGCGCGTCGCCGACGAACTCGGCGCCGCGACGGCCGTGACTATTGATCTACGGCGCAGCGATCTCGGGCTCCCTGCTGACCACAACTACTCGGCGGTGGTGGCGGCACTGTGGGACAACCGCCTGAACGGGCTGCGCTATGCACAGCACCACGGGTTGCCCTATCTGAGCATCTCCAGCGGTTTGCTGGATATCGCACCGGAGGTCGTCGCGAGCGGCCAGCGGGCAGGTGCCGCGCCGATCCTGGTGGCCAGCCACTGTTTCGCCGGTATCCTCGTCCTCGCGACGCTGGACTCGGCCAGGGAGTTCGACCGGATCGACACCATCCGGATCAGCGCCGTACTGGATGAAACCGACACCGGCGGGCCTGCGGGGATAGCGGATTTGCAGCGCCTGGCGGCAGCCCCCTCGGGGGGACTTGTCCGCCGCGACGGCGTCTTCACCTGGGTCACCGGCCCCGAAGCCGAGGTGGGCGTACCCAGTGTCGACGGCACTGTCCTGCCCGGCCAGATCCTCGCCTTCCTCGACGTCCCGAGCCTCGCCCTCGCGACAGGCGCACCGAACGTCCTCTTCGAATTCGCGGTCGGTGAAACCGCGAGCAGACGTCGTGGCGAACCCGCTTCTACCGAGGTCAGGATCGACCTCGAGGGAACCGATCCCACGGGCGCCCCGCTCAGCACGAGCTGCTACCTCGTCCACCCGGCGGGGCAGCGCCCCTTGACCGCACTCGGCGTCGCACTCGGCGTCGAACGATTGCTCGGTCTGCGCGGCGAAGCCGTGGCGCCGGGCATCCACACCCCGGAGGCATTACTCGACCCGGCCTACGTGGTAGAGCGGATGGTAGAGATCGGCACTACGTTCGTCGGCGCACGAGGCGACAGCTGAACGCCCTGACGAGGTGACTGTAATGACATGCTGTTCGAATTGAATTCATGCTGACGGCCGGGATTCGCCGCCCTCCGGCGTCGGACGGGTATCGTCCGGTCCCGGTATCACGAACATGCCGGAATGCCGTGGCGCGGACTAGAGCAGTCAACGGACGGGAAAGGGGTTCGAGCAACAGCAAGTCGCCGGTCCATCGGCGAGGTGGTGCGGGTCGGGAGAAGCTGCGACCAGGGTGAACGCATCAGTTCGACCCTGGTCTGGTCCGTTTCGGGGCCCGAGCGACACGGAACCGGGTTGCGCCGGCGTATGGCCGTTCGGGTGAGGACAACCATGGTCGCGCTCGAGACGTGGTCAGGTGCCGGCGACGCCGTCCGGAGGTAGGTGACCAGGCTCACGATCTGGTATCGACAGCTCATGGAAAAGGCTGCTGACCAGCAAGTTCCGAGTAGGGTGCGTGGTCTGTCGGCGGGAAAACCGGGTGATTTGTGTCGGTGCCGACCGGAATACTGACCCGCGCCCGATGAGTTCGATCAGCCGACGCCGTCTCAACCGCTGTGGCGCCGGGACGCGATCCGGTGACTCGGCAACGGGCCACGCACTCCTGCCAACGTCCATACTCCGGAGGTATCCGATGTCCGCCGAACCATCCGCTCCCGCCTCGGGAGGACGGACACCGACCGTCATCCGGGTCTTGGTGCTCGCGACTTTCGTGGTGATCCTGAATGAGACCATCATGATCAACGCGATCCCGCGGCTCATGGAGGACCTCGCGGTCACCGAGCGGGCGGCGCAATGGGTGTCCACCGCATTCATGCTGACGATGGCGGCGATCATCCCGGCCACCGGCTGGTTTCTGCAGCGCGTGTCGACCCGGCAGGCTTACGCCGTGGCGATGGGGGTCTTCCTGGCCGGTACCGCGCTGTCGTCGGTCGCGCCGTCGTTCGCGGTGCTGCTACTCGGACGGATCATCCAGGCCGGCGGCACCGCGGTGATGATGCCGCTGCTGATGACCACACTGATGACGGTGGTGCCCGAGCATGACCGCGGCAGGGTGATGGGCAATGTCACTCTGGCCATTTCGGTGGCACCCGCGATGGGGCCGGTGATCTCCGGAGTGGTGCTGCAGATCGGTTCGTGGCGTTGGCTTTTCGTGCTGGTGCTGCCGATTGCAGGGGTGATCACCTGGCTGGGCCTGCGCCAGCTCGAGAACGTCGGTGAACCGCAAGCCGGGGGAATCGACTCGGCCAGCGTGGCACTGGCCGCGCTCGGGTTCGGTGGGCTGGTGTTCGGGCTCAGCCGGTTCGAGAGTGGCAATCTCACCAGCCCGGCGCTGATCGTCGCCGCGGGCTCGGCCCTCATCGCCGCGTTCGTGTTCCGTCAGTTGCGGCTGCAGCGCAGCGGCACTCCGTTGCTGGATCTGCGGGTCCTGCTGTCGGGCATCTACACGAAGGCGCTGGTTCTGATGTCGGTCGCGTTCATGGCGATGCTCGGGTCGATGATCCTGCTGCCGTTGTACCTGCAGAACCTGCGTGGTCTGAGCCCATTGCAGACCGGCTTGCTGGTGATGCCGGGTGGGTTGGCGATGGGTCTGCTCGGACCGACCATTGGGCGCTTGTTCGACCGGTTCGGCGGACGCTTGCTAGTGATTCCGGGGTCGATCGGGATCGCCGCGTCGCTGGCCGGGTTCACCCAGATCTCGATGACCATGCCGTACTGGCAGCTACTGGCTCTGCATATTCTGCTGATGGTGTCGCTGGCCGCGACCTTCACCCCGGTCTTCACTCTCGGCCTCGGCGCGCTTGCGCAGCACCTGTATTCGCACGGCAGTTCCATGCTCGGCACCCTGCAGCAGGTCGCCGCGGCTTTCGGTACCGCCCTGGTGGTGACGGTGATGTCGGCCCGCAGCTCCACGCTCGTCGCCGATGGCGCCGATCCCGTCACCGCTCACCTCGATGGCATGCGCCTGGCCTTCCTCGTCTCCGCAGCCTTGGCGCTGATCGTGATCGTCATGGCAGTGCTGTTGCCGAGCCGGGCCGTCATCCCGGAGGAAGCCGAGGAGCCCGAGACAACGACACCCGAACTGGTCAAGGGCTGAACGGGATTCGGCACGACGAAGCCCCTGGCTGCATCATCGAAGGCCAGGGGCTTCGTCGCGCCTACGGCCTGCGTCAGGACGGTTGCAGCCGTGATGCGATGGCAGCGCCGCTGGTGGTATGGATCGCGGCCGGTCATCTGACGCTCGAACCGGTCGGCCACCTCACCGATTCCGGGTTCGCCATCGAGTATTCGACGCAGGTGTCAGGTCTTGCCGGTGGCGCTGCGGATAATGTCAGGCCGAGGCGGATATCGGCCGCGGCGGTCGCCTGGAGCGCGTCTCGATATCAGCGAAATGAGCCGACATCGCCGCTTGCGCGGCCTCTGGGTCACCCGCGCGTAGCGCGTGCAGGATCAGGCGGTGTTTGGCGATGATCTCGGAACGCTTCCACGTGGTGGGGCGTAGATCGGCGTCGATCTGGTGGTAAACAGTCCAGAACAGATCGATGAGCTGGGTGGCGATCTCGTTGTCCACCCGCTGGTACAACGTCAGATGGAACCTGCGATCCGTTTCGGCCAGATTCCCGGTCTCCATCTCGGTGATCGCGTCTTCGAGGTCCGCCAGGAACTGGTCGTCGGCCAGCCGCGCCGCCTCGGCGATCAGCGCGACCTCCAGTATTCGGCGCACCTGGACCAGCTCCGCCAGGTCGTCGGCGTCATGCCGGACCGCCTGCTGGGCCCGGAACCGCAAGGCGGGCAACATCGCGGTCATCGGTGCATGCCCGACCACGGTGCCGTGGCCGTGCCGAATGTCGACGATCCCCAGCGTATGCAGGGCCCGCAGGGCCTCGCGCACCGAGTTGCGGCTAGCCCCTAGTTCGGCCATCAGCTGCGGTTCCGGCGGCACCACATCGCCCGGTCCCAGACCGCGTTCGAGAATCAGGTTGACAACCCGCTCCTGCAGTGACATCCCTCGCGGACCTCTTCTGGCAACCATGCCGTCAACTTGTTCGTCTCAGAGGACATGGTACGACTCGGGGCTCGGCGAGCCGATCTCACCGTGGCGACGTCGGCCTTGACTCTCCTTGGTCCGCCTTCTACCGTCATGAGACATCCCACGTCCTATGACCAAGACTTCGCCTTGCGTCGGATGACGGACTTTTCGATCGTCGCCGAGCGTGCTACGGCACACCGGTTCACCCATCCAGAGGCATTGGAGCCGACTATGGCAACGACGTTCCGGGGCATCGTCCCGCCGGTGTGCACTCCGCTACTCGACAACTTCGGTGTCGACGTGCGATCTCTGTGCACGACAGTGGATTTCCTGCTGGCGGCGGGTGTGCACGGTCTGTTCGTACTCGGCTCCACCAGCGAGGTCGCCTATCTTCCCGATCGCCATCGCGCGCTGGTGGTGGAGACGGTGGTGGACCACGTCGCCGGACGTGTTCCGGTGCTCGTCGGATGTATCGATACGACGACGTTGCGTGTCGCCGAGCACATCGACATGGTCGGCCGAGCAGGCGCAGACGGTGTGGTGGTCACCGCGCCGTTCTATGCCCGGACCCATCCCGCCGAAATCGAGCTGCACTATCGGATGTTGCGTGACCGGACCGAGTTGCCGGTCATCGCCTACGACATTCCAATCGCGGTACACAGCAAACTGGACTCGGACCTGGTGCTCCGCTTGGCCGAGGATGGGGTGCTGGCCGGAATCAAGGACTCCAGCGGTGCCGATGCTTCTTTCCGTGCTCTCGTGCTGGGCAAGCAGGATCGCAAGTTGCACGACTTCGCCGTGCTCACGGGCTCGGAACTTCTGGTCGACACGATGCTCGCACTCGGTGCCGACGGAGCCGTCCCTGGGCTGGCGAACGTGGATCCGGCAGGCTTCGTCGCCGTCTACCGACACATGAGCAATGGCGATTCAGCTGCGGCGCGGTCCGAGCAGGAGCGGCTGCTGCGCCTGTTCTCGATCGTCGATGTCGGTGCACCGGACCGGATGGGCCGCGGTTCCGCCGCGTTGGGGGCATTCAAAACCGCGATGAAGCTGCGGGGGGTGATCGGCAACGCCGTGACGGCACCACCGCAGCTTCCGCTCGATGACGGAGAGGTCGAGCAGATCGAGGCGATCCTTGCCGAAGCCGGCCTGCTGCCCTGACGAGATTCGGTGTGGACACTCCCGTGACCAGTGATGCGGAATCCGCTCGGGCCCAGGCACTTCCGTGGTATCGGCAGATCGAGGTGCAGCAGTGGAAGTCATTCACGGCCGCCTGGCTCGGCTACCTGCTCGACGGTTTCGATTTCGTGCTGATCACCTTGGTGTTGACCGAAGTCGAACAAGCCTTCGGGCTGACTACGGCCCAGGCGGCGAGCCTGGTGTCGGCCACGTTCATCTCCCGCTGGGCGGGTGGTCTCGCGCTGGGCGCGCTGGGCGACCGTTACGGCAGGCGGCCGGCCATGGTGGCCTCGATCGGACTGTTCAGCGTCGGCACCCTCGGCTGCGGGCTGGCGCCGTCGTTCGGTGTGTTGTTCGTCGCGCGGCTGATCATCGGGCTCGGGATGGCCGGAGAGTACGGCGCCAGCTCCACCTATGTGATCGAGTCCTGGCCGACGCAGCTGCGGAACAAGGCAAGCGGGTTCCTGATTTCCGGCTATTCGATCGGAACTGTCGTGGCGGCCGGTGCCTACGCCCTCGTGGTTCCCGTCTTCGGCTGGCGCGCGTTGTTCCTGATCGGAGTCGCGCCGATCATTGTCGCCGTCTGGTTGCGGCGCAGTCTGCCGGAGTCACGGGATTGGGAAGTCACAGCCGTTCCGCGAGAGTCGTCATCGGCGTTGCATGTGCTGTTTCGTGGAGGTAGGGCGGCAGTGAATGCCGTGCTCGCCGCAGTAGCGTTCGCCGCGCTGTTGCTGATATTCACCAATGCGGTGCACGGCGTCGTGGTGGTTGTACTCGCGGTAGCGGCCGCACTGGTCTTCGTGTCATACACGGTGCAGATCAATGGTGCCCGCTGGCCGACCGCGGTCACCTTGATGGTCACGGTATTCGCCGCGTTCCTGTACTCGTGGCCGATCCAGGCACTACTGCCCACGTACCTGAAGAGCGATCTCGGGTACAGCCCTGGCCACGCCAGTATGGTGTTGTTCTTCGCCGGATTCGGTACGGCTGTGGGCTGTTGCGTTGCCGGATTCGCTGGTGACCGGTTCGGGACGGCGCGGGCATACTGGGTGAGCCTGGCGCTGTCGCAGCTGCTGATTTTCCCTGTCTTCGCTGTCGGCGGCGCGAGTCTGGTCCTGCTCGGCGTTCTGCTGTTTATCCAGCAGATGTTCGGCCAGGGGATTTCCGGCCTGCTACCGAAATGGATCGGCGGATACTTCGCCGTTCGCGAGCGCGCCGCGGGCTTGGGGTTCACCTACAACGTCGGGGCCCTCGGCGGAGCGGTGGCACCGGCCCTCGGCGTGGCTTTGACCGAGCGCATCAGCCTTGGTACCGCCCTGGCGATGTTGTCATTCGGGTTGACGCTCGTGGTCATGATGCTCATTGCGGCCGACGCCCCGACCCGCGTACAGCGATGGCTGGGGCCAGATGCTGTGTGGGTCGGAGACACCATCGACGGCAGTACGCGCGGTGTGGCTCCCGCCCAGTCGGATCCCGAGTAACCACTTCGGCGAATCGAACCAGTGCGTCGGCTATCGGGCCGAGACCGGATCAACGTGTTGTTCCTGCGCACCTGGCCCGACTTCTACGGTGTCGCGCCAGCCGATCCCCAACGGAGAAGGGCAAATTCGGGGTCGCCCCGCTGCCCGACGAAGACGGCATCGGCGCCTCCGTGCTCGGGGGCCGGCAGAGCTTGGCGGTCGGTCACGGCTCCACCTCCCATGGATTGTGGATTCGGTGCTTGTGGTTCCAGCGCCCCGGGTCGGCCTCCAGCGCGGAGCGGTCCCAGTGGCCGAGTTCGGCGGCGGCCTCATAGGTCGTGTCAAGGAACTCTAGTAGCGCCCGCTCCGGCGCTTCGGCGGTCCGGACCGCCTCGTACGGCAGGAGGAACTGGCGGTGGTCTCGGCTGTAGAAGGCTTCTCGCGGGCCTATGCGATAGTCGGCGAATCCCTCGGGCTCCGGATACACGTAGGCGTAGAAGGCACCTTCGGCCCCGCCACCAGGCCAGAATCCACAGCTGCTCAGTTCATGGGAGTAGCCCTCCACCATGACCCAGTCGCCACAATTCGGGGCACCACCCGGGTGCTGCGGCGCTGTCCGCCCGGAGAATCTGGTGCACGCGAGATCCATCGCTCCCCAGAAGAAGTGCACTGGGCTCACCTTGCCGGTGAAGCGCGATCGGAACTCGTGCAAGATACGGTCGGCGGCGACCAGTTGTTGCCAGAACAAGTTGGCGGCCGCGGCATCGTAGGATCGATGCTCGTGGTCCTCGGCGAACGGGATCGCCGGATCGACCTCATTGGGTTTGGCTTGGATCTGCACAGGAATTCCCAGTTCGCCTAGGGCGCCGATGGTTTCGGAATAGAAGTCGGCTACCGGCTTGGGTTCGAGCGCGACCTGCCGGGTCCGGCCATCGCTGGATCGGATGTGCAGCCTGTGGTCGACGAAGTCGAACTCGATGTCGAATGAGCCCGCAGCGTGCGGAATGGCAGAGGTGGTCAGTCCCCGCGGGCTGACGTAGAGGGTGACTTGCCACCAGTGGTTGACCAGCGGAGCCCGGGAAAGTCTGATTTTGCCGACGATCTGCGTCCACATATGCAGGGTTTCGCGCGTGGGAGTCCAGTCATCGACGCGCAATGCCGGCCACGCTCGCAGTCGACGCGTGGGCTCAGTGCCTGTCACTGTTGCTGTACCCCCATTCTCGGGAACTTCGAGAGGCCTTGGTGTCAGGTCAGCGCGCGAATACTGCGGACGCTATAGCGAATGATTGGCGGGCAACGAATTCCGTCAGGGGGCACCAACGGCGGCCCGGCGGCGGCAAATCGCCGCCGACCGGGAACGGGTCGTACCGCCCTACCGCCGCATCGGAAACTAGACGTCCTTGCCACTCTGGTGCGCGCTCTGGCGCGCTTCGTCGAGATCGGCTTCCCCGCGTGCCTTTTCGGCCTCCGCTTCCTTCTGCGCCGCGTCACGCTGGGATTCGGCCTTGTCCTGCTGCGCGCGCCCCTCCTTTTTCAGGTTTTCGTCGCCGGTGACGACGCCCGCAGCCTCCTTCGTCTTGCCCTTGATGTCCTCGACGACACCCTCGACAGCTTCCCGAGGTCCGCTCTGATGCTCCGGCATGACATTCCTCCGAATCGTTTGTCGGCTGACACCGACCGCATACCCCGGTCCGAAAGGCCCAATCAAGCTGTGACCTGGCCAACTCGCCGGGCTGCCCCCGCCATCCAGCGGTCCTTCGACAACCGTCGGTCAGCAGAACGCACATCGGCATCAGACTCGTGCGAGGCGAGACGGGCGGGTACTCCCCGGAAAGTCGCGTGCCACGGCCCGGACTGTCACGCTTTCGTCAGGTCTGTGCTGATCGGGCGGCCGCGGCCTGCTCGGCGCGCGATTCGGCAGGTCAGCACGGTGGCGCTGACTGCGCGACGCTGGTGACTGCAAGTCGGAGGCAGCCGCGCAGGGCACGCCGCCACCGGGCGTGGTCACCGCAGCCTTCTCGGCATCGGTCAGCTGTCGAAGAACTTGTGCGGGATGCCCGCCGTCAGGCCGCCGTCGATGACGAACTCGGCGCCGGTGGAGTACGACGATTCGTCGCTGGCCAGAAAGGTCACCAGGGCGGAGACCTCGGACGGGTCGGCGGCGCGGCCGAGCGGAATCTGCAGGAAGTCCTCGGGGATGTTCTCGGTCATCGGGGTGCGGATCAGGCCAGGGTGGACCGAGTTCACCCGAATCTTGTGCTGCGCCAACTCCAGTGCCGTGGACTTGGTGAGCCCGCGCACGGCGAACTTGGTGGCCGCGTAGCCGTGCAGCCCAGGGCTGCCGCGCATGCCCTCGACGGAGGAGATGTTGATGATCGAGCCGCCGCCCGCCTCGATCATGGCGGGCGTCGCGGCCTGCATGCCGAGGAACGTGCCGGTCAGGTTGATGTCGATGATCCGCTGCCATTCGGCGAGCTCGAAGGCGACCAGCGTGTTGCCGTTGGCGATGCCCGCGTTGTTCACGAGTACGTTCAGCGAGCCGAAGCGCCGCACGGCTTCGGTAACGGCAGCGTGCCACTGCTCCGGCTCACGCACGTCGAGGTGCAGGTAGGCGGCGTTGTCACCCAGTTCCTCGGCGACCGCGGCACCCTCGTCGTCGAGCACATCGCCCACCACCACGCGCGCGTCCTCGGCGACCAGAGCCTTGGCGTGCGCGGCGCCCATGCCGCGCGCTCCGCCGCTGATCAACGCCACCTTGCCGGTCAACCGACCCATGGGGCGGTACCTCCGTCTCTCCGAAATCGTCCGCAACACGTTACAGAAATGCGCCGCTGCGCATCCCGCGACAGTAGCTCAGGTGCGGTGGAAGCCGGTCGCCGTCCCGAGATCGACTGTGGCGACCTGAGGTCATCTGAGTCGGTTCGGCCCTGTGGCAGTGGCGAACGGGGGCGTTGCGGGGGAATCCGCCGTATGAGCGGCGATCACACTGAGTTCCGTGCCGCGGACAGCAATTCGGTGACCACGCCGGGAACCGCGTCGGCCAGCTGCGCGATGTCAGGTACCAGTTCCTTGCAGGCGATGAAACCGAAATGCAGCTTGCCGTTGTTCGACAATACGGTCACGGTGAGTCCCGCGCCATGGAACACCGGCCCGAACGGGTACATGCCGTCCACGCGTATGCCGAGAAAGTACAGCAGCATCGGCGGCCCGGGCACGTTGGACACGACCAGGTTGTGCACCACCGGGTGCATCTCGGCCAGTTTCAGCGACGAGTACATCCGCGCTGCGAGCCGAAAGGTGTTCGGCGGAGCGTACTTCGACCAGTCTTGCAGAAAGTCCGAGCCCATCAAGTCGTGTTCCTCTTTGGCTCCGCAATTGGCCTCGGCCACTTGGTGAAGGCGTTCCACCGGATCGGCGACGTCGGTGCCGAGCCGCACGAACAGTGTGGACACCTTGTTGATGCCCGCGGTGTGTCGCGTCGAATCGTGGACCGAGACCGGCACCGACGCGATGAGCGAGCGATCCGGCAGATGGTCGTGCTTTTCCAGATAGTCGCGCAGTGCACCCGCCACGATGGTCAGCACTACGTCGTTGACCTTCACCCCGAACGCGGTACTGATCTCTTTGATCTTGTCGAGCTCGGCCTGGGTGAACGCGACGGCGCGATGCGGGGTTATGGCGAGATTGAACGGTGTGCGAGGGGCGGAGAACGGTATCGCCATGCCGGCCTTGTTGGTTCGGCGTCGCTGCGCGAAACCGGCGACCACGCCGAGGGTTTTCGGCACCATGCCGACGATCCCCATCTTCGCCGGGAATTTCATCACCGCCTGGGCCAGCAGTTGCCACTCGCTCGGCCTCGGCTCGGGCTGCCAGTCCTGGTCCGGCTCCGGCCTGGTGACGTCTGGTTCCAGGTCACACAGGTGCATCATCATGTTGGCGGCGGTGATGCCGTCCACCGCGGCGTGGTGATATTTGCAGATCACCGCGACCTTGCCGTCGGCGAGGCCCTCCACCAGGGACATCTCCCAGAGCGGGCGATCGCGGTCCATCGGGCGGCCGGCGATGTCCCCCACGAGTTCGGCGAGCTCGCGGTGTCCGGCCGGTGCGGCGATCGCGATGCGGCGGACGTGGTAGTCCAGGTCGAAATCCTGGTCCTCGATCCAGACGGGGTGGTCGAGGTGGAACGGCACCTCGACGACCCGGCGGCGCAGCTGCGGAATCAGGGATAGTCGACGACCGAGTTCGGCCTTGAATTTGTCGAACGAGTAGTCCCCTGAGGAGGGGTCCAGGATCAGCAGTCCGCACACGTGCAAGTGCTGTGTCCCGGTTTCCAGATAGAGAAAGCTGGCATCCAATCCGGTCAATCGTTCCATAGCGAAAGCCTACTGGAACGCGTTCTAATATCCGGCAGTTGATCCCGAATTTATGTGTTACTGAAAGTTCTACATATGTATGATCCTTGCTGCAGCCGTGCAGGAAGGCGCGCGGATCGAATTCGCCTCTCCCGGACCGGTGGTCGAGGTCGCCGTGGACCGCTCCGCGCTCGACACCCTCGTGTCGGCCCGGCCCGACCAGCCGTACTGGTTCCGGCAGGGTTTCTGCCGCACATGCAAGGTCCGGGTGCCGTCGGGTGAACCCGACCACCGGGACGGCGTGCTCGCCGCCGCGGAACACGAGGCGGGCGAGATGCTCGTCTGCGTATCCCGTGCCGATGGTGGGCGACTCGTGCTCGACTTGTGAGCCCGACCCGGTCGGCAAGGAGAAGGCGGGTGACGCTCACATGAGGTTCTCAGCCGTCCGGGCGATTTCGGCCTCGACGGCTTCGACCCGCCCGGCATCGATGCCCCACGGCTGGTCGACGCCGACCCTGCGGT
Organism: Nocardia sp. NPDC023852; assembly: GCF_040639505.1. Classification (NCBI taxonomy): domain Bacteria; kingdom Bacillati; phylum Actinomycetota; class Actinomycetes; order Mycobacteriales; family Nocardiaceae; genus Nocardia; species Nocardia sp. NPDC023852. The sequence continues at coordinate 42,227 of NZ_JBFAAB010000012.1, forward strand.
CCAGGTCCCACAGCACACACTCCTCGTCCCGTGTGGCCACCAGCGACCATGCGACCACGGTGCGGCCGAGCTGTTCCGCCATCGTGCCGTGCGAATTACCGGGCGGCCCAGTGCCTTCCGGGAAGTGGTGCAGGAAGCGGCCATAGGCTGCCGCGCAGAACTGGGCGTAGCGCTGCGTGCATAGGATGAATCCGTGCCAAGCCTCGTCCACTGCGTGCGAAGGCATGCCGATCACCTGGTCATCGCGCATCGCGGCGCCGCAGCAGCGCAGCCACTGCCGCAGGCCGTTCTCTACCAGCTCACGCGGCTGCCACGGGCAGGTCTTGTACACGGCCTCGGGAAGTTCCAGCGCGTCGACGATGGTGCGCACCGTCGTCAGGTCGACCGTGGACTTACGGAAGCGGAATAACGCCACAGTTCACTGTACGCATGCGCATCTCTGCGGCTACCGTCTTGATATGAGCGCCACCATCATTCTTGTCTTCCTCGTGTTGTTGGTGGTGGTGTTGCTCGGGGCCGTACCTGCCCTCGTGGTGTTCGTTGTGCTCCGCGCGCAACGCAACCGCTACCTTCCACCACCGTACGGGCCATGGCGCCCGGGACATCGCGGCGAAGGGTATTACGGTGGGGCGCCCAGCAGTTCGGACCCGTTCTGGGCGGCTGGTGGAGTCGGTCTCGGGGGCGGCTACGACCCGAGTCGGTCGGATGGCTGTGGCGGGGGCTGGAATCCGGGTGACGGGGGCGGCCATCATCATCACGGCGGCAGCTGCGGGGGCGGCAGCAGTTGCGGCGGGGGGAGTGGCGGCAGTTGTGGTGGCGGAAGTAGCAGTAGTTGCGGCGGGGGAAGCAGTAGCAGTTGTGGTGGCGGAAGTAGTAGCGGCTGCGGTGGAGGTTCCTGACCGCCGTCGCACGACTTGACCTCAACCATGCTTCAGGTTCCATGCTGGTCGGTGTCCGATGCGGCGAGGAACGATGGAGGTTATGTCATGCGGGCTGTACAGGCCAGTGAGTTCGGTGGACCGGAAGTGCTCGCGGTGCACGAGATGCCGGAGCCGGTGGCCGGACCAGGTGAGGTGGTGGTCGACGTGGCGGCCGCCGACGTGATGTTCTTGGATACCCGGCTGCGCGGCGGCTGGGGCACCGACTTCTTCACGATCCAGCCGCCATACGTGCCAGGCGGTGCGATCGCGGGCGTAGTCGCGGCAGTCGGCCCGGATGTGGATCCGGCCTGGGTGGGGAAGCGAGTGTCCACCCCGACCGCGGCCAGTGGGATCGGCGGCGGAATGCCGATCGGTGGGTACGCCGAAAAGGCGCTGGCCAAGGCAAATACGCTGGTCACCGTGCCTGATGGGCTGAGCATGCCGCAAGCTGTCGCGCTAGCGCACGACGGCAGGACCGCGCTGGCGGTGTTCGACCGCGCCGCCGTGCAACCAGGGGAGTGGGTGCTGATCACCGCCGCCGGGGGCGGGCTCGGCACATTGCTGATCCAGCTCGCCCGTGCGGCCGGCGCGAACGTGGTCGCCGCCGCCCGCGGCGCCGCGAAGCTCGAGCTGGCGGCACGACTGGGGGCGAATGCGGTAGTCGACTACTCGGAACCCGACTGGTCGGCGAAGGCGCACGCCGCCAGCGGGGGAGTGCAGGTCGTCTTCGACGGTGCGGGCGGCACACTGGGCGAGGCCGCGCTCGCGGCTGTTGCGGACGATGGCCGGTTCCTCGGATACGGCGCCGCCGCAGGCGAATTCGCCGCACTGGATCGCGCGGCGGCCACGGCGCGCGGCATCACCGTGTACGGGCTGTTCGACATCACCAGCGCCGACACCGACTGGCATGCGGTCACCGAGCGCGCACAGGCCGAGGTCGCCGAAGGTCGCCTGGAGGTCGTCATCGGTCAGACCTTTCCGCTCGACCAGGCCGATCGGGCGCACGCCCTCATCGAATCCCGGGCGGCCTTAGGACGCACTTTGTTAACAGTGTGAACTAGCCCGTAACTGGAGAATTGTTGTAGTGCGTGGTGTCGGCGACGGCGCTAGGGTGCCTGCGTGGAAACTCTGATCGTCGTCGGTGCCGTCATCGTGGTTCTCGGCATCGTCGTAGCTGTGGTGCAGTTCGCCAGCAGGCCGCCGAAAGATATCGAGCCCTGGGGTGGACGTGACGCCGAGGACCACGAGGACGACTGGCGAGACGATTACCGCGACAGCTGAGCCCGCTCAGCCGACCGGGGTAAGCACTACGACCGCGATGGGCCGCTTGGTCAGCTTCTGATAGGCGCTGTAGCGGCCCCTGTTCACCTTGTCGACGATCGCCCACCGCCGAGCGTAGTCCGGATCATCCGGCAGCGTCGGCCGCGCCAGCACCGTCAGTTTCCGCCGCCCGACCTGAATCTCGCACTCCGGCTTCGCCTTCAGGTTCGCCAACCACGCCGGCGGCCGCGGCGAGCCACCGTTGGAAGCTGTCACCAGATAATCCTCGCCGTCGCGCCCGTACGTCAGCGCCGCGGTCCGCTCTTTACCCGTCTTGCGGCCCACCATCCGCAGCAGCAACGTCGGATTCCCCAAGAGCAGCCGATGCCCCACCAGCCCGCCGCTGTGCTCATACACCCACTGATGCGCCTTCAGCACGTTCCTGAACAGACCGGCCATATCTGACCTCCAGTAAGGTTCCGAACCGATCGTACCCTGAGCCACTGACCATCCGACTGGTTCATACCCCGCTCGACCCGGTAGCATCCCCCATGCTCGCGGATTCTCGCGGCGAGGGGCGGTAGCTCAGTCGGTTAGAGCCGTGGACTCATAATCCATTGGTCGCGGGTTCGAGCCCCGCCCGCCCCACAAATGCTATCTGAACAGCGGAAACGCTGAACTCGACAGCCGAGTTAGTCCAGAACAGCGCTCCGACAGCAATGTATTTTGCCGGTAGAATCCGGACATGGGGCTGGATCTAGACGACATCCGAGAGCTTGCGGAAGACTTCGCGACGGAGCTGCGCCGCAAGAACCGGAGCAAGCAGACCATCGACGGCTACCTCACCCGAATCAGGTACTTCGCCGACTTCCTTCAACAGCGCGAGCTGCCGACCACGGCACCCGATATCACCCGCGCCCACATCGGCGGCTACATCGAGGACCTGCTTACGCGGCCCAATCGGCGGACCGGCGAGCCGCTGTCGCCGGAGTACGCACGCGGTCAGTACCGGTCGCTGCAACAGTTCTTCAAATACCTTGCAGCGGAGGAGATCGTCGACACGAATCCGTTCGACAAGATGAGTCCGCCGGCGGTACCTGAACAGAAGGTGCCAGTGCCGAGCATGGACGCCATCAAGGCCCTGCTCGCCGAATGCGCAGGCGCTGACTTCGCCGACCGGCGTGACAATGCGATCATCCGGTTGTTCGCCGATACCGGGATGCGGTGCGGTGAACTCGCACCGTTGGAGGTGGACTCGCTCGACTTCAACGAGAACACCGTGATGGTGATCGGCAAGGGCGGTCGGCCGCGGACGTGTCCGTTCGGCGACAAGACCCGAACGGCGCTGCGAAGGTATCTCCGAGTTCGGGCGAGGCATTCCGGCGCGAAGAACGAAAATCCGGCGCTGTGGCTCGGATATCGCGGGGTCATGACCGATTCCGGTATCCGGCAGATGCTCGAACGGCGGTGTGACGCTGCGGGTATCGAACGCCTGCATCCGCATCAGCTGCGGCACTTCTTTGCCCATACGTGGCTCGACAGCGGCGGCCAGGAACAGGACCTGATGATGCTCGCGGGGTGGCGTTCGCGGCAGATGCTCGCGCGGTACGGGGCGGCGGTCGCGGATAGCCGAGCGAAGTCGGCACACCGTCGGGCGCGGCTAGGCGACAAGCTGTAGAAGCGCCCGGTCAGTCTCTTGACTCGGAGCCTCCAAGGCGCCGGCGGGTCATGCGGTGAGACGTTACGGTTGCCTGCATGACCGATGACCTTGTCACCTGGGCCTCGCAGCTGGCGTATGACAACCTCGTCGGCATGTCCCGGCGGTGGCAGCACGTGCAAGGCGTAGCCCAGCACGCCCAACAGGCCGTAGGCATAGTGGATGACTTCAGTCTGTTGCTCGCCGCAGCTTGGCTGCACGACATCGGTTACGCGCCGTCGATCCGTCGTACGGGGTTCCATCCTGTCGATGGGGCTGAGTTTCTCCAGCGGCAAGGTGCTCCTGTACGACTGTGCGCTCTCGTCGCCAACCACTCGTGTGCACGTATCGAGGCGCGAAACCGTGACATCGAGATCGACTGGCCGGATGAGCAATCCGTGATTCGAGATGCTCTGTGGTGGGCGGATATAACCACGACCCCAACCGGAGAAACAACGGATGTACGTAGTCGCATTGCCGAGGTTTGCGAACGGTACGGCCCCGACCACGTCGTCTCCAGATCGGTGACCGAAGCGGCACCTGAACTGATCGAGGCAGCTGAGCGCACCGAGAAGCTATTGCAAGCTAATGGGGTTACGAGCTCGGATATCCACGCGTAGTATGCATCCCGCCGTCTCGCGGGTGGCTATCCACCGTTGCGAATGATACCGTTGGGTGGATAGCCACCCAACGATGAATCGGATAGGCTGGATTGCTATGTCGAAGCCTGCTTACGACTCACGTCTCGCTGACGTGATCAAGGCTTATATGAGGGCTCACGGTCTGAACAGCCATCAGGAAATGGCGCGTGTCCTCGGCGTCGACCGCACGCTGGTATCGAAGTACCTCAACGGCACAAGGGCATGTCGCGACGTTGAACAGCTACGCCAGTTTGCTCAGGCGATGGATCTTCCTTCCGAAACGTTCGGGTTGCTAGACGCGCCTGATCAAGCTGAGGAGGAGCGAGAGAACGCTGTCACCGACTGGCGGCTTATACGGCAAACCCTGAATCGGAATCGCCACGCGCTGAGTGCGGCCGCCGCCCGGCTGTACTGGGATCCCATCCGGATCGAGGGAACCGCCTGTATCACGCAACCGGGATGGATGGCCTCTGCGCCCATGGATCTTGATTCCATTCGGCTCGACTTCAACCCGGATGCGCCTGGGCCGCTGCTCGATGGTGGTGAGGTCGAATCGGAGCCCTATCGGCCCCTGCGCCCGAATGGCACACGGTTCGGACGCTACAGCCAGGCAATCCGTGCAATCGCCCAACCGTCTCTATTCGAGAACCGCACGTCCTACCGTCTGCTCGATGCGTCGTTCGACGATTCCGGCGGCCACATGGCATTCGGCCTCACAACCTACTTCGACATGGTCGATGTCTGTGAAGTGATTGCACACGAAACCGCTGCGGTATGGATATCGCGGCGCGACGGGAACCTCACCCTTGACGACTTGCCGTTTCGGAAGCGGGTTGGTGATCTCTTCGATACCAGCCGCCGGCCTGTTCTGCCGAGTATCAACACGCTGACGATCCGGCGCGCCCCAGACGGGGACACCTTCTTCCTTCATCGACGAGGATCGACAAAGGTCACGCTGGCCGCGGGGTTGACACACATCATCCCGGCGGGTGTCTTTCAGCCAGCAGCCATAGGGCAATCCAACGTTGCTCGAGACTTGAGCCTGTGGCGCAACATGATCCGCGAGTTCTCCGAGGAACTTCTGGATGCGCCCGAACACGACGGTAGCAGCGGGACACCTGTCGACTACGACGCCGAGCCATTCCGGACACTCACCGAAGGGCGTCGAACCGGCAAGGTTCGAGCGTGGTGCTTTGGAATCGGCATCGATCCTCTGGCGCCAGCCAGTGAAATCTTGACAGTGACGATCATCGACTCGGATGTCTTTGACGCTGCGTTCGCGGGCATGGTCTCTCGAAATGCCGAAGGCGACTTGTACCCCTCCGAGACGGGGGCGGTTGGCATCAGATGGACGCCGGCCAATGTCCGCCGAACTCTCAACCACGAGCCACTCGCAGCGGCGGCCGCGGCGTGCATTGCGCTCACATGGAAGCACCGCGACCTGCTGCTGCCCTGATGACATGATGGCTGTGTGCGCGTACTTGTTACCGGAGCAAACGGCTACGTCGGTCGTGCAGTTGTCGCAGCGCTAAGCGCCGCTGGCCATGAGCCGGTGGCGATGGTTCGTACCCGCGGTGCGGCGATTTTCGGCGCCATGGATGTTCGGACCGCGGACCTACTCGATGACGCCGCATTGCGACGTGCGGTGGAAGGTGTCGACGCGGTTTGTCATCTTGCCGGAGTTACCCGAGCGCGTGAATCACTCGCTGAGCCGCTTCGGTATTTTCGCGTGAACACCCGCGGAACGATCGCGCTGCTTGACGCAATGGTTTCTGCTGACGTGCACAGGATCGTTTTCGCGTCGACGGGCTCGATCTATGGAACACCTGATCGCCAGCCGATGACTGAAGAACTGCCAGACGCGCCGCCGCATCCGTACGCGAGCAGTAAGCTCGCCGCCGAGCTGGCTGTTGAGGCGCAATGTCGCGGTAGCGAACTGTCCGCCGTGATTTTCAGAATGCTCAACGTCGCCGGTGGAGTCGACCCGGACCCAACTCGTCTGGTGCCGCGTGCACTCGCCGCCGCTGCTCGGCAATCTGCGTTGCCAGTGAACGGAGACGGCACGGCGGTTCGCGACTACTTGCACATAAACGATGCGGCAGCGGCCTTCGTGGCCGGTATAGAGCACTTTCCGGCGGTCGGAGTGGCAAAGCGGTACAACATCGGCAGCGGACGCGGGAATAGCATTTTGGATGTGGCGGCGGCCGTAGAACGAGTGACCGGTTGTCACGTTCTGCTCGAGCACCGCCCGCCCGTTGCTGAGCCCGCCACCTTGGTTAGTGACCCATCGAAGGCGATGACCGAAATCAACTGGTCGCCAAGATACTCCGACATCAATGAGATTGTTCGGGACGCATGGTCGGCTAGTTGCGCCGCTTAATACGGTCGGACCCAGCGGACTCGGCTGACTTCTTCCGCCTCGGTGACTGGTGAGGACTTGCTGATACTGGGCGAGCGGGGAGGTCATCGGTGTCGCCAGCGAGCCAGCGTAGGAATTCGATGACGTGCGCATTCATGTTCGAACCGACTTCGGCCACGGCTGCCTGGGCGCGCTGATACAGCTCAGCGTCGGGACGGTATACGCGGGCCGGATTCAGATGCTTGCTTGGCATGCATAACAGCATGTCACGGTGGCTAGCCATTCGTCCACTACTCGAGTAGACTCAGAGGTGGCTAGCCACCGTGGCCTTGTGTGACAGATTGGCACACCGCAGGGCCGCGTAGCCAAGCAGTCTTATAGCTATAGAAATCAGCTCTCAGACGCGAAAGGGGGTCTACACCAAGAGCTTCCATCGGATCGTCTGAACCGTTCCAGCGGTTTGAGACGGACCCAGGAACGAAAAACTCCCCGGCAGTTCCAGCTACCGGGGAGTCCAAGCACCAAAGCGGTTCCAGCCGCTTCAGCAATTTCCTCACTTCAGAGATCGGAGCCCCTGAAGCATGTCTATCTTAGTCGATCGATCCATCGCAGCCCCAGGTCGTGCGGCATGAGCACGCCAACAGAACGGTCAATGCAGGCGCGGATCGCGGCATACGAATCCTGGGCCAAAACTACGGACAGGGCCGCTCGCACGGCCAACGCTCGTGCGGCGATGTGGAGCAAGTTCGACCGCCTCGTGGATCCAGATGGGCTTCTGAGCCCGGAGGAACGCGCATCTCGCGCTGAGCACGCTCGAAAAGCGCATTTCACGCGTCTGGCGTTGAAGTCGGCGCAGTCGCGTCGCCGTCGCTGCCGGAACCGGCGCCATGAGGGCGGTGAGGCGTGATGCCTCCTCGCACTTTCGGTTTCGCGCTCGCTTCGGTGGCGGTCGGTTATTTGGTGCTGACGGCGCCGGAGGTTGTCGGGTTCACGGTGATGCTCCTCGGCGCGGTCGTGTTGTGGCGTTCGGGTCGTCGTTTGGGGGTTCGGCGATGAATACGCATAACCCGTTGCATTCGATGGCCGGTTCGGAGTTCACCGGTATGGGCGCGGTGTACGCGCCGCTGGGCGTGTTGCCGTCGGCGGTGCGGCTAGCTGCATTCGGGCTGCTGCTGCTCGTCGCGGTGGGCGGGTGCACGGCGGCGTGGATCGACCAGCAGGACTACGTGCCGTCGCCGAACATCTGCCGCCCGGTCAATGCCGGGGTTCCGGCGGAGCCGCCGGGGTCGTGCGTCCCGGGCTCCCAGGTGTCGGTGGTGACGCGGTGAACGCGCCAGAGCAGCAGGGCGGCATCCCGGTTTACGAATGGCGCGCCGGGCCTGCGCATTTGCGGACTCGTCGCCAGTTGGCGGCGGAGGGTTTGCGTCCGAATGGGCAGGACATTGCGGGGAAGCTGTACCGCTCGCGTGGTAGTCGTCGGGAGCCGTTGGTGGCGTACCTGTTCGACGTGGACAAAGCGGCTCCGAAGCGGCCTGCGACTGCGGCCCAGTTGGCGGCGTTGGTGAAGGCGACCCGTGAGCACCAGTTGCGTGCGGCGGAACGTCACGGTGTCGACCGCGCCGAGATCGACCAGGCCACTGGTGATCCGGGTCCGGCCTGGAATACGTCCACCAGCGCTCTGGCGGGTTATGCGGGCACGGGCAATGCCGTGGCCGATGTGCTCACTCAGGGCGCCGACCGGGAAGGGATGGAGCGGTGAGCCGCCGCCGTAGCCCACAGCCGCAGCAGCGTGGGCACTCCCAGGTTCACGCGGCGTCTCGGTTGATTCCGGTCACCGAATTGCCGCACTTGGCAGCCGCTGCACTTCGTCGTGGTGAGCCCGGTCGGCGGGTCTGGGTGGATGACCCGGAGCCGCAGCAGGTCCGGACTCCTGGCCGCAGGCCGGGCCAGTGGCTGGGTTCGGGCCAACGGTTGCGACCGGCGGCGCCGCAGTACGTGACGGTCGCGGAGATCGAGCAGGTGACCGGTGATCCGGGTCCGGCTTGGGACACATCCACCAGCGCTCTCGCGAACTGCAGGCCGGGTTCTTCCCTGGCTGACGCGCTCTCGCGGGGTGCCGAACGAGAGGGGATGGACCGGTGAGGCATCTGGGACCGCGCGACATGCTCGTGCTGACTATTTTGGCCGAGATGTACGGTGCGCCACTCGATTTGGTGGCGTACATGCTGGGCGTGAGCCGGTCGCGGGCGTCGCGGATTGTGGCGAAGTGGCAGAAGGCCCACATGATCAGCGACAACCGGGTGCGTCCGGTGCCCGGATCGGTGTGGGTGTACCCGACGAAGTCTGCGGCGGAGGCTCTGTTGGGTCGGCCGGTGCGCTACTGGGTGCCCACACCGAAGATGGCCGCTCACACCCTTGCCGTGCTGCAGCTGCGGTTGGCGTTGACCGGTCTGGATCTGGACCGCTGGATTTCCGAGCGGTCGTTGCGCGCGGAGGTCGGTCTGGTGAAGGCCGGGCAGCCTCGTCCGCACATCCACGACGGCCGCTACATCACCAGTTCTGGTGAGTTGTGGGCGGTCGAGGTCGAGCTGACTGCGAAAAGCTCTGCGGCAGCGCGTACGTCGGTGGCGCAGGCGCTGCATGTCGCCCGGCGCGCTGGCTGTGCGGGCTTGACCTACTACTGCCGCGGCGAGGGTGTGAAGAACGTGGTCCGGACTGCTGCGGCGGGTCTGGATCTGTCGGACGGGCCGAAGTTGCGCCTGGACGACCTGGACGAACGTCTGGCCAAGAAGGCCGAATCCTCCTCGCCCGCGTCGCGACCCGGGCTCCGGGTGATCGCGGGCGGTGCCGCTGATCAAGAAATCCCCCAGGTCACAGACCCGAACGAAGGAAAGGCGGTCTGATCATGACCGAGTGCACTCCGATGATTACCCCCGCCGATTGCGCGCCGTACGCGCCGACACCGGCCGCCACGCCGACCCCGACGCCAGCGACGGGGATTCATGTCGAGCCGAAGATGCCCCCGATCGGCTTGGACCATGACCCGCTGGGTTGGTTGCCCGATTTCGGCTCCTGGTCTCTGGACGGTGTGGCTGATGGTGGTCTGCTGATCGCGGCGTGTGTGGTCGCAATCCTGGTGATGACGATCATGATCCTGATCCCGGCGACCGCGCTGGCGTGGCGCCCGACGAGGTTGCGGAACTGGCTGATCGGCAGCGTGTTGGCGATGCCGGGCGTGACCGCGTTGTGGGCGTGGGATGTGTTCAAGCCCGGCCGGATGGTGAACGAGGCCAGCCGCCAATTCATGGACGGCCAGTACACGGCCGGTCTGCTCGGGATGGCTGTGGTGTTGGTGCCGTTGGCGTGGCTGACCGCGACTATCGCCCACACCAATCGCCGCGTGCAGCTCGCCACCGTCGGGTTGAAGTCCCCGGCTCGTACGGAGCGGGCGTTGTGGGCCCAAGCACAGCGTGAGCAGCGCGCCGCGGCCCGGTTGTCGCGCCGGCGGTTGCCGTTCACGAGCGGTTGGTGGAGCCCGGAGTTGGTGATCGGTCGTCTGTCGACCGAGACCGATCAGGCCCCACCGAAGAGCGTGCTGCGAACGTTGCTGGGCCGCACGGAGACCCGGTTGATCCTGCCGTGGATCAATGTGGCCGAGCACATGACCTCGGTGGCTTCCAGCGGTTCGGGCAAGACGACGCTGATGCTGCGCGTGCTGGTGTCGTGGTTCGTGACGACCTGGACCCGGCATCGGCAGTGGTGGCGTGCCGATCGGCCTGGTCGGCCGCTGGTGATCGTCGTCGACTGCAACGGCGGCCCGGAGTCCCGCAAGGTCGCCGCGCGGATGCGTAAATGGTTCTCCGCGTTGGGTGTCCGGCCTGATCGGATCGGGATCTTCCCCGATGACGTGTCGCTGGGCATGTGGAACGCCTCAGTCGATGACCTGCGCTCGATCTTGTCGGCGATGATCTCCGGCGGCTCCACCCCGACCACCGACACCGAGCGCTACTTCCATGAGATCCGCGAGACCCTGATCCACCTGATCGTGGACGCACCGGCGCGGGTCGAGCTGATCGACGGCGTACCGACCCCGATCGGCGAGAACCCGCCGCGGAACTGGCTGGAATTCCTCAGCAGGTTCGACGTGGAGAAGCTGTCGAAGCTGTGGGGCGGTCAGGCCGGGGTGACTCCGTGGTCGGGCGTGATGGGCGTGGACATGGAGATCGCCTCGACGATCGACGGCAAGCAGCCGGTCATGAACTCCGCCCGCGCCGAGTTCGCGAACCTCTACCGGTCGCTGGGTGCGGCGTTCGACGGTGACAAGGAACTGACCGACTTCGACGTGGTCTACATCGTCCTGGAGGGCGTGAAGACCCCGGATCGTGCCCGGGCCCAGTTCGGGGCGTTGGGAACGATGTTCGAGCAGCTGGCCGACAAGCAGCACGGCCGCACCAGCCTCATGGTCGTCGACGAATTCAGTGCCGTCTCCGATGGCAAGACCCGCGCGGTGAAGTGGGTCGAGCGCCTACGGAAGGCCGGCATCGGGTCGTGGTGGATCGCGCAGTCCTGGCAGGGCTTGGGCCACGACGACGACAACCGGGCGGCTCTAGTCGCCGCGGCGTCGGGCGGCAGCCTGCTGGGCCGCTCCACCGACCCGGAGACCCTGGCCAAGGTCTACGGCACCCGCCCCAAGTTCGAACTGTCCCGCAAGTTGATCGGCGGCAACGCCACCGGCGACGAGGGCAACGTGCAGTCCTCTGATCAGTTCCTGGTGCCGCCGAACCGGCTGCGCGCCATGGCCAAGGGCGACGTGGTGCAGGTCGCCGGTGGCCGTGCCCGCTGGGGTCGCGTCTCACCGCTGGATGACGCCGAACTCGAGCGCATGCGCCCGCTGCCGGGGCTGAACGAGTTCGCCGACCCCGCCGACCCCTCCGACGACACCGCCGCTCTGGCGCCGGTGATCGACCTGACCAAACGCCGCCCGGCCTGAAACCCGATCCACTGCAAGGAGTTACGACCATGTCTTTCCCGAACCCGATAGAACCCGAAGACCACGGCGAGGAGCTGGGCGGGCGCAGCGCCGCCGAGCAGGCTCACGAGCAGCGGGTCCTCGACGGCCTGGCCGCCGACATGGAGGGCAGCGCCGCCGAGAAGCTGGCCGCCCAACTGCTGGTGCCGATCATTCCGGACGGCGGCACGATCGGGCGCACCGTCGCCCCACACGTCGCCAGGATCACGAAAACCCGTGACGGACTGCGTATCTGGGGGCCTGCGCTCGCAACCACAGCAGCAGCAGGCACGGCGGTCGCGGTGCTGCCGCTGCCCGGCCCGCTGGCCCTGTACGTGCTCGCGCTCGCGGCTTTCGCGTGGTGGCACTGCGCGGGCCGCCCCGGACCCGTCGACTCCGTGCGGATGCTCACCGACACCGCCGTCGAGAACTGGGCGCGGCTGCGCGAGCGTGTGACCCGCCTCGCGGAACGGCGCGGAGCCTACGAGGCCCGCCGCACCTCCACCGACCCCGGATCGCAGTAGATCCGGTCCCTCTGTAACCCCGAGTGAAAGGAAACCCCATGTCCCAGAACAACATCTCGGAACCGAACACATTCCAGGTCGATCCCGATCGGCTGCGTGAGTTCGGGTCCGGCGAGACAGCCCAGCATTCCGCCGGGCACGCGCGGTTCGGGCACCACGGTTCGCTGCTGGACAGCCCCGCCGGTGTCGCGGCCGATCTCGCCAACCTGTTCCGTTCCTGGGCGCAGAACCCCCAGGACGCCATCCACACCGCCGCCGAGGTCTTCGGCGAGAACCAGTGAAGGAGTGATTTTCCATGTCGAACAACGAGATTGACGAGATCGGCCGCGACACCGGCCGGGTGTTCCGTCAGGTGATCGACGTCGCCCGCACCTACATCCAGCGCCGCCGGGACCACGGCCGTAACGCCGGGGTGCCGCGGCTGACCCGCACCGAGCGGCGCGAGCTGGCCGAGCAGATCCGCATGCGAGTCGGGGAGCAGCGCGTCACCGAGGCGTGGTTCACCAAGCGAGTCGAGGACTACCGCCGCGAGTCGATCGCATTGCGGCAGCGGATGCGCCGGACTGCGGGCCTGGATATGGATGCCGAGAATGCCCGGCTGAATGCGATGCGGTACGGCATCGAGTCGAACCTGCCCGGGACCGGGCTGTCGTTGGAGCAGCGCGGTCAGATCGTGCAGGCGATGGACCGGTTCGATTGCGGTGCGGTGGATCGGCCGTTCTACGGGCCGGAACTGTTCGGCAAGCCGGTCGGCCGCGCCGCCGTGGAAGCGCGGGACGCCGCGGTCCGGTCCGAACGCTGGGTGGCCGGCCGCCGCGCGGCGATCGAGCAGGTGTTGCCCAACGACCGTGAGCGGGCCGTGCGGGAGGCCGCGGTCCGGGCAGTCGATCCGGAGCAGGCGATCCGGCAGGGCGTCGCGGTGCAGGATTTGCGGCATGTGCAGGCGGTGGCCCGCGAGTACAGCGAGTGCCGAGACGTGCGGTCGGGGCGGCGCCTCGCGACCGCGCGGGCCCGCGCGGCGGGCCTGACTCCCGAGCAGATCCGGTGGGAACTCGACAACGCCGAAGCCAACTCCCGCACGCAGGTGACGGTCACGGTCGGCAGGCCGGGGGAGAAGGATCGGACCTGGTACACCTACCACCCGACCGAAGCCGCCGCCGCGCAGTGGACCCACGACGGCGTCACCGAGATCGATTGGCGGCCCGGCACGACGTTGACGGTCAAGGCCCGTGAAGACGGGAACCCGAAGCCGTTCTACGCCGTGGAAGGCAACCAGGTCACGGTCGGCCGCGATCTGGAACTGTGGCACTCCGAGACCCGCGACGGCTTCACCCACGCCCAGCAGCAAGAGCCCACCCGCGAGCAGCACGCCCACACCGCGGCGTCGCACAACGATCTCGCGATCGAGCACAGCCGAATCGCTGCCGAGCGTGACCAGCTGCGCGGCAACGTGGACTCGCTGCAGACCCGGCTGAACCTGTCGATCGGGCACAACAGCCAGCTGGACGAGCAGAACTCCCAGCTGGTCCGGCAGCTGACCGCGCTCACCGCCGAGCGTGACCGGCTGCGCGTCGAGCACAAAGCCATGGTCACGGCGACGGCGTCGCGTGGACGCGAGGTTTACGCACTGTCGCAGCAGTGTGACCGGCTGCGCGGCGAGCGAGACGAGGCCGTGCAGAAGCTCGCCGAGCGCACCCCGGCGCAGGAGCGGTACGGCAGCCCGGAGCGTCAGGCCGAGCACGCCAAAACAGCGGCCGAGCTGGTCACCAAGCAGGACCAGCGCCTGGCCGCGCTCAACGAGACGATGCAGCGCATCGGCGTGCCCGAGGAGACGCGCAACGGGTTCATCAGCGCATTCGAGCCACCCCAGGAGGCGCGGCAGCTGGCCGAGCAAGCCAAGGCGTCCGCATCGGCCGGACGGTCGGCGCTGGCCGACCACCAGCCCGGCCGCACCCTGGCGGACGCGGTAGCCCGCAGCGGCGCTGAGCGAGACCGGACCGAGCGATGAGCACCGAGGACGCCCCGACCGTCGAGGGCCCGATCTACAGGTTCGACCTGACGGTCGAGGGCCTGATCTACCGGTTCGTCAACGACGACGGTTTCGACCGGTACGACGCCGCGGTCGCCGCCTACTACGGCAGCCGGGTCCCGGACCCGCAGGAGGCGAGGTGGCGCGCCGATTACAGCCGAGCGTATCTGCGGTGGGAGAAGTACGAGGACCGCCGCGGCTACTCCGATGCTGACCCGCTGCGTGAGCAGGCCCAGGCGATCGAGCAGCGATGGGGCACCGATCCGGCGGTGGCGTCGCGCTGGGCCGAGTTGGACGACCTGCGGGCGCATTTCGACTACAGCACCGCGTATCCGCCTCCGGACGAGTCGACCATGCCGGGCGAGGCACCGCCCGGCATGGACCCGGTGACGTGGCGCAGTCAGTTGCAGGCACGCGACATGACCGGCCACGCCCGATGGCCCGACACCACCACAACAACCAATCGAGAGGGAGCCGAACCGATGACCGACCCTACCCGCGCCGAGCGCGCCGAGGAGCTGCACGAAACCGAATCCGACACCGAGCAGCAGATGCGCGCCGATTTCATGGATGCATGGTCGTATGCGGTTCGCATGACGGAGGAGTACGACCCGGCCGATCAGCTGGCCTACGGCGAATACGCAAATCCGTGGATCACCGGTGACGACCGGTGGGCACACGAGTGGCTGTATCTGGAAGACGCGACGACCCGGTGGGACAAGGATCCGGCCGCCGCGGAGTCGGTCATGCGGCAGCGCGCCGATGTGCTGTCGCCGATCGAGCGACGCAGTGAGGAGCAGGCCCGCTACATCGCCGAGAACGGCTTCGAGTTCGACAAGCACGGTCTGCTGATCTGCCACTACGTCACGCGCCTGGAAGAGCGCGCCGACGCGGCTACGGAGTCGCCGGCGCCGCTGGCGGACTACCGTCCCGGCAACGCTCTGGCAGCGAGCATGGCGAACATCGAGCGTGACGGAGTGGAGCGGTGAGCGTCCCGGCTGTCGAGGCGACGATGCCCGCCCACGCTGCGCCAGACATCGACCAGGTGACCGCTCGGCCGGCGACTCTGCGGTCGCCGGCGCGGCCGGTCTGCACCGCGGCGGTACCGGTGTCGCCGTCGGTGAGCGCGGCCCGGCCGTCGTCGACCGGTCTGAGCACCACCGACCTGGAGAAGCGTCTGATCGCAGCGCATCAGCGCGCCGCGGATCTGGAGGAGCAGCTGGCCGCAGTCGTTGCGGCCCGTGACGCCGCCGAGCACCAGGCCGCCCAGCTGGAAGACCGTAACCGGGAGCTTGCCAGCGACCTGGACAACGCCCTGGACCAGCTCGCCGGGCACGCCCTGCACGTCGAACAGGAACGCCTGATCCACACCCCGGCGTGGAGCCCGTGGGCCGCGTCGAGCAACCGAGAGGGATACGACCGATGAACCCGTCAACCGCTGCACAGCCTGTCCACCGACCGTCTACCGGCCGGATGGATGCCGCCGAGCTGACCGCGCTGGCGATGACGATCGTCATCGGCGCCGGAGCGTTCGCATGGAGTTTCGCGGCCTTGACCGAGCTGAGTGTGATGGCTGGGATTACGCCGCGTCTAGCGTGGGCTGGGCCGATTTTTGTGGATGGCGCGATTGTCCAGTCCGCTGTCGCTCTGGTTTCGTTGCAGCGCCGCGCCCGCCAAGCCATCACGATTCCGGCCGCTACTCGCTGGTTCTTCTGGGGCGAGTTGTTCGCCGCCGAGCTGATCAGCGTGGTCGGAAATGGCTTGCACGCTGCGGAATCCGGGCAACGAATCCTGCCCGCGACGATCGCGGCATGCGTGGCGGGTGCCGCCCCGTTGTTCGGCCTGGCCGCCACGCACGGTCTGACCGCCTTGATTGAGGTTCCCCGCAATCCGCAGCCGAAGCCGGAGACCGAGTTGACGGCGGTGTACGCCGACTCGACACGACTGGACACCGGATGGACGGGACTGGACAGCGACCGGACGGAGCTGGACAGCGGGCAGACAGTGACCGTCGAGACGGTGGACGGTGATCCGCTGGCCGAGCGCGACGCGGAGATCCTGCGCCGCGCGGCGGCGGGGGAGTCGACGCGTCGGATCGGTACTGCGGTCGGGTTGTCGCATTCCCGTGTCGCGCAGATCATCGCCGCCGCCGACGTCGATGACGATCCGGGGGAGGTGTTGAGCCTGGTTCGCTGACCGATCGCCTGGTGGTGCGGGAGGGTGTGCGGCGGTCCCTCCCGCGTCAAGGGCGCAAGCGTCGCCGTCCGGCGATGGCCCTGCCGGGCCACCCTGGACCCGCGAGCCTCTACCGCCACACGGGCAGAGCCCTTACGGGGCAGGCAGTGAGCCTGCCCCCTTCATCCCCCTTTCACCACCTCAACTCTGGAGGACAAGCAACATGACGAACGCACTGACCGACCTGGACCAGATCAACGCCGAGCTGATGGGCCAGGGAACCCGTAACCCGTTCGGCAAGGACGTACAGCCCGGCGACGGGGTGAGCGGTGAGATCGTCTCGGTCGTACGCCGCCACCGCCACAACAGCCAGGGACAGCCGCTGTTCTGGATCAACCGCAAGCCGACCGTGGCCAGCGCGGGCGATCCGGTGATCGACTCGCAGCTCATCGTGGAGACCGATGCCCGTGACGACGACGCCGATGACGGCCTGCGCGCGATCACCCTGGACCGTGACGTGCAGCGCGCGATCGCGGCCGGCGTGCGTCGGGCCCGTGCCGGTGGGCTCGCGATCGGCGGGCGCCTGGACGGTCTGCTGTATGTCGGCCCGGTCGAGGGCGGTGGCTACGGCCGCGTCTACGACCTGAGCGCCTACCTCCCGCCCGCCGAGTAAATTCGGCACCCACCCGGAGCCCTCGGCCGAGATTTCGGCCGGGGGCTTCTTTGTGTCTCCAGCCTGTCGGCTGTCCTGTCCTCCCTGACCTTTCCCCTGGCCCCTTCCTCCGCAGGCAAAACGAGCGCGGATGGCGGGTTGCTCAAGGGTGGCCGCAGGCCATCGCCGTAGGCGACGCGAAGCGCCCTTGAACTACCCGGCATCAGTGCTCACGCTCTCAGGCCGAGGAAGGGCCTCCCGCCGTGTTCACGGCTGGCCGGTAGTCGATCTTGGTGCCGGTCAGCATGTCCGGAAGCGCGAAAGGCCGAGCAGAAACATAGCGAATAGCTAGCACACGTGTGTGCTAGCTATTCGCGTCTCTCCGCCACCCCCCAAACCTCCGCTGAACTGGGCTTAAGGGCGGGATTTCTGCTCAATCCCTCCACCCACCCAGTTCCACATCTCATCTCCCACTACGTGAACGGAAGATGAGATGTGGAACTGGGTGGGTGGAGGGATCAATCAGAAATCAAAAGATAAGTAGAGGTTTGGGGGGTGGTGGAGAGAAAAGACTTTGGTTGCGTTGGGTGGGCATCGGTGGGTTTGCGATGTGGTTGCGTAAGAGTCGGTGACGGTGGTGGCGTCAGGTGCGGGTGGCTGCGGTCCACTGCACGCGGCTGTGCGTGTTGTTCGGGCGGCGTAGTGCGTGTGACGGCAAGTGCGTGAGCGCTGGCCCGTGCAGCTGCTCGGTGGTGCAGCGCGCGGCGCGATCGGGGGCGGGTACCGCGACCTGGCGGTCGCGCGGGCCTGCGCGGGGGCGTGCTGTGTGTCCCTCTCGGTGTGGCCTGAATGAGGGCTATCACCACGGCACCGGGCATCAAGGGCGCTCCTGCGTCGCGTCGGCTGCGCCGATGGCTGCGCCACCCTTGACGCCCGCCGCCGTGGTGATCGAAAAGCCCTCAGGCCACACCGAGAGGGACACACAGCACACAGACCAGCCATCGCTACAACCCGAGATCGCGCGGCCGGAGGCCGCGGAAAAGCATCCGCTCGCCGCGGGGGCAGGCCGCCCAAAAGGGCCAGGGTGCATCGGTGACCGCAGGCGGGTCTGCTGCGGCCACAAGCAGGCGGACCGATCCCAGCGCCGTGTAGCGAGACCGGCAGCAACTTCTCGGAGCTCTGAATAGCTATCGGGTGGCAACTTTGACGGTGGAGCGTCAATGTTGACAAGTCTCCCCGACCCTTTGATCCGTAGGCGCAGGCGGCAAGCCAGACCCGCCGTGGCACAAGTGCGATTTCCACGTTGCCAATGTGGCTGAGGTACGCGGTTGCGTCAGCAGTGTCGTCGAGCAGCCCGGCGGAACAACTTGACCCCCAGTTCGGCCCGGGCGATGAATTCGCTGGTCACGGACGGGTTTTGGTGGTGTGCGGAAAGTCAATGACGTGGGGTTTGTTCGCTTGCGCGCCTATCGTGTGGTCCCGTTCTGGTCCCGCTAGCCACCTGGGAAACACTCCTTCAGCTCCACACTGCCAGGCACGCACGGATTCATCTGTCGGCGTGCCAGACGCTATCTTCTTCCACGCCACCTGTCGGGGCCGGCGGCCACCGCGCCCAGAGGCTGGATGGGCTCCCTGAACTTACCCTTCGTCGGAGGAGTGACCTCGAGAGCAAGTTCTCCCCGCACACTTGAATCCCCAAGTACGCCTAGCTTTTTAATGGTAACGGCAGCCAATGAAACGACGATCCATCAGGCGAAGCGAATCCGCGATGACAGGACATTGGAGCCCATGCCACTTCAGAAGTACACGGGAACATGGTGGAAACCGGATGCTCCCGACGATCAGTTTCCGGGAACATTGACGATCTCAGCGGAGGGCGAAGCCACTCTGGATCTACTCGGCGGTTTCCCGTTGATGGTCTGGGAGCGGACAGGCGAAGGTTCATACGCTTACGCCGGAGACCGCCTCCGCCTACCAATTGTGCATGGAAACTCTGAAGGTAACGATATAACGCTACTTGACTGCCGCGAGAGCGATGCAGTCTATCCATGGACTTCCACCGGCCCTCGTGCACAGCAGCTTTCTTCCTATCGGACGATAGTTGGAGTCCACCTCCAAGGCGTCAGCGATGCGATATTCATCGCTGCAAAGCTCCGTATCGAAAATCTCCAACAATGGCTGGGCCTCGGAAATATAAGCCATACATTCGACGAAGACGGTAAGATCCGCCGGGCGGAGATCAATATGCCCGAGCCACTATCTGTTGAAGTCGATGGCGTCACAATTCGAGCGTCGATGTATTCGAGCACATTCGGATTTGACGTACGACGAGGTGAAATGAATGTTAGCGCCAAGACGTCCACCACTTTAGAGATACGTTCCTCAGTGCCGCTGACACACGATGGGTTCAATGAGATCGCAATGGCAATGGGAGATCTCCTAACGCTGGCATCGGGAGAGGCGTGCGCGATCCTGAGCTACTCTCTCGAACTGGAGAAAAAGCGAATAGTTGAATTGCCTGATGTGCAGAAAGATGGCAGCATCGCTGCGCGCACGATCGAACGCACCGTCACAGCCACGGTTCATTCGCCACGGATCGCGGATCCTCAACCCGAAGAAAAACCCATAATTCCAAAACAGAGATTTCTCTTCACCTGCGCCGATATGAACTTTGATATGCTAATCCCGGCCTGGCTATCTCTTTACCAAAGACTCAAGCCCGCGACGGATATTCTATTCAGCCTCACCTACGGACCGCCCAGATTCATTCAGGTTCAAGCCTTGACGGCGGGAGTTGCCCTAGAAGCAATGCATCGATTCCTGTATCCCGAGGCATTGACTATGCTACCCTACGATTTCGAGCAATTGCGAAATGCTGCACTATCGGGGCTTGTTGACCCAGAAGATAGAGAGCGCCTCCAAAAGACGATGAGGAATGAGCCGACCTACAAACAACGGATTGAAGAACTCGCTTCAATACCTGACAAGGCGGCTGTAGTCTCCATTATTCCAGACATAAAAAAGTGGGCTTCGAAGCAAACCCGCATTAGGAATGGTATAGCGCATGCCCTCGACGATAAAGCAGGGGGCGATGTCACGGACATGTTTATCACGTATGAACGCGCTCGCAAGCTGCTATATCTGATTCTCATGCACGAATTGGGTTTGCCTGCCGCGGTTCAGGTCCGCTCGATGGAACGAAACGAGTATCTGTCCAAATAGGATTGGACCCGATTCTGTGGCATAGCCCTCACTATTAGGTATTGGCATCAGCGTCGATCACTTGCGGGTACAGCTCAGCCGGGTCAGTAGCTGATCCTTTGGCGCGTTGACGTTGTAACTCACCCGACACGTTGGCCCTGCTGGGTGGTGGCATGCGCAAACCGCCAGATCGGATCACAGTGCATCTGTGGCGCAGAGTGTCGCCGACGTGCCGACGTGCCGACGTGCCGACGCGCCGCGGCGACCGCCGTTCAGGGAGCGCGTTGCGCGTCGAAGCGCGGCGGCGGCGCTCTGCGCCGCCGCGCGCTCTTGATCCTGTACGGCGGGATTCGGCAATGACCGAGCCTGACTCGGTAAAACGGTGGTGCGCGATACTGGGATTGAAGCTGTGTCGTCCCGGGGCGTATCAAGATCGTTAACCGAGCCACTCGACAGCAATGTATTTTGATCGAATGCTGAGCCCTGATCAGGGTCTTGCCTGTTCAGGACACCGTTCGGAGTGTTTGATCTCATAATCCATTGGTCGCGGGTTCGAGCCCCGCCCGCCCCACAAACGCTATCTGACCAGCCGAGATTGTCGGGTCAAGAAATGAGTTGATCCAGGTTTTCGGGATTCTCGTAGGCTGCTGATCGGGCTCGGAGTCGAAGCGGCTGGCAGCCGCGCATCAGATGGGCCAATCGATAGCGAGCTGAAAATCCGGCGCTACAAACTGATCATCGTCGACGAAGTCGGCTACATTCCGTCGACCATGACGCAGCGAACCTGTCTTTCAGCCTCGTCGCTTCGCGCTATGAGGCGGGCGGTCAGCCGCGCACGTGCAGCCCGAAACCCGTGCGGCCCGCGGGCTCCAGTCCCTCCTTCAGGTGCAGCGAGGGGATCTCGTAGTCACCGAAGTTCTGCCGCCGGAACGCGATCGGCTCGGTCGACTCCAGGGTGAGCAGGCGCTGCTCCCAGGCCTTGGCGAGGTCGGGGTAGTCCTCACCGGTCATCCGGTCGGCGCCGTACAGGACGAACGGCGGCAGCACCTCGATGCCCGGGTAGTAGAGGATGCCGTGGTGGATCGGGAACAGCAGATCGTCGATGGGGCCGTTGATCCCGCGATCGGCGTAATGCGACTCCGGGCCGCCGGCGGTCACCGACAGCAGAGCCTTCCTGCCCGCGAGGGTGCCTTCGCCGAAGCGCTCGCCGTACCTGGTGTCGCTATGTTCGCCGACGCCGTACGCGAAGTGGTAGGTGAACACCCGGTCCACCCAGCCTTTGAGGATCGCGGGCATCGTGTACCACCACAGCGGGAACTGGAAGATGATCGTGTCGGCCCACAGCAGCTTCTCCTGCTCGACGAGGACGTCCGGGGTGAGCGTCCCGGCGTCGAAGGCCCGGCCCGAGTCCAGGGCGACCTTCAGTGGACTCGAGGCGTGGGGGCCGTAGTCCGCGGCGTCCACGACGGCCTTCCAGTTCATGGCGTACAGATCGCTCACCTGTACCTCGTGCCCGGCGGTCTCCAATGTGGACACCGCGAGGTCCTTCAGCGAGCTGTTGAGCGACTTCGGCTCCGGGTGGGCGTAGACGATCAGCGTCTTCATTGGAACTCCTTCGGATCGGGTGCCTTCGATCCTGGGTGCCGCGGCGCCCGGCGTTCAGGGGCGCCTCTTCCATCGGACGGGACTTCCTGGTAATGGCAGGACCACCTTCACCGGCACCACCGAGGCCATACTGGGGGCATGGACGATCTTGCGGGCTTCCTGCGGACCCGGCGTTCCCGGGTCGACCCGGCGGCCGTCGGCATCCCCACCGACAGGCACCGCCGGGTCGAAGGGTTGCGCCGCGAAGAGGTCGCGCACCTGTCCGGAGTCAGCGTCGACTACTACGTCCGCCTGGAGCAGGGCCGCGCGACCCAGCCCTCCGAGCAGGTCCTCGACGCGCTCGCCCGCGTCCTCGGCCTCGACGAGACCGAACGCGGGCACCTCTACCGGCTCGCCCGGCAGCGCCGCCGCCACGCGAAGGTGCCGGGCGGGCGGGTCCGGCCCGAGGTGCTGCGCGTCCTCGACCTGGTCGCCGACGCACCTGCCCTGATCATGGACCACCGTCTGGACGTGCTCGCCGGCAACCGCCTCGCCGGGCTCCTCTACGGCCGGCCGATGCCGGGCTTGAACACCGCCCGGCACATCTTCCTCGAGGAGGCCGAGCGCGGCCTTTACGCGGACTGGGAGAAATGCACTCTCGACGTGGTGGGGCACCTGCGCCTGGCCGCCGGCAAATACCCCGAGGATCCTTGTCTGGCCTCGCTCATCGGCGAGCTGGCGATGGGCAGCGAGCGCTTCCGCCGCCTCTGGGCCCGCGCGGACGTGCGCGCCCGCGCACATGGACGCAAGGCGTACCGGCACCCGCTGGTCGGACTGCTGGAACTGCACCAGGAGAACTTCGCACTACCGGACGAGTCAGGCATGGAGCTGCTGGTGCTGTCTGCGGCCCCAGGCAGCCCCGCCGAGGACGGGCTGCGCCTGCTCGCGGGTCTGGGCGCGGACAGCGGTGGCGCGCATCCCACAGTGAACGCTCAGGTCCGCGAGTAACTCGACGACGTCCACCCACCGCTGGGGAACGCGCTCGCTGATCAGGCCACTTCGAGGTCACCGAACATGGCAGGCAGCCAGCTGGCGGTAGGGGTCGGCACTGCGCGCGATACGGCCACGAGTCCGCTGCCCGCTGCCCGCTGCAGCCACCTCCCATCACCCCGCGGCCTGCGTCAGCAACTGAATCTGAATCCGGGTGGTCCCGTCATCGGGGACACCGTCGATGAACCAGTCGAACCCCATGATCGTGTCTAGTGGGTACCCGACACTGGAGAACGAGCAGTATGAACGCGTACACGATCCGTCTTGACGGCAGCGAATCCACCGGCCCTGCAGGCATTTACCTCGTGTGGACGTACGGGTGGAGTGACTTGGAAGTGGAAGAACACGACAGCCTCGAGGATGCGCTCAGCTCGTTCGCGGCAATGTCCGACAGCGTCCACACCTCCCCGAAGTGTATAGAAGGCCCCGCCGGGATTGTGCCCGAGCGTGAGGTCGAGGCTTGGGTCGCTGCCACCAGCAAACGGTCGCGGGCGCGGCAGTCGGCGTACCGGGACACGCTGGCGGGGCAGGTCCGGCATGTGGTTGAGCTGCGGTTCCCCGGCAGTGACGCAGCCGCGGACTTCGACGAGTGTGACGACCTGGGTGACGCTCTCAGCATCGTAGGAAGGATCAACCGGCCGTGTCGCGTGCGTGTGGTGTCGAAGGTGTTCGACCTGCACCGCGGCTGGGTGCCGGAACGCGTTGTCATCGACTGGGATCAGGCAGCGCGGGAGGCGGCGTGATGGCAAAGGTTCTGATGACCCCGCATGAGTGGTTACGGCTCGTGCGGTCGTAACGCCGGAGAGCTTCGGCTGGCTGTTCCACAGCGACAGCAACAAGCGTTGATGCAGAAATTGTTGCGCGGCATCGAAACCCGGAGCCGACTGCACCATCACTACCTGCCGATGCGCACAACCGAAGCGCTTGCTCTATCGCTGCGGATGTCCGTCGAGTCGTGGAAGTCGATCAATTCTGAAGGCGGAACAGGTCTGCTCCCAGCGCTCTGTCGACGGGTTCTCCGTGAAAGCTCTTACGCGAGGGCGCGCGAACGGCTGGATGCGCCGGTCTCTGACTGTGTTTCGCCGCATGTGTCAATGCCAGCGCGGTCCGAGAGCGCCACGCATCGCGCTGGACCTCGGCTACGGCGTGGGCATGTACACGATCACACTGGCCCACATGGGATTCCGGGTCGGCGCCGTCGACCAGGTCCCCGCGACCATTCCGCGCTCGCGCCTGGATGATTGCCACAAGTTGGCCAAACAGGTCTGCATCATTGCCAAGAGCTGGCCGACCGGAGCTATATCGCCGAGCGGCGGATCGCAAACCAGTCCCTCGAGCGGCAGGTCGGTGTCGCGATTATGTAGCGGCATGCCTGCATTTTGTGTGGTGTGGCCTTCGGGGCGGTGCCGGCGAGAGTTCAGCAAGCTGGCGGGTACGTCTTCGGCGCTCCGAACGACATGACTCTGTCTCCGGAGTAAACTCCGGTTTGCTAGTTGGTGTCCGAATGGTGAACGCGACGGAGTGGTAATGAACATTTCCGAAGGCGCGGTAGACGTGATTACCTGGACGGCCGATGCGACGACGGCTGCGGCCGGGGCTGTGGGCGGGGCCGCGGTGAACGGCGTGATCGGCGGCATGCAGGGTGCCGCGGCCGGCGTGAAGAGCGGGCTGAGCAGAGGCAGTCACTCGGCTCCGGCGGCCGCGCTGACATTGGTGGCGATCGGCGCCGCGGGTCTGGTGGACTGGCCTGTGCTGCTGGGCGTCGGAGGCACCGCCCTGGTGGTCCGGCAGCTCACTCAGCGGTCGGGCAGTCACTCGGCGCCCGATGCTCCCGGTCGTCCGGAACAACTCGAGCGGCATTCGGAAGGTGACCGAGCGCCCCGCCGAGGCGACGGAGGCGCGACCCCGGCGCGTAAGAGCGCGGCGCGGTCGAAGCGCTCTCCGAGCAAGCGTTAGCCGTCGACGTGGACCTGAGCCGACTGATACGGACCTCCGTGTCGATGCCTCTGCGCGCCCTCGACACGGGTGTGCGGTCGGCTGCGGCCGTCACCGCAGCGGGCGTGGACCTCGCGACCTTGCCGATGCGCACGATGCCCGCCGGCCGCGTGGTCGAGGCGATCAGCGAGGCAGCGACGGAACTGCTCGGCGGCAAGCCGGCCCGGCGCCGGTGGCGCGGCGACGACCGCTGCTGGATCGAAGTGCGCGGCCTCTCCGAGCGCGAACCGGACCACGATGTGGGTCCCGCGGTACTCGCCGCCCTCCGCGGGCATCGCGGTGTGATCTCGGCGACCCTCAACTATCCGCTGTCGCGCGTCATCGCCGAGGTGGACGAAACGACAACCATCGACGAGCTGTGTGACGTGGTGGCCGCTGCCGAAAATCGGCACCCCGATTCCGGTCAGCTGCCGGTCGACCTGCCCGCCGACGGCATCGTGCTGGCCGGCAGCATGGTCTCGGCGGCGATGAACGCCGCCGGGCTGGGTGTCGCACTGGCCGGCCGCGTCGTCGGTGTGCGGGGGCTGCCGGTAGGCCTCAACGCCGTTGTCGCGCTCGTCGATCACCAGCCGCGGCTGCGTCGCGCCGTCGAACAGCGCCTCGGCGCCAACGCCGCCGATACCGCGATCGCGCTTGCCGCGGCCGCCGTGTACACCGTCACCCAATTGCCGGCGTCACTGGGCGTCGACATGTTCATCCACTTCGCGAAGGCCGCCGAGACCCGCGCCGCGGCCACCATCTGGCAACGCCGCGAACCGGGACTCGCGGCGCACGCGACGTGTATCGACGGTATCCGGCCTGGTGACCGACCAGGACCGCTGCCGCCGGGACCGGTTGAGCGCCACGGAGACCGCAGTGGACTGGCCCAGGCGGCTGCCGCACCGGCGATCGGCATTCTCACCGGCGCCCTCGACGCCGCCGCCACCGCCGTCATGGTCGCCGCCCCTAAAGCGGCCCGCGCCAGCCGCGAGTCGTTCGCCGCGACACTCGCCCGCGGCTTGGCCGACCGACACGGCGCCCTGCCCTTGCGGCCCGAGGTGTTCCGGCGCCTCGACCGGGTCGACGCCGTGGTGCTCGACCCTCGGGCATTGTGCTGCGACGAACTGCGGGTTGCGCGCATCCGCGATGTGCCCGAGCACGAGCGGGCGGTGGTATGGGAGTGGGCACAGGACCAATTGGACTGCGGTGCATTGCAACTCGGGTGGCAGCCGGTGACACGGTCGCTGTCCGGCGATGACAGGCGCAGCGCGGTGCTGGTGCGCTACGCGCATCATCCACTGGCGTCGGCGGTGCTCGGCGAAGTGCGCCGCAGCGGCGCCGAGCTGGTGACGGTCGACGTCGATACGATCGACGACCTGCGTTCGTCGTTCGACGACCTCGATCCGATGAACGGTTCCCTCGACGAAGCGCTCGCCCGCACGGTGCACCGGTTGCAGCGGGAGGGCCACACCGTGGCGACGGTGTCGAGTTCCGCGGCCCAGGCACTAGCCGACTCCGACGTCGCGATCGGTATCGCCGCGGACGGTCCGCCGCCGTGGCACGCCGACGTGCTCGTCGACGACCTGGACAGCGTGTGGCGGATTGTGCACGCCTTACCGGCGGCCCGTCGAGCAAGTGAACGCGGCGTCGAAATCGCCACCGGCGCTTCAATTTTGGGTACGATCCTGATGATCCCCGGGGTGCGTGGCCGCGGCTCGGGCCCGATCACCGCGGGAGCCGCCGTCGGCGTATGGACGGGATACCGGCTGGCCAGCGGAGCGCTGAGGGCGCCACCGCCGCCTGCCGCGAGCGTGCACGAGTGGCATGCCATGTCTGTGGAACAGGTGTCTCGTGTGCTGCAGCCGCCGCAATCCGCCCAAGCGCGCAAGCGCTCGCGACTGGCCTCCGCTGCCCGCCCCGCGCGCTCGGTCGTCGATCCGGTGCGCCGGGCGATGTGGGATTTCGCCGGCGCGATGCGCGAGGAACTGTCCGACCCGTTGATTCCGGTGTTGGCGGTGGGGTCGGCGGCCAGCGCGGTGCTGGGCTCGCCGGTCGACGCGATCCTGGTCGGATCGGTCCTCGCCGGGAACGCCGCCCTGGCGGCGACCCAGCGGATCCGGGCCGAACGGCTGCTGCGGCGACTGCTGGCCGCGCAGGACCCACCGGCTCGCAAGCTGGTCGGCGCCGATCGCTACGCGACGGTTGACGCCGCCGACCTGCGCCCCGGTGACGTCATCGAGGTGCGGCCAGGTGAAGTTGTTCCCGCCGACGCGCGGCTCACCCACGTGCTCGACGTGGAAGTCGACGAGTCGTCATTGACCGGGGAGTCGCTGCCGGTGCCCAAGCAGGTCGACGCCACACCAGCCGCGCCCGTCGCCGAGCGGGCTTGCTTGTTGTTCGCCACCACGACAGTGGTCGCGGGCACCGCGGTCGCGATCGTCACCGACGTCGGTGAGCAGACGCAGGCGCGCCGTGCCGCCGCGACCCCGCACGCGGACGGCTCGGCCGTCGGCCTGCAGACCCAGCTCAAACATCTGACGAACAAGGCGTGGCCGTTCAGCCTTGTCGGCGGAGGATTGGTCACCGCGCTCGGGCTGCTGCGGCGCACCGGTCTGCGACAGGCCGTCAGCAGCGGTGTGGCCGTCAGCGTGGCCGCTGTTCCCGAGGGGCTGCCGCTGGTCGCGACGCTGGCTCAGCAGGCGTCGGCGCGGCGACTCACCCGCGCCGGCGCGCTGGTGCGTAGTCCGC
This sequence comes from Nocardia sp. NPDC023852, assembly GCF_040639505.1. Taxonomy (NCBI): domain Bacteria; kingdom Bacillati; phylum Actinomycetota; class Actinomycetes; order Mycobacteriales; family Nocardiaceae; genus Nocardia; species Nocardia sp. NPDC023852. The sequence goes on from NZ_JBFAAB010000012.1 coordinate 70,048, forward strand.
GATCGGTCGAGGCGCTCGGCCGTGTCGACGTGGTGTGCTTCGACAAGACCGGAACGCTCAGCGAGAACCGGCTGCGGGTGACCAGGGTGCATGCCGCGACCGGATTGTCCGACGACGATGTGCTCATCCACGCCGTCCGTGCCACACCGCTCGCCAACGGTGGGCCGCACGAACACGCAACCGACAGCGCGGTCGCCGAGGCCGGGAGACACCTGGACCGCGGCGAGTCGTCGGCGCATTTGCCGTTCCGGTCGGGTCGCCCGTTCTCGGCATCCGTGTGCGGCGAACAGTTATCGATCAAAGGGGCGCCGGAGGTGGTGCTCGCGGCGTGCGCGGACGCCGACGAGGCGGTATGGCGGCAGGTGCGCAAGATGGCCGCCGACGGGCTGCGGGTAATTGCCGTCGCCACACAGCAGCTTTCGGCCTCACAGGTCCGATCGGTACGCGACGACGCCGACGCCTTGGCCGAATTGTGCAGCGATGGACTGCGGTTCGCCGGCTTACTGGGCCTTTCGGATACGCCGCGCGAAGGCGCGACCGAGGTGCTGGCCGAGCTGGTCGACCGCGGCATCGGGGTGCGGCTGATCACCGGCGACCACCCCGTGACGGCCACCGCGATCGCCGCCGCCGTTGGCATGCCCGTCGACGACGATCAGGTGATCAGTGGGCCCGAATGGGAGGCGCTGTCCCGGCGCAAACAGGAGCAGGCAGTGCAGAGCCGGCGGGTGTTCGCCCGGATGTCACCAGAGCACAAGGTGCAGATCGTCGAGACAATCCAGCGGCTGGGTCACGTGTGCGCCATGGTCGGCGACGGCTCCAACGACGCGGCGGCCATCCGCACCGCAACCGTCGGCATCGGCGTGGCCGCGCGCGGCAGCGACCCGGCCCGCACCGCCGCGGACGTCATGCTGCTCGACGGGCAGATCCGTTCGCTGCTGGACGCCTTGGACGAAGGTCGGCAACTGTGGCGGCGAGTGCAGGCGGCCGTGGCCGTGCTGCTCGGTGGCAACGCGGGCGAGGTGGCTTTTGCGATCGCCGGCACCGCGCTCACCGGCCGGGCGCCGCTGAACACCCGCCAATTTCTGCTGGTCAACATCCTCACCGATGCGCTGCCGGCCGCGGCCCTTGCCGTCAGCCCGCCGAGGGCCGAGCTGCGTTATACCGGCCGGGGGCCTGACCGAGCCGCGTTGTGGCGGACCGTGGCGGTGCGCGGTGCGACGACCGCCTCCGCCGCGACAGCCGCGTGGGTGTTGGCGAGCTTCACGGGCCGGCGGCGCCGCGCGTCGACGGTGGCGCTGGTGGCGTTGGTCGCGACGCAGTTGGGACAAACCCTCATCGACTCGCACAGCCCGCTGGTGGTCGGCACCGCGGCCGGCTCACTGTTGGTGCTCGGCGCGCTGATCAGCACGCCGGGAGTGAGCCAACTGGTCGGCAGCACGCCGCTGGGTCCGGTCGGCTGGTGGCAGGCGTTGTCGACGGCCGCCGTCGCGACCACCGTCGCCGCTATCGCTCCGCGCCTGTTCGCCGCGGGCGGGCAGCAACGGGATGATCAGCCGACGATCTCGATGACCCCCAGGCGCCACAGCACCGCGTACAACTCGCGCAACGGCACGGTCAGCACCTGCGTCAGCGCGCCTGTCAACGGATCCGAGGAGACGCCTACACCAGTTCTCATCACGAAAGACAGCCTGCGGACGTCAGGCGTCGAATTGTCGAATACACCATGACGGGGAGGCAACAAGTGGCCGAAGAATTGCCTACCACTCACCGAAACGCCGTCGATCGGGTGCTGGCTGCGCAGGGTTTCGCGGTGGACCTCCCCATGGTCGGTCGGGTCCGCATCCCTAGGCCCGAGCAGTTGGCGTACTACGGTGCACTCGGCGCGCTGGCCGCGGCGGAGATCATCGAATGGCCCGTGGCGCTGGTCCTCGCGGCCGGTCATTGGTTGGTGCAGGATCAGCACAATCGCGTCGCCCACCAAATCGGCGAAGCCCTCGAAGAGGCGTAGGTGAACGGCGGGTGAATAGTGACCGGAAAGCACGCGCCGCTACCCGTTACGGTCGCAGCGGCGCCCGGCGGGGTCGGACGACCCGGCGCGTGATTTTCCAGCCTGCGACGGTCCGCTCAATGTTGTCGTCGTAGGTGACGCTACCGACGGACCCGTCCCGCATGACGCCGAGACCCTTGGACGCAGCGCGGACTGTTCCATCCGGAGCTTCGTTGAGCACGATGTTCGTGACGTGGTGGGCTACCGGGTGGGCGTCGCCTAACGCCAGGGCGGCCTCCCGGTAGGCGGTCAGCCCGACAAGGATATCGCCACCCAGGGCGCTCACGTCGTATGTGACCTCCTCGGCGAACACCGCGTGCAACTCGTCGAAATCGCCGCGGTCCGTCATATGCCCATGCAAGTTGATCAAGTCCGTGATGGCGAATCGATCTTCAGCGGTCAACATGGTGGCGGCAACCCTTCAGCATTTAGGCGGGGGCACCCCCACTTACGTACAGGTACAGTAAGTGGGGATGTCCCCGAATAGCAAGCGTGGGCCCAGGTCCGACGCATCGCGCAATACCGCCCGTCTGCTCGCCACTGCTCGAGAGCTCATGGCCGAGGCGGGCAACGAGGTTGCCCTCGACGAGGTCGCACGGCGCGCCGGCGTCGGCAACGCCACGCTGTACCGCCACTTCCCGACCCGCGCGGACCTACTCGTCGCCGTGTACGCCGACGAGGTGGCAGCCCTGTGCCGCTGCGGCGCGGAGCTGATCGACGCGGCCGCGCCGCTCGACGCGCTTTTCCACTGGCTCGACAAGTTCGTCGTGCATGTCGCGACGAAGCGTCCGCTCGCATTGGCCGCGACCGAGGGCCCCAGCGGCCGCCGGACGGCACGGTTCGAGCAGTGGCACGCATCGATCACCGCCACCGCCGGCGACCTGGTACAGCGCGCCCGACCGGCGCTGCGGCCGGACGTCACCGTGACCGACGTGTTGGCGCTGGCCAGTGGCGCGGCCCTCGTCGCCGACGCCGAATACGCACGCCGCTTGGTCGCGCTGCTGCGCACCGGCTTGGCGGCCTGAACGGCTGATGCAGCCGGGTATTGAAATGCGACCGACCGCAACGCATTCACATCGGCGTGTGACAGGAATCCTGCTGAAGTGGCAGATGTCGCGCTTCGTCACACTGAGGCAAAGTCAGTGCGACATGGCAAAGGTACAGCGGCGGAACCGAACTCGTAGGCTGCCGAGTCCGCACACGAGACGTTCCCGCGCTACCGGCTCAAAACCGAGTGCGCGACGAACTGAGGTCGCTGGCGCCGCCGACGCGGAGGTGGAAATGCCGCTGGGGATCGCCGCCCTGATGTGTTCGGTCACGTCGAAGGTCGCGGCTACGCCGTCGAAATCCGATGGTCACCACTGGAATATGTGGACGCGGCGATGACGACTCCGCCGATTCGCGGCTGTCGAATGATGTCGAGAAGACTTCCGGGCAATCATCAAGCAGCGGATTCATTTTCAACCTTTAGAAAGCCGAATACCGCAGCTCGAAGTACTTTCCGGCCCGATTCGGTTCGGATTGCGAATTCGACCGTGATTTCCTTCGCGGAGTGGGGCGAGTTCATCGGGTTCCACGGGTCAGGATGTGGTCGCCATTCTGCTTGTTGGGATTGTTTGTGCTGGTCAGGCTGGTTCCACCTGGGATAGAACGCTGGAGAGAATGAGGCTCGAGGCGGGTGGACAGCGCGCCGGAATCGCGGGGTGACCGACTATTGCGGCGACAGTGCGGCACAGTCGTATACTCGCGTTATGGCCGGTAAACCGTCCTCCACGGAATTCCTTGTGGCGCCGATTCTTGTGGTGCAGACGAGGGAACGCATCTATCGGCTTCGCGCTGGGAGCGCATATAATGTCGGTCGCGATCCGGCAGCCGACATTGTGGTGACCGATCCGCGTGTATCTTCGTTGCACGCAGTTCTGGAGCGGGGTGCGGATGGTTGGGAAATAGAGGACATCGGCAGCCTCAACGGCACCTTTTTCGCCGGCCATCGTGTCGACCGGATGGTGATCGACCGAGAGGAGACATTCCAGCTCGGGCACGCCGTGGACGGTGAGCAGTTGGCTTGCTCGGTGGAAGCCCCATCCGGCCGCGAGCCTGGTGGCGATACCGGTGGAGACACGATGGTCGTCCCCGATCCCGGCTACGACCTCGACGATGAAGCAACGGTCACGAAGTCCTTCCCGGGCATGTCCCGGCCAGTGGCGCGACCGTCACATCCAGCGGGCCGCCCCAGCGGGGTCGTCCCGATCACATCGGACACGCTTCGGATCGGACGCGCCGCCGACAACGACGTTGTCGCGCTCGACCTCATGCTTTCCCGCCATCACGCCGAGCTGCACAAGATCGGCGCGGGCAAGTACCGGATCGTCGACCTCGGCAGCCACAACGGCACCTACGTCAACGGCTCCCGGGTGGACGCGGCGGACCTATCCGAGTCCGACTTGATCGGCATGGGGCACACGACGTTCCGGCTCGTCGGCGATGAACTGCGCGAGTCGGTCGACACCGGGGACGTGTCGGTCTCGGTGCAGAACCTCACCGTGCGGACACCCGAGGGCAAGGTGCTCCTCGACGGGCTGGGCTTCCCCATCCCGCAGCGCTCGCTCGTCGGGGTCATCGGGCCCAGCGGCGCGGGTAAGTCGACGCTGCTCGGCGCCGTCACCGGATTACGGCCGGCGACGGAGGGGACGGTCCGCTACGACGGACGCGACCTATACACCAATTACGACGAGCTCCGGCACCGGATCGGGCTGGTCCCGCAGGAGGACATCCTGCACAACCAGCTTCCGACGCGGCGCGCGCTGCTCTACGCGGCTGAACTGCGCTTCCCCGGTGACACGCGCAGCGAGGAGCGCGAGCAACGGGTCGACGAGGTCCTCGATGAGCTCGGCTTGGCGCGGCACGCCGATACCCGCATCGATAGGCTTTCGGGCGGGCAGCGCAAACGCGTGAGCGTTGCACTGGAGTTGCTGACCAAACCGTCCCTGTTGTTTCTCGACGAACCAACCTCCGGCCTCGATCCGGGCCTGGACAAAACGGTCATGGAAATGCTGTCCGAACTGGCGCACGACGGCCGGACCGTCATCGTCGTTACGCACAGCGTGGCGAATCTGGATTACTGCGACCGCCTGTTGGTCTTGGTGCCTGGCGGTCGGCTGGCCTACTACGGGCCGCCAGGGGAGGGTCTGCAGCAGTTCGCCCAACGCACCTGGGCTGAGGTGTTCCAGGCGTTCGAGCGCGAGGACGACCGCGATTGGGCCGGTGAGTTCCGGGCTTCGCCACGCTTCCAGAACTACGTGGCGGTCGGACTGACCGATGATGTCGGTCCAGAAGAAGTGCGTCCACCGGCGCCGCCGCCCGCGCAGCAGTCCAAGCTCAGCCAGCTCAGTACGTTGTGCCGGCGCTATCTGGCGGTGATTGCCTCGGACCGAAGTTATTTGGCGCTCCTCGGCGTGATGCCGCTGCTGCTGGGTGGCTTGATCGCTGCGGTGCCGTCAGGCGACGGGTTCACCGGGACGCCGGGAACCAACACCGATGCCCCGACCAAGCTCATGATTTTGGCCTTCGGTGCATGCTTCGTGGGCACCGGCAACGCGATTCGCGAGATCGTCAAGGAGCAGACGATCTACCGAAGAGAACGCGCCGCAGGCCTGTCAGCGGGGGTCTATCTGATGTCGAAACTGCTGGTCCTGGGTGTGATCACCACCCTTCAGGCGGCGATGTTGGTCTTGATCGGCACCATTGGTGTGAGTATGCCGCCGCAGGGGATTTTCACGGCGGTCGAGCTGGAACTGATCTTGGCGATGTCGATGCTCGGCATCACCTCGCTGGCACTGGGCTTGCTGGTGTCGGTGTCGGTGAACACCTCGGAGAAGACACTGCCGCTGCTGATTGTGCTGTCGATGGCGCAGCTGGTGCTCACGGGTGGGCTGGTCCGGCTCCCCGGCACACCCGGTCTGGAGCAACTGTCCTACCTGTCGCCGTCCCGTTGGGGATACGGCGCGGGAGCCGCGACCCTCGACCTCGATACCCTTTCACCGCACACGGGCGGACCAGACCCGCTGTGGGAACACAGCCTCGGCACCTGGCTGGTCGACATGGGAGCCGTCGCCGGCCTGGGCGTCGCCTTCCTCGCGTTGGCCTGGTACCGCCTGTACCAGCTGCGGCCACGGCGCCGCGGTGCCCGCCGCGCGAGGCTTTGACGCCCAGCGATGCGAACCGCCGGCTCGTCGGCTGATTGGTTTCCTCAGGCCAACGGGCTTGGGCGAGGGCTTGAAGCAACAGCGAATCCGCCCGCGACTCTCGCCGACCGCGTGGTCGCTACAGCATCCGACTGGGTTTGCCCATCGCCTTGGCGCGGCGTATCGACACGCGCGACCACACCGCCTGCTGTACTGCCAAGGTGGCCCAGCCTGCCAGCGCCATTCCGGACAGGTTCACCACGAGTTGCAGGGTGCTGCCCCAGATCGCCGACCCGACACCGAAGGCAGCGCCGAGTGCGATATTGCCTGCGGCGGGCACCGTGGTCACCGAGATGAAAACGCCGGCCATTCCTCCGGCCTTGGCCGAGGTCAGCGCGAGTACTCCGGCGGCGGCCGCGACGACGGCGACAATGAACGACCACTTGTCGGGGGTGTAGATGAAGGCCGTCCCGGGGCGTGGGCCGGTCACGGCATCCACGGTGATCCAGCCCAGTGCGCGCCCAAGCAAGGCGAGTGTGAAGGTGATGGCGATGGCGGTGGTGAAGCCGAGCAGCAGCGTGCGCACGGCGAGCCAGAGCAAGACGAATCGGCGGCGTACCAAGGCGACTCCGAGCGCGGCGATTGCCCCGAATTCCGGACCGAGGACCATTGCCCCGATGACCAGAATCTGGGAATCCAACACGATCGCGATCGCGGCGATCACCGTAGCGAAGGTCATAAAGCTGAGGTAGGTCCAGTTCAGCTCGGTTTCCTCATACGAGCGCTGGGCGACATCGGCCCAGACCACGGCGTCCGCACTGCTGCCCGGCGTGCGCACCTCGCAATCGAATCCGCTGCGCGACAGCCAGGTACGCACCTGCTCGATCTCGATGCTGCCCGTACGGTGCAGTCCGATCGCGCGCAACCGCTCGATCACGTCATTCGCCGCCTCCCGCGCCACGTCGGCCAGCACCACGTCACCGCTGGGCCGCCGTGCGGCGCCCCGCATGACTGCGAGGCCACTGACGGCATCTTCTTGTTCGAGAATTCGAATCACGTCATCGGTTATCTCGGCCGGAGCCAGCATCCGCAGGTGTAGCACCCCGATAGTGTGCCGCGCGCCGCCGCATATCGCGCCGCGACGCGGCACAACAGTCTGAGCACCGGCTGTAGCCCAATCATCGTCAGCCTGCGACAACCCGACATGCCTTCCTATCACCCCCACACCGAAGCCCAGGGTGCAACATCCATGTCGCATTCGGTACTGAATATGTCGTTTCCGACCATAGGTTCGACCGGCGTGCGCGATCTACCGTGATTCACAACAACGGCAAACCCTTTCGGAGGCATCGTGGCGACGGTCGACACCAACGGCATCCACCTCGAGCCCCCGGTGCGGATATGACGCTGAATCGAGCCGAATCGGAGCTGACTTACGGTGCCATTCATCGGTCGCCGCAATGCGCTCCACATGCGACCTGACATACCTAAGACCGTTCGACGCGTGTGACACCAGGCATGCGCCTGCCGCTCACCTATCACCCTGGCCGAATTCCTGTTCCATCCTCTGGAGGCACGTCTATGACCGCAGCACAGTCCCCACCTTCCGCACCGCACAACACTGCGCCCGGAACCTGCCCAGTGCAGCACGGATCACCTGTCAATACCGAGACCCCTCAAGTCTGTCTGCGTAGCCGGAAGTTCGCCGCTGATCCGCATAGCGGCTACCGTGACATGCGCAGACAGTACGGCTCGCTGGCTCCGATGGAATTGGCTCCGAATGTGCCCGCGACCTTGGTGATCGGGTATCGCACCGCGTTGCGAATCCTCAACGATCCCGAGCACTTTCCTGCCGATCCACGCCGATGGCAGCAGAACATTCCCGACGACTCACCCATCAAGCCGATGCTGGAGTGGCACCCGAATGCGCTGCGCAACAGCGGAGACGCGCATGCTCGCTATCGGCAGACGTACACCGCCAGCATCGACGGAATCGACCTGCACGCCTTTCATTCCACGGTCGAGAAGATCGCGATTCCCCTGATCAACAGCTTCTGTGCGGACGGTTCGGCGGACTTGGTGTCCCAGTACGCGTTTCCGCTCGTCTTCGAGGTCCTCAACCAGATGGTCGGCTGCTCGGCGGAACTGGGGCAGCGCGTGGCGACCGGCATGGCCGCGCTCTTCGATACCGTCGAGGCTGCCCGTGGCATGCAGATGCTCAGCGAGGCGCTGATGGAGTTGATTCAGCTGCGACGCGCGGAGCCCGCGGACGACGTCACGTCTCGGCTTGCTCATCATCCGGCCGACCTCGATGACACGGAGATGCTTTCTCAGCTGATCAGCTTCTACGGTGCGGGTATCGAACCGCAGCAGAATCTGATCGCCAACACCCTGTTGCTGATGCTGACCGACGAGCGGTTCGGCGGCGATGTGCTCGGTGGAAGTCTGTCGACCCGCGACGCGCTCGATGAAGTGCTGTTCAACGACCCGCCGTTGGCCAACTTTTGCGCAACCTACCCACGGCAACCGATGCTGATCGACAACACCTGGTTGCCTGCGCATCAGCCGGTGCTCATCAGTCTCGCCGGATGCAACAACGACCCCGCGATCCGTGGTGGGGACCGCACCGGTAATCGCGCGCATCTGGCGTGGGGTACGGGGCCGCATGCCTGCCCTGCCAAGTCCGTGGCGTACCTGGTCGTGCAGGATGCCATCGATCAACTACTCGACGCCCTCCCTGAGATGCGGCTGGCTGTGCCGCCGGAGGAGCTGGTGTGGCGGCCGGGCCCCTTCCATCGGGCTATGACGGCATTGCCGGTTGTCTTTCCCGAGTCCCCTCCGCTGAACATCATGTAGGAGCCCGACCGATGGAGCGTGGACCATCACGGTGACGACGGCGGCATCCTGGCCGCAGTCGGCGATCAGAGGGGCCACCGAGACCGTTCCTCGGCGATGCGCGCGATGTCGGTGGGCGTGCCGCCCATGATGGTGGCGGCGTGTGCGGTGATCAGCTCGATCGGCCAGTCCCACCATCGGGCTTGCCGCAGCAGTTCGACGTCTTCCGGCTCGAAGCGGGCGCGGATCGGTCGGGCCGGATTGCCCGCGACGATCGCGTAGGGCGCCACGTCTTTGGTGACAACCGAGTGTGCGGCGACGACCGCGCCGTCGCCGACGGTGATGCCGGGCATGATCGTCGCCTCGCGGCCGATCCACACGTCGTTGCCGATGACGGTGTTCGGCACCGGCGGGACGGAGAGGAAGGTGTCGAGGGTGTTCTCCGCCCAGGCGCCGCCGAACATGGTGAAGGGATAGGTCGACGGCCCGATCATGGGGTGATTGCCCGCGGGCATGAGGAAGGTCGCCCGCGGTGCGATCGCGGAAAACCGGCCGATGATCAGGCGTTGCGGGCCGTAGTTGTAGAGGACGTTCGCTGTCTGGAATGGGACGCCGGATCCCTCGTCGTCGAAGTAGGTGTAGTCACCGACCTCGATGAACTCGGAATCGACCTGGTTGGCGAGAAACACCACGTTGGTCAGATCGGGACGAGTCGAGGGGTGCAGCTGGCGAGGGTCCGGTACCGACATGCCGCCCATTATTCTGACCGTCCCTACCTTGCGTGCGCGAATGGGTGGACACGTGCGGCGGCGGAGGACGCAGCCGTGTGTAAGAGGTGTTTGCGGACCAACGTCATTCGTTTCGACCGCTGCTGTCGGGAGGACGATGCATTTCGACTTCCACCGCCCGGTCCGGTCGACTTCCTCCGCGGGTGTTGGCATCGCGACCAGCGCGATCTCGCCGATCTGGCCGCGGACACGGTCGGCCTGCTCGAGGCGCTGGAACCGTCGTCCGGCGTCGCGGTCTCATCATCGGTGCTCGACGAGGACGACGAGTGGCTGCGGTCGATCAATTTCGACGGAGTCGTCAACGGTGCTCGCGCCTTCCTGCCCATCCTCGTCGAGCAGGACGAGGTCGTCGTCGATATCCCGAGGGTGTTCGGACTGCATGGAATGCCAAGCATCAGCAGAACCCAAACGCCAACCAGCACACGAGAATCGACGAACTTTTATTGCTGAGCCAACGCGCGATCTTGTGGGTGAGGCCGGGAGTTCTTATGATCATCTGACCCCCCCGAGAGGAGTGTCGCATGACACACTATCCAGAAGCCTTCGATTCGGATGCCCAGCTCGACATCGCGAGTCGCGCCGAATCCGTATTGTCGATAAAGAAGGTCAAGCAGCTCAGCACCAAGCCGACCAGGCTCTACATCGAGTCGGACGTCCGGTTGAAGAAGGACATCGAAACAGCTTGATGCAGAAGCCCTCTGACACGGGGGAAGGATGCGCACCGTCAGGGCTTCCGCCGTGGTTGGAGCCATCCCTTCCTCGTCTCGGATCGCTCACTGACGAGCAAGCTTTCATTGCGGTGCAAAGAATCCGCGCGATCAGCTGGAAGTGGCGATTCTGGTCGGCAGTGCGCAGGCCGCATCTACTCGAGGGCCTCTGGCGGCGGCACTACGGCGTCGCCGCCCAAGATGTAGACGACCAACTCAGCGAGGCCATTCCCGGCATCGTGGAGTGCAGCCATGGAACGCGTTGCTCTCGGCATGGCGGTGTAGGCGGCGAGTGCTCCGGACGACTCAAGGTGCACTACGAGCTGGTGGTGCTGGTGGTGCTGGCAGCGGCCCGGCACCTCAACAACACGAGAACCGAGAATAAGGTGGACGCGCTCGGTAACCTGCCCCGAGTACCAACACCCGCAGTGGCGAACTACTGCTATCACGCGATCGCCGCAATTCACCGGGCCGCAGTGCAAGCCGGTGACGTGTGACTATCGAGAGTTCGCCGCGCACAGTGTTGGTTTGCATGCCATGGCACGAGCTGACCCGCCCGTCGCTTGCGCTTGGCCTGCTGAAGACGAGTTGTGTGACGCACGGCCTACCCGAGCCCGCCGCGTATTACGCCAATATCCGCTGGGCCGAGATCCTCCTGAACGCCGGTTTCGCAGTTCGCGACTATCTCACCATCTCTGATGGCGGGTTTGTGCACGCGCTCGGCGAATGGGTGTTCGCCGGCGCGTTGAACGGCCAGGACTTCGGGATCGAGCGGATGACGCACTACGCGCGGCGGCACCGGATCGATTTCGATCTGATCTCCCGGATGCGGGAACTGGCTGACGATTTCGTCTCCTCGGTTACCGACGCGGTGCTGGCCATGGACCCGGAGATCGTCGGGTTCACCTCCACGTTCAATCAAAACGTCCCGAGCCTGGCCGTGGCGAAACGAATCAAGCAACGCGCACCGGAAGTTCGCACCCTGTTCGGCGGCTACAATTGCGAAGGGATCATGGGTGCCACGCTGCACCGGGAGTTCGAATTCGTCGACCTAGTGCTGCGCGGCGAATCCGACTTGACCTTCCCAAAACTGCTCGGCGCTCTCTGCTCGAACCATGGCGAGCTCGGGTCGATTGCCGGACTGTGTTGGCGGGACGCCGATGGCAGGCAGCAGGTGAACGATCACAGGGGCAGCCCGGTGGGTCCCGCCGATATGCATGTCCCATTGTTCGACGATTGGTTTCAAACCTACGGGAACAGTGTGGTTAGTGAGTTCACTGAACCGGAGTTGGTGCTGGAAAGTTCGCGTGGCTGCTGGTGGGGCGAGAAACATCATTGCACCTTCTGCGGCCTGAACGGGTCGACCATGACGTACCGGGCGAAGGAGCCGTCCCGGTTCGTCACCGAACTCGACCACTTGGTGCGCAAGCACCGCACACTGGATGTTACGGTGGTTGACAACATCCTTGATGTCTCCTATCTGCGTACCGCGCTCCCGGAAATTGCCGCGATGGACATCGACTTGCGAGTGCATTACGAGATCAAGGCGAACATCACCGCGGAACAGGCAGCGACTCTGCGGGCGGCGAAGGTGTGGAGTGTGCAGCCGGGCATCGAGTCTCTTGTGGACGATGTGTTGCGGAGAATGGACAAGGGCATCAGTGGAGTGCGCAGCGTGCGCGCCTTGCGAGACTTGGAAACCGAGGGGATCACCGTCGGATGGAGCTGGCTGTATGGATTTCCGGGCGAACGCGAGGCTGATTACCGCAGGGTAATCGACCAGATCCCCGCGCTGGTGCACCTTCAGCCGCCGAGCGGAACGGCCCGGATCGTGCTCGAACGATTCTCGCCGAATTTCGACGAACCGGCCATCGGCTTCTCCGAAAGGGGCCCCGCTGAGCGATACCGTGCGGTGTACGACCTCGACCGGCGGGTGCTCGCCGACCTCGTCTATGAGTTCGACACTCCGGATCAGGGGATCACCGAAAAGCAGGTTGCCCCACTGAACTCCGCGATTGATGTATGGCAAGCGCACTATTCGGCGAGTTCCTTGCTGCGTAGAGATATCGACGGCGTGCTGATCATCAGGGATCGCCGGTTCGGCTGGGCGGCGGACGACTACGTGTTCACCGACCCGAGGGAGCGGGAAACCTGGGCCGAATTGGAGCACGGCCGCACCATCCCCGCGTTGCACCGCAATCTCGCCTCGGCTGGGTTCCCTTGGGGCGAGGCGGAACTGGAGGAATGGCTCGCCGCGCAACTGGCGAACGGGCTGGTGTTCACCGAAGGTGGACGCTGGCTCGGATTGGCGACTACGCCGGGTGGGATCGAACGCTCGATCGTGCGGCCGGAACAACCGGAGCCGGTGCTGGTGCGCCTCGAGGCGCCGACATGACCGCTCCACTGGCCCGGTGGCCGGAAACCGTCGTCGCCGACCTCACGAAGCCGGCCGCGACGGTCGCCGATGCCCGCCGGTTCGGCCAGGTCGTCACCATCGCCGATCCGGTGCGATTCGGTGGTGGGGCGGACGACTTCGCAGTGCTGCGATTGCTGGGCGCGGCGATGGAGGCCGGTGTTCGAATGGACTGGACACTTGGCTCCGCGGTGCCGTCCGAGCTGGACGACGTTGTGCATTTGCCGCCGCCCGCGCGCGCGGAGAGCCGCACCGCGGAACAGACGCTGGCGCGGTGGCTGGAACGCCACCAGGTCGGCCTCTGTTCTTACCGGTACGGACCGGATTTCGTGGCTATCAGGGACATTCGCCGAGCCGAAGCGAGCTTTCGCGCCACACTCGATGAGCCGCACGCCACCCGGTTCCGTGCGCTGGCCGCGGCAACCCGTGTCGATGAGCTGACCGGCGATGAGTTGATGTTGCTGGCCGACTTGCGGAACAACGACCTTGCCTTCGTCGACGGTGCGCATTTCCTGTTGTCGCCATACCGAGTCCGAACCTTCCCCATTCCGTGTACCACCTTCTGAATTCACGACAAGCTGAATCCTCCGGTGAGTTCGGAGACTTGCTGGTGTGACCGCCCGGCGGGTTGTGGAGTGTAGTAGGCGGCGTCCATTTCGACGGATGGCGTGTCCGCGCAGTACTGGTTGGTGCCGCGACCGAACTCACATAGTCGAAGGCGCCGTCCGGTCACGGGCGCGGTGCGCTGTGGGCGGCGAGTGCGGATTCGAGTCGTCCGCCACACACCAGCTCCAGGCGACGGGGCCATGGGTGTTCGCCCATCGTTCCCGGACCCGCGAAATAGAACGTGGAGCAGCCCGGGCCGTGGTTGCGGTCGTGCGGGTTGAATCCGCCGCCGTCGGGGACCATGCCCGCCGACTCCGCGAGTTCGCGCCGCATCGTCAGATAGGTGCTCGAGTCCAAGCCCTCTACGGCGAAAGCGAAGTGGGTCTCTCGGTTGTGGCGCCGTTCGTCCTCGCGCGCCAACGGGTGGGCGGCCGATGTCACTGGGAAGAAAATCTCGATCCGCTGCTCGCGGCCGGGGCTGCCCGGGTGTCGGCGTCGGGCGTGCACTATGTGAATGCGATAGCTGTCCGAGTCGAGTCCGTAACGGGTGCAGACCCGTCGCTGGACGACGACGCTCGGCACCGTCGCGCCCAGCCGGAAGCCGGCCGTTGCGAGGTGCTTGCGCATGGCCTCGGCATCCGTCGGAAACAAGAAGACCGCACCATGATCGAAAATACATCGATCCCACAGGGAGCCCTGCGACTCGTCGCCGTGATCCAGTGCCAACAAGGTCGAAAGAATGACCCGCGGAGAAAAGGACGCGATGTACTCGACCAACCGGGTCAGTCTGGCGCTGTCCGTCGCATCGAGGCCGTCGGCCCCGACGGCGGAGGCTTCGACACTATCGACATCTGATAGTTCCATCGTGCGGGGCCCCGTCCGGTGAAGCAATTCCAGCGCGGCGCAGCGTGAAGAACTGGTGCGGAAATCTGCCAGTGCGAAGTATTCCGGGTGGAATCGACTCCCGCAACGCGAAACCTAGATCCTGAAGACGCTGCGCAGCGCAGAAGCCGAGCGAGTGGACGACGCAGTTCCTTCGCTATATCTGTGCGTCCCACCAGGCTTGGCCAGCGCCTTGGGGCACGCTATGGCAAGATCCGTCAGTGGAAGTGTCCATAGGAGTGGAATTCCCTGCTCACGAAGGTGTTCCACGCTTCGTTGAAATCAGCCGCGTGGCCGATCAGAGACTTATCAGGAACGGCTATGACCAATGGCAAGTTGCTCGAGCGAGTTCGGGACCTCGTCCCGGACATCAGGGAGCGGGCTGCGAATACCGAGCGGCAGCGGCGGGTGCCAGAGCACACGATCCGCGAACTGGCCGACGCAGGCGTTTTCCGAATGTTGCAGCCCCGCCGTTTCGGTGGCGACGAGTCATCGCCGGTAAAGTTCTTCGAAGTCATTCGAGCTATCGCGGCGGCCTGCCCGTCGACGGGGTGGGTCGCCTCGGTATTCGGCACGCATGCATGGCAGCTGGCACTGTTCCCGCTGGAAACCCAGCATGACGTCTGGAGCCATAACCCCGACGCCTTGATTTCGACGTCCTATGTGCCGGCGGGTACGTTGACACCTGTCGACGGAGGGTTCGAACTGTCCGGCCGATGGGGGTTCTCGTCCGGCTGTGATCACGCCGACTGGGTCATGGTGGGTGCGTTGGCGCCTGGCGTCGACGGTGCACCGGGTATCCACCTGACGTTGCTGGTGCCCTGCGGCGACTATCGGATCGACGATGTGTGGCATGCGGTCGGTCTGTCCGGAACCGGCAGCCATGACATTGTGATCGACAAGGCGTTCGTGCCTGTCCACCGGACCCACGATGCGGAGCTTCACAATGCGGAACTCGGCGGCGTGCCGTCCGATGTCCCCGCACTTTATCGGCTTCCCTTCACAAGCATCTTGCCGAGCGGCGTCGCCGCGCCGGTCATCGGTGCCGCACAGGGCGCCTATGCGGCGTACCTCGAGCGAATGCGGCAGCGTGCCATCGCCACCGATCCTTTTACTCATGTGCACATTGCCCGGGCCGCGTCGGAGATCGACGCCGCGATCCTGCAAATGGATCGCAACCTGTCCGAGGAACTGCGCTACGCCGAAGCGGGCGAGGATATCCCGATCGAACTGCGATTACGCGCCCGCCGCGATCAGGTACGCGGCACCGAGCGCGCGGTAGAAGCGATCGAGCTGCTCTTCAGGATTTCCGGTGGCCGAGGGGCACATACTCCCAATGTGGTGGAACGCCATTGGCGCGACGCGCACGCGGGAAGCCTGCACCTCGCCAATGCCGCCGAGCGGGCGTTGGCGAACTTCGGCCGAGGCGAGCTCGAGCTTCCGGTGGAAGATCGGATCCTCTGAGCATGGCCACCGCCACCATTGATCCCCACCTCATCGGGATCGCCACCGAACTTCCGCGTTCGGTGCATTCGACCGAGGAATTGCTCGCCGCGGGCCGCGGGCATCTGTCCGACAAGTTGGAGACGATGCTCGGCAGCCTGGGGGTCGAGAAGAGGCACTCCGTCCTCGCCAACTATCCGGACGTTCTCTTTCGAGGCGCAGAACCGGAACGTGGTATCGCCGTGGTCGATCTCGCGGTCAGGGCGGCCCGCAAATGCCTTGCCAAGGCCGATATTCCGGTGGCGACGATCGGTCTGGTGCTCGGTGTGTCGAGCAGCCCCGGCCGACTGGTGCCGAGCCTGGTGTGCGACATGTTTGCGCGGATGCCGGAACTGCCGAGGACCGCGCAGAACCTGAGTATCGAGTACATGGGTTGCTCGGCGATGGCGAAGGCCGTCGACACGGCGCGCTGGTATCTGACATGCCACCCCGGAAAGCGGGTTCTGGTCTGCTTCGCCGAAGCCACCACACCGCTGTCACCACCGCTCCCGGGCTTCTACTCGCATTTCTCCCAGGTAGGCCTGGACGAGCGTCAGGACACCGTGAACGTGATGCACGGCTTTCTGTTCGCGGACGCCGCCGTGGCGATGGTGCTGGGCGCGGAGGGGGATGGACCCTCGTTCGGTCCGGTGGCGAACCTGACGAACGACGTGCCTGAGGACGCCGAACTCGGCACCGTACCCGACGGCGGCTCGGATCTTCCCGTGGTGGAGGGGCGCCGGGCGTACACCCTGAGTCCTCTCGTCACGCCGCGCGGAGCTTTCTATGCCAGGGAGACCGTGCGGATGGCGCTGAAGGAGGAGTCCTGCGAACTGGCCTCGCCGGCGGATGCCTCGGTGCTGCTCATGCACACCGGCAGCGTGCGCATCCTGAACGCGTTGTGCAAGGGGTTCGGCCTCGACCCTGACGATCAGGTGGTCGTCTCGTCGTATCGGGTGCTGCGCGACTACGGCAACACCCTCGGCTGCTCGGTTCCGTTGATGCTGGCGGAGCCGGTGTACCGTCCGGCCGGCCAGGGCATTCTCGTGGCATTCGGGTTGAGTTTCGGCTGCGGCGCATTCACGATGACGGTCCCCGAAGGCGGATGGGCTCCGTAGTGCCTCCGCGGTACACACTTCCTTCGCTGTTCAACGCC
The DNA here is from genome assembly GCF_040639505.1 of Nocardia sp. NPDC023852. NCBI lineage: Bacteria > Bacillati > Actinomycetota > Actinomycetes > Mycobacteriales > Nocardiaceae > Nocardia > Nocardia sp. NPDC023852. The sequence continues at coordinate 87,148 of NZ_JBFAAB010000012.1, forward strand.
GCCGCCGAGGCCGGGGGTGATGAACCGGCGGTGTTTGCCGACGGCGGATACCGGTCCTGGACGCGGTGGCGTGCGGAGGCGGACGCGTTGGCCCGCGGGCTGCAGGACCTGGGAATCAGGAAGGGCGATGTAGTCGCAGTACACCTGCCCAACTGCTGGGAGTTCCTGATCGTTCACATCGCTGTCGCGGCTGTGGGCGCGGTGATGCTCCCGCTGCACATCGGCCTCGGGGTGCACGAGCTGCGCTCGCTCCTCGCCAGAACACGGGCCGGCACGGTGGTCGTCACCGCGGACCGTCGGCGCGAACTCATGCCAGAACTTCGCGGGGAATTCCTTGCACTGAACCATGTGCTGGTGGTCGGGGACGTGGACGATCCGTTGAGCAACGTGTTGTCGCTCGAGGAGGTCGTGCTGCGGTGGGCGGGGACCGCGCCGCTGCCGACAGATGTGGCGCCGGACGACCGGTTTGTGCTTCTCCCGTCGTCCGGCACCACCTCGCTGCGCCAGAAAATCTGCGTGCACACCCACGACGGTCTCGTCTCGAACGCTGTCGCGGTCGCTGCCGACGCCGGGGCCCGTGGCACCGACACGATCCTCAGCGGCAGCCTTTTCACGCACCTTTTCGGCCTCCTTTCGGTCCACCTCAGCTTGGTGACCCGAGGCCGCCAGGCGTTGCTGACCAGCTGGGATGTGGGGGAGTACCTCCGGCTGGCACAGATCACCGAGGCGACGGTGCTGTTCGCGGTGCCGGCCCAGATCCGCGATGTGGTAGCCCGGCTGGGTTCCTCCGCCGGCACGGGTGAAGTCCGGTTGCGCGAGGTCCGGGCCAGCGGCGCCGCCGTACCCGCGACGCTCATCGAAGACGCCCGCCGACTGTTGGGGGCGCAAGTGATCGCCCAATGGGGCATGTCCGAGCTGGGGGCGGGCCTGTTCACCCGGCCGGGTGATCCGCTGGAAGCGGCGACCACCAGTGTCGGCCGCCCGATCTCCGGCGGTGCGGTGCGAGTGGTCGACGACGACGGTGGCCCGTGTGCTCCTGGTGAGACCGGCCAGCTGCAGTTCCGCAGCCCTTTTCTCTTCACCGGGTATTTCGAGGATCCCGAGCTGACCCGGACCGCGCTGACCGCGGACGGCTGGCTGCGGACCGGCGACCGCGCCAGCATGAACGACGACGGCACAGTGGCTTTCCGAGGCCGGGACGTCGAGGTCATCAATGTCGGCGGCGTGAAATTCGGCGCGCCGGAGATCGAGACGTTACTCGACGACATGGCGGGACTGGGCTCGATCGCCGTCGTCGGCCGCCCGGACGATCGTCTGGGCGAGTATCCGTGTCTGGTCGTCACACTGCGTGCGAGCGCCTCGGTCACCCTCGACGACGTTGCCGGACATCTGGCGGCCAAAGGCGTGGCGGAGTACAAGATCCCGGTCGAACTGGTCGTGCTCGACGAGATGCCGTGCACGCCGACCGGCAAGATCGCGCGAAGTCAGCTCGTCGCGATGCTGCAGCGCGGTGGCGCGCGGACGCAGTCGCCCTGGGCGCAGCGGCTGCGGGCGTTACCACCCTCCGAACGGCTGCGGCACGCTCTGGAATTGGTGCGCGAACAAGTCGGCGCGGTGCTAGAGGCACCCAAGCCGATCGGGCCGGGCCAGGTGTTCACCGATTACGGCCTGAAGTCACTCACCGCGGTCCGGTTACGCGCCGCCTTGGCCGAAACCACGGGCTTCGACCTGCCGACGACCATCGCCTACGACCTGCCGACACCGAATCTGCTCGCCCGCCACCTCTGCGCCCTTCTCGGTGCAGGCCCGACTCGGGACCGGCTCGACCTGGCGATGCCGATCCGGCCACGACCTGCCGAAGACGACCCGGTGGTCGTCGTGGGCATGGGATGTCGGTTGCCGGGCGGCGTCGCGTCCCCCGCCGAGTTCTGGGACCTGCTCGCGGAGGGGCGGGAGACGATCGGTGACTTCCCCACCGATCGTGGCTGGGAGGTCGACCCGGACGCCACGTATGCGCGTCGCGGCAGTTTCCTGGACGCCGCCTGGTTCGATCCCGCCTTCTTCGGAATCTCGCCGCGCGAAGCCGTCACCATGGATCCCCAGCAGCGGCTGCTGCTGGAAACGGCGTGGGAGGCGCTCGAGCACGCGAGGATCGACCCGGTCTCGTTGCGCGGCAGCGACACAGGCGTCTTCGTTGGCATCATGGCCTCGGATTACGTGCCGCGTACGTATGAGACGGTCAAGAATTCCGACATCGGCGCCATGACCGGTAATGCCGGCGGTGTGGCGTCCGGCCGGATTTCCTACGTACTCGGACTACACGGCCCGGCTCTCACCGTGGACACGGCGTGCTCGTCTTCTCTTGTGGCGCTGCATCTCGCGGCCCGATCGCTGCGTGAGGGGGAATGCTCACTGGCGATGGTCGGTGGTGCGACGGTGTTGTCCACACCGGCCACCTTCGTGGAATTCGCCCAACAGAATGGCCTCGCGGCCGACGGGAGATGCAAGCCCTTCGCGGCCGCGGCAGACGGGACGGGCTGGGGAGAAGCGGTCGGTGTGCTCGTGCTCGAGCGTCTCTCGGATGCGCGCCGGGCGGGCCATCGCGTGCTCGGCGTCATTCGCGGGTCGGCCGTCAACTCCGACGGCACCTCGAATGGGCTGACCGCGCCGAATGGCCCGGCGCAGCAGCGGGTGATCCGGCAAGCGCTGGCCGATGCCGGGCTCGAGCCGTCTGAGGTGGACGCGGTCGAGGCGCACGGCACGGGGACGACACTCGGCGACCCGATCGAAGCGAACGCGATCCTGGCGACTTATGGGCGCGACCGGGCACAGCCCCTGCTGCTCGGCTCGCTGAAATCGAACCTCGGGCACTCGCAGGCCGCCGCGGGCCTCGTCGGGACGATCAAAATGCTCATGGCGATCCAGCATGGGGTGGTGCCCAAGACATTGCATGTGGATGAGCCGTCGCCACATGTGCTCTGGGCAACAGGAGCGGTACGCCTGGCCGCCGACGCGGTGCCGTGGCCGGAGACCGGACGACCGCGCCGCGCAGGCGTCTCCGCGTTCGGGATCAGCGGCACGAACGCACACGTCATCATCGAACAGGCACCCACCGAAGAAGACACAGCCGAAGCAGCCGCCGTCACACGCACGTCGGCGCCGGTGGTGCCGCTGGTCTTCTCGGCGTCGACGAAACAGGCCTTGGCCGCTCAGGCGGAACGATTGGATTCCCTTCTCAGCGAAGGTGCCACGCCCACGGACGTCGGCTACGCACTGGCCACCACCCGCGCGAGGCTCGAACATCGGGCGGTCGTGTTCGATCGCGACGACCTGGGAGCACTGGCGTCGTGGACGCCGAGTGGTGCGGTGACAGGTCGCGCCGATCTCCACGGCCGTATCGTGTTCGTTTTCCCGGGGCACGGCGCGCAGTGGGCCGGGATGGGGGCCGAGCTGCTCGGTTCGTCCCCGGTCTTCGCCGACGCGATGGCCGAGTGTGAGAAGGCGCTCAGCGAGTTCGTCGACTGGTCTTTGACCGAGGTGATCGCGGACGAATCCGCCTTGCGCCGAACCGAAGTCGTTCAGCCCGTGCTGTTCGCGGTGACGGTCTCGCTGGCGCGGCTGTGGCAGCGGCACGGGGTTGTGCCGGACGCGGTCATCGGCCACTCCTTCGGCGAGATCGCCGCCGCGCACGTCGCCGGCGTACTCTCGCTGCGCGACGCCGTCCGGGCCATCGTCTGCCGTGGCGCGCTGTGCGCGGGTCTGAGCGGTCAGATGTTGTCCATCGAATCGGATGCCGACGACGTCGAGCAACGGATCTCCGGTCACCCGGGCGCGAGCATCGCCGCGCGTAACGGTCCTTCCACGACGGTCGTGGCGGGCGACGCCGACGCCGTCACCGCGCTGGCGGCGGACTTCCGGGAGGTCGGCGTGCCGACCCACGTCGTGCCGATCGGCTTCGCGTCGCACTCGGTGCATGTCGAGCCCCTCCGCGACCGCCTGCCGGCAGACCTGTCCGACCTGCGCCCGCTGGGCGCCCGTATTCCCTGGTACTCGACAGTCACCGGCAAACTGATGGCGGGCCCCGAGGCCGGCGCCCGCTATTGGTATGACAATCTGCGGCAGCCTGTGTCGTTCGCGTCGACGGTGCATACTGTGGCGTCGGCGGGGTTCAGCCACTTCATCGAGGTCGGCCCCCATCCGGTGCTCACCGCCGCGATCGGCGCGACGGTGGGTGAAGCAGGCCTCGCCGTGGGAACCTTGCGGCGTGGCCAGGGTGGCATCGGCCAGTTCGCGGCTTCGCTGGCCAGGGCGTATGTTCGGGGGCTACCGGTCGACTGGGTGAGGTTCTTCGACGGTTGCGGAGTCCGCCAGATCGACCTGCCCACCTATCCGTTCCAGCGCAGCCATTTCTGGCTCGGCCGAACGAAAACGAGGCAGCCCGCCAGACCCGGTCGACAGGACGTCACGCGGGACTCGGCCGGGCCGCAGTCCACCGATGACCGTGAACTGGTCGACACCGGTACGGTGCAGGCAACAGGGACCGCCGCTGCCGCACCGTCGGGCTCTTTTCGCGGTCAGCTCGCCGGGCGCGACAAGGCCGAGCAGGTTCGGCTCATCGAGGACCTGGTGCGTGCCCGCGCCGCTGCGTTGCTGGGCCACCATGATCCGTCGGCGGTGGCGGCGGATCACAAGTTCCTGGAAATCGGCTTCGACTCGCTGACCGTGACGGAGCTGCAAGACACGCTCAACCAGGTCATCGACCTCCGGTTGCCGCCTATCACCGTATTCGAGGCCGAGACTCCCGCTGCACTGGCCAGGCGAGTGTTCGACGAGCTGATCGAACAGCCGAGTGTTCCCGGGCCGGAGTCGATCGCGCCACTACCGCGGTACGACGAGTCCGTCCGGACGGTGATCCAGCATGCGGTCGCGGTGGGCAACCCGGCTGCGGCCTTCGGCCTGATGCGTGCGGTGGCGGACCTTCGGCCATCGTTCGGCGCGCTCGCCGATCTCGACTCCCTTCCCGCACCGACGATTCTGGCCGATGGACCGCGACGCGTGCGACTCATCGCCGTGAGCTCGCCGATGGCGAACGGCGGCGTTCACCAGCATGCGAGGCTCGCCGCACATTTCCAGGGCGTTATGCGTGTCTCGGCGGTGCCCCTCCTGGGGTTCGTCTCGGGAGAGAAGCTTCCGGCTTCCGCCGAAGCCGCGGTCGCCGCGGTGGCCGAAAGCGTGCATCGGGCCGCTGCGGGCGAGCCCTTCGTCCTACTCGGATACTCCTCGGGCGGCGCTCTGGCGTATGCGGCGGCCCGCCACCTGGAAACAGTTCAGCAGGCCAGGCCGTCCGCGGTGATCATGATCGACACTTTCCGGATCGATGACCCTACGGTGCCGACTGAGGCGATCCTGCGCGAGATGTTCGCGGATTCCCAGGGTTTCGGTGGGATCACCAGTGACCGGCTCTCCGCGATGGGCCGCTGGCTCGCGACGATGTCCGGCATGGAATTCGCTCCGCTGGATGTGCCGGTGCTCTTCGTTCAGGCCTCGAAACCGGTCGTTCCGGGTGCGCCCGACCCGGCTCGCTGGCTGACGAAACCCTTCGAACGGACACATGATGTCCGTACCGTGCGATCAGACCATTTCGGCCTGGTAGGCCCGGATTCGGCACAGACGGCCCAGGTTATCCGCGAATGGCTCGATGAGCGTTTGTGATCGTCGGCCGCTGTCGCCCGGAGGTGGCGGCTGGCCCCGATCGACAGCAGCCATCAGGGCCGAATGCGTGGGTTCGTCTCCGGTCGCCGAGGGAATTGCCCGCAGCACGATCAAGCCACTGCCGCTGCCGAAGACATACATCGTGTTCCAGAGCTGAAGTGGATAGGTGTCGAGCCGGATCGCGCGATCGCCGACGGTCAACTGCCGGAGTGCCGACGACCAGCCTGCCAGGTCGTAGGCGACTCGCCAGATGGGTCTCAGCCGAACTATCAGTACTGCCAGTAGGTCTGGTAACAGTAGACGTCCGCTCGCATCGGCATGTCAACGTTGTAGGGCTACACTGCCTGTCTACAGTGCGTCGACAGGGATGGAGACAGTTCCGCCATGACCCAACCGCCGATCGATCGCGCGCATGTCCGAACCGGAACCCACCGCCGGGGTGACAATCCAGTCACCAGGGCTGCGGTCTTGGCAGCGGCACTGGAGATCGTTGATCGTGACGGGGTCGACGGGTTGTCGATGCGGCGACTGGCCGATGCGGTGGGTCGGGATCCGATGGTGATCTATCGGCATGTGCCGAACAAAGCCGCTGTGCTCGACGGCGTCGCGGAGATCGTGTTCGCGCAGTTGTCGGTAGACGCGACCGATGCGGACTGGGCTGGACAGTTGAGGGTTGTAGCCCGCGATTTCCGCGGGCTGGCACTGGCCCATCCGAAGGTGGTGCCGTTGTTGGCGACCCGGCCGTTGTCGACGCCTTTGGGGCTGCGGCCCCGGTCTATGGTTCGGCCGTTGGAAGATACGCTCACGCTACTGACTCGCGCCGGTTTCTCCGGAGTCGATGCGCTGCACATCTATCGCGTGCTGTTCGGGTTCCTCTATGGACACATCCTCAACGAGTTGCAGGAAATCGTGGAGAAGCCCGAAGAGACCGACGAAGTGCTCCGCCTGGGTCTGCACCGGCTGCCGATCGGCGAATTCCCGCTGGTCCGCGAACTCGCACCGGCGCTGGCCGCCTACGACGGCGCCGCCGAACTGGAACGCGGTCTCGACCTCCTGTTCAGCGGACTCGCCTCCACATTGCTCGGCCACCACGGCGGATGACCGTACCGGCTCCGCGTGCTCCGGCTTCGCCTTTGGAATCCCAAAGCTGTTGTGCGCCAATGGTTTCGATGTCTACGACCGCCAGTGGATCGCCGATGGTCGGTGTGCCGACTGGTCGGCCGTATCCGTCATGCTCATGTGCGCGCAGTCGGCATCGGTGCGCGGTGGGCTTACCAGCACGGTAATTCTGCTGCCGGCGCGGGTAGCAGCGTCAGCCGCCCTATGGGCGCTGATCGCCGACTGGAATCGGTTATGGTCTGTCGTGGAGTCATGGTCGACGCTCCTGTCTCGGCCGCGTAACGGCCGGTGTTATAGTGTTGCCGAGTCCGGCGATCAGGATGTCGAGGCCGCATTCCAGTTCGGCGGCGCCGTCGTAGGCGGCCAGCGCCGGTGCGAGTTCGCGGAGCAGGGGAAATTCGCCGATCGGCAGCCGGTGCAGACTCAGGTGCAGCAGGTCGGTTGCTTCGTCCGGGCGTTCGACGATTTCCTGCAACTCGTTGAGGATGTGTCCGTAGAGGAATCCGAACAGCGCCCGGTAGATATGCAGAGCATCGCCGCTGTCGAAGTCGGCATGGGTGAGCAGATCCAGGATGTGTTCCAGTGGTCTGAGGGTACCCAGCGGCCGCAATCCGAGTGGGGTGGCGAGCGGGTGGGTGACCAGCAGCGGCACCAAGTTGTGGTGGGCAACTGCCAGCTCGCGGAAGTCGCGCGCGACGATTCGTAGTTGGTGGCGCCAGTCGGGGTCGGTGGTGTCGACCGTCAGTTGCGCGAGCACGGTCTCGGCGACCCCGTCGAGGAGTGCGGCCTTGTTGGCGGCGTGCCGGTAGAGCGCCATCGGGTCACGGCCGAGCTTCTGGCCCAGACGCCGCATCGACAGTCGATCGATACCGTCACGGTCGATCATTTGGAGTGCGGCGGCCAGCATCGCGGCGCGCGTCAGAGGGGTGTTCCGGTTGCTCTCACGGTCGGCGCGATGTTCCGGAAGGTCTGTGGAGTCGGTTGATCCGGCACTGATTCGATCCATCGAATCCATCGCCTCACGGGTTCGGTCCAGCATTGTGCACAAGTCTACACTGTAGACATACAACGTAGTTGGCCCATATGCTGTGCATATACCGCTTCGTTCCGGTGGATCAGTCACCGGAACGCGCAGAGGTTGGAATACGCCTATGGCTATCGAGAACAAGATCGCGTACTGGTTGCGGGCAGTGCAGGCGAGTACGCAGAAACTGCTTGCCAGAACTGACGAAAACAGCCGTCGCCGCACCGACAGCGGTGGCAGGCCGACTCGCGGCACCCTCGAGCGAGCCATGGGCAAGCTGCGAGGTGTGTTTCAGCGCTGACCTGTCCTCGTCGCGACCAGCGGCAGCGTGCCGAATTCATCCGCCGGTCATTCGGCGAGCACTAGGAACTGGGGACATGAAGCATGGCAATCACGCAAGTCGCTGTGTACGCGCATTTGACCGCCGCCGATATCGAGGCGCTCGGTCGTGAACTCGATGCGATGCGACAGGACATTCTGGATCAGCGCGGTGCGCGGGACACGACGTACATCCGCCGCACGATCGCGTTCCAGCGGATACTCGACGCCGCCGCGAGGTTGACAATCTGTTTCGGCCGGACCAAGGCCAGTTGGCTCCTGGGCACAGCGGGGTTGGCGACGGCGAAGAGCATCGAGAACATGGAACTCGGCCATAACGTCTGCCACGGCCAATGGGACTGGATGAACGATCCGGAAATCCACTCCAGCACGTGGGAGTGGGACATGGCGGGCTTGTCGTCGCAGTGGCGCTATGCGCACAACTACCGCCACCATGTCTTCACGAACGTTCTCGGGATGGACGAGGACATCGGCTTCGGCGTAATACGTGTGACCCGTGACGAGCGATGGCGACCAGCACACCTGCTGCAGCCGCTACAGAATCTTTTGCTGGCGGCCACCTTCGAATGGGGTATCGCGGTGCACGACCTGTACTCCGAACGAGACCGTGCCGCGACCCCCGCCCAGAAATCCGCCCAGATCAGGGAATTGGTCAAGAAGATCGCGCGGCAGGCCGGCAAGGACTATGTCCTGTTCCCCGCGTTCAGCGGGCGCCGCTGGCGGCGAACGCTCGCCGCGAACGCGAGCGCCAACATCATGCGCAATCTGTGGGCGTATCTGGTGATCTTCTGTGGTCATTTCCCCGATGGCGCAGAGAAGTTCGCACCCACCGTCGTGGAGCACGAAACCAAACCCGAGTGGTACCTGCGACAGATGCTGGGCACCGCGAATTTCTCCGCGGGACCGCTACTCGCCTTCCTCAGTGGGAACCTCTGCTACCAGATCGAGCATCACCTGTTCCCCGACCTGCCCAGCAACCGCTACGCCGAGATCGCCGTTCGAGTGCGGGCACTGTGCGATAAATATGACCTGCCATACACCTCCGGGTCCTTACTTCGCCAGTACCTGCTGACCCTGCGCACCATTCACAAACTTGCCCTTCCGGACAGCTTCCTGATCGCCACCTCCGACGACGCACCCGAGACCGCTTCGGAACGCAAGTTCGACGGCGCCGATGCCTCCGATACCGATCGCTCACTCGGACGAAGCGGGTTGCGTACAGCGTTACGCCGGGCCGGCCGTGGCCGCTACGGTCGACATATTGTCGACACATCGCGCGTGACCATGTCGCGTTATCGCCCGATCCGAATCGAGTCGGCCGATTCGGGGTCGAGACAGGGGCGCCGGCCATGACGAAATCCAAGACCCGCGCCGGTAAGCGGTCGCACGGCGACCCCGCGCTGCGAGTGCAGTTGAAGCCCTCAACGTCGGAGAACGGCTACACAACGCCGAAGACCGGCTACGTCGACGGAGCGTGGTGGCCGCAAGGTGATGAACTGGTGACTGAACTTCCGGCCCTGCTCGCGGTCCTGGCTGCCCGGATCGGCCCGGTCCATCATGTGGCGTACCCGCTCGGCGAATGGGCGGGAACGCCCGCTGACCTCGTCGTCGCCGGCCGGACGGTTCGATGCGCCGGATATCGATACGGGGCTGCTCACACCGTCGAAATGCTCGGTGTGAAGGATTGCAGGCTGGTCCTGCTCGTGGTCCCGCCACACACCGACGCGCACGACGCCTTCGCGACGATGACGTCCGCATCCGCCACGAATGACGAATCAACAGTCGACGAGCTGCTGATGATCGGTGTACGTGAGCGCAGCGACCGCGCCGATCGAGCCGCCGTGCAACGTTGGGTTTCCGAAGGTGGCGCAGAGCATCGATCGTGAGATCGGTGGTCTGAGGCGCGGATTTCGTTGCCACCAGCACTGCCGCGCGCGATGAGTTCGGCGAGTTCGTGGCGGAACGCGCCGCCGCACGCAGGCCTGCGGTTCGAGCTGCCGGGCGGACCAGGCGCGTCAGTACGAGATGCGGGTAGTCCGGATCTCGGAGATCGACATGCCCCGGCGGCGTCGGAACAGGCCGCGCAGGGTGCCGGCGTTGAGGTAGCCGACCTTGGCCGCGACCGCGTCCACGGTGAGCGAGGTAGTCCGCAGCAGGTGCATTGCCCGCTCCAGCCGGATGTCGTGCACGAATTCGCTGGGCGACATGCCGAGTTGGGAATGGGTGGCGCGCTGCAGGCTTCGTTCGGTGACACCGATGGCCTTGGCGGCGTGTGAAATTCGGAAGTTCTCGGTGAGATGGTCGCGAACCCACCGTTCGAACGCGGCGGTCATCGAGTCTCCCCTGGCGACGACCTCGGGAACGATGAACTCGCGCTGCGGGCGCCCGGCACCGACCGCCAGGTAGCGCATCGCGCGCTCGGCCAGCGCGGGGCTCCTCGCGGCGATCATCGACAGGGCCAAGTCCATGTGCGACAGCGAGGCGCCCGCGGTGATGACGCCACGGCCACGGCACAGCGTCCGACCCTCATTCAGCTCGACGCGGGGGTAGCGGCGGCGAAAGGCCGGGCCGAGCCACCAACTCGTGGTCGCGGGTGAGCCGTCCAGCACTCCGGCCTCGGCCAGGAAGAACGTTCCCGTGCATGCGCCGGCGAGGTGCACACCTCGGTCCCGTGCCGCGATCAAGCGATCGAGTACAGGGCGACTGGCCTGTGCGGAGACGAGTTCGACCAGCGCCTCGGCGGCCAGCACGTTCACCGCGGGCACGATCATCAGATCGAACTCGTCGCCGAGTTCGTCGAGCGGAATCGTCGGCACGGTGTAGCCGTTGCCCGAGCGTATGTCGGCCTTGAACGACACGGTTCGGACCCGCCACGGCTGCGGCGGGTCGGCGAGTTCGGATCGCACGGCGTTTGCGGTACTGAAGGTCTCCAGGAGGGCGGCGAACCCGAAGTCGGCCACGCCGTCCACGACGAAGACAGCGACATCCATGTCGGAAACAGTACCGAACATGTCGTTTGCGACACTCCGTTTTGGTGGAAATCTGTCCTACTGTCATCGAACACGGCTCGGCACCGGCCCGCGGGCCGGTCCGGCCGACCTGCCCGCCGTACCTCTTCACCTGGGGAGTTTGCGTGACCATGATCGAAACAACCGGCACTCACCACGTCCGGTTGACGGTGACCGACATCGCTCGGTCCCGAGCGTTCTACGGGGATGTCCTCGGATTCCCGATCGCCGCCGAGTCTCCAGGCAGTCCCGAGGACCCTGTGGTGCGCAATGACCCTATGCAGCTTTTCGGCGGGGTGGTGTTCCAGGCCAATGGGATGTTACTCGGCCTGCGCCCGGTGGCGGCCGCGACGGATCGCTTCGATGCCGACCGCGTCGGGCTCGACCACCTCAGCTTCACCGTCCCCTCCCGCGACGATCTGGTCTCGGCGGCCGCCCGTCTGGCCGCAGCCGGAATCGAACACGGCGAGATCACCGAGATGACCGATTTCGGCATCGCCATCTTGGCGTTTTTCGATCCGGACGGCATTCATCTCGAACTTACCTCGCCACTGTGACGGCCCGTGACCGCATGGCGCCGACCCACGCGTGAACGACCCGGAATGAACATCCTGATGAAGGTTCTGACGACCGGCCGCGGAATCGGTGTGGTTGTGCCGAGGAGGTAGGTCGATGCTCGTCCAGCGTGCGCGAGAGGGAAAAGCGACCGGTTCGGCGTTGCCGAGCCCGAGCACCCTGCTGTGCGCGCTGGGCGGCCAGCATGTGGACGGACCGGTGAGCCGGTGGGCCCGTGAACTGACCGAGTTGCACGGACGCAGACGCGACGACCGGCGGCTCAGTGCCGACATCGATAACCGCCGCGCCGAATTGGTCGATCGGATCAATACGTGGGCGACGCTGCACCTGCCGTGCCCAGCGGTGGGCGCACGCCTGCACGACGCGAGCCTGGGCGAGGTGATCGATCGGATCGCTGCCGTGGCGGCCCGGGCATTCCATCTGCTGATGCACGATGATCCGGGCGGCGACCGGATGCATGCGGAGTGGACCCGGCTGGCCGAAATGGAGATCGCGTACGCAGACTTGGTCGAACAGGTGGGGGACGGTCGCCGTTGTCTGCCGCCGGTGGGTGTCGGAGGCGGCTGAGATCCTGCCGCCCGCTCGCCACCTGACGCGCCGTGCAACATACTCGCGCCGTGCCATGTCTCTTCGGGCCGGCGGGTGCGAGGGCGTAGGCTGGTCGCTCCGACCGACGGTGCGACTTCTGGGAGCGGTGCATGAGCAAGAGTGAGGGGACTCCTCCCGCTACGACGAGGACCGGGACGATCAGCGTGCAGGTGCCCGCGGAGTCGGAGCAGTTGGCGATGTTGCGTGCCTTGGCCGAAACTGTCACGCTCATGGCCGATTTCGGCATCGACGAGGTGACCGATATCCGACTGGCCCTGGACGAGGTCGCCAGCGCGCTGGTGCTGGACGCGGTGGAGGGGTCGGTGATCGACTGTGCGTTCTCCTTCGACGACGAAGCGGTGCAGGTGCGAGTCGCCTCGGTCGCGGTGTCGGACTCCAGCCCGGATGAGTCCAGCTTCGGCTGGCACATCGTGGCGACGCTGACCGACTCGGTCGCCACGTCGCAGGATGCTTACGACGCCGCAATAGGCGGCTACCCGACTGTCGTCGACTTCCGTTGGGTCCGCGGCGGCTCGAATGAGTAACGAGCCGATTCCCGGTGCTTCCAGGCGGAAGTCGGGTAGGGGCGACAGCTACGACAACATCGAACCGCTGTTCGCGGAGCTGGCCGCGCTGGCCGTGGACGATCCGCGCCGGGAGAGCGTGCGCGCGGAACTGATCGGCCGGTGTCTGCCGCTGGCCGAGCACATCGCACGAAAGTTCAGTGGTCGCGGGGAGAACTTCGAGGATCTGCTGCAGATCGCGAGGGTGGGCATGCTCGCCGCGGTCGACCGGTTCGATCCTCAGCACGGCTCCACATTTCTGTCGTTCGCGGTGCCGACGATCATGGGCGAGGTCCGGCGGCATTTCCGCGACTACGCGTGGTCGGTGCGAGTTCCTCGGCGGCTCAAGGAAATCCAGTCCACGATCGGTCCCACGGTCGAGACTCTGTCGCAGCGGCTCGGCCGCATGCCTCGGGCGCGGGAGATCGCCGAGGAACTGGACGCCGACCTGAACGAGGTGACCCAGGCGCTGATCGCCCGCAACGCCTATCAAACCTCCTCGATCGACGCCGCGTCCGATACCGACGAGGCGGAGTCGGGCGGCTTCTCCCTGCTGGATACCCTCGGCGCCGAGGACCCGGACTTCGGCACCGTTGAGAACTACCTGGCGGTGAAACCGCTGCTCGCCGCGTTGCCGGAACGCGAGAAACAGGTGCTCGTGATGCGCTTCTTCGATTCCATGTCCCAGGAGCAGATCGCCCAGCGGATCGGTTGTTCGCAGATGCAGGTGTCGCGCATTTTATCCAAGACGTTGAAATCATTGCGCGAGCAGGCTTTACGAGACTGACGCACAAGCCGGTTCGGCCGGGTTGCGCGAGCCTCGTGCTCGCGCTGCCCCGGTAGTGGGTTGTGGACATCTGGTACAGCCGGATCGTGGGCCGTAGCGATTCATCGGCCTCGGGTCGGTCGCGGTTCGGCTCCGGCGTGGATGGTTTCTCGGTCGACATCGCGTGCACACGGGTGTCAGCAGGCGAGTCCTCGATTGCTTGATATTTCAGAAGCTGAGAGGGTTGCCAGGTGAATGCTTGGGATCGGTACGCGTCGCTGGTGACCGCCCGCAAGTCCTGGGTGCTGTTGCTGGTGGTCGTCGCCGCGTCGCTGGGGCTGATCGGCGCCGTGGGGAAGAACGAAGCAGCCGGGCAGGCGCCCGTGTCGCTGCCGCCGTCGGCGCAGTCCGCGCGGGTCGAGCAGGCGCTGGCCGAGTTTCCGGATGGAGGCTCCTACGCCGCGATCGTGGTCGCCACCCGAGCCGACAACGGCGAGCTGACCGATGACGACCGCGCCGCCACGGCCTCGGCCACGGCCCGCGCCGCCGGGCAGCCGTCCACGGGGCCGATCATCACCTCACCGGATCGGAAAGCGGCGATCGGTCAGGTGCCGGTGTCTGCCGAGCTGACCGGATTCGCCCTGACCGACCGCGTCGAGGACATTCGGGCTGTGGCGGCGGACGGGCTGCCCGACGGGCTGACCCTGCAGGTCACCGGCGGTCCCGCGTTCGGCGCCGATATCGCGGATTCGTTCTCCGGCGCCAACGTCCTCCTGCTCGTGGCGACCGCCGTCGTGGTCGCGGTGCTGCTGATCGCGACCTATCGTTCTCCAGTTCTGTGGCTGGTGCCGCTGGCCGTGGTCGGCGCGGCCGACCGGGTGGCCACCGGCGTCGGAACCGGCTTGGCCGACCTCACCGGGCTGACCTTCGACGGCTCGACCTCCGGCATCACGAGCGTGCTGGTGTTCGGCGCGGGAACCAACTACGCGCTGCTGCTGGTGTCGCGCTATCGCGATGAGCTGCACCGGGAATCGGATCACCGTGCGGCGTTGCGGCAGGCGGTGCGCCGGGCCGGACCCGCGATCCTGGCGAGCAACGTGACGGTGGTCGCGGCTCTGCTCGTACTGCTGCTCGCCGCACTGCCCAGCACGCGCAGTCTCGGCACTATGGCCTCGGCCGGCCTGCTCGTGGCCGTCGTGTTCGTCCTGCTCGTCCTGCCCCCTGTGCTCGCGCTGTGCGGGCGGAATGTGTTCTGGCCGCTCGTGCCACACGCGGACGACCGCGACACCATGAACGAGGGGATCTGGCACACGGTCGCCGCTGGTGTGGTGCGTAGGCCCGCGGTGGTCGCCGCGTGTGCGATGGCGGTGCTGGCCGGGTGTGCGGCAGGTTTGCTGACCGTGCGGGTCGGGCTTCCGCAGATCGAACAGTTCCGCGTCCGCGCCGAGTCCGTGGCGGGTTTCGACACGTTCGCGCAGCATTTCCCGCCCGGCGCGTCCGATCCGGCCATCGTGCTCGCCAGGAGCGGCTCGGCCACGGGTATCGAGGAAGCCCTCCGACGAACCGAGGGCGTGGTAGAAACGTGGCGGACAGGTACCTCGCCGACCGGGCTGGCCCGGTGGGCGGTCGTGATCGATGCGCCACCGGCCTCCGCGCGAGCGTTCGACACGACTGAAGCGCTGCGCGCCGCGGTCGATCAGGTGCCGGGGGCCGACGCGCTCGTAGGCGGCGCCGACGCGCAGGCGCTGGACATCCAATCCGCCGCGAGCCGGGACCGTGTGGTGATAATTCCATTGGTCCTCGTCGTGGTGCTGCTGGTGCTGCTGGTGCTGTTGCGTGCGGTGCCCGGCTCGGTGCTGCTGGTCGCGGTCACCGTGTTCAGTGCGCTCGCCGCGCTCGGTCTCGGCAGCTGGATCAGCGAGTACGTGTTCGGATTTTCCGCGCTGGACATCAGCGTTCCGCTCTTCGCGTTCCTGTTCCTGGTCGCACTCGGCGTCGACTACACGATCTTCCTGGTCACCAGGGCCCGCGAGGAGACCTTGCGGCACGGCACCACCCAGGGCATGGTCCGCGCGGTGTCGGCGACCGGCGCGGTGATCACCAGCGCAGGTATCGTGCTGGCCGCGGTCTTCTGTGTGCTCGGTGTGCTGCCGCTGATCACGCTAACCCAGATCGGCATCGTGGTCGGCCTCGGCATTTTGCTCGACACGTTCGTCGTCCGCACCGTGGTCATCCCGGCGCTGTTCAGCCTCATCGGTCGGGGAATCTGGTGGCCGAGCGTCCTGTGGCGCGTCGAGGAGGACAGCTGACCAACGCTCGGCCGGGAACCAGCCGGGGGTCGCGGTGCACAGGTCGGGTGGATCGACGTGACCAGCACGGCTCGGCAACGCGAAACCAGCGGGATCCGGCGCTGTTGTGGGTTGCGTATTGTCGATGCGGGCGGTGCTTCTCGCGCTCACAACGAACCGATGACGAGAAACGGGGAGGAAATGGCCGGTGGGGGAGGGTGTCGACGGTGGGTGCTGATCGGCGGCGCGGTGGTACCGGCCCTTCTGGTTATCGGGTCGAACCTGCGGTTGTGGCGGCTGTCGTCCGGGCATCGATTCGCCGCCCAGGAGGCGCCGAGCGCTCCCGTGGTGATCGTGCCCGGAGCGAAGGTCGCCCCGGATGGTTCGCCGATGGCGTATCTGCGTGGGCGGCTGGACGCCGCGATCGAGCTGGTGCGCGCGGGCCGGGCCGTGGAGATCCTGGTGTCCGGAGCGGCGTCGGGGGCCTCGGGCGATGAAATCGACTCGATGACAAGCTATCTGGTGAAACGCGGCGTCGACCTCGCTCTCATCCGCGCTGATGGAGCAGGACTGTCGACGTGGGCGACTTGCCTGCGAGCGAAACAACTGTTCGGTATCGATCGCGCGCTCATCGTCACCCAGCGGCGACACCTCCCGCGCGCGGTGGCGCTGTGTCGGGCGGCGGGTATCGACGCCGACGGAGTGGTGGCCCCCTGCGAAGCGCGTAGGGTGACGAAGTTCCGCAACACTATTCGCGAGTGGTTCGCCGCGCCGAAAGCCGTTTTGCGTAACTGAAGCGGATGACCGCGGCGTGCGGCCATCCGCTCGGTCTGGCAGCCGTGCGCGATCAGCGGCGGAAGGCGTCCTTGACCTTCTCGCCCGCGTCCTTGACGTCGGACTTCGTCTGATCGGCGCGGCCCTCGTTCTTCTTGCTCTGGTCGTCGGTCGTCTCGCCGACCTTTTCCTTGGCCTTGCCCGCGAGATTCTGGGCCTTGTTCTTCGCCTTGTCGACTGTGCCCATGTCACAACCTCCTTCGTGCGGTGATCGGCTTGCCCTATCCAGCCGGTCTCCTGGGCCATAACCCGTCACAGCGAGGCCAAACATGCGGTGTGGTCACAGCAACCAGGAAGACCCGGCCGACACCGGGTCTTCCTGGTTGAATCGTGGGCCTATGAAATTGATCCAGGGGGTATCGACTCCGCCGTATCTGTGTCCTGACCGGAGTCTTGCCGGGAAGTCGGGTTATGAGGCCGGAATCGTGGGCGGCATGAGAAGGCCTTCGGCGACGCCGACCGCCGCACCGACCGCCGCGCCGATAGCGATGGCAGGGGAGGCAACGAACGCGTAGCCGACGGCAGCGCCGAAAATGGTGGTGGCCACCGTCCCGGTCGGGAACATCGGTATGCCGGCGATGGCGCCGCAGACCGCGCCGATACCCGCTCCGATCGAGGCGACCGGGGCAGCCACGATGCTGCCTACCGACGCGCCGATCGTGGTGGCGCCGAATACGTCGGCGGCGATCCGGTCAGAGCGCGACGGCTCGAAGCCTGCCGAATCCAAGGCCTGCGCCATGCCCGCTTCCGAGCCCGCGATCGCGTCGTTGAATTGCTTGCCCTGTTCGCGACTCAACCATTCCGGCCTGCCGATTATCAGGCTGCCGACGCGCAGGGTGCCCTCGGGGGCTTCGATGAGTGCGACCGGAGGAGCAGGCGCGAGAGGGTTGGGGAAACGCAAGCGCTGGGGATCGACGGGCGCGAGCTTGCCGGGGTCCGGCATCGGCCGGGTGGTGCTCATGTCGTTGCGGCCGGTCGACGCAGGACGTTCCGGAGTTGCCGGAGGTGCTGGAGGTACGTCACCCGGTACGGAGCCGGGGTCGGCGGGGGTGCCGGCGTCCCCCGGCACGGAGCCGGGATCGGCGGCTGGGACCGCGGCGATGGCGGGTACCCGTCCGAAGGGCATCTGGATGGTGATGTCGGGTGATCGTGGATCGGCCGCGGCGGTCGCGGCACCGGACACGGCCACCGAGAGCGGGATCGCCCCCGCGACGACGAGGGAGGCGGCGCGGCGGTAGAAGGGATGAAGAACAGATGTTCCGGGCGTTTTTGTGCCCATGCTTACCTCATTTCGAACCGGGGTTCCTACCTACCTTTCTAGTTCGGATCTGCGGCGTCTTCTGGATGCGAAGATCGCAACGAATTCTTTTCCGGTCGGTCTTTTCGATCGGTCAAGGAATAGGTCCGTATGACGATTCGCATCCCCGAATCCGCACCACATCGCGGTAATGCCGCATTTTGTGGTCTGACGTACCTGTGACAGGCATCAATTACTGGACACGGCTGTGTTTCTTCTGCCTTCTCTTCGGGCCTGAACTCGAAAATACCGGCTCGAAACGGGTGCGCGCCCCGCTGTCCGCATCGGAAGACCCTAACCAGTCGGCGAAGCCCTCGTCTGCCCCTGGAAATTTCCGGACCCTGAGCGGAAGTCCGCTCAGCTGACCGATCGGACTGTGAGCGTGCCCCGGATCGAGCGACCCGGGGCACGGCCTGTCAAGAACCTGCCGCCGCGAAACCGGCTCGAAGGTCGGCGAGGATATCGTCGATACCCTCGATGCCGACGGCGAGTCGCACCAGGCCCGGCGTCACCCCCGCGGCGAGCTGTTCTTCTGGCGTCAGCTGGGAGTGGGTGGTGGAGGCGGGGTGAATCACCAGCGAGCGCACGTCGCCGATGTTGGCCACATGGCTGTGCAGCCGCAGCGCCTCGACGAACCGCTTGCCCGCGTCCACGCCGTCGGCCAGCTCGAAGCCGATCACCGCGCCGGTGCCCTTCGGTGCGAGGCTGCGGCCCCGCTCGTACCACGGCGACGACGGCAGGCCCGCATACGACACCGAGATCACTTCCTCGCGCGTCGCAAGGAACTCCGCCACCGCCTGGGCGTTGCGCACATGACGCTCGATGCGCAGGCTCAGCGTCTCGATGCCCTGGCTGATCAGGAACGCGTTGAACGGCGAGACCGCCGAGCCGAGGTCGCGCAGCAGCTGCACACGTGCTTTGAGCGCATAGGCGGGCGCGCCCAGATCGGCGTAGACCACGCCGTGGTAGCTCGGGTCGGGTGTGGTGAAACCGGGGAATCGCCCGCTCGTCCAGTCGAACGTGCCGCCGTCCACGATGACACCCGCGATGGCTGCGCCGTGCCCGCCGAGATACTTCGTCGCCGAGTGCACGACGATGTCGGCGCCGTGCGCAAGCGGCTGGATGAGGTAAGGGGTGGCGACGGTGTTGTCCACGATCAGCGGAACGCCGTTGTCGTGCGCGACAGCTGCGATCCCCGGAATATCGAGGATGTGGTTCTGCGGGTTGGACACCGTTTCGCCATAGAGTGCCTTGGTGTTCGGGCGGATCGCCGCACGCCACTGGTCGAGGTCGTCCGGGTCCTCGACGAAGCTCACCTCGATGCCCAGCTTGGGCAGCGAGTAGTGGAACAGGTTATAGGTGCCGCCGTAGAGCCGTGGACTGGAGACGATGTGGTCGCCCGCTCCGGCGATGTTGAGGATCGCGAAGGTCTCCGCGGCCTGTCCGGAGGCCAGCAGCAGTGCGGCGACACCGCCTTCGAGTGCGGCGATGCGCTGTTCCACCGCGTCCTGGGTGGGGTTCATGATCCGGGTGTAGATGTTGCCCGGCTCGGCCAGCCCGAACAGCGCGGCGGCGTGCGCGGTGTCGCGGAAGGTGTACGAGGTGGTCTGGTAGATCGGGAGCGCGCGGGCGTTGGTCGCGCCGTCGGGTATCTGTCCGACGTGGATCTGCTTGGTCTCGAAGCTCCAGTTGTCGGACAGGTCGGGTTCGGTCATCGAAAGGTCCTCCTTCGTGTGGGCGATCGGGTCGAAGTCGAGCTCGGCTAGCCGATGATCAGGGTGGTGTCCACCGGAGTGGCTCCGGTGGTGAGATCCAGGACCGGGCAGTGCGCGTCGACGGCCTGCTGGAGTTCGGTGTAGCGCTGCTCGGTCTCGGGTCCGCTGACCCGCACGGTCACGCGCACCACCTGGAACCCCGGGCGGATGGCGTCGTCCAGACCGAAGAACCCGCGCACGTCGAGATCGCCCTCGGCCGTTACCGCCAGATCATCGATCGTGATGCCGAGCCGCTGGGCCCAGAACCGGTAGGTCACCACCTGGCAGGCGATGAGCGAGGCCAGGTAGACCTCGACGGGGTTGGGTGCGGTGTCCGCGCCACCGAGCGCAGGCGGCTCGTCCACACGAATGGTGTGCTTGCCGAGAGTGACCGCGCTACCTACCGTTCCTTCCGGTGTGCCGGAAGCGCGGAAGACCACCAGCGCGTTCGCCAGGTCGTCCGCGACGGCCCGTGCCGTGGCATCGGCGATGTCGTTGAGCGGCGTGCGCCGGATGGTCGTCATATGCACTGACGCTAGGAACGATGCCGCGCGACGGCGATAGTTACACTCCGGCTGAGTCGAACAGTGGTGCGCCGGCCTTTCCCAATGGCCTTGCGCTTATTCGGGAGTGGGTTCGGTTTCGGGCTCCGCCGCAGCGGCGGTTGCCGCGTCGAGCTGCTCGCCGATGTAGCGCACGATGACCGCGACAATGGCCGCGACCGGCACCGCGAGGAAGGCGCCGACGATGCCGTACAGCGAGCCACCCGCGGTGATGGCCAGCAGCACGATAACGGCGTGCAGCCGCATGCTGCGGCTCTGCAATACCGGTTGCAGGACATTGCCTTCCAGCTGCTGCACGGCGACGATGATGCCGAGCACGATCATCGCCGTGACGAACCCATTGCCGACGAGCGCGACGAGCACCGCGAGCGCGCCCGCGACGAACGCGCCGACAATCGGGACGAACCCGCCGAGGAAGGTGATCACCGCGAGGACCAGTGCGAGCGGCACCCCGAGAATCACCAGACCCGCCCCGATCAGCACCGCGTCGATCAGGCTGACCAGCGCCTGGGTGCGGATGAACCCGCCGAGTACCACCCAGATCCGGTTCAGCACCTCTTCCAGGTGCTTGCCGCTGCGACTGCCGGACACGATGTGCAGCCACGGCAGGAAGCGCGGCCCGTCCTTGACGAAGAAGAATGTGAGCACGAGCACGAGGAACAGGGCGACGAGCACCGATGTCGCGGTGCTCACGCCGCTGAACACGCCGGTCGCGATCTGCTCGGAGCTCGACTGCAGCCGGGATACGATCGCGTCGACCGCCGAATCCAGTTGTTCGTCACGGATTTTCAGCGGCGGACCTTGCAGCCAGTCGCGCACCTGGTTGACACCCTCGGTCGACTTGTCCGCGAGTTCGGGTGCTTGGTCGACGACCGAGGGCACGATCAGCGCGATGACCCCGGCCAGCAGCGCGATGAACCCGAGCACCGCGATCGATGCTGCCGCGGCGGGCCGCAGGCCGTGTGTGGTGAGCCAGCGCGTCGGCGGCCACAGCACGGTCGAGACGACGATCGCCAGCGCCACCGGCAGGATCACCACCCACAGCTTGGCGACCAGGAAGCCGAGCACCCAGGCGCCCGCCGCGATCGCGACAACACACAGCGCCCATTTGGCGAGCCACAGGATGCCCGCGCCTATGACGTCGCCCCGATCCCGAGTCGCACGGTCATCCGGTTCCTGGCCCTTGTTCGGTTCGCTCACGGGCCAAGTTTGGCACGAAGTCGCGGGGCCGAATAGGGCTCGGCTCAGGCGGAGGCCGCGCCTGGGCGTGTGTGGCGGGCGATCCGTGTCGCCCCACCGCCGAGCTGTTCTCCACGTGGTTGTCTTCGGCGGCATGCCGCAACAGCACCGGAGCCGAGGACTCGTTCCGCACGCGGTGGCGCGCCGGGCGGGGGTCAGGCAGGTTGAACCGAGCTGTCGACCGCGCGCCGCGGCGAAACAGGGACCAGTCGTGCGGGCTACCGGCCCATGGTGAGTGGGACCGGTCAGTAGGTGACGATCGCGGTCGCGAAGCCGTCCAGCGCGAAGCTCGATTCGGACAGGGTTGCCGTGCTCGGAGCGTCGGTGGTGGCAGCGCCGATCTGAGCCAGATGACCGATGTCCGGGGTGTCACCGGAGATCGCGACCGTGATGGGATCGGCGGTCTTGTTGACCAGCAGAATTTTTCGTTCTCCCGACACGGTGTGGAACCCTTGCGCATGCACTCGGCTGTCGGGCATACCCGGCATTCCCGTAACGGTGGTGACCGACTGGTCTCCCGGCCCGAAGTGCTCGAGCAGCAGCGCCAGCGCCCGGTAGCGGAGGTTGGGGGTTCCGGTCTCCCAGTCGAGCAGCGTGGTGCCGGGAATCATGCCCGGGTAGTCCATGAACTCCGCGATGCCGACCAGGTCGATCCCGATGCCGACGAGCCGTGCCCACAGATACGACTGCACAGCGGCGCTGAGCGCCCAGTACTCATCGGGGATCTCGGGTTCCGGATTCATCACATCGGCGGGAAAGGTACCGAGTTCGTTGATGAACGTGCGGGTGTCCGGCGCGAGGCGGCGGCGGAGGGACTCGATGTAGCGGACCTGCTCGATGAAACCGTCGGCCTGGGCGAAGAAGATGTCGCGCCAGGACGAGTACGGCGCGTTGCCCTCTGCGGAAAAAGGGTTCACGATCTCTGGCGCGGCGTAGAAGTGGTATGAGAACGCGTCGATCGGGATGCCCGCCCGATGGTTCGCGGCGTCGAGGAAGTGCCAGAAGTACTCAGGGTCGTGATGCACGTGGCTCAGCGACAATCCGATGAATTTCATCTCCGGATCGAGTGGGCGCAGGCGTTCGACAATCGCGTCGTACAGTCGGGTGTAGAGCTCCGGGGAGATCCGGTGGCCGAGATCGGGTTCGCAGAGCACCTCCCAGTACGCGAAGCGGTACCGATGGCCAGACTCGTGTCTGCGTCCCAGCTCGTCGGTGAAACCGCCCACGATGTACCAGCTAGCGACCCGATAGAAGTAGTCGGCGATTTCGTTCAGTGTCGGGTCGCGGAGTTCGGTGCCTTGTT
The DNA here is from genome assembly GCF_040639505.1 of Nocardia sp. NPDC023852. Classification (NCBI taxonomy): domain Bacteria; kingdom Bacillati; phylum Actinomycetota; class Actinomycetes; order Mycobacteriales; family Nocardiaceae; genus Nocardia; species Nocardia sp. NPDC023852. The sequence continues at coordinate 110,121 of NZ_JBFAAB010000012.1, forward strand.
CGTAATCCCAATGGATCTCGTTCGGATCCGCGGACACGGCCACGGTTTCCGGCGTGCGGAACATCCAGGCCGGGATGGTCGCGAAGTTCGCGACGATAGGTCGTCCGCCCGCAGCGGCGACGAAATCCTCGACTATGGGGTCGAGGAGGTCGAAGTTCCAGGATGTTTCGGATTCCGTCGGCGGCGTCAGCTCGGCGACCGCGAGGCGCGGATGGGAGAACCACGGCAGAAAACGGACGAGATCGGCGTCGAGAGAGCGCAGCGCGTCGAATGCCTTGTCGTGGATGGGAGAATCGCGGCGCAGCGGCGGCGCCGTCCACAGATGTGTGGTGAGTGTGGTGCGGGAGGCGCCGGTGGTCGTCTTCCAGTCCACCTGGACCGAGCAGGGAAGTGTCTGTGTCATATCGGGTTTACTCCTCACGGAAACGGGGAAAACCGAGCGCCGGCAGGATCGCCTGGTCGACGATCGCAGCCCTGGCCCGTTCGTCGGGCAACTGCCCGCTGTCGATGTGGTGCTTGATGACGAGGGCCTCGCCGATGTCGGTCACGACGGGGGTCAGTAGCTGGGCGTCGAGTTCGCCCAGCGATGCGTAGTGCTCGAGCACGGTGCGCGTGAACCGGCCACCGCGTGAGTCGAACACGGTGCGGTACATGGCTTCTACCAGATCCGGGCGGCGTGCCCGTTCGGCGAGGACCGCCGCGGTCGCCGCTCCCGCCGGGCTGGCGAGCCAGCCGGTCAACTGCGCCAGTGCGCGCAGCAGGTCCGCGCGTAGCTGACCGCCCTCTGGCGATGGCAGTTCCACCGGGTGTGCATGCCGCAGTGCGTCGAGCAGTAGATCCTCGGCGGTGGCCCAATGCCGGTACAGCGAGGTTTTCGCGGTGTCGGCCCGTCGTGCGACACCTTCCATTCCGAGGCGGCCGAGCCCGAATTCGCAGACTTCGGCGATCACGGCGGATCGGCAGGCATCGAGCAGTTCGGCTTTGGTGCGCCGGGCCCTTGGCGTGCGTGGGGAGCTCACAACGGCAATTTAGCAACTAGCTCGTAGCTATGCAAGTGTAGCTACTAGACCGTATCTATATGTCGATACCTGCCAGCGCGACAAACTGTCGGTCGGGTCGGGCGCGGCTATGGTGTGGTGGTCTTCCAGGTCGGCTGGTAGGAGGGTGCATGATCGCGTCACGGATCCGTCAGTGCTGAAGCTTTCCCAGGATCTCGTGTAGTGCCCGCAGGTCCTCGTTCGAGAGGGCGGTGATCGCCGCGGGGGCGGGGTCGGGGGTGGCGAGGGCGGTGTTCAGAACCGTGTGCCCGGCGGATGTGATCGAGACCTGCTTTTGCCTGCGGTTGGCCGGATCGATCTCCCTGGCCACCAATCCCAGCTCCTCCAGGTGATTCACCGTGACGGTGGCGGCGGGGGCATCCATGGCCGCGGCGTGCGCCAGTTCCTTGACTGTCATCGGCCCGGGACGCAGCCGTCGCAAGACGCGAATCCGGCTGAACGGCAAGCCGGTTCGCTCGGTGACGGCGCGCTTCCATTGGTCGCGGGTGTCGATCACCACGTGGGTGAGCAGGGCCCACACCTCGTCGGGTGTCGGGGTGTCAGCCGGCATGGATCGGGACTTTCTGTTCCAAGAGCGGAGCAACGCGGTCGCGTGACCGGTCGGCCCACGAGGTGTTCGAGGCAATGCCGAGTATGGCGATTCCCGCGGCGAGTATGGCGATCACCCACCACAGGCTCGCGCCGGTCAACGCGCCGCACAGCGCGACACCGACGCTCGCGCCCACCTGGCGGCTGGTCGAGGCGACCCCGGCGGCGGCGCCGGCACGATCCGGCGGCATCCCACTGACCGCGGAGGTGGTGATCGGGGCGTTCACCATGCCGAAGCCGATACCGAACACCGCGAACATCCCGGCCAGAGCCCACACCGGGGTGGCGGTGTCGAGCCGGGTGAGCAGGACCGCGGCAAGCGTCATGGCGAACCCGGCGGTGAGCAGAGATGGCCGCGTGCCGTGCCGGCCGACCAGGCGGCCGGACAGCGGCGAGGAGATCAGCATCGCGATCGCCATCGCGAGGTAGAGCAGGCCGGTGTGAACCGCCGAATAGTGCCGCACGTTCTGCAGATACAGCGAACAGGTGAACAGGAACGCGCCGAGGCCGGTGAAGGCGAACACCGCGATCACCGTGGCGGCGGCGAACGGGACACTGCGGAAGAATCGCGGATCGATGAACGGATCCCGGCGCCGGGATCCGTGGCGCAGGAACGCGGCGAACGCGAGCGCGGCGAGCACGAAGATCGCAGGCGCGCGCTCGACCAGCCCGAACACGATGGTGAACAAAAAGGCGATCACCAGCAGTTGGCCGACTGGGTCGATGCCGCGCACTGTCGCCGACCGCGATTCCGGCACGAAGATCGTGGTGAGGATCAGCCCGAGCACGCAGATCGGCAGGTTGATCCAGAACACCGCCTGCCAGCCGAGCGAATCGATCAGCGCGCCGCCGACCGTGGGCCCCAGCGCCATCGAGACGCCGACCACCGCGCCCCATACCCCTACGGCGCGGGCCCGTTCCACCCGGCCGGTGAAGACCTGGGTGATGATGGACATCGCCACCGGGTTGAGCATCGAACCGCCGATGGCCTGGACGAACCTGGCCCCGATCAGCAGCTCGACAGTCGGGGCGAGACTGCACAGAAGTGATCCGATGGCGAAGGTCACCAGCCCGATCCGGAAGACGCGGCGGCGTCCGAACCGGTCCGCCGCGGCACCCGACAGCATGAGCAGGCTCGCGAGCGTGAGCGTGTAGATGTCGATGACCCATTGCAAGCGGGAGAGAGAAGCGTGTAGGTCGTCGCGGATCGTCGGGATGGCGACGTTCACGATTGTCACGTCCATTGACGCGATCAACAGGCTCAGGCAGCAGGTGGCCAGCACGAGCGCTTTGCGCCGGACAGTCAACGACTCGACAGTTGTGTTCACATAACTATTGTGAAGTTGCAATAGTTGCCCGCGCAAGGATGTACGGTGTGGTCCGCGTCGCAGGTGGTCCTCCGATCCGGCGAACTCGAAGTCGGTGGGCCGGGCCGGGGGCTGTCCTAGGCTGAGGCTGATCGCGGTAGCGATTTCGATTCGGCTTGGGAGTTTCGGTGGGCGCTGCATTGGTGAAAGGGCAGAACGGGGCGCTGGAGGTGGATCGGGTGCTGGTTTCGGTGCTGACCGAGACCGCGGTCGACCTGTCGGCGCTGCTGGTGACCGAAGCCGGGCAGGTGCGATCGGACGCGGACTTCGTGTTCTTCAACCAGCCGAGTGCGCCCGGAGTGTCGCTGCGACCGGGAACGCCCAGCACGCTCGAGGTTTCGCTCACCGAACTGCCTGAGGGCATCGCACAGGTGCGCGCGGTGCTCACCCTCGACGATCCGACGGCGACCTTCGGCCGGTTCGAGGCGGCGGTGGCGACGGTGGCCGACGCGGCGGGGACGGTGTTGTACGAGTATCGAATCGAGGGGCTCGACAGCGAATCGGTGGTGATCGCGCTGGAGCTGTATCGGCGGAACGCACAATGGAAAGTGCGGGCGGTTGGTCAAGGCTACGCAGGGGGATTCGCCGCACTCGTCACCGATCACGGTGTGACGGTGGACGAGCCCGCAGATCGGGCCCCTTCGGCGCCGCCGCAATCGGGAGCGACGTCCCGATTCGCTCGCTCAGTCGAGGTTTTCACCGTGCCGGGTGAAGCGAAGCTCTCCTTGGAGAAGCGCGCGAAGCTGGATCTGCGCAAGCGGGAAGTGGCGAAAGTCCTGATCGACAAGGACGCCTTCGGGATTCGCGCCCGTGTCGTGCTGGTCATCGACAAGACCGGCAGCATGAACCGGCAGTACCGCGACCAGGTGGTGCATCGCGTCGTGCAGCGGATGATTCCGGTCGCCACTCAGCTCGATGACGACGGCACCCTGGAGGCATATCTCTATGCCCGCTTCTTCGTGAAGCTGCCCGATATCGAGGTGGAACACGGCGACGAATGGGCCCAGACCTTCCTGCACCTCAGTGGTACCCACGCCGACATCGACTACGACCGGATCGGCGGCCGCAACGACGAACTGCCGATCATGCGTGACATCATCGACTCCCTGCCTCCCGGTGACCGCCCCACCCTCGTACTGTTCTTCACCGACGGCGGTTTCGCCAACAAGCGCGAGATCGCCGCCCTGATGCGGGAAGCGTCACGGCTGCCCGTCTTCTGGCAGTTCATCGGCCTCGGCATGGCCAACTACGGCCTGCTGCGTTCGCTGGACGAGATGGCGGACCGGGTGGTGGACAACGCGGGATTCTTCGCCCTCGACGACATCGATCAGATCGATGACGCGCGGCTGTACGCGCGGTTGCTCGGTGAGTTCCCGGACTGGCTACGTGCTGCGCGGGTCGCGGGCATCCTGCGCTGAAACCGTTCGGCTCGCACACCTCGGACACCTCGGACACCTCGGACACCTCGGACACCTGGCGTGCGTGGGACATTCGCGGCGAATCGTGACGCCATGTCCCACTCGACGCCATCAGCTGTTATGGCAAGAAGCTATGACAGCTCTGCTTAGTGCTGTGTTGGTTCGGGGTCAGCCGATGACGGCGTTCATGATGGTGCCCGCGCTGGTGGCGATGACGCCGCCGATCATGGCGCCCGCCACCATCTTCGGCGACTCGAGGCCGCCTCCGGTCCACTTCTCCCAGGCGAAGCGGCCGCCCGCGTAGATGATGCCGCAGACGCCCGACAGGAGAACGAACCACGTCAGGTAGCGGACCAGTTGAAGGAACTTGTCTGAAATCGGCGGAGCCTCGGGGGTGGGGTTGCCGATCTGCGCCAGGGTGTCGTAAGCGGCGGCCAGGATCATCGTCGTTCGCTCATTCCGGATTCGGGACAAGGGCAGTGCTTCGCTGTGAAGATCGTATCCGTTTGTCTGCCGTGATGTCGGCGGGTCGGTGTGGCGCAGGGGAGTTCGTGCATTCTACGGCCTTGCCGAGTCGGTCGAAGCTCTGGAAGATGGGTGGGGCACGGTGATCGAGAACGCGGTTGTCGTGCGTCGCCGGACTCGCCGGCGATTGCCATGACCACTGGGGCGCGATTCGGATTCTCGAGCCCCGCACCAGGTTTCGCGGTCGGCACCGTGCCTGCTCGGCGGAACCCGCACAGGTGGCGCGGTCGGGCCCGTATTCTCATTCACGATCGAATTCCTCAATGGTCGAACAGCTTTCGTGTGGCAGCTCGGCGACGGCAAGGTTGTACTGAAGCATAGGGAGTAGACGGTGAGCATCATTCTGGCGTCGGTCGGCGAATCGATCACAACACTGGCGCAGATCGGCAATCCGACCCCGGAGGCGCCTCCTCTGTCGGACAAGTTGTTGAAGTTCGTCCGGTATCTGACTTGGTTCGCGCTGCTGTCCGGCATCGTCAGCATCATCTACGCGGGCGGCCGCTTCGCCTGGGAGAAGTGGACCGGGGGCGCATTGCAGTCGCCGAAGATGATCGCGGGAGCCATGCTCGGTGGTGTTGTCGCCACCAGCGCGGGCACGATCATGAACACCATTCTGGAGATCTGACCGCGCAGACCGCTCGGCGAGCCTCTGGTCCGGGTCCGGACTGTCGTCGGCGGCATGGAGTACAACGCGGTGGCTGCCGATAGCAGCGACAGGTCTTGCATCGTGCGCAGTTCGCCGACGCCGCGTCAACACCTACGCGCAGAGTTACGGTCACCGACGTCCGCGCGGTGGCGCGGCTGTCGCGCGGGCAGTTCTGCCTCGACGCCGTGGTCACCGATCCGCGCCGGACCGAACTGGCATAGGAATCGGTCGACGGCGAATGCGACCTGAAGAGGCGCCACGGTCGCACGTACGCCGGGCTGGTTGCGTGAAAAGCTCGCCGTGCGGTCGTCTATGCGCGCCTGGCGGGCGCCGGATAGCGTTCCTCGGCGCGCTCGCCGTTCCTTCGTCTCGGTGGAGCCTGGACGCACCGCGGCCGCCGGCCACCGACCTGGCCGACGCTCCCGGGCTGCTCGGGATTGTTGCGCCTCAGGGGCGCTGACCAGCGATTTTCGCGGTGAGGGATGGCTATACTCCAGGACGGATCTCGCGCGGTGCCCGATAGGATCGGAGGCGGAGCAGGATCATGGACGATAGCACCGGGAATAGGCTGCCCGTGGTCTCGCGGCGCGGCGTGCTCGGCATGGCCGTGTCGTCGATGGCCGCGCTCGGCGTGGCGGCGTGTGGCGGATCGGATGAGGACGGCTCGACCGTCCCCACCATGCCCGGCGAGGCCGCGAAGATCGCCAAGGACGCATACATTTTCGGCTTTCCGCTGGTGCTGATGGACTTCACCCGCGCTGCGAACGAGGCGACCACACCCGCTAACCGGTTCCGGCACGCCGCGACATTGCCCACCGCCGCGGAGCGAGATCTGGTGCGAATGAATCTGGACACCCTGTACTCGACCGCCTGGCTCGATCTGACGGCCGAGCCGATGGTGCTGCAGGTTCCCGCGATGGACGGCCGGCGGTACTGGCTGGTGCAACTGCTCGACGCGTGGACGAACACAGTGCACAACCCGAGTAGCGCTCGTCCGCGAGCCAAGTCGGCCGCGCCGCCGTACACCTACGTGGTGACCGGTCCCGGTTGGTCGGGTGCGCTGCCGAGCGGTCTCACCCCGATGCCGATGCCGACGCCGACGGTATGGCTGATCGGCCGGATTCAGGTCAACGGCAACGACGACCTTCCCAGCGTTCGCGCGCTGCAGCAGGAGCTGAAGCTGGTTCCGCTGAGCGCATGGATCGCGGGAACGGATCCGCCCGCCGCGGCGCCCAGTGGGCCGGCGGAGGCGCAGTCCCCGCCTGCTCAGGTCGCGGAGCTGGACCCGCGGGCCTTCTTCGACCGGATGTGCGCGGTGATGTCGATCAATCCACCGGCGCCCGACGACGCGCCTGCGATGCGCCGCTTCGCGACCATAGGCATCCGGCCGGGCGGCAAGGTCGAGGGTTTGTCCGACGTCGAGCTCGCGGCTGCCGTCGACACCGCCCGGCAGCAGATTCCTGTGGTTCTGGGTGCGCAGACGGCCAACGTGAACGGCTGGGTCTACGACCACGGCGTCGGCAGGTACGGCACCAACTACCCGCTGCGCGCCGTGATGGCCTGGGTGGGTCTCGGCATCGGCCTGCCAGAGGACGCCATCTATCCGACCCTGTTCACCACCGCGGACGCGCACGGCAGCGCGGGCCGCTTCCGGCTGCACTTCGCGCCGGGCCAGCTGCCGCCTGTCGACGCCTTCTGGTCGCTGACCGCCTACGACGCCGACAACTATTTGGTGCCCAACCCGGCGGGGATATACGCGGTCGGCCACCTGGTCCCGGTCGTGCTCAATGCAGATGGCTCCCTGGACCTCACGCTCCAGTACGCCGACCCCGGACCGAGCGTCCCCACCGGAAACTGGCTGCCCATCCCGCAATCGGGCCAGTTCTCGCTGACCCTGCGCCTGTACGTGCCGAAAGCAGAGGCGTTGCAGGGGCGCTGGCTGCCCCCGCCGCTCACGCCACTGCTCTGATTCAGCCCTCGCCTGCCCAAACGAAGCAGAAAGTAAACGGGCTTTACTAAACACTGTTCACTCAAGCTTGTTCTGTGGTTCCATCTCCTCTTGGACCGTGTTCCAACACAATGTCGTGAGGTCTGCGCCACGCCCAGACCGGTAGGAGTTAGCCGTGACCACGCCCTCGATCCCCACAGGATTCGACTTCACCGACCCTGACCTGCTCGCCACCCGCCTGCCCATCCAGGAGTTCGCCGAACTGCGCCGCACCGCCCCGGTGTGGTGGTGCGCTCAGTCCGGCCGCGCCAGCGGCTTCGACGACGGCGGGTACTGGGTCGTCTCCAAGCTCGACCACATCAAGGAGATCTCGAAGAAGCCGGAGGTGTTCTCCTCGCAGGAGAACACGGCGATCATCCGGTTCAACGAGGACACCACCCGGGAGCAGATCGACATGCTCGGCGACATGCTGCTGCTGAACCTCGATCCGCCCAAGCACACCAAGACCCGCCGCATCATCTCCAAGGGCTTCACCCCGCGCGCGGTGGAGAGTTTGCGCGCCGCGCTCACCGAACGCGCCGCCAGGATCGTGCACGAGGCCAAGAAGTCCGGCGGTGGCGACTTCGTCGAACAGGTGGCCTGCGAGCTGCCGCTGCAGGCCATCGCCGAGCTGATCGGCATCCCGCAGGAAGACCGGATGAAGATTTTCGACTGGTCCAATCAAATGATCTCCTACGATGATCCGGAGTTCGAGGGCGACCACCACGCCGCCACCGCCGAGGTGATGGGTTACGCGTGGACCATGGCCGAGCAGCGGCGCACGTGCCCGGCCGACGACATCGTCACCCAGCTGGTCAACGCCGACATCGACGGCGAGCATCTCGGCTCGGACGAGTTCGCTTTCTTCGTCATCCTGCTGTCGGTGGCGGGCAACGAGACCACCCGCAACTCGATCACGCATGGCATGAAGGCGTTCGTGGACAACCCGGAGCAGTGGGAGATCTACAAGCAGCAGCGCCCGCGCACCGCACCTGACGAGATCGTCCGCTGGGCGACCCCGGTGACGGCGTTTCAGCGCACCGCGACCCGAGACACTGTGCTCGGCGGCCAGGAGATCGAGAAGGGCCAGCGGATCGGACTGTTCTACAGCTCGGCCAATTTCGACGAGGACGCGTTCGAGAACCCGTTCACCTTCGACGTACTGCGCGACCCGAACCCGCATGTCGGGTTCGGCGGCACCGGCACGCACTACTGTGTCGGCGCCAACCTGGCCCGGCTGCAGATCGACCTGATGTTCAACGCCATCGCCGACGTGATGCCGAACCTGCGGCAGGTCTCCGATCCGGTGCGGCTGCGCTCGGGCTGGCTGAACGGGATCAAGCGCTGGGAAGTCGAATACGCTTGAATCGACTCGTGCATCAGTCCAAACCGCGGGGCCGCTCACCGGTGGTGAGCGACGCCGACATCCGGCGGGTCGCCAGTGCGCTGCTGGTCGGGCGCGGGCCCGCCGCCGTCACCCTGCGCGCGATCGCGCGTGAGCTCGGTGTCACCGCTCCCGCGCTGTATCGGTACTACAAGTCGCTGGACGATCTGCTGGAAAGGCTGCGCCTGGACTTCTGCGCCGATCTGGCCGGGGAGCTGACCGCCGAGATCGCCACGCTGCCCGACGACGGCGCGGTGCAGTTCTTCGCCATCTGCCGTGGTTTTCGGCGCTGGGCGCTGGCGCACACCAGGGAGTTCACCCTCGTGTTCGCCTCGCCGGGCGCCGACCGGGCACAGGCACTGCGCCGGTTCGATGAGCCGTTCGGCCGCATCTTCCTCGGTGCGGCGGGGAGGCTGCTTGCCACCTATGACGTCGTCACTCCGCCCACCGATGTCATTCCGCCGGAACTGCGCGAGGATCTCCTGCATTTCCAAACCGAGCTGCTCGCGGCGCTGTCCGAGTCAGGCCAGAAGTTCCCGGCGGAGAAGCTCGACCTCGGGGTGACCTACCTGATGATCCAGATCTGGGCCAGGCTGTACGGGCACGTCACGCTGGAGGTATTCGGAAACTATCCGATCCCGCTGGCCAATCCGGAGATCCTGTTCGACGCCATGCTGGCCGACCTGGGACGGACGGCGGGCCTGATCGCGGGCTGAGTTCAGATGCGTGCGCCCTTGGCGCGGTTGCAGGAGCGGCACAGGATCTGGAGATTGGCCGCGCTGGTCGCGCCGCCACGACTGAGCGGGATGACATGGTCGAACTCCAAGTAGTGCCCGTCACCGCATTCGACACACTTGCCGCCGTCACGCTGCCACACCTCGGCTTTGATCTCCTGCGGGATGCTGCGGGTGTCGCGCTGCCCTGGTGTGAGCACCAGGCGTTTGGCCACACGCAACGCGCCTTCCAGTGCGGCGGCGACATAGTCGGGATCGGCGACGGCGAACGTCCCACCGCCACGAGACGAGGTGGCCGCGATCACCACCGTTTCCTGCTCCGCGTGCACGGAAACAATACGGGACCATGGCATTTCGGTGCCTGCGCCGGCGCCGACGAACCGCAGCTTCTTGTTGCTGCAGATCAGCCTGCCCTCGGTGAGCTTGGGGCCGCGGGCGAGCTGACGCACGTGCATCGCGGGCAGATCCACGTGCACCTTCTCCTCGGGGTCCAGGTGCAAGCCCGGCGTGCGGACCACCGGTAGATCGCCCGCACGCAACCGGGACAGGGTACGTCCGCGGTGCATCCGCCTGCGCAGGTCCTCGATCAGCGGGCCGTCGAGCGCCAACTCGGTGACCGCCTGCTCGAACAGCTCCAGTTCGGCGTGCTGGACCTCGCCGTCGGCGAAGGTGAAGGTGACCAGCCGCTCCACGTAGCTGAGCGCCGCGGCGCGTAAGGCGCGGCGGCCCGCGTCCGCCTCGATCCGTTGGTAGCGCAACGACGCCCAGAGTGCCGACCATTCTGATCCGCGCGGACCGTGCGTGGTGAGCACCCGCCACGCCTGGGTGTGCCAATGGGTGAGGTACTCCTCGATCTCCAGCTCGCATCCCTGGCAGGGCGCGAGGCCGCCGAACAGCTTGCGGCGGAGCGGATGTCCGCAGCGCGCGCAGTGCCGGTCGCTCGGCCGGTGGCGCGGGTAGGTGGCGCTCGTCCACTCATTGCCGTCCCACCAGCGCATGCGGTCCGGTACTTCAGGATCCGAATGCCAGTCGGCCCGTTCCGGATTCGGGGGTGGTGTGGGCGCGGCGGGTGCGGTTTCCGATGTGTGCCGGGTGAGGTCGACCGGGCGGTACGACCCGAGCATGGCGGCGGTCTCCGCACGGTCCAGCAGGTTCGTGCGCGGCCGGTCGAATGCGCTCGCGTCCGACCGGTTATGCGCCACTCCTTGTTCGGCGGGGCTGTCGACGTCGTCGGAATTCGAGGAGAAGCGGGGCCTCGCAATGCCTTCGGAGTCGGTTTCGCTCGCTCGGTCCTCCCGCGCCGACTGCGAACTCCTGCGGGGCGGATCGGACGTGACGGACCCGTGCGGAAAGTGCCGGACCGGAGCGAGGTCGTGCCGATCACGCAGGCCCGGTGCAGCCGGATCCGGGTGAGCGCCGGTGGCCGACCGTGCCGAGCGCAGCTCCTGCGACGGCGATGTACGGGTGGATCGGTGCAGACGGAACGGATCGGTGGGGTGCGTCGTGCGGGCCGGATCCGCCGGATCTTCGACCTGGACGCCGAATTCGGTGACCAGTCCGGCCAGGCCGCTGGACCAACCTTGGCCGATGGCCCGGAACCGCCACCGCCCCTCTCTGCGGTAGAACTCGCCGAACATCAGCGCGGGCACCGCGTCCGCGTCCTCGATCTCGAAGGTCGCCACCGCCCCGTCGACGGCGTGCACGGTGAGAGTCAAAGCGGTGATATCGCTGAAGATTCCGTTCTCGACGGACCCGGCGACGACGATCCGGTCCACGTCCGCTTCGGTGCGCGGCAGTGAGACGCTCAGCCGCGCGGTCCCTGGCGCGGGCTCTTGGTCCAGCGTCACTGCCTGGGAGACGTGGCGCGGGGCATTGTAGAACACCAGATCCCGGTCCGAGCGGACTGTGCCGGACCTGTCCAGGAGCAAGGCGTGTGCGTCCACCGCATGTTCCGACCGCCATGAAACAACCACGGCTAGAAGGGATGTCGGTACCGGCGCGTTGGCGCCTTTGCTGAGTTTCATCGTGCTCGAACTATGCCACGACCCTCCGACACGCCGAACGCGCGAGGTGGCGTCCCTCGGCGGGGCGGACAACGCCCGTGATCCCGCAATACCGCGTTCGTACCGTGCGGTACGGCACAGTGTTCTCATGACGAACCCGAAACGCCCGGGTCGCAGGCCCTCGACCCCGAAAATGCCCGGTGGGCGCGTGCCCGGTCCCTCCGACATCCTGGCCGCCGCGCAGGCCGCAGTCGAAGCGGCGCAGACGGCGGCGGGTCAGGCGCTGGAAGCCGCCCAGCTGACCGCGAGCTCGGCGTTCGACACAGCGGTGCGGCTGCCTCCGGCATCGGCCCAGCTCGCCGCGCAGCTGCCCGACCTGGTAGAGCGTCTGTCGATCGCCGTCGAGCGGCTGAACTCCACGATCGATCGCCTGGATCGGACGCTGGCGCTGGCCGACCCGGCCTTCGTAGCCTACGACAGGTTGTTGCCCAGGCTGGAGGCGATGATCGCGCTCGGCGAGGACGTGCTCAGCCGATTGTCGAAGGTGCCCGGAGTGGCTTTGCTAGGCAAGCTGACCGGTCTGAGCGCACCGGAGCCGGTCGAGCCGCCGCCGTCGAAGTCGACCAAGCGACGTAGGTGAAGGTGGGCGGCCGCACGAAGTGGCACAAGGTGCACCGCGCGAACTCAGCGGGGCGCGTGGACTGTGGCCGCGCGCAAGGTAGCGGCAGCCTTGAGCAGGACTTCGTGGTATTCGTCCTCGGGATCGGAATCGAGCACGATGGCGCCGCCCGCACCGATCCGCCAGCTGCCGTCGTAGCGCACGGCGGTGCGGATCACGATGTTCAGGTCCGCGGTGCCGCCGAGCCCGAGAAAGCCGATGGTGCCCGAATAGACCCCGCGCGCTTCGGTTTCCAGCGCGTCGATGATCTCCATGGTGCGTAGCTTCGGCGCGCCGGTCATCGAGCCGCCCGGGAAACACGCGCGCAGACAGTCGACCACGTCGACCTCGGGCCGCAGTCTGCCGCGCACGGTGGACACCAGTTGATGCATGGTCGTGTACTGCTCGGTGGCCATCAGCTTCGGCACATACACGCTGCCGATCTCGCAGACCCGGCCGAGATCGTTGCGCAGCAAATCGACGATCATCAGGTTCTCCGCCCTGGTCTTCGGGCTATCGGCCAGCTCGCGGCGCAGACGTTCGTCCTCGGCGGGGGTGGCACCGCGTGGCGCGGTGCCCTTGATCGGCTTGCTCTCCACGGAGCGGTGGCGGTCGACCTTGAGGAAGCGCTCCGGCGAGGAGCACGCGATGTCGAGGTCGTCGAAGCGTAGGTAGGCGGCATACGGCGAGGGGTTGCAGCGCCGCAGCGCGCGGTAGAAGTCGAGTCCGTCGGCTTCGTGGGCGGGGATTGTCGCGCTGTCGGTCAGGCAGATCTCGTAGGACTCGCCGGCGTGCAGTCGTCCCTGGCAGACCGCGATGTCGGCGAGGTAGCGCTCTCGGCCGCGGGTGAGCAGCGGTGCGACGGCCTCGCGGTCCGGGGGCACATCGAGCGGCAGCGGATTTCTCCAGGTCGGAAGGGTTTCGAGGGTCTCGCGGGTATCGCGAAGCCAGTCGGCGCCCGCCCGGGCCGTGTCCGGTGTCGCGTCGGTGAGCGAGAGCAGATGTGTCCGCCCGCCCATGTGGTCGACCACCACCATCCGGTCGGCGAAAATCCACTGCGCGTCCGGTGTCGGTGCGCGATGAACCGCGGCCCCGCCACAGTCGGCCTTGACCTCGTAGCCGAGATACCCGACGTACCCGCCCACGAAATCGAAAGGCAGATCGGGAAGTTCGAACTGCCTCGCCCGCAGTTCGGCGGCCAGGTAGTCGAGAATGCCGCCCGAGACGGTGCGCCGATGGCCGTCGGACGACTCGACGGTCACCTCGCCGTCGCTCACCCGGTAGCGCAGCACCTCCGCGAGGGGACCGCTCGCGTCACCCAGGAACGAGAACCGGTCCAACCCGGGTTCCACGTGCTCGCTGTCCAGCCAGAATGCGGTGGGAGAGTTGCCGTAGAGCCGCACGAACGCGCTCTCGGTATCGATCGCCCGCTCGATCACCTCCTGCTGGAGCCGGAATGTCCGGGGACGTGGTGCCGAGTGCTCGGTGCGAGCCGAAACCGCTCGCGCTACGGACCATTCGCCGACGGAGCGCTCGAATCGGACTGCCGCGGCCGGGAACTGCTCGGGCGCGAGTGCCGACATCGGAGTGGGGGATGGTGGGCCGGTGGTGCTCGCTTCCGGAGCCATCCCGCCTTCCGCCTCCACCGGGTCTCGCGGTACGGCAGCGCGCCCGGCATTCGACCGAACCCGGCGCGTCGCGGTGAGATTCGCGAAATTGCGCACTATTGCCGCGCCGAACTCGCTGGCGATCGACTCGGGATGGAACTGCACACCCCACTGTGGCCTTCGGCGGTGCCGTACCCCCATGACGACATCGTCCGCGGCCACCGCGGTGACTTCCAGGTCCCTTGGCAACGGCCGCAGCGCACACAGCGAGTGATATCGCACGGCGGTGAAGCCCTGCGGGATTCCGGCGAACAGATCCCGGTCGTCGTGCTCGATTCGGTCGAGGAATCCATGTCTTGCCGCGGGCGCCGCGGCAACGATGCCACCGGCGCCGACCACGATGCCCTGATGTCCGAGGCACACCCCGAGCACCGGCAGCTCGGTCTCGCGAATCACGGCCGCGGAAATCCCGATGTCCCGCGCGATGTCGGGCCGCCCTGGCCCCGGCGAAACGACCACGTTGTCGAAGCGGGCGAGTTCCAGCTCGGCGACGGTCCGCACCTCGTCGTTGCGCACGACCGTCGGCTCGACTCCGTTCACCTCGCTGATCAGCTGATAGAGGTTATAGGTGAACGAGTCGTAATTGTCGACCAACAGCGTGCGCATTTGTGCAGAACACTACGCCAACGGCTGGCTGACACCTGCGCCCTACGATGGCCGGAGTGAGACAGCTCATGACGACGTGATAGGTCTGGATGCTCATGCTCTCACGCGATAGTGACTCGAGACCACAGTGGTAACTCGCCGGGTACCCCAGAACTCGAGTGACACCAGACGCAGGACCTGAACGCACATCCGGCGCCCCCCGACGGGCACGGCCTGATCCTCGGAGAGGCGGAACAGTACATGGGTAACTCGCCGGGTAAGCCCGAATCCGGGCGATCTGACGCACCGCCGGTCCGCGACGCGACTTCGGAGGCGTTTACAGATCGGCGCAAGGCGGGGAGCGGCGGAGGAGCGGATGTGGATCCCGCGGTCATCGACTTCGCCGTCGTCGGAAGGTGGATGGATGAGCAGGGGCTTCCCGTCGGCGAATTCGAGGACGTGACCACGCTGGGCGGCGGAACGCAGAACATCATGCTTCGCTTCGTCCGTGGTGGCCGCGGATACGTGCTGCGTCGCGGGCCGAAGCACTTGCGTGCCAAGAGTAACGACGTGATCCGGCGCGAGGCCCGCCTGCTCGGCGCGCTCAACGGCACCGAGGTTCGCGCGCCCCGAGTGATCGCGGCCTGCCCCGACGAATCGGTGCTAGGCGCGGTTTTCTACCTGATGGAGCCGATCCACGGGTTCAACCCACAGAACGAGCTGCCGGAACCGCACGCGAGCGCTCCGGAGATCCGCAGGCAGATGGGTCTGTCCGCGGTCGAGGTCATCGCGCGGCTCGGTGCGCTGGATTACCAGGCGCTCGGCCTGACCGATTACGGCAAGCCGGAGGGCTTCCTCGAGCGGCAGGTGCCGCGCTGGCTCGGCGAACTCGAGTCGTACTCGGTGAACGAGGGCTACCCGGGGCCGGAGATCCCTGGTGTCAAGCCGGTCGGGGAGTGGTTGGACCGCAACCGTCCCGCGCACTGGACGCCCGGGATCCTGCACGGCGACTGTCATCTGGCGAACATGATGTTCTCCTTCGACGGCCCCCAGGTCGCGGCGATGGTCGACTGGGAGATGTCCACGATCGGCGACCCGCTGCTCGACCTCGGCTGGCAGATCGCCACCCGCCCGGAGCCGGGTACCACCGTCGCGGCCCTGGTAGGCAAGCTCGGCGCGGTCGGTGGTCTGCCGACCCCGGAGGAGATGGTCGCGCACTACGGCCAGTTCTCCGATCGCGATCTCAGCGCAGTCCCTTGGTACACCGTGCTGGCCTGCTTCAAGCTCGGCATCGTCCTGGAGGGCACGCATGCCCGCGCGTTCGCGGGCAAGGCGCCCAAGCGGGTCGGCGACTTCCTGCACGCGATCACACTGGAGCTTTTCGAGCGTGCGCAGCGCCTGATGGCACATCCATGATGTTGTGGCTGAGCGCGCCTCAGGACTAGAACGCGTTCGGGGTACGTGTTCGGCCATATCGGTGAATTTTCCGAGCGACACTAGAACGCGTTCCATTTTTCTCGTAATGTGGGTGCAATCACATATAAGCACGTGCATGCGAGAGGGTCGACAGGAATGAAGACGAAGGGCGCGATCCTGTGGGGGATCGACCAGCCGTGGTCGGTGGAGGAGATCGAGGTCGGTGACCCGGTCGCCGGCGAGGTGCAGATCCGACTGGAAACGGCCGGCATGTGCCATTCCGACCACCACATCGTGACCGGTGCGACCCCGATGCCCGCCTATCCCGTGATGGGTGGGCACGAGGGTGCGGGCGTGATCACCGAACTCGGGCCGAACACCCCCGCTGACCTGCAGGTCGGTGACCATGTGATCCTCTCGTTCATCCCGGCCTGCGGCCGCTGTCCGGCTTGCGTAGCCGGACACATGGCGCTGTGCGACCTCGGCGCGGGCCTGCTGATGGGGCAGGCGATCAGCGACGGCACCTACCGGATCCAGGCGCGCGGCCAGAATGTCATCCCGATGTGCTTACTGGGCACTTTCTCGCCGTACATGACGGTGCACCACACCTCGGTGGTGAAGATCGATCCGAGCATTCCGTTCGAGGTGGCGTGCCTGGTCGGCTGCGGCGTCCCCACCGGCTTCGGTTCCGCCACCCACGTCGCCCAGGTGTCTCCGGGCGAGACCGTGGTGATCGCGGGTATCGGTGGCGTCGGCATGAGTGCGCTACAGGGCGCTGTGCTCTCGGGCGCCTCTAAAGTCGTTGCCATCGACCCGAACCCGTGGAAGCGCGAGCAGGCGCAGAAGTTCGGCGCAACGCACACCTACGAGAGCATGGCCGCGGCGATCATGCCGCTGATGGAGGCCACCGAGGGACGGATGGCAGAGAAAGTCATCCTCACCATGGGCGAGATGCACGGCGAGTACATCGAAGAGGGCCTGATCCTCACCGCCAAGGCGGGCACCGTGGTGGTCACCGCGATGGGCCGGATGGACGAGAGCGACGTCAAGCTGAACAGCTTCTTGCTGTCCATGCTGCAGAAGACGGTGAAGGGCTGCATCTTCGGAGGCGGCAACGCCCGCCAGGACGCGCCGCGCCTGCTCGCACTGTACAAGTCCGGCCAACTCAACCTGGACGACATGGTGACGCGCAGCTACTCGCTGGAAGACATCAACCAGGGTTACCAGGACATGCTGGAGGGCAAGAACATTCGCGGCATCATCAAGTACACCGAAGCCGACTGGTAGACCCGATCAACGCTGTTCGGCGAGCAGCGTGGCGATCTGTGCGATCAGGTCATACGGCACCGGCTCGCCGAGGTGGAATCGCAGTGTCCCCTTGCCTGCCCGGTACGGCTCGACCGCGTGCTCGAACGCCGCGTCGCCGTCCGGGATCGGGTAGAGGCTGACATGCCGCTTCCAGCCCGCGAAGTGCACGACGTTGCGGCCACCCAGCCGGAAGGTCGGGATGCAGTAGCTGATCGCCTCGGTAGCCTCCGGTAGCGCCCGCCGCACAGTACCGCGAATCTCACTCAGGATCTCGCGCACGTCGTCCTGGAATCCGGCGAGGTACGCGTCGATGTTCTCGGGTTGCTGTGCCATCAGGTCTCCTCGATTCCGCGATCGGCTACCGCTGGTCGAGCCAGGCCAGTGTACGGAATCGGGTGGGTGGGAGGCGGCAGCACAACAGGCCTTCGCGCCGGTCGCGATCGCGGACGGCGCCGGAAGATCGCGAGCCCGAGCCGGTCTTGTCGTCCGGGCCGAACCCGAACGGAGAAGGACTCGACTTCACCATGCAGCCTGACCTTGTCACGGATGGCGAGTCGATGGCGGCGGCGGGGTTCTCGTAGGCTCGTAGCGTGCGTTCACTCGAGCAGATTCGGGAATGGCCGGTTCGGCACGCGGCGGCGGCGGTGGTCACCGCGGATGGCGGAACAGCGAGCGAGGGCGACGTCGACCGGGTCTTCTCGCTCGCGTCGGTGACCAAGCCGCTGGTGGCCTACGCCGTGCTGGTCGCGGTGGAGGAGGGCGCGGTAGAACTGGACCAGCCCGCTGGACCGCCCGGCGCCACGGTGCGCCACCTGCTGGCGCACGCGTCGGGACTCGCGTTCGACACCACCGATGTCCAGGCGGCACCCGGTGCCCGCAGGATCTACTCCAGCGCGGGCTTCGAGGTGCTCGCCGGGTTCGTCACCGAGCAGACCGGCATCGCGTTCGAGGAGTATCTACGTGACGCGGTGTTCCAGCCGCTCGGCATGACGGCTTCGGTCCTGGCGGGCCCGGCCGGACACGCGGGGCGGTCCACTGCGGCCGACCTGACGCGTTTCGCGGCCGAATTGCTGGCCCCGCAGTTGATCTCCGCGCAGACACACTCCGAGGCCACCTCGGTCCAATTCCCCGGACTCGACGGCGTGTTGCCCGGCTACGGCTCGCAACGCCCGAACGCCTGGGGGCTCGGCGTCGAGATTCGCGACGAAAAGACGCCGCATTGGACCGGTGGCACGAACTCGCCACGCACATATGGCCATTTCGGCCAATCCGGGACATTTCTGTGGGTCGACCCGAACGCAGGCACGGCTTGTCTCGCACTGAGCGACCAGAATTTCGGCGACTGGGCGCGTGCGGCCTGGCCACCTTTCAGCGATGCCGTCATCGCGGAGGCTACAACCGCACGCAACACGATCGCAAAGTAACACGTGTAACTTCGGGCACTCCAGTACACTCGGGCAACGCCAGTTCGACGAGTCGTTGGGGAAGACGTTCCTCGTCGAAGCTGGAGGTATTGGTGGTGCGAGCATCGAGTCAGTTCGCGGATGCGACGGCGGGTGTGGTCTACATCCACTCGTCGCCTGCCGCGCTGTGCCCGCATGTCGAGTGGGCACTCACCTCGACCCTCGGCTCCCCGGCAAAACTGCGTTGGACCGCACAACCGGCCGACGGCCAACTGCGCGCAACCAGCGACTGGATCGGTCCCGTCGGTACCGCCTCCCGGATCGCCCAATCATTGCGCTCGTGGCCGGTGCTGCGTTTCGAGGTGACCGAGGACCCCAGCGACGGCGTGGACGGCGAGCGCTACAGCTTCGTCCCCGGCCTAGGTCTGTGGCACGGATCCACCAGCGCCAACGGCGACGTCACGATCGGTGAGATGCGCTTGCGCGCGATGCTGCAGGCCACCAGCGAAATCGGCAGGTACTCCGGCTACGACCTGGCCGCGGAAATCGACCGCGCCCTCGGCACCGACTGGGACGAGGACCTCGAAATCTACCGTTACGGAACGGAATCCGGCGCCGAGGTCACCTGGCTGCGCCGCGACGTGGGGTAGACGTAACCACGCGATCCGTGTGGGTCCCAGACCACCGTCGAACCGGCCGCCGCGGTTGTGGATCTTCCCTGACAACGAAAGTTGCCTGGACCAGCAGTGATGTCGGGTTCGGTGTCCGGTTCTCCCTGCCGGGATAGCGGCCGGGTTGGCCGCAGGCGAGTGTCAGGTCCGGGGCGGGGTGGTGCTGCTGATGATGCGGCGGATGGTGGAGCGGTCCGACGCTGTATTCCTCGGCGAGGTCGGCCAGGCTGGCGTCGTCGGGGTCGTGGTAGCGGCGGTGGATCGACTTCCATGCTGCTAGAGCAACGCCGTTCGTACTTTGCACCTCAGGACGGCCTCAGGAGTTCGGGGCCATGACACGGTTCTTACCGGCACCCCGCTTGCCGGACTCGCACCGTCTGGCAGTACTGGCCCCGTTCCGGCGTTGTCAGGGCTGCTCCGCCCTGCCCGGCACCACCCGGCACCACCCGGATCAGGCTGCCCTCAGCTGCACCGACCTGCTACGACAGGACGGCGATGAAGGTCTCGCACCGCCATTCGAATCACAGCGCCTCACGGCGAAAACTGAAAGTGAGCAAGAGCCCAGAGTTCACCAGCACACCGGAGGGGCGCATGAGGAGTGGCCGGAAAGAGAGTTGGTCGAACCGGTCGAGCCGACGATTTCGGACAAACCGCTACGGTGCGCAGGTTCGGAGTTCGGCACCGATTCGACACCGACCGGTTCCAGCGACAGGCCAGGTCCGGCTACAGCCTGACCGGATCCCAATAGCGATCCGACCAGGATCGCCCCGGCGAACATGCTTCTAGTGATCGTGTAGTGCACAATTATCTCCTCATAGTCGAACACACCCAGCAGATACTCAATCAAGGACAGTATTCGACCTGCGGCGATCCGGAAGACCGCAATTCCGGTGCCGGTGAACCCCGGGGCACGGCCGCGGAATCCCGAAGCCGGCCCGAGCCGCAAAACAGCTTCGTAGGAGACCGGCTGCTCGTCGGTTACCGAGGTGGGCGGAGGGGTGTTGGTTCGATCTCAGTGATCGTGCTCGCGCGCCATCCGGCACTCGCGAAAACACCGCCAGACGCACCGTCACGCCAGCGCCGGTGTCCTGATCCGCTTCGGCGAGCCACCGACGCCCGTTCCCGATCCGTTCGCCAACCTCCTCCTCGAACTGATCGACCAGCGCACGAACATGCGCACAGCGGCGAACCCGAACTCAACTCACGATGGCTGTTCCCCGGTCGGCGCGCCGACCAGCCGCTCCGACCCGAAACCCTCGGCCAGCAGACTGCAAGAACGGCATCTCAGCGCACTGGCCAGTCCGGGGATCCCTCCCAGGTGGGTGTGCTTTTCGACAGGTGAGGTCGTCGTCGAAAGGTGAGATGTCGGAAATCGCGCGAAAGCTGTCGGTTCCGACGCTTATTCTCCATCGACGCTCGACGTACTGTTCTTGTCAGGGCCTCAGCGGGCCACCCCGACGGTTCCGCGACCTTCAATTGAACAGATGAGGTAGCGAGACCGCTACAGCTATGAACAATCCCGCATCCAGCAACGGCGCTGGAAGGGCCACCAACGACGTCGGCCCGTCAGCGGGAACTGAATCGAGAGGGCTAGCGAGCCGCGAACGGATGATCCGGAAGCGGCCGCGCGGCCACTCGACTGGGCCGGGGGCTTACGGTGGGGTGGTCTCTGGCCGCGGTGACCTGCGCGAATTCGACGTTTCACGGTGGCGGGCGCAAGAGGTGTTCTCCGGCAAGCTGGATGGCTTCGCGTTTCGTGTACCCAGGGTGGTCCGCGACGATGAAGTGGCGGCCGATCGCGAGCGTGAACGTCAGGATGCTGCGTGCCTCGATCTCGTCGGGGTCGGTGATGAACGCGCCGAACATCGTGCGCAGGAACTGCATCCGCTCGTTGTCGATGCGCCGCAGGCGCGTCGCGACAGACTGGTCGTTGCGGGCCCAGGCCCGGATCGCGAGATCGATCCGGTGAAGGTCCTCTGAGAAGGTCAGTCGACCTGCGCGCCGGATTTTGTCGGCGGCGTCGCCACCTTCCGCGTCGGCATGGGCGATGACCTCTTTGGTGCAGCGGCGTTCCCACTCGTCGAGCATCTCCATGAGGAACGCGGGACGGCCATCGAAGTGCCCATAGAACCCGCCTTTCGTCACGCCGAGTTCGGTGGCGAGCGTTTCGACGCGGACTGCGTCGGGTCCTCCTCGTGCGAGGGCTTCGAGGCCCGCTGCTATCCAGCGGGCTCGTGTTGTGCGGGGCAAGGCAGGAATTCGGACACCTCCATTGAGTGCGTTGGATTTATACGTTACCGTATATACGAACTGTACGACACCGTATAGATGAGAGGCCGAACCGTGCCACGACTCGCAAAGACCACCTACATCGAGCAGTCGTGGCGCATCCACGAACTGACGAGTGACTTCTCGGTCGAGGACGTGTGGGCGTTCCGCACTCCCGGAGCCGGGCCTGACGACTTCCCGACGATGCTCGCGGCAATGCGGGCTGCCGGTGGCCCCGTGAAGCAGACCTGGCTGGTGCGGTTCTTGTTCGCCGTGCGGTGGAAGCTCGGTGTACTCCTCGGCTGGGACGAACCGTCAGCGGGCGTCGGTGAACGGGTTGCCTCGCTACGCGACCGCCTGCCCAGCGACGTCCGTGCCGCTTCGCGCTGTCCGGACAACAAGAGCATGCCCCTCGAAGCGGTCTACGAACTCGACAGGGAGTCCGCTCGCGAGCTTGCGAACAAGACTGTGCACGCCGTGATGCATCTCGGCTGGGTTCAAGCGGCGAACGGCGACTATGAGCTGCGGATGGCCGTACTCGTCAAGCCCAGTAGATGGTTCGGGCGCCTCTATATGGGCGCCATCGCCCCGTTCCGATACCTCATCGTGTACCCGGCCCTGACCCGGCAATGGGAACGAGCCTGGCGCGACCGCGATCGTGCAGCGGCGGAGTAGGAAGAAGAGAGGTCATGATGAACTCCAGAAAGCGGTTGCTCCGCTGGGCGAGCGGGATCATGCTCGTGCTGGGAGTAGGGCACCTATCTTTGCTGGGTCTCGTCGCTTGGGCGGATGTCACCGGCTGGGTGGATCGGGGGATGTGGGCAGCCGTCCCGCTCGTGCTCGCGGATGGAGATGCCGTTCAGACGGTGGATTCCATGCAGAATGAAGTCACCTTCTGGGGCGGTCCGGGAAGTTTCGCCGTGCCTCTGATTCTCTTGGGTTGCCTGACATGGCACCTCGCTGGGCGCGAGGTGGCTGTGCCCGCCGGGATCGGCTGGGGCCTCGCGGCGTGGTGTGTGTTAGGCGGTGTCCTTCTTGTGCCGTCCCCGTTCTTCGCCGGGACCATCTCGGGGGCACTCATCATCCTGGCAGCGCGAAAGGAAGATCGACTGGGAACAGCCCGAGACCGGCAGATGGACCTGGCGTGATTCGCGCGCGCCGCCGCCGGGCCTTGTGCTGCCAGTGCCACCGAGGCAATTATCCGAGGCGCCCGCCATCCGCTGAGATCGACGCATCGCTACCCACCAGGAGATAACACCGCAGTTGTTCGACTACTAGACAACGACTGATCCCCGAGCGGATGCGCCTGCCCCACAGGGCAAAGAAGGAAGCGAGCCGCCAGCTTCTACATGGTCTACCGCAGCCATGATCCGACGGACACGTGGCGTAATCGGTTCGCTGTCGGACGGGCCTTTTATGCAAGATGGCCCGGCCCCCCGAGTGGTGCTGGACGACCGGCTTTACGAAGTTGGTCGTATGGCTCAGAGGTACGCTGAAGTTGCGACAGGTTTGTTGGCGGATTTCCGGGCGCGATCCGCGCACTCGCACCGGCGGGCAGTGCCCGGGCCGCGTACTTGCCGGCACGAGCATGGCTGGGAACGTCGAGCGCCGACGATAGCGCCGGCTCTCGACGGTCTGACCTGGCTATATCAACTAGTGTGGGCGACCCGCTCGGGCGGGGTTGGAATGCAAGCAAGTACACCGTTTTGCCAGTCGAATGGTCATGGGACGGCACAATGGATGACACATCAATGAGTGGCGGGGACGCCACTGTGTCAGCAGAGGCATTCGGACGCTATCGGCTTCTGTCGCTGCTGGGTCAGGGCGGCATGGGCCAGGTGTGGCGGGCGCATGATTCGCTGACCAACCGGGTGGTGGCGCTCAAGGTGTTGCCTGAGCGCTTCGCCGATGACGAGCAGTTGCGCGAGCGGTTCCGCCGCGAGTGCCGGGCGGTGGCGCAGTTGACCGAGCCGCATGTGATCCCCATCCACGACTTCGGCGACATCGACGGTCGGCTCTATCTGAATATGCGCTTGATCGAGGGCACCGACCTACGCAAGGTGATCAGCCGAGAAGGGGCCTTGTCGCCGCGGCGGGCAGTGTCGATCATCACACAGGTGGCCGGAGCGCTGCAGGCGGCCCACGACGCCGGGCTGGTCCACCGCGATGTCAAACCCACCAACATCCTGCTAGGGGCCGATGAGTTCGCCTCCCTGATCGACTTCGGGATCGCCCACGCCGCCGACGACCGTACGCTGACCACGATCGGCGAGACCATCGGCACCGTCGCCTACATGGCGCCGGAGGAGATCGGCGCGGAGGTCAAAACCGATGCCCGAGTGGACGTGTACGCGTTGACGTGCGTGCTGTATGAGTGCCTGACCGGCCGACCGCCGTTTGCGAGCGGAGCGGGGGTGCAGGGTGTGATCGCCCATCACCTGCACACCCCGCCGCCGCGTCCCAGCACCACTACACCCGATGTACCGACTGCGTTCGATGCGGTCATCGCCAAGGGAATGGCCAAAAACCCCGACGATCGTTACCAGACCGTGCGCGAGCTGGCCGCGGCGGCCTCTGCCGCGGTGGGCGATTCCGCGGCCGGCACCACCCGGGGCGTGCCTGCGCGCCATGGGCGGCGAATCAGATTGGCGCCCAAGACCGCCTGGCTGCTCGCCGCCGCGGTCGCGGCTACGGTGGTGGCCGCCGTAGCTGTCGTCATCGGTGTCCAGCGAGAATCAGGCGGCGACTCGCCCACGCCTATCGCCCCGGCCCATCCGTCCCAGACTCCGCTGTCGTTCACCGGCGTCAGCCTGCCCACCGATGTGGCGGTGGACACTGCGGGCAACGTATACGTCACCGACATGGGTAACGATCGGGTGGTGAGGTTGGCGGTGGGCGCTTCGGCGCCGACCCCGCTGCCGTTCACCGGCCTGAATAATCCGCAGGGTGTCGCGGTGGACACTGCGGGCAACGTATACGTCACCGACACAAGTAACGATCGAGTGATGAGGTTGGCGGCGGGCGCGTCGACGCCGACCCCGCTGCCGTTCACCGGCCTGAAGAATCCCCATGGTGTGGCGGTCGACACGGCGGGAGACGTGTACGTCGCCGACTGGGGTAATGATCGGGTGGTGAGGTTGGCGGCGGGCGCGTCGGCGCCGACGACGCTGCCGCTCACCGGGCTCCAAGATCCTCAGGGTCTTGCGGTGGACACGGCAGGCAACGTATACGTCACCGAATTGGGTACCGAGCGGGTGGTGAGGTTGGCGGCGGGCGCGTCGGCGCCGACCACGTTGCCGTTCGCGGGCCTCAAAGATCCCCAAGGTGTGGCGGTCGACACGGCGGGAGACGTGTACCTCGTCGACTGGGGCAACAAATGGGTGGTGAGGTTGGCGGCGGGCGCGTCGACGCCGACGCCGCTGCCGTTCACCGGCCTGAAGAATCCTCAGGGTGTGGCGGTCGACACGGCGGGCAACGTATACGTCACCGACCTGGGCCCCAATCCGGTGGTGAAACTCCGGGTCGGCTGAACCCTGTTCCGCGTACTGCGAGCGGATGTGTGAGTGGTCGGACTCTGGCGTGGCAGCGGGCGATGGCGCCCTGGTGGTGCAGGCGGCTTGGCTGGAATGGTCACGTGCTCCACATCTGCTCCACGGAATGCGCATGAAGCAGCAGGCCGGGCGGAGAAAACCCTTGTCTAGCCGGTATTTTCATCTGTGGGCGCAGAGGGGATCGAACCCCCGACCGCTGGTGTGTAAAACCAGTGCTCTACCGCTGAGCTATACGCCCGGATCGTTGCCGACGGTCTATGAATCTAGCGCGGCGAGCGCTTTCTCCCAAGCCGCCTGGTCACGGGGCTCGCCGGGGCCGTTCATTTCGGCGAAACGGATGCGTCCCTCGCGGTCGACGACGAAGGTGCCGCGGTTGGGATAGCCGGATTTCTCGTTGAAGACGCCGTAGGCATGAGCCACCGCGCCGTGCGGCCAGAAGTCCGACAGCAGTGGGAAGGTGTAGCCCTGTTCGGCGGCCCAGATCTTGTGCGTGGGCGGCGGACCGACCGAGATCGCGATGATTTCCGCGTCTTCGTTCTGGAACTTCGGCAGCTCGTCGCGCACCTTGCACAATTCACCCTGGCAGATCCCGGTGAACGCGAGCGGGTAGAACACGATGAGAACGTTCTTCTTGCCGCGGAAGTCCGACAGGGTGACGTTCTGGTTGTTCTGGTCCCGCAGTGTGAAATCCGGGGCGACAGTGCCGACCTCGAGTGGCATCGTGAGTCCTCCATCGTGTCGGGTTTTCACCGGGCGGCGTACACGGCCGCCCGGTGAAAACCATAGCGAAGTGGGTCAGCGCTGCTTCGAGGGCGCCTTGGGCTGCACCAGACGACTACCCGTCCAGGTGCCGAGGTTGATCGCCGAGGTCTGGGTAAGACCGGCGGTAGGTGCGGATTCTGCTATTTCGCTCGGCTCTACATGGCCGGGCTGCCCAGTCTTTGGTGTCAGTACCCAGACGAAACCGTCGTCGGCGAGCGGGCTGATCGCGTCCATCAACGCGTCCACCAGATCACCGTCCCCGTCGCGCCACCACAGCAGCACAACGTCGACGACCTCGTCGGAATCCTCGTCGACGATTTCGCCGCCGATCGAGTCCTCGACGTCGGCCCTCAGGTCGTCGTCGACGTCCTCGTCCCAACCCAATTCCTGGACAACCAAGCCGTGTGTGATGCCAAGCTTCTGAGCGTAGTTCTGCGCGTCCGCCGCGGCGACCACGGTGGTGTCCTCCTCAACTCCCGACAGTAGTTAGCTGCAAGCGAACATGGTTATGGGCTCCAGCGCAAGCTGATCCGTCGAAATAGGCACCGAATGTCGCCCTGTGGGGATGTGTCAACGGCTGTTTCAGCGTTTGGGGCAGGAGTCGCGGACGACGTTGCGCGCGTCGTTGACCCGCCTGCTCGCGTCGTTGAGCGCGCTGACCGGGGCGGTGTAGGTCATCTTGCGCGTCTCGTCGGCCAGCGCGCGTGCCGCGTTCACATACTCGGTGAATTTGGCGGCCAGATCGGGCGGCAGCGTGTCCGTGACGGCGCTCACACCGCGCTCCACCGTGTTCGCGGCGTCCTCGAGGGTGGACGCGGCCGCATCACGCTTGGCACCGTAGTCCGGCGCGTTCGCATCATGTGCGTCGACGAATTCGTTGTACTTCGACACGCCGGCGCCGGTAGTGGTGGGGAACGGGCCGCAGTTGTCGGAGATCGCCTTGGCCTCTGCTGCCGCCCGCCGCGAAGACGTCGCCGCCGCCGACGAGGACGCCGCCTCGGTTTTGTACGCTGCCAGGTCACTGGCGTTCGGACTCGGCTCACCCTCCACCCGATTCGCGCAGCCCGCGACGACCAACCCGATCGCGATCGCCCCGGTCGCGCACACCATTCCGAACCCACGTGGGTCCAGCAGCTTCATCGTCCTCCCCGCTCCTCCCGGCTCCCACGGCTCGACACCTTGCCTGTCGAACGGTACTGGATTTCCGGCTGACATGATGACCTGGGACGCGCCATCGGGAAGGATGGGTGGTGCGCCCGAACCTTTACCTGAACGGGCGGTCCGCCAACCACGCGTGCCCGCCCTGGGATACCGACGCCATCAGCCTGTCCACCCCTGTACGAGGAGCAGATTTGACCGACCTGATCCACTCTTCCGCTCCAGCGAAATCCGCTGGCACCAACTCCGCCACCGCCGCGAGTGGCGATCCCGACGGATCGCACCTTCCGCAGCCTGGCGGACGGGTGCGGGTGATCCGCGAAGGGGTGGCGTCCTACCTACCGGACATCGACCCGGAGGAAACCAGCGAATGGCTCGAGTCGTTCGACCAGATGCTCGATCGAGAAGGCCCTGGTCGTGCGCGTTACCTCATGCTCCGACTGTTGGAGCGGGCCGGTGAACGTCGTGTCGCCATCCCGTCCTTGACCTCTACCGACTACGTCAACACCATCCCCACCGAGAACGAGCCGTGGTTCCCCGGCGACGAAGAGGTGGAGCGTCGCTTCCGCGCCTGGATCCGGTGGAACGCCGCGATCATGGTGCATCGCGCCCAGCGCCCCGGCATCGGTGTCGGCGGGCACATCTCGACCTACGCGTCCTCGGCGGCGCTCTACGAGGTCGGCTTCAATCACTTCTTCCGCGGCAAGGATCACGCAGGCGGCGGCGATTCGATCTTCATCCAGGGGCACGCCTCCCCGGGCATCTACGCCCGCGCGTTCCTGGAGGGCAGGCTTTCGGCGGATCAGCTCGACGGGTTCCGGCAGGAGTACAGCCACGGTGGCCCCGGCCACGGGCTCCCGTCCTACCCGCATCCGCGGCTGCTGAGCAACTTCTGGGAGTTCCCGACGGTGTCGATGGGCCTCGGCCCGATGAACGCCATCTACCAGGCGCGGTTCAACCACTACCTGCACGATCGCGGCATCAAGGACACCTCCGACCAGCACGTGTGGGCGTTCCTCGGCGACGGCGAGATGGACGAGCCGGAGTCGCGCGGTCTCGCGCACGTGGCGGCCATGGAGGGCCTTGACAACCTCACCTTCGTGGTCAACTGCAATCTGCAGCGCCTCGACGGCCCGGTGCGCGGCAACGGCAAGATCATCCAGGAGCTGGAGTCGTTCTTCCGCGGCGCGGGCTGGAACGTCATCAAGGTGATCTGGGGTCGCGAGTGGGACGCGCTGCTCGGCGCGGACCGCGACGGCGCGCTGGTGAACCTGATGAACAGCACCCCCGACGGCGATTACCAGACCTACAAGGCCAACGACGGCGCCTATGTCCGCGACCACTTCTTCGGCCGCGACCCACGCACCAAGGCATTGGTGCACGATCTGACGGACCAGGAGATCTGGAACCTCAAGCGCGGCGGCCACGACTACCGCAAGGTGTACGCCGCCTACGCGGCCGCCATGGCGCACAAGGGCCAGCCGACGGTGATCCTCGCCAAGACCATCAAGGGCTACACCCTCGGCAAGCACTTCGAGGGCCGAAACGCCACGCACCAGATGAAGAAGCTCACTCTGCAGGACCTCAAGGACTTCCGTGACCTGCAGCGGATTCCGATCAGCGATGCCGAGCTGGAGAAAGATCCGTACCTTCCCCCGTATTACCACCCGGGCATGGCGGCGCGTGAGGTCCAGTACATGCTCGACCGGCGTACAGCGCTGGGCGGTTTCCTGCCCGAGCGGCGGACCGCGGCAAAGCCGCTGCAACTTCCCGGCGACGAGGCGTACCGCTCGGTGCGCAAGGGCTCGGGCAAGCAGAATGTGGCCACGACGATGGCGCTGGTGCGGCTGATGAAGGAACTGCTGCGGGACAAGGAGATCGGCAAGCGGATCGTCCCGATCATCCCCGACGAGGCACGAACCTTCGGTATGGACTCGTGGTTCCCTTCGTTGAAGATCTACAACCGTAACGGGCAGTTGTACACGTCCGTCGACGCGGAATTGATGCTTGCCTACAAAGAGAGCACCGTCGGTCAGATCCTGCACGAGGGCATCAACGAAGCGGGATCGACCGCGTCGTTCACCGCGGCGGGCACTTCGTATGCCACCCACGGCGAGCCGATGATTCCGCTGTACATCTTCTACTCGATGTTCGGCTTCCAGCGCACCGGCGACGGACTGTGGGCGGCCGCGGACCAGCTTGCCCGTGGGTTCGTGCTCGGAGCAACCGCCGGGCGAACCACGCTGACCGGTGAAGGCCTGCAGCACAATGACGGACACTCGCTGCTGCTCGCCTCGACCAACCCGGCCGTGGTGACCTACGACCCCGCGTTCGCGTTCGAGATCGCGCACATCGTGCGTGACGGCCTACGCCGGATGTACGGCGGCGGTACGCCCCCGCAGGGTGCGGTGGCCCTGCCCGGCACCCATCCGCACGGCAGCGCGGGTGAGTTCGGCGGCGAGGACATCTTCTACTACATCACCCTTTACAACGAGCCGTACCAGCAGCCCGCCGAGCCGGAAGGCCTGGACATCCCTGGTCTGCTCAAAGGCATCTACCTGTACAAGCGCGGGGGAGAGGGCGCGGTGCGCGCCCAGATCCTGGTCTCCGGTGTCACCGTGCCGGACGGCCTGCGCGCGCAGGCGCTGCTCGCCGAGGAGTGGGGTGTGCAGGCGGACGTCTGGTCGGTGACCTCGTGGGGCGAACTGCGCAAGGAGGCGCTGGACAAGGAGATCGCCTCGTTGCGTAACCCGGGTACCGATCCGGGCGTCCCATACGTCACCGAGGCGCTGTCGCGGGTCGAGGGCCCGTACGTCGCAGCGACCGACTGGATGCGCGCGGTGCCCGATCAGGTCCGCAAGTGGGTGCCCGGCGACTTCACCACGCTCGGCACGGACGGTTTCGGTTTCTCCGACACTCGCCCCGCCGCGCGACGGGTGTTCAATGTCGACGCACAATCCATCGCGGTCGCCGCGCTGGCGGGTCTCGGCCGGACGGGCAAGATCGATCCCGCCAAGGCCGTCGAGGCCGCGGCGAAGTACCGGATCGATGATGTGGACGCCGCGCCGAAGCCCGCGGCAAGCGCCGAAGAAGAACTCGCGTAGCGGAACATTGGATGGTGGACCGTAAACCGCCGCGGCCGCGGCGGATCTCCGAAGGCTCCTCCGAGCACGAGGTGTATCTGCCGACCGGTGCGCTCTCCCCGAACCGGCAGACTCGCGACCCTCTACCGGACACGCTGCTCAAACGCGTCAAGCAGTTCTCCGGCCGTCTCTCCACCGAGGCGGTGGGGTCGATGCAGGATCGGTTGCCGTTCTTCACCGATCTGGATGCCGCGCAGCGTGCCGGTGTGCAGATGCTGGTGCAGACCGCGGTGGTGAACTTCCTGGAATGGCTACAGGACCCGGACAGCGACATCCGGTTCAGCCTCGACGCCTTCCAGGTGATCCCGCAGGACTTGGCGCGGCGGCTCACCCTGCGCCAAACCGTGGACATGGTTCGCGTCGCGATGGAGTTCTTCGAGCAGTGGCTGCCCGCCCTCGCACGCAACGACCGGCAGTTGGTCGCACTCACCGAGGCGGTGCTGCGCTACGGACGTGAGCTCGGGTTCGCCGCCGCCTCGGTATATGCCAGCGCCGCGGAGTCGCGCGGGGCGTGGGACACCCGGCTGGAGGCACTCGTCGTCGATGCCGTGGTGCGCGGGGACACCGGCCCGGACATGCTGTCCCGGGCCGCGACGCTGAATTGGGACGCCACCGCGCCGGCGACGGTGCTGGTGGGCACCCCGCCCGGCGAGCAGGGCGTCTCCTCGGTGGGGGCGGTGCACTCCATCGCGGCACGGCACGGCCGCGCCGCGTTGGCCGTGGTCCAGGGCACCAGGTTGGTGATGGTCGTCTCCGGGCATCTGGGCGATTCCTCCTATGTCTCTCCGTTCCTGGCCGACCTGCTCGCCGAGGTGTTCTCCGACGGTCCCGTGGTGATCGGCCCGACCACCCGCACGTTGGGCGCCGCGCACGCCAGCGCGCTGGAAGCGCTGGCCGGAATGGAGGCCGTCGTGGGCTGGCGCGGGGCGCCTCGGCCGGTGCACGCGACGGAGTTATTGCCTGAACGCGCTTTGTTGGGCGATCGAGCTGCGATCGACGCGTTGAACGAGTACCTTGTCCTACCGTTGGCCGCGGCGGGGTCGTCGCTGGCGGACACCCTCGATGCCTATCTGGATTGCGGTGGAGCGGTCGAGACG
The DNA here is from genome assembly GCF_040639505.1 of Nocardia sp. NPDC023852. NCBI lineage: Bacteria > Bacillati > Actinomycetota > Actinomycetes > Mycobacteriales > Nocardiaceae > Nocardia > Nocardia sp. NPDC023852. The sequence goes on from NZ_JBFAAB010000012.1 coordinate 141,518, forward strand.
TGTGCGCGTCAGCTGTACGTCCATCCAAATACGGTTCGGTATCGCCTCAAGCGCATCGCCGAGATCACGGGCCGTGATCCGATGAATGCGCGGGATGCGTATGTGCTACAAATCGCCGCAACAGTAGGTCGTTTGACACGAACCCGTAACGAATCGTCAACATCGGCCCCAGAGGTCACTCATGCCGCACTGGGCTCCGAGAGCTTGTAACGCGTCTGCCTCATCGCTCGATCGGACCAAGCCACGTGGACATTTGTGGGACTCCCACAAAACCTGCCCGAATCCTTCAGTGGCGTCGACATCTCGTACGGACCGCCTCGCAGTGTTTTCTTAGAGACGTGATCGCGTTGTTCGCCCCAGGACAGGGCTCCCAGACACCCGGCATGCTCGCGCCATGGCTCGACCTTCCAGGCGCGAATGATCGCCTGACCCTGTGGTCCAAGGCTTCCGGCCTCGACCTGGTTCGTCTCGGCACCACCGCGACGGCGGAGGAGATCACCGACACCGCCGTCACCCAGCCGCTGGTTGTCGCCGCCGCACTTCTCGCGTTCGCCGAAATTGCGCAGGATTCACTGCCGGCGGCTACCATCATCGCCGGACACTCGGTCGGTGAGCTCGCCGTCGCCGCCGTCGCCGGCGTCATCTCTGCCGACGACGCGGTCAAGTTGGCCGCTATCCGCGGAGCGGAGATGGCCAAGGCGTGCGCGCTGGAGCCGACCGGCATGTCCGCGGTGCTCGGCGGCGATGAGGCCGCCGTGCTCGAACGGCTCCTCGACCTCGACCTCGTCCCGGCCAACCGCAACGCGGTGGGCCAGATCGTGGCCGCCGGTCGGCTGGAGGCCCTCGCGGAGCTCGCCGCGAACCCACCGGAGAAGGCCAGGGTTCGCGCATTGCCTGTCGCGGGAGCGTTCCACACCACGTTTATGGCTCCGGCACAGGATGCTGTGACCGAAGCCATAGCAACGATCTCGCCGAACGAGCCGACCAGGACCCTGCTCTCGAACTTCGACGGCAAGCAGGTCGCGTCCGGACAGGATGCGATCGACAAGCTTGCCGCGCAGGTCACCCGGCCCGTCCGATGGGATCTGTGTATGGAGACCGTCCGGCAGGCCGGGGTATCGGCGGTGGCGGAATTGCCGCCGGCGGGCGCCCTCGTCGGCATCGCGAAAAGGGAGCTGAAGGGCACGCCGACGCTTGCTTTGAAGACCCCGGAAGACCTCCCCGCGTTGGCTGAGCTGACCACATCCGGCTAGCTTTCCTCGGCGACCGTGCATCCATATGCAAGGTCGTGACCGAGCGAGCGGTAACTATCGCCCGACTCGATCCGAAAAACCAAGTAAAGCCCTGCAAAGTAAACAAGAAGGGAGCCACGAAGTGGCCGCTCTGACCCAGGAACAAATCGTCGAGGAGCTCGGCAAGATCATCGAGGAGGTGACGGGTATCGAGCCGTCCGAGGTGACGATCGAGAAGTCCTTCGTCGATGACCTGGACATCGACTCGCTGTCCATGGTCGAGATTGCGGTTCAGACCGAGGACAAGTACGGCGTAAAGATCCCCGACGAGGATCTGGCCAGCCTGAAGACGGTCGGCGACGCCGTCGCCTACATCCAGAAGCTCGAGGCCGAGAACTCCGAGGCGGCCGCTGAGCTCAAGGCCAAGTTCGACAACGCCGAGTAGGGCCGAAACTGTGACCACTCCTTCCACCTTGAACGGGAACTTCCCCAACGTCGTCGTAACTAGCCTGGCGGCGACCACGTCGATCGCGGGTGACGTCGATGCGACGTGGAAGGGACTCCTCAACGGCGAGAGCGGCATCGACGTTCTCGAGGATTCCTTCATCGAGGAATACGACCTTCCGGTCCGCATCGGCGGCCACCTGAAGGTCCGGCCGGACACCCTGCTGACTCGTGTCGAGTGCCGGCGCATGGCGTACGTCGAGCAGCTCGCGACCGTGCTCGGTCGCGAGGTGTGGCGGAACGCGGGCAGCCCGGAAGTCGATCCGGAGCGGCTGGGTGTTGCCATCGGCACCGGGTTGGGTGGCGGCGACGCTCTCATCGACTCGGTCGACAAGCTGAAGAACGGTGGTTATCGCAAGATTTCGCCGTTGGCTGTCCAGATGGTCATGCCGAACGGCCCGTCGGCCGTTGTCGGTCTCGAACTGAAGGCCAGGGCAGGAGTGGTCACTCCGGTCTCGGCATGCTCGTCCGGCTCCGAAGCGATCGCCAATGCGTGGCGGATGATCGTTATGGGTGACGCGGACATCGTCGTCACAGGTGGCGTCGAAGGCTTCATCGACGCGGTGCCGATCGCGGCGTTCACCATGATGCGCGCCATGAGCACCCGCAACGACGACCCGAAGGGTGCCTCGCGCCCGTTCGACAAGGATCGCGACGGCTTCGTCTTCGGTGAGGCCGGTGCCCTCATGGTCATCGAGACCGAGGAGCACGCCAAGGCACGCGGTGCCACGATTCACGCGCGCGTGCTCGGTGCGGGCATCACCTCCGATGGCTTCCACCTGGTCGCGCCCGACCCCACGGGCGACGGCGCGGCGCGGGCGATGACCAGGGCGATGCAGACCGCTGGACTGACGAAGAAGGACATCACCCACATCAACGCCCACGCGACCGCGACGCCGATCGGCGACAGCGCCGAGGCGAACGCGATCAGTAAGGCCGTCGGCAGCCACGCCTCGGTCTACGCGCCCAAGTCGGCCCTGGGCCACTCGATCGGCGCCGTCGGCGCTCTCGAGTCGGTACTGACCGTGCTCAGCATCCGGGACGGCATTGTCCCGCCGACGCTGAACCTGGAAAGCCAGGATCCCGAGATCGACCTCGATGTGGTGAAGGGCGAGGCCCGGCGCCAGGAGATCGAGTACGCGATCAACAACTCGTTCGGATTCGGTGGGCACAATGTGGCGCTCGCCTTCGGTCGGGCATAGCCGCGCGATCGACTGCACAAGGGTCACGGCGGGGTCGGCCAATTGGCACGACCCCGCCGTGGTTCGACTTACGCAGCCGCAAGCAGCGGCGAACTCATCGAGGTGAGGAGAACACGCGATGACCATCATCGCTCCGTTTCAACAAGAGACTGCGACCGATCCGCGCGATCCGTTAGGTCGGCTCCAGCGCTTCTTCGATCCCGGCACCCTTCTTCCGCTGCACCCGCGTGACAAGTCCGGCGTGCTCGCTGCCATCGGAGAGGTGGACGGTGTCCGAACCGTGGCCTACTGCTCCGACGCCACCGTCATGGGCGGCGCGATGGGCGTGGCGGGTTGCAAGCACATCGTCGACGCCATCGACACCGCCATCGACTCCGGTGTCCCGGTGGTCGGGCTGTGGCACTCCGGCGGCGCTCGTCTCGCCGAGGGTGTCGAGGCCCTGCACGCGGTCGGCCTGGTCTTCGAGGCCATGGTCCGCGCGTCCGGCCTGGTTCCGCAGATCTCCGTGGTGCTCGGATTCGCCGCGGGTGGCGCCGCCTACGGTCCCGCGCTGACCGACATCGTGATCATGGCGCCGGAAGGCCGCATCTTCGTGACCGGTCCGGACGTGGTGCGCAGTGTGACCGGCGAGCAGGTCGACATGGCCACCCTCGGCGGCCCGGAGACGCACGGCAAGAAGTCCGGCGTCACCCACATCGTCGCCGACGACGAGGCCGACGCGATGCACCGGGCGCGCCGCTTGGTGTCCATGTTCGCCGAGCAGGGCGAGTTCGACCTGGCCGCGGCCGAGCACGGCGACGTCGACCTGAAGGCGATGCTGCCGGAGTCGGCAAAGCGCGCCTACGACGTGAAGCCGATCATCCACGAACTGCTCGACAACGTCGACGGTGAGTCGACGTTCGAGGAGCTGCAGGGCCGCTACGCGCGCAGCATCGTCACCGGCATCGGCCGCCTCGGCGGTCGCACCGTCGGCGTGCTGGCCAACAATCCGATCCGGCTCGGTGGTTGCCTGAACTCCGAAAGCGCCGAGAAGGCCGCGCGTTTCGTGCGGCTGTGTGACGCCTTCGGCATTCCGCTGGTCGTCGTCACCGACGTACCGGGCTACCTCCCTGGCGTCGGCCAGGAGTGGGAAGGCGTCGTGCGTCGCGGTGCGAAGCTGCTGCACGCGTTCGCTGAGGCGCGCGTTCCGCGGGTCACGCTGGTCACCCGCAAGATCTATGGTGGCGCCTACATCGCGATGAACGCCCGCTCGCTGGGCGCGACCGCGGTCTACGCGTGGCCGGGCTCCGAGGTGGCCGTGATGGGCGCCAAGGCCGCGGTCGGCATTCTGCACAAGAAGGCCCTAGCGGCCGCGCCGGAGGAAGAGCGCGAAGCGCTGCACGAGCGGCTGACCGCCGAGCACGAGCGCATCGCGGGTGGCGTCGAGCGTGCCGTCGCGATCGGCGTCGTGGACCAGGTCATCGACCCGGCCAAGACGCGCAGCGTCATCGCCGCTGCCCTGGCGGCAGCGCCGTCCCGTGCGAGCAACCACAAGAACATCCCGCTCTGACCCACCGGCACCCAGTGGGCCCCGGAGACATCCGGGGCCCACTGTGCGTTTTCTACCGGACTTCGCACGGCGGCTCAGTTCCTCGCAGATGTTGCATGCGTGCAGACGTAAGCGGTTGCGTGAAGTCGGGATATATCGATGGGGTAGCGGAGGCGCAACACGGGGGTAACCGGGGCGATACAGGGGATTCGTAGGGTTCGTCGCGTGGCTGTGATGATTGAATCCTCGGGGGAAGTGGGCGACGAGGTGGCGTCGCGGGCGCCGTGGTACCGGTCGCTGTTCGTGCAGTTACTGGTCGCCATCGTGGCGGGCATCGTGCTCGGGGCGCTCTGGCCGGATTTCGGCGCTGATCTCAAACCGCTGGCCGACGGATTCGTCAAGCTGATCAAGATGGTGATCGCGCCGATCATCTTCTGCACGGTGGTGCTCGGCATCGCGCATGTCGGCGACATGAAATCGGTGGGGCGGATCGGCGTGAAGGCGCTGATCTACTTCGAGGTCATCACCACCTTCGCGCTGCTGTTCGGGCTGCTGGTCGGCAACCTGGTCAAGCCGGGTGCCGGGTTCGACATCGACCCGCAGACTCTGGCCACCGGCGCGGACAAGATCGCGCAGAAGACCGGCAGCGGCGAGCTGCCGCATACCGTCGAGTTCCTGCTGAACATTATTCCGGCGTCGGTGGTTTCCGCGTTCGCGGAAAACATGCTGCTGCAGGTGCTGTTCTTCGCGGTGCTGTTCGGGCTGGCCCTCGCCAAGTTCGGTGAGCACGGCCCGCCGGTGATTCTGGAGGCGGTCGACCACATCGGGCGGATCTTCTTCACCATCATCGGATGGATCATGCGGTTGGCGCCGCTGGGCGCGTTCGGCGCGATGGCTTACATCGTCGGCCAGTACGGTCTGTCCTCGCTCGGCAGCTACGGCAAGCTCATCGCCTGCTGTTACGGCGCTGCGCTGCTGTTCCTGCTAGTCCTCGCGGTGGTGGCGCGGGTGTTCGCCGGAGTAAACCTGTGGAAGTTCGTGCGGTACATCAAGGACGAGTTGTTTCTGGCGCTCGGCACCGCCTCCACCGAAGTGGTTCTGCCACGGATCATGATGAAGCTGACCGGAGCGGGGTGCTCCCGGGCGACGACCGGCCTGGTGATACCGACCGGGTACTCGTTCAACCTCGACGGTGCGACGCTGTATCTGTCTATCTGCGTGCTGTTTCTGGCGCAGGCGCTCGGTGTCGACCTGAGCCTGGGGGAGCAGATCACCGCGGTGGGGGTGTTGATGCTGACCTCGAAGGGGATGGCGGGTGTGCCCGGTTCGTCGTTCCTGGCGCTGTCGGCCACGATCAGCGCCATCGGGCACGGCGCCATCCCGGTGGCGGCGGTGGCGCTGCTGCTCGGCGCCGACCGCATCATGGACTCGATGCGGGTCACGGTGAATCTGCTCGGCAACTGTGTCGCGACCGTTGTGGTCGCGGCATGGGAAGGTCAGCTGGACATCGCGCGGATGCGCGCAGTCCTCGACGGCGAGATTGTGGCACCGCAGCCGGAGGAGGATCCGATGGTGGCGTACACCCGAGATGAGCCTGCGGGATCATGAGGTTTCCCAAGCGCGGGGAGGGCGCCGGAGAGGTGGCGCCGGAGTCTAGCCCAGGCCTGCCCGACGCCTCTGGGTAGCGGCGTGAGCGAAAACAGGACGCTAGATCAACGGGCGCCGCGGCAGAAGACCAGACGCCTGCGTCGAAGGTCTCGATCCGGACCAGTGCGACGAGCCGCTGCCGGTCAGGACCGGGTTGTTCGCGTTGTCGCGATCGCAGCGCCTGGACGGGGCAGAATCCGGGTATGGCTTCCGAGACGCGGGACCGAAAGCGGCACGGCAGGCATTACACGCCGCCCGCGCTGGCGCGGTTCCTTGCGGGCAGGCTGCTGCGGCATGCCGTGCCGTCGGGATCCGGGGTCCTGCGCGTCCTCGATCCGGCTTGCGGTGACGGCGAGCTGCTGTTCGCGGTGTACGCGGAGGTCGCGGCACGGCTTCCCGGCGCCCGGCTTGTCCTGACCGGCTACGACCTCGACGGCGACGCACTGACGGTGGCACGTGAACGGGCTGGTGCAGCAGGGATTGTCGTGGACTGGCAGGTGGCCGACTTCCTCGCGGTCGAGGCGGACCTCGCGGACGGCTCGTTCGACGCGGTGATCACCAACCCCCCGTACGTGCGGACCCAGCAGTTGGGCGGATCGACGGCACAGCTGCTGAGCAAGCGTTTCGGGTTGCGCGGACGGATCGATCTGACGCATCCGTTCGTCGCGACACTGCCACGGCTGCTGCCTACCGGAGGCATGCTCGGCCTGTTGTGCGCCAATAGATTCCTGACCACTAAGGCGGGTGCGAACATTCGGCGGCTGCTGGTGAGCGAGCTGGCACCGGTCGAACTGTACGACCTGGGCGATACGAAACTCTTCGCGGCGGCTGTGCTACCCGCGATCACCATCGCGCGTCGCGACAGCTGCCGTGACAGCTGCCGGTACGTTTCCGCCTACCAGGTGAGCTCTGGCGAAATACCCGATGGAAAAGACCTTTTCGATGCGCTGACAGCGGATCATCGCTCGCTCGTCCAGCACAACGGGCGCACCTTCGCCGTCGAGGTGGGCAGGTTGGTGACCGTGCGGCATCCACCGGACAGGTTGACGCGGCGTTTCGGATCGGAGCAGGCTCTTACCGACGAGAGGTTCACGGCGAGTGAACGTTCGGATACCGCGCCGGTTGGGTTTCCGGCGTCTCCCGAGCGCTCGGACAGGGATGGTTCGCGGGCTCGGCGAGAGGAAACACGCGGGAAGACCGCGTCCCGTGGGGCGCGCGCGCCCGACGCCGCGTGGCGGATGTCGCACGACGCGGTCGACATCTGGCTGGCGAAGGTCGGCAACGCCACCTGGCGCAGCTTCGGTGATGTCGCGCGCATCCGGGTCGGCATCAAGACCACCGCGGACCGCGTTTTCATCTCCGACCGCTGGGCCGAAGCCGACCCCTGCCCCGAGCCCGAGCTCCTGCTCGCCCTGATCACCCACCATGATCTCGGCCCGTGGCTGGCCACCCGCCATCGCGACATCCGCGTGCTATATCCCTACGATCTGACGCGTTCACGCCGCGCCCCCGTGGATCTCGACGACTTCCCGGACGCCGCGGCGTATCTGCTGGCCAACAAGAAGACGCTCGCCGCTCGCCACTATGTCACCGCGAGTGGGCGGGCCTGGTTCGAGATCTGGGTTCCGCAGCGCCCGCACCTGTGGCGCGAGCCGAAGCTCGTCTTCCCGGACATCAGCGATCGTCCGCGTTTCGCGCTGGACCGCTCGGGCGCGGTGGTCAACGGCGACTGCTACTGGATCTCGCTGCCCGACCTGGCCTGCGCTGACGCCGAGGCGGTGAGGCTGGCATATCTGCTGATGGGCGTAGCCAATTCGGCGCTCGGACTACGGTTCTACGACGCGGTCTGCGGCAACCGTCTGTACTCCGGCAGGCGGCGCTGGATCACCCAGTACGTGTCGCGGCTTCCGCTGCCCGACCCGGCCACGGCCCGGTCCGCGGACGTCGTCGATCTGGTCAGCGAGTTGGTCGAAGGCCGTGCGCCCGACGCCGCGGCCCAGATCGAGTTGGACGAGCGCGTGGCGGCGGCGTTCGGTCTGCGGCTAGGCGCTGACCCCGACTCCGACCATCGGCAGCAGGGTGCGGCGAGCGAACTCGCGCGCGGCATCCTGGTCGGTCACCGGAATGAGGCCGTCGGGGGTGAGCGCGAGCGAGAGAGCCAGCCGGGCCATGATCTCGGCGACCAGGTCGGCATCGAAGTCGTGCGTGCCGCCGGCAGCCCGTAATTCGCGCAGCTTCTCGGCCAGATAGCCGCGGCCGACGGCGAGGATCGGTCCCGCGTCGGTGGTGAGCCGGGGCAGGATCAGGTCGGGTTCGGTCCGTAGCAGTCGGCGCAGCAACTCGTTGCCCGCGATGGCGCCGATGAAGGCGACGAAGATTTCCACAAGCTGATCGTCGGTGCCGGAAACGGTGTGCACCTGCCGGTCGATAGCGGCGACGAAGCGCTGCGCTTCCCGCACACTAACCGCCTCGACGAGGTCGTTCTTCGACTCGAAGCGCCGGTACAGGGTGGCCGGGCTGATGCCCGCGCGGCGCGCGATCTCGCCCATGCTGGTCCGCTTGATGCCGAAGTCCAGGAACGCCGAGAGCGCGCTTTCCAGCAGCTTCTCGCCGTCGGCGACCGGTTTCTCCAGGATGCGCTGCAGCATGGGCGGAACGATAGGCATCGGATCTCCAGTGGTCTCGGCGCGGACGCCAGGCGGGTGGGCCGCGCGGAGCGGCACAGCGACGGTGCGGACGGGGACGTTCATTATTCCACCGGGATACCGCGGTGTGGTCGGGCATGTCCGACGGGAACCGAGTATCGGACGGTCTGGACTCCGGCGCGACGACAATGCCCTGCGCGCGAGACATTTCGCCTGCCGATCATTGTCGAGACCGCAGCGTCCGCGCTTGGACGGTAGCTGACAACCGGTGCGAATGCGGGCTGCCCTGGTGGCGCTGGATCAGCACACCACTGTCGGATCTGTCACGGTCGTCGTGACACGCGTCGACCGTGGCGTTCGAGTTACTGACGCGGTAGATTCAGCTCGGCCATTTCCTGCTCGATCGCGTTCGCGGCGAAATCGACACCGGTCGAACGTAATTCATGAATCCGGCGCTGGAGTGCCTCGACTCCGCCGGGTTGGGCCGCGATGTCGGCCACGCTGATCCGCCTCTTGGGCCGGTGCGCGCCCGACTGCACGTACGACACCGTGATACCTCCTGCCTGCACCCTCACCCAGCGACCCGGGTTGGTTCAGCACTGCGCTACGAGCCGCACGACAACCGTTCCGGCAGGAGACCCCGGGTCACCGGGCACGCTGGCTGAATGTTATCAGCGCTTCCGGCGGCGCCTTCGATAAATGTGGCCTGTCTCATATCTCATTTGCTGTGCGATGACGGGCTGTGTTGTGTAAATAGACGGTCGCATTCAGGCGAATGCGATCTTGCTCCGACTGGCCCAGTTCTCGGCGGACCTTACCGGGCACGCCGGCCACCAGTGAGCCCGGCGGAATCCGCGCGCCCTCCGGGATCAGCGCGTTCGCCGCGATCAGACTGCCCGCCCCGACGACGGCGCCGTTGAGGATCGTGGCGCCCATGCCGACCAGGACGTCGTCGCCGATTCTGCACCCGTGCAGGATCGCGTTGTGCCCCACCGAGACTCCGGTACCGACGGTGAGCGGGAAGCCTGGGTCGGCGTGCAGGACGCAGCCGTCCTGGATATTGCTGCGGGCGCCGACCTCGATCGCCTCCAGGTCGCCCCGGAGCACCGCGCCATACCAGACGCTCACCTCGGCCGCGAGCAGGACGCGGCCGATCACTGTGGCGTTCGGCGCGATCCACGCGCTCTCCTCGATTTCCGGCGCATACTCGCCGACCTGAATCCGCATGTTCACGAACCTATCCGCGACCCCTGGAAGCTGGCGCGGTGGGCGGCCGGGCTGGTTCCGAGAATGCGGTGGAAGTGGTGGCGCAGGCTCACCGCCGTCCCGAATCCGGTTTCGGTGGCGATGCGTTCGACGGTGTCGCCGGTGGATTCGAGCAGCAGCCGCGCGCGGTCGGCGCGCTGCAGCAGCAGCCACTGCTGTGGACTGCTTCCGGTGCGGTCGCGGAAGCGGCGGGTGAAGGTCCGTCGCGACATGAGCGCGACCCGTGCCCAGCCATCCAGATCGATCGGGTCGCCGAGGTGTGTTCGCGCCCAGACCATCGCGCGTTCGATCGGGTCGTCCTCGGCGGCGTCGGGCACCGCCACCGGAATGTACTGCGCCTGTGAGCCGCTGCGGTGCGGGGCGGTGACCATCGCTCTGGCGAGTTCGGTGGCCTCGCGGCTACCGAGGTCCCCGCGCACCAAGTGCAGGCAGCAGTCGAGGGCCGCGGCAACGCCCGCGGATGTCACGATGTCTCCGAGGTCCGACCACAGCGTGTCGGCGCGGACCCGGACCGCAGGGTAGGCGCGGGCAAGTTGGGCGGCCGCGGCCCAGTGCGTGGTTACTTCGCGCCCGTCGGCCAATCCACTGGCCGCCACTGCCCACGAGCCGAGGCAGAGGCCGACGATCCTGGCGCCGCGCGCGTGTGCGTCGTGCAGGGCCGTCCGCAGGTCCTCCGACAGTGGCATGTCACGCTCCCAGCTCGGGATCACTACCGTGTCGGCGTGGACCAGGGTCTCGAGTCCGTGCCGGACGTCGATATCGAAACCGGCCGGGGTGCAAAGGCTTCCGGGTTGTTCGGCGCAGACGTCCACGCGATACGGTGCCGGACCGCCGACCCCTACCCGGCCGAAGACGAGAGTCGGGACGGACAGGTGGAACGGGCTGATCCCGTCGAACGCGACGACGGCCACGGTACGCATGGCCCGATTTTAGCGCTAGTGGGCTGGTGGGCCACTGTTGACGTTGCCACGGCCAGAACAAAATCGACGTTATGAGTGACACGATCGAATGCGCCACCCTCGAAGTTCTGCACGTCGGCGGACCGACCCTCCGGTTCCGCTACGCGGGCCGCACCTGGCTGACCGACCCCACCTTCGACGAGCCTGGCGACTACCCGGGCCCCGTCACGCTGCACAAACTCGCCGGTCCCGCGGTACTGCCGCGGCAGGTCGGCTCGGTGGACATCGTGTTGCTCTCGCACGACGAGCACGCCGACAACCTGGATAACTCCGGTCGCACCTTTCTCACCACGGTGCCGATCGTGCTGTCCACGCCTGGCGCGGCGACCCGGATCCAAGGGGTGCGCGGACTGGAGAACTGGGAGACCGTGACGGTGGACGGGGTCCGCGTGACCGGCGTGCCCGCGCTGCACGGCCCCGAGGGGTGCGAGCCGTTCAGCGGGATCGTCACCGGTTTCGTCCTGCAAGCCGACGGGGAGCCCACGGTATATGTCTCGGGTGACAACGCTTCCGTCGATGTGGTGGCGCGGATCGTCGAGCGAATCGGCCGGATCGACATCGCAGTTCTCAACGTGGGCGCCGCCAATGTCGGCCGGTTCGGAGACTCCGACGCCACCCTGAACGCCCGCACCGCCCTGCTGGCCGCCGAACTGCTCGGCGACGCCCTGATCATCCCGGTACACGGTGAAGGCTGGGCGCACTTCAGCGAGACGCTCGACCACCTCGCCCGCGTCTTCCGTTACGCGGACCGCGCTGACCAGCTGCACATCCCGCCCTTGGGGAAGGAGGCCATCCTCGGCCGGTAGTGGCACGCCGTACACAGTCTGCTCGTTCAGGTGGGCAACGTGCCGAGAAAGTGACGCGACGGAGATGGTCGGATGCTCTTCGTGCGCGATCGGCGCGTCGGTCGTGGCGCCTGCTCGGTGACGGGGCCACGATGGCGGTATGCGGATCGGAGTCCCACAAGAGGTCAAGGAGCAAGAGTTCCGGGTAGCCCTGACCCCGGCGGGCGCCGGGGAACTGGCCGGGTACGGGCACGAGGTAGTGGTGCAGGCAGGCGCGGGCACCGGATCGGGCTTCCGCGACGCCGACTACGCCGCGGCGGGAGCACGGCTGGTATCGGGCGCCGACCAGGTCTGGTGGGAAGCCGATCTGGTGTTGAAGGTGAAGGAGCCGATCGCCGAGGAGTACCCGCGCATGCGGCGCGGCCAAGTGCTGTTCACCTTCCTGCACTTGGCCGCCTCGCGCGAGTGCACCGACGCCGTCCTGCGCTCGGGGATCACGGCCATCGCCTACGAAACGGTGCGGGCCTCCGACGGTTCGCTGCCGCTGCTCGCCCCGATGAGCGAGATCGCGGGCAAGCTCGGCGCCCAAATCGGCGCGTATCACCTGATGGCCCCGCTCGGTGGCGCGGGACTGCTGCTCGGCGGCGTCCCCGGGGTGCGTCCGGCCGAGGTGGTCGTGCTCGGCGGTGGCGTCGCGGGGTCGAACGCGGCCGCCGTCGCCGTGGGCATGGGCGCTCACGTCAGCGTCCTCGACACCAACCTGCGCCGACTCCGTGAACTCGACGCTCGGTTCGCCGGACGGGTCACCACCGTCGCGTCGAACACGGCGGAGATCCGGCGCGCGGTAGTGTCCGCCGACCTCGTCATCGGCTCGGTGCTGGTCCCGGGCGCCCGGGCGCCGAAACTGGTCTCCGACGAACTCGTCGCGGGCATGCGTCCAGGCTCGGTGCTCGTCGACATCGCTATCGACCAGGGTGGTTGCTTCGCCGCCTCGCACCCGACGACACACGCGGAGCCCACCTTCCGCGTGGCGGATTCGCTGTTCTACTGCGTCGCGAATATGCCGGGGGCCGTCCCGCACACCTCGACGGTCGCGCTCACCAACGCCACGTTGCCGTACGTCCGCGCGATCGCCGAGCTCGGCTGGGAGGCCGGCTGCTCCGCACATCCCGACCTGGCCCACGGCCTCACCGCGCACGCGGGCGGGCTGGTGTCGGTCGAAGTCGCCGCCGCACATGGGTATACGGCGCCGCGGCCGGTGGGCATCGCGGGCTGACCTCGCGATCTCGCCGGACGAGCGGGTGTCGATCGCGTGCGGTTACGCCTTGTCCGTTCGGCCCTCGCCCAGGTACCAGTCGGGCTGGCCGCTGGTGGGCAGGTCGTGGAGCTTGTCGGGGTTGCGGACCACGTCGATCGCGACGATGCGGCCGTCGTCGACGGTGAAGGAGAAGACACCGGTGTGCGTGCCGTCGAAGACCACGAGACCCGGCCGGCCGTTGACCAGTACCGCGCGGCCCCAGGCGCCCGCCGCGGACGGGGCGTGGTACCAACCGAGCAGTAGCTTGGCCACCAGTTCGGCGCCGTGCACGGGCTGCCGGATCGCGGGCACCTTGCCGCCGCCGTCGGCGGTGAGGCTGACGTCGGTGTCGAGTACCCCGAGCAGGGCACTCAAGTCGCCGGAACGCCAGGCCAGCGCGAAGGCCGACACCACCTTGTTCTGCTCGTCGGGCGACGCGGGGAAGCGCGGGGTGCCGTCCTCGACGTGCTTGCGGGCACGGGAGGCGAGCTGGCGGACAGCGGCCGGGGTGCGGCCGACCACCTCGGCGACTTCGGGGCCGCTCATACCGAACACGTCCTGCAGTACGAAGGCCGTGCGTTCGGCAGGCGACAGTGACTCGAGGACCACAAGCAGGGCCGTGGTGACCCGCTCATCCTGGGTGATCCGGTCGGCCGGGTCGTCCCAGCTCGTCACCTCGGGTTCGGGCAGCCATTCGCCCACGTACTGTTCCCGGCGCATGCGGGCCGAGCCCAGGTGGTCGAGTGCCAGCCGTCCGGTCACCGTGGACAGCCACGCGCGCAGGTTGTCGATCTCGCCCGCGGTTCCCGCCGCGTGTTGGCGCTGCAACCGCAGCCACGCCTCCTGCACCACGTCGTCGGCGTCGGTGAGGCTGCCCAGCGTGCTGTAGGCGAGCCTGCGCAGATACGGCCGGTGTTCCTCGAACCGCCGGGCCAGTTCGGCTTGGTCGAGGGGCTCCGGAGTGGAGGACTGTTCGGAAGTCACTTGCTGTTCGCCGTTCGGTCGTTCGCCCCCCACAGGGCGAGTGTATGAATGCCTCACCAGGTCGACGACGTGGGGGCCCGGTGTGTGACACGTCCGCGCGGCGGTGATATCCCGGCCATGTGCTCGGACCGTCGGGCCACCCGATAACCTCGCCGGGTGCAAAAGGGGACCTCCCACGCGGTCGGGCTGATGGTCGGATTCGCGCTCGACCGGGTGTTCGGCGATCCCCGGCGACGGCATCCAGTGGCAGGGTTCGGTGTGGCGGCCGCGGCGCTGGAGTCGGTCACCTACGCCGACCGGCGGGCGGCGGGGCTGGTGCACGAGGTGCTCGCGGTGGGAGCGATCGTCGGGCTCGGCGTCGCGGCGCGTCGGGGCGGGATGCCCACGACTGCGCTCGCGACCTGGACGGTTCTCGGTGGTCGCAGCCTGGCGCGCGCCGGTCACGCGATGGCCGATCGGCTGGAGTCCGGCGATCTGGACGGCGCTCGCGCGCTGTTGCCGTCGCTGTGCGGCCGCGACCCCGACATGCTCGACGCGGACGGGCTCGCGCGCGCCGCCCTGGAGTCCATCGCCGAGAACACTGCCGACGCGGCCGTCGCACCATTGGCCTGGGGCGCTGTGGCGGGTGTACCCGGTCTACTCGGGTATCGCGCGGTCAACACGCTCGACGCGATGATCGGCTACCGCAATGAGCGCTACCTTCGTTTCGGCTGGGCCGCGGCCCGCACAGACGACGTGGCCAATCTGATTCCGGCCCGCCTCACGGGCCTGCTCACGGCCGCGCTGGCCCCGCTTGTCGACGGCCGCCCCGCCGCGGCCCTGCGCGCCTGGCGCCGCGACGCCGCCGGGCACCCCAGCCCCAACGCGGGTGTGGTCGAGGCGTCGATGGCGGGCGCGCTCGGTATCCGGTTGGGTGGTCGCACGCATTATCCGCATGGCGTCGAACAGCGCCCGCTCCTCGGAGACGGCCCCGCCCCCACCGTGCACGATCTGCGCCGCGCGGTGCGGCTCTCCGAAGCCGTGCAGTGCGCCGCCGCTCTCCTCGCCGCCGCTATCGCCGCCATCAAGCGCTGAGCCGCGTCGCGCGAGTCCAGACGTCTATGTGTCTCGGCTGGGCCGGCGGCATCAGCACTTGTCTTTCGCACCTCGAGTCGAACCGCGTCTGACCGCGTGGCTGAGCAGACGTCGCAGTAGGTGATCAGCTGCGTCCGCGGCCGTAGCGGTCGGCCAGGCGCGCCTCGGTGGTCGGTGCGGCGGGTTCGGTCGGCGTCGCCGGGGTTGCGTCGACGGGAGTCGTTGCGGCGTGAGTTGTTGCGCCGGCGCCCTTTTCCTTCCGCCGCTCCCGGAGCTCGGCGTACACGAAGTAGCCGAGCCCCAGCGGCGCCATGATGCCGAAAGCCAACCATTGCAGGCCGTAGGACAGATAGGGGCCCGCGTCGAGCTGTGGGAGTGGGGTGGGGGTGAACACGCCCGGCTGGTTCTCGCTCAGCTGCAGGTAGCCGCCACGTTCGCCGGTCGGGATGGCAGTGACGGGCTGTCCGAGGACCGTCGACTCCTGGGTGGTATCGATGGAGTACACCTGGCGGTAGCCGTCCTGGACGCTCGGATCCTTGCCGGATGCCACACCCTCGGACATGCGGACCCGCGCTTCGATGCGTTGCGGCCCGGTGGGCGGTTCGGGGATCCGCGGTGGGCGGGATCCGTCCACCGCGGCGACGAGCCCGCGATCGACGAGCAACACGCGCCCGTCGTCCAGCCGGAACGTCGCGAGCACCGCGTAACCGGGCGCACCGTCGAGGTGGCGCAGCCGCACCAGCACCGTGGAGTCGGGCAGGTATTTGCCCGAGGCGGTGACGCGGCGCCATTCGGTGTGTGAGTCGGCGGCCGGGTCGCCGAACACTGTGCTGACGTCCACCGGGTCGGCTCGCACCGAGTCGGCGATCAGCTGATTGCGATGCGAGGTGGCCGTGTTCTTGCCGAGCTGCCACGGCGCGAGCACGCTGAAGCACAGGTAGGCGAACGCGGCGACCAGCACCGCCAGGATCAGCCAGCTGGGGCGCAGCAGAAAGGTGAGCCTGCGCATCAGGGCCGTCCGTCGAGGAGGGGTCTCCGGTCGGACGGTTCAGCGGCTGTCCGCAGTTCGGCGCGCACCCAGTCGAGCAGGCCGGGGACGGCCGCCTCGATCTGGCCGCGGACGAGATCGAAGTCGTCGGCGCTGCCGTAGTAAGGGTCGGCAACGTCCGGATCGTCGGCGTTCGGGTCGAAGGTGCGCAGCAGCCGCAGCCGTTCCCGTGGTATGCCGAGGCGGGCCAGTTCCCGCTGGTGCGAGCTGTCCAGCGCGACCACCAGATCAGCGTCGCGATGCTCGGCGCCGAACGTGGCGGCGACATGGCCGGTCGGATAGCCGTACTTGCGCAGCGTCGCGTCGGTCCGCGGGTCGGCGTCGTCGCCGACATGCCAGGACCCGGTGCCCGCGCTGCTGACCCGCACGCGGTCGGCCAGCCCGGACCGGTACAAATGCACCGCGAAGATTTTTTCCGCCATCGGAGAACGGCAGATGTTGCCGGTACAGACGAACGACACGTGCAGCTGACCCACGACTGCCATTCTGGCCGGTCTCGCGCCGAGGCCGCCACGTAGGGTGTCGTCTCGTGCCCGAGGACAGTGTCGACCGCGCGAAACTGCGCTACCACGGTGACGTGGACGCACGCCCGGGCATGCTCGATTTCGCGGTGAACGTCCAGGGCGCGGCGCCGCCGGGGTGGCTGCGGCAGCGCCTGGCCGCCCAGCTCGGGGCGCTCGGCCGCTATCCGAGCGCCGAGGACGCGGACGCCGCCCGCCGCGCGGTCGGGGCCAGGCACCGCCGTGCTCCCGATGAGGTGCTGCTGCTGGCGGGCGCCGCGGAGGGTTTCGCGATGCTGCCCCGCCTAGCACCGCGACTGGCCGCGGTGCTGCATCCGTCGTTCACCGAGCCGGAACTCGCGCTGCGCGACGCGGGTGTCCCGGTGACCAGGGTGCTGCTGCCACCGCCCTACCTGCTCGATTCCGCCGTGGTGCCCGTCGAGGCAGATCTGGTGGTGCTCGGCAACCCGACCAACCCGACCTCCGTGCTGCACCCGGCTGACGCCATTCGCGCGCTGCGCAGGCCGGGCCGCACCATTGTGGTCGACGAAGCGTTCGCGGACGCTGTGGCGGGCGAGCCCGAATCCCTCGCCGCGGACGCGGCGCCCGACCTCCTCGTGCTGCGCAGCCTCACCAAGACCTGGGCGCTCGCGGGTCTGCGCTGCGGCTACTTTCTCGGCGATCCCGCGCTTCTCGCGCGGCTCGAGCGCGGGCGGGGCCACTGGCCGCTCGGCACGTTGCAGCTGGAGGCGATCACCGCCACCGCCGACGAGGCGGCGGTCATCGAGGCCGAGCGGCGGGCCGAGGCCGTCGCCGCGGCACGTGCCGCGATGATCGAGCGCCTGACCGAAATCGACGTGCATGTCTACACCCCGGCCGAGGGCCCGTTCCTGCTGCTGCACGTCGCGGACGGCGAATTGCTGCGCAAGCATCTGGCCGACCAGGGGATCGCGGTTCGCCGGGCCGACACGTTCCCCGGCCTCGGCCCGAACCATCTGAGGGTCGCGGTCCGAGACGGACCTGAGGTGGATCGGCTGGTCGACGCAATCCGGTCGGCAGGTCTGTGATGCCCGCAGGGGCGCGCCGAACGAAACCGAATGTGGCAATGCATGAACGATGCGAAGAAGGTGGACGATGACGACACTCGCGGATCTCATCGCGGTGCTCGACGCGGCCTATCCGCCGCGGCTGGCCGAGTCCTGGGACTCGGTCGGCCTGGTCTGCGGCGATCCCGCGGAGGAGCTGACCCGCGTGCTGTTCGCGGTCGACGCCACCGCCGCCGTCGTCGACGAGGCGATCGATAGGGGTGCCCAAGCGCTGGTGGTCCATCACCCGCTGCTGCTGCGCGGTGTCGACACGGTCGCGGCTGACACGCCGAAAGGCGCGTTGCTGCATCGGCTCATCCGCTCCGGTTGCGCTTTGTTCACCGCGCACACCAACGCCGACTCCGCCGATCCCGGAGTTTCGGACGCGCTCGCCGCGTCCCTCGGTCTCACCGTGACCGGTCCGCTGGATGCGAAACCAGAATCTGTCGTTGACAACTGGGTGGTCCAGGTGCCGCGCACGCACACAGACGTGGTGCTGGCCGCGCTTTTCGCGGCGGGCGCCGGCGGCAGCGGGAACTATCGGGACTGCGCGCTGCGGGTGCCCGCGACCAGTCAATTCCGTCCGGTGGCCGAGGCGAATCCGGCGCACGGCGCCCTCGGCGAACTCCAGCACGTCGAGGAGGACCGGGTCGAAGTGGTCGCCGCGCCCGCGGCGCGCTCGGCGGTGCTCGCCGCGCTCCGCGCCACCCATCCCTATGAGGACCCGGCTTACCACATCAGCGAACGCGCACCGCTGCCCTCATCGCTGGGGATCGGCCGGGTCGGCACGCTGCCGCAGCCGGAGTCGTTGCGCGCCTTCACCGATCGGGTGGCCGCCGCTCTTCCACCCACCGCGTGGGGCGTGCGCGCCGCGGGCGATCCCGACCGCACCGTCTACACCGTCGCGGTCTGCGGCGGCGCGGGCGATTCCTACCTGACTGCCGCGGCCCGTCTCGGCGTCGACGCCTATGTCACCGCCGACCTGCGGCACCACCCGGTCGACGAGCACCTGCGCCGGGGTGGCCCCGCCCTCGTCGACGCCGCGCACTGGGCCACCGAATTCCCTTGGTGCGCACAGGCGGAATCGGTGGTCCGGACCGCGCTGCCCGAACTGGAGACCCGTGTGTCCACGCTGCGCACCGACCCGTGGACGGTACGGGCACCCAGCTGACCGCCGGCCGCGGGACCCGAACGCCGTTGTCCTGCCCACGGTGTCGTAACGATCGGGGCGTGACCGCGTTCGCGCATTGATGCAGTCGTCGGTTCGGGTGAATTGCACGGCTCGTGCGGGGTACAACTAGCGTATGAGTGAGCGCAGCGAGCGAATCATGTTACAGCGCGCATTGCGCATGCCGGAGCCGAGCGCTAGCGAGGCGCGGGCATGAGCTTTCCGGTCGATTTCGGGGTCGTGCAGATCGGCCTGATCCTGCTGCTGCTCGTCGGTGTCGCGCTGATCATCTCCGGACTCGTCACGGCGCGCCGGGTCGGGATGCGGGCGCTGGTCGCCCGCGGGGCAAGCGGACTCGTGCTATTGCTGGTCGCGGCGGTGCTGCTGTGGATCGTGACATTGCTGCAGACGTACCTGGGATTGACCGGGGAGATCAAGGCGGCGCACGTAGTCGCCAAGCAAGTGGCGGGGCAGGAGCATCAGCTCGACGTGGACCTCACCCTCTACGGCGACGACGACCATCCCGAACAGCGCAAGACCTATCGGGTCGAGGGTGACATGTGGATGCTGCAGGCGGGCATCGTCGAGCTGGAGCCCTGGGTGAACGCCCTCGGCTTCCACTCCGGCTATCAGATCAGCCGGCTGTACGGCCAGCGCCTGGACGGTGTGGCGACTACCCAGCATCAGATTTTCCTCAATGACGGGGACCGGGACTTCTTCACCGACATGCGGGCGGGCCGCTGGTGGACCCAGCCGTTCGTGCGTTCCGCCTACGGCAACGCGGTGATCGCGGTACCCGGCGAATACGACGTCTACATCTCCAGGGACGCCATCAAGACTCGCACCGTCGGCGGCTAGCGTGGGGCAACGGGTCCGGCGAGGTACGGTTGAACACCAACCCCGTCCACCATGTCCAGGAGTTTGTCCGCGTTGAATGTCGAACCCCCGATTCAGGCCAAGCTGCTGCAGCTCGCCGCCGTCGACGCCGAGCTGACGCGGATCGCGCACCGTCGCACCGTGCTACCCGAGCAGCAAGAGGTGGCCCGGCTGGAGGCCGAACGCAACGCGCACAAGGACGCCGCGGTGGCCGTGGAGATCGTGCTGGACGACCTCGATCGCGACATCCGCAAGCTGGAGGGCGAGGTAGAGGCGGTGCGCAAACGCGAGGACCGCGACAAGGGGATGCTCACCGCGGGCTCGGTGAACGCCAAACAGCTGACGGAGATTCAGCATGAGCTGGGTAGCCTGGAGCGCCGCCGCTCGGTGCTGGAGGACGAACTGCTCGAGGTCATGGAGCGCCGCGAGGCTTCGGCCGCAGACCACGAGCACGCGGGCGCCAGGCTGAGCAAGACCGAAGAGGATCTGGCCGCCGCGCAGCGGCATCGTGACGAGGCGCTCGCGGATCTGGATGTGGCGCAGGGCCGTTGCCATACCGGCCGATCCGGTATGGTCGCGCGGTTCCCGGCCGAATTGCTCGCGATCTACGACCGCCAGCGCGAGCAGCACGGCGTCGGCGCGGCACTGTTGCAGGCCCGCCGCTGCGGTGCGTGCCGCATCGAACTCGACCGCGGCGAGATCGCGCGGATCGCCAAGACCGCGCCCGACGTGGTTGTGCGCTGCCCGGAGTGCGGCGCGATCCTGGTCCGGACCAAGGAATCGGGGCTGTGAGCCGGCCGCTGCCCGGCTCGGCCGCCCGCGCGAAGCGGGGACGACGGTGACATATTCCGAGGTGATCGTCGAAGCCGATGGCGGCTCGCGCGGCAATCCGGGCCCGGCCGGGTACGGCGCGGTGGTCTACGACCCGGAGCGCGTCCGGGTCCTCGCCGAACGCCGGGAGTTCATCGGCGTCGCCACCAACAACGTCGCCGAATACCGCGGCCTGATTGCCGGATTGGAGGCGGCGGCGGAAATCGGCGCCGAATCCGTCACGGTGCGGATGGATTCCAAGCTGGTCGTCGAGCAGATGTCCGGCCGCTGGAAGGTCAAGCACGCGG
The DNA here is from genome assembly GCF_040639505.1 of Nocardia sp. NPDC023852. Taxonomy (NCBI): domain Bacteria; kingdom Bacillati; phylum Actinomycetota; class Actinomycetes; order Mycobacteriales; family Nocardiaceae; genus Nocardia; species Nocardia sp. NPDC023852. The sequence goes on from NZ_JBFAAB010000012.1 coordinate 162,436, forward strand.
CCATGATTCCGCTCGCGGACCGCTCGCGCAGGCTGGTCGCCGGTTTCGCGCGGGTGAGCTTCACCTGGATTCCGCGCGAGCAGAACGCGCACGCCGACCGGTTGGCGAACGAGGCGATGGACGACGCCACCCTGGTGGACGAGGTCCGCTCGGCGGCTCCGCGTGAGCAGCGGGCGCCGGCGACGGGGCCCGCCGATCCGGCCGTCGCCACCGCCGACGAGCGCGAGCTGCCGAGTTGGATCGACGAGGTCAGGGACGCGGACGCCGCGGCGGCGAAGGCCGCACACCCCGGCCCAGGCTGGACGGGAGCCACCGGCCGCCCCACCCGTCTTCTTCTTCTGCGCCACGGCCAGACCGAGCTGTCGCTACAGCGCCGCTACTCCGGTCGCGGCAACCCTCCACTCACCGCCCTCGGCCGCGAGCAGGCTGCCCGCGCCGCGAAGATGCTGGCCGCCAAAGGTGATATCGCGGCCGTGGTCAGCTCCCCGCTCGGCCGCGCCAGGGAGACCGCCGACGCCGCGGCCACCGCGCTGGGCGTGCCGGTCAGAGTGCTCGACGGCCTGATCGAGACCGACTTCGGCGCCTGGGAGGGTCTGACCTTCCTGGAGGCCGCGCAGCGCGACCCGGAACTGCACGCCCGCTGGATCGGCGATCCCGCGATCGCCGCGCCGGGCGGCGAGAGCTTCGACCAGGTCCGCGAGCGGGTGGGCGCGGCCCGTCGCGATCTGGTCGGGTTGTATCCCGGCGCGAACGTCGTGGTGGTCAGTCATGTGACCCCGATCAAGACGCTGCTGCAACTGGCGCTCGGCGTCGGCCCGTCGCTGCTGTACCGGCTGCATCTGGATCTGGCGTCGCTGTCGATAGCGGAGTTCTATCCCGATGGTGAAGCATCGGTGCGTCTGGTGAACGACACTTCCTATCTCTGATGCGACGCCGAACACGGTGTGGGAACATTCGTGCGATGCGGTGAATTCCGCTTCGACTCCGCCGTGCCCGTCGCGGAGCGGCAATTCGCCGCTGCCGCAATGTTGCGCAGCGCGGTCGCGGTGAATTGGTCCAGCGGATAGAACAATTCGATGGCCAGTTCGGACAGCGTGACGTCGGCCGGTGCGCCGAATGTGGCCATCGTGCTGAACATCGACAGCTCGCCCGCGGGTGTGCGGATTCGGATCGGTACCTCGAACGGACTCGTTCGTGTGTCTGTCTCCTCCGAATCGTCCACGATCCGAGGTGGGTCCGGGTAGCGGGACACCTCGTCGTACAGCGCCGCCAGCTCGGGATCGCCGCTCGCGGTGACCTGCCTGGCCAGCCGCTCCACGAACAGCTCGCGCACCTGGGCGAGGTTGGCCAGCCGGGCGGAGAGCCCTTCCGGATGTAGCACCAGCCGGTACACGTTCGGCTGTGGTGCCCGCACGTGGTCGGGAACGCCGTGCATCAGCACGTCCATCGCCGCGTTGCCGGTCACCACGTTCCACACCCGATCGACCACCACCGCCGGGTATGGCTCGTGCGCGGTCAGCATGGTGTCCAGCGCGGCGCGGACCGAGGTGAGATACGCGTCGTCCAGGCTGCTCTCCCGATACGCCGGTGCGTAGCCCGCGGCCATCAGCAGCGTATTGCGTTCGCGCAGCGGCACATCCAGCGTCTCGCATAACCGTAAAACCATCGCTCGGCTCGGCTTGGCCCGTCCGGTCTCCACATAGGAAAGGTGGCGTGCCGAGGTGTCGGCCGCCAGCGCCAGATCGAGCTGGCTCAGCCTGCGTCGCTGCCGCCATGCACGTAGCAGACTGCCCGCCCTCGATTCCGTACCCACCGGTGTATGTGCCACCTGACCAGCTAATCACCCGCCGTGCCGCGGAGCCATGACGTCAGAGGTTATTGAGACGCCGACCTCGAGTCCGCAGGGTTGGTCTCGGGAACCGATAGGCCCCCACCGGATCGACCACAGGAGCAGACATGAGCATCTCGACCCCGGCCACCCGGCCCGCACCCGCCCGCGACTTCCTGCGTACCACACTGCGGGTGGACGGCTGGAGCACCGGAATCTTCGGCGGTGTGCTGCTGGCGGGCGCCGCGGCTTTGCGGGACCCGCTCGGGCTGCCCACCGTCTGGAGTGTCGTGTTCGGTGTCGCCATGCTCGGCGGTGCGCTCGTCCTGCTGCTGATCGCGAGACAGCCCGAGATCCGGGCGCGGCAGGCGAACGGGGTCGTCGCTGTCAACGCGGTGTCGGCCGTAGCGATGATCGCGCTGGCCGAATCCGGTGTTCTCGACCTCACCGTCCTCGGTGTGGCGTTCCTGCTCGTCGGCGCTGCGGTGGTCGCGGTCTTCGCCGGGCTCGAATTCACCGGCCTGCGCCGGCGCGCCTGAGCGGTCGCGATCAACGCATACCGACGACCGATCCCGCCGCGCCGCCGGGGCTCACGGTTCGACCGGAGACGCCGCGTCTGGAGAACCCTTTGCGCACGACAGCGCCGGGAGAGTGAAGAGTTCCGGGTGGATGTCTCGACGTTCGAGATCAGGCAGCTCATCCCTGACGAGTGGGTGGTGTTCCGGCGGGTCCGGCTCCGGGCGCCGGCCGATGCGTCACAGTTCTTCGGTTCGACCCTGGCGGAGGCGAAGGCCCGCACCGAGCGTGCCCGGCGGCGTGCGCTGTCGGACCGGCGCAGTTTCTGGCCGGTTCCGCGGGGGTCGAGCTGGGCACCGTCGCCGGCATGCCAGACCTGAATCGCGGTGGGGCAACTGATTTCGTTGTGGTGGCACCCGAGGCGCGCGGCACCGGGGTACCGGATCTGCTTGTGCGCGCGGTGATCGAATGGGCCGCGCGCGGTGGTCATCGCGTGGTCGGTGTGGAGGTCGCCGAGGGGAACATGTTCGCTGAGCAGTTGTATCGACGCAACGGCTTCGCGCTGACCGGGGTCAGCGGACCCCTCGCACCAGGTCACGACGGGAACACATGATCGAACTGCGCCTCTGAGGTTCGGTTTGCCTGCGCGGTCGCCGGGTAACCGGCCCTCGACAGGGTGCGACGAGCGGTCCACTGGTCCAGCGCCTCGGTCCGTCGGTGTCGCGCTCGCCGATCGACACCATCAGGACATCCGCCCGGCACCGCGCCGCCGAGGACAGGAGACAGCGATGAACGAACGTAACTCGGAAACCGACGGTGTCCAGAAAGTCGCAGGCGCCGCGCGCAGCGAGGCGGCCGACGCCGAGGACACGGCCGCTGAGGCGCGGCACGCGGCCGAACGCAAAGCCGCCGACGTGCGCCGCCGAGCCGCGGAGGCGACACGGGAGGCAGAGGAGAAGGTGGCCGCCGCGCGACGGGCGGGTCAGAGCCAGGAGGCCACCCAAAAGGCGGCGGCGTCCATTCGCCGGGCGGCCGCGCGCGCTGAACTGACGGAGGCGAACACCGCCGCCGCCGGCGAGCGTGGGGCGGCCGGAGTTCCCGAACCCATCGTCCAGCAGGGCCGCACGCTGCTGGAATTGTTCCGCAAACAACCCCTGCTCGCCGCCGCCCCCGCCGCGATCATCGCGTTCGTTGTCTGGCGAGCCATCCGCGGACGGCAAACGTGATCAGCACAGTCCGGCCAGCTTGTAGAGCACCAGTGAGCCCGCGACCGCCACGTTGAGGCTGTGCCCGGTGCCGACCATCGGGATCTCGACTGCCACGTCGAGCAGCTCGAGCCCTTCCGGCGGGATCCCGCTGGTCTCGTGTCCGAGCACGATGACGGTGCGCCGCCGGGCGACGGGCAGGTCGGCCAGGCGGATGGATTCGTCGGTGAGTTCCACGCCGACGATCGCCGAACCACCGTCACGCTGGCGCCCGAGCCACCGCTCGACCCGTCCGTCGACCCAGTGCACGCACTGTCGGTGCCGCAACGTGTTGCCCTGCGCGAGCGCGTCGGGCACCCAGGGGCGCCGCGGCACCACCATGCACGCGCCGACGGCGTCACAGGTACGCAGCAGCGTCCCCAGGTTGACGCCGTGCTTGGGCCACAGTGGTGCGATCAGCAGATGGTTCCAGCAGCCGTGGCTGCGTCTGCGCCGCTGTCCGCGCAGTTCCGTGCGGGTCCTGACCCGCGCGGAGCTCATTGTGGAACGGGAAGTGTCTTCCCATAGGAGAGAGCAACTTTCATCGAAAAGATGCTTCGCGGCGCATCGGGGCCATCACCGAGGGCGGACTGCCCGGGAAACGAACTGTCACCCCACGATACGTCACCGATCGCGCGGCGCGACCCGCCCGGCCGGGTCGCGCCGTGGGAGCTCAGGGCCGCAGCACCGACACCAGGAACTCGGTTTGGTCGTACACGGCCTTCTCGAAGACGTCGTCGAAGTAGATGTCGAAATGCCCTGCCGGATAGCGCTTCACGATCGCGTGCTTGGTGCGGTCGGCGGCCTGCATCGCCGATTTCACCGGCGCGATGGAGTCGTTGTCGCACAGCGCGTACAGGACCGGCATCTTCAGTGCCTTCGCACGTCGGCCCGGCGCATCGAACAGCGCGGAGATAGCCACGCGCGCTGCGACTTTCGGCTCGTAGGTCTCGCTCTCCTCGACCAGTCTGCGGTTGCCGTCCGGGACGTCGGATGCGCTCATCAGCGCCGCCGCCCACTTGCGGCCCGCCAGCCGGATGCCGACGGGCTTGCGCCGGATCGGGCCGATCAGCAGATCGGTCGTGGCGATGGTGGCGACCTTGACCAGGCTGATCGGTCCCTTCGCCAGCGCCGAAGCCAAGCCGCTGGTGAACGGCACCTGCGCGACCACGGCCGCGATGTAGGCGTCGTCCGGCGCGACCGACAGCACGTGCCCGCCGCCGAAAGAGGTGCCCCACAAGGCGATTCGGGTCGCGTCGATGCCGCGCAGGGTGCGCGCGAACGCGATGGCGGCATGCCAGTCCGCGCGCTGGCGGGCGATGTTCACCACCTGGCGCGGCGTGCCCTGGCTGGCCCCGAAATGTCGATAGTCGAACACCAGAACCGCGATGCCCGCGGCGGCGAAGCGCCGCGCGTAGCGGTCGAGTCCCATTTCCCGATTGGCCCCCAGGCCGTGTCCCATCACCACGAGGGGGCGGGGTTTTGGTGCTCCGTCCGGGCGATAAAGCCACGCGGCGCACTGCTCGCTTCCGGAGGGGAAGCCGACCTCGACACGTTCCATGGCCAGTAACCGTACCTAGTATCCTGTTACCGCGGACGAGTTGGTCGGGCGACCGCGGCGCCGGGAACGGGCACATGTGTGCCGCTGCCCGGAGCCGAGGAAAGTCCGGACTCCACAGAGCAGGGCGGTTGCTAACGGCAACCCGGGGTGACCCGCGGGAAAGTGCCACAGAAAATAGACCGCCCATGGCCTTTCGGGGCCGTGCGGTGAGGGTGAAACGGTGCGGTAAGAGCGCACCAGCGCCCCGGGTGACCGGGGCGGCTAGGTAAACCCCGCCCGGAGCAAGGTCGAAGGTCGCACCGCTCGCGGTGCGGCTGCGCAGGCGTTCGAGGGTCGCTCGCCCGAGCCTGCGGGTGGACCGCTCGAGGCACCCGGCGACGGTGTGTCCAGATGGATGGTCGCCACCGGTGCGAACCGGGTACAGGATCCGGCTTAGAGACCGACTCGTCCGCCCCGACGTCGGCGAAACATCAGGGATTCGCCCGGGCGGATGCCCTGTCGTAACGCAGGCGGCGGATGCCGATCCGGGTGCGTCGCCGCAGAATTCGACGTTCCCGCGTGTCGGTGCCGATTGCCGCCATCGTCGTGATCATGATCGGCTACCTGATGAGGTGTCTGCCGCTGCGGAAGTAATTCACTCAGCACATCAGTTTGGTCATCTGATAGATCGCCTTGGCCTCTTCCGAACTGGGTTCGGTGCTGCCCCCGGCTCGTTTGGCGATGTTTGTGACGACTTCGTCTTCGGACTTGCCCGCCTTGATGTCCTTGCACCCCTCGGACAAGATGCTTGCGATCTTCGCATCGTCTTTGCCTTCGGCGAGCTTCGGGAACGCGCCGCGGAAGCTGACGACGAACGCGCCCGCCTTCACGCTGTCGACGGCCAGGGCCTCGCCGCCCTGCGTCGAGGGCGCGCCGGAGGTGGTGGTCGACGGGGTGGCGCTGGTTGCTTCGTCATCCCCGCAGCCGGCGAGGATCAGGGCGAACAGGGCGGCACTGGCCGCGAGAGCGGCGGTAGTTCTTCTCACGCAGCGGGATGCTAGCGGCCCGGAACCAAGGCCGCCTCCCGTCAGGTGAACGGGAGGCGACGCGTGGGGGAGAAGAATCGCGCGGTCAGACCGGGTTGACCATAAAGACCTGAGCCCAGTGCGCGGCCTGCTCGGGGCCGAGGAGGGGCAAAAGGTAGTCGAACAGGATCGATGACATAGGTGCAGAGCTCCCAATTGTCGACGTACGGGACATTTCGAAATGTGCGGGCGCACGCGACACCCGTCACGGCGGGCCACGTTAGCAGCCGTGGGCGCGGTCGTGTCGCCGCTCGAAGTTTCCGCCATGTCGATTCCTGTGGAGCTGGCCTTCATCGTGATCGACGTCATAAAGTAGTCGCCGTTGGCACGGCCCGTTGCCGGGCAGCAACGGGCCATTCGTACTCCGATCGCGGGAAAGCAGGTCTCAACTCATATGCGAGTAGTTCGCTCATTGGTCGCCGGTGCATTGGTCGCCGGGGCCGCATCGGTTTTCGCCGTGCTCGGCACCGGTTCCGCCAGCGCGGTCGCGGTGACTCCGCTGCCGGGTGGGGTCCAAGTCGACCTCAGCCCCGCAGACACGGCGTGGGTATCTCAGAACCATTTCGGCCAGACGATCGCCGGCCTGCCGCATCCTTCGGCGGCCTCGTTCGGTGAGGCGCTCGACGTGGCGGCCCAGGTGTCGTCCTCGGTCCCCGGCGGCCGGGTCACCTTCACCGTCTACGGGCCGGTTGAGCAGTTGAACGGCACCATGCTGGCGCTGCAGTAGGACCCGGCGCTCGAGCGTGGCACTTCACCAGCGGATCGTCTCGGCGCCGGTCGATTTCGGCGCCATCCGTTCCGAATTCGGCTTGGCCTCGGCGTATCCCGCCGAGGCCACCGCCGAGGCGCGCGATGCGATCGACGTGTTCGCGGGTGACCGGGTCGATCGCACGGACATCCCGTTCGTGACGATCGACCCGCCCGGGGCTTTGGATCTGGACCAAGCCCTGCATCTCGAACGCACCCCCACCGGCTTCACCGTGCATTACGCTATTGCCGACGTCGGTGCCGTGATCATCCCCGACGGCGCGCTCGCCAAGGAGTCCGGCGCCAGGGGGCAGACGTTTTATCTCCCCGACAGCACCGTGCCGCTGCATCCGCCGGTGCTGGCGGAAGGGTCCGCGAGCCTACTGCCCGGGCGGACCCGCCCTGCGGCGCTGTGGACCATCGAACTCGACGAGCAGGCCGAACCGCAGAGTTCCTCGGTGGTGCGGGCCCTGGTGCGCTCCCGTGCTCGCCTCGACTACACCGGAGTGCAGGTCGACGCCGACGCCGGTCGACTGCATCCCTCGATCGCGGCCCTGCCGGAATTCGGTACGCGGCGCATCGAGGCTGGGCTGGCGCGCGGCGCGATCGGGCTGCGGCTGCCGGCGCAAACCATCGTTCGGGACGCGCGCGCCGATGGGCACTGGCGGCTGGTGGTGGAACCGCGCACCCCCGCCGACGACTGGAACGAGCAGGTTTCGCTGCTGACGGGCATGTGCGCGGCGCGGATCATGCTGGACGGTGCCGCGCGAGCCGAGGAGCGGGTCGCGCTGCTGCGCACCATGCCGCCACCGGCCGAATCAGCGATCGATTCCATGCGGCGCACCGCGCACGCGCTCGGTGTGACCTGGTCCGCGGAGGAGTCGGTCGGCCGGATGCTGGCGCGGCTGGACCCGAACACGCCGGCGGCGCTGGTACTGATGTCCGAGGCGACCAGCCTGCTGCGCGGCGCTTCCTACACCGTTGTCGACGGCGCCGCGGGGGAGCCGCTCGCGCCGGAATCATTGCGGCACAGCGGTATCGGCGCGTCCTATGCGCATGTCACCGCTCCGTTGCGGCGGCTGTCGGATCGGTTCGCGACGGAGATCTGCCTGGCCAGGTGCGCCGGAAACGAGGTGCCGCGGTGGGTACGTGGCGGATTGACGCGCACGGCCGAGGCCATGCGCCGTAGCGATGGCGTCGCGGGCAAGCTGGAGCGCGCCTGCATCGATCTGACCGAGGCGACCTTGCTGACGCAGCGGGTCGGCGCGGAGTTCGACGCCGTGGTGGTGCGCGAGGGCAACGGCAATCGGCCCGCCGAGATCTTCATCGCCGACCCTCCGGTGCTCGGGCCGTGCGTCGGCGAGCCGCCGGAAGGGGCGGCGGTGCGGGTGCGGCTGACATCGGCGGACCCGAGGGAACGGAAGGTGACGTTCGAGTTCCCCGCGTGAATCCGCGCGTTCAGCACCCTGTCGGCGTCCGACAGTGCCGGATGTCGACTGCTGCCTGTCGGATCGAAACCGTTGCGTCGCAATACTTCAATGGCCGCGTCTGACGCACGGCGAGTGCGCGTAGAGACCGCATGAACCGGCTCACCCTGCGAACCGCAGCGGTGGCGCAGCTTCGCCTGGCACTGGATCGCTGGAGTGCCAGCTGCCGTGCGTCGTGGGCTCGGCGAGCTACCTGGCGTCGAGCTGTCCGAACAGCGCTGCGGCCGTGGCCGGATAGCGGCTCAGCTCGCGACCGGCCGCCGCGTCCTCGGCGGCCGCGAGAATCTCGTATACGGCCGCTTGCTCGCCCGCCGCGGCGGCGTCGGCCGCCCTGCCGAGGATCGCCTCGTGTGATTCCACCGCGTCACGGTGGTCTCCGAGCACCGTCTGCAGCTTCTTCGCACGCGTGCCGAGGTCGGCCGCGGCGTCGCCGAGCGTCTGCTCTGCCGCTTCGCACGAGTAGCGCAAACGTTTGGCGCTCTTGCGGATATCGTGCAGAAGCTCTATCCGCTCGGTAGCGGTGACCGTGGGTTCGGCGCGCACGAGGGACTCGACCCGGTCGAGGTCGCGTCGCAGGACCTCCTCGAAAAATTCTGCGGCGTGCGCCGCGGCGCGGGAGTGGCGCAACGGGGGATCGGTGCGCCACTGGCAGAGCTCCGCCCGCAGATCGCGGTAACGCGCGCTGTCCAATGCCTCGAGGATCTCGTCGTGCGCCGCTCGGTAGCGGTCCCGCTCGGCGTTCACCAGCCGGGCGGTGACGGCGACGAGCTCGGCGCGCGAGGTCTGCCCGGCATGGTCGGCCAGCAGCGTCTCGAAGCGGTCGGTGCGCACCTCCGCGTCGCGGGCCTCCCCGAGCAATCCGGCCAGCCATTTGAGTTCCGCGCTCATCGTGGCGATCGGTTGCTTGTCGAACAGCCCGCGGTAGGACCGCAGCACGCTGCGCAGCCTGCGGGTGGCCACCCGCATCTGGTGCACGGAATCCGCTGCGTCGGAACGGACCTCGGGTTCGGCGGCCAGCAGCCGGTCGACGTCCTCACACAGTGCGGTGACGAGCGCGCTCCCGGCCGTGGTCGTCATGCTTACCCCGCCTTCGCGAATCGGTCGGTCGCTTCGACCAGGTGATGCGCGATGCCGGGCTCGTTCGCCGCGTGCCCTGCGTCGTCGACGATGCGCAGTTCCGAACCGGGCCAGGCCCGATGCAGGTCCCACGCGCTGACCGCCGGGCAGACGATGTCGTGACGGCCCTGCACGATCACGGCGGGTATCTGCGCGACGGCGCCGATATCGCGCAGCAACTGGCCCTCGTCGAGGAAGCCGCCGTGGCGGAAGTAGTGGTTCTCGATCATGGCGAAGGCCAGCGCGAACCTGGGCTCGGCCATTTCGGCGACTCGATCCGGTTGCGGCAGCAGCGAACTCGTGGCGCCCTCCCAGGTGGACCAGGCGACGGCGGCCGCGCGGGCGACCTCGTCATCGGCCGAGTGCAGCAGGCGGTGGTAGACCTCGACCAGATCCTGGTCGCGTTCGTCCTCGGGCACGGGTGCGAGGAACTTCGCCCACTCCTCGGGGTAGAGGTAGCCGGCGGCGCCGTTGTAGTACCAGTCGATTTCCTTGCGGCGCAACAGGAATATGCCGCGCAGCACAAGCTCTGTGACGCGTCCGGGGTGCTTCTGCGCGTAGGCCAGTGCGAGCGCCGAACCCCATGAGCCGCCGAACACTTGCCAGCGCTCGACGCCGAGCTGCTCGCGCAGCGCTTCGATGTCGGCGATCAGATGCTGGGTGGTGTTGTGCTCCAGGCTCGCGCCGTCGGCGAGATGCGGGATGGAGCGGCCGCAGCCACGCTGGTCGAACAGCACGATCCGGTAGGCGGCCGGGTCGAAGTACCGTCGATGGAACGGCGCGGTGCCACCGCCGGGACCGCCGTGCAGGAACACCACCGGCTTGCCGTCCGGATTGCCGCTGACCTCCCAGTACAGCGACTGGCCTTCGCCGACGGCGAGCATGCCGGAGTCGTAGGGTTCGATCTCGGGGTAGCGGCTGCGCATTCGGCCTTCTCGATCAGAACACCAGACCGGAGGCCAGGTCGGGGATGCCCAAGGCGTCTATGGCCTGCTGCCGCACATCGGGGCAGCTCTTGATGGCGGCGCGATCGACGATCGCCTTGTCGGCCAGCACCGCGGCGTTGATGGCGCCGTTGCGCAGCGCCCACTCGTGCACGAGAGCGTTGAGCCCGATCTTGCCCAGCGTCCCACCCTGTATCCGCCAGTTCGTCAGTTCCGGGCGGAGCATGTCGCATAGCTGAGCTGCGGACGCGTCGCTGACCTCTTGAGTGGTCGGCGTGCTGCGGCTGGTGGTCGCGCTCGCCGCTGCCGTGGTCGAGCTTTCGGTCGGAGCGGGGCTCGACTCGCTGCCACAGGCGGTGAGTGCTGCGGCGGCGCAAACACCGGCGATCAGCAGTGTGCTGCGGGAAATCCAACGGCTGTGCGGCATCGGTACCTCTGCTCGTGTCGGTATTGTCGGCATCGAGTCTGCCATTTTTTTCCGCTGACCGGCCCGTGCCGGTTGGTTTCGCCGGGAATATGTCAGCGGAAGTGCGCGCGCAGCTCGTCCAGCAGCTCATCGACGACCGAGCAGTGCGACAGGTGGGCGCACCGCTCGCTGGTCATCGCCCGCTCCGACTCGCTCAGAAGCTGTGCTCCGGACCGGGGAAGGTGCCCCGGCGCACCTCGTCGGCGTAAGCGGCTGCGGCGGCGCGCAGTTCGTCGCCGATGTGGCCGAAACGCTTGACGAACTTGGCGGTCTTGCCGCTGGTATAGCCCGCCATGTCCTGCCAGACCAGTACCTGTGCGTCGGTGTCGGCGCCCGCGCCGATGCCGATGGTCGGAATGGTCAGCTTGCGGGTGACCTGTCCGGCCAGCTCGGCCGGCACCATCTCCATGACCACGGAGAACGCGCCCGCCTCCTGCACTGCGATGGCGTCGGCGATCAGCTGCTCGGCGCCGTCGCCACGCCCCTGCACGCGGAAACCGCCCAGGGTGTTCACGCTCTGTGGGGTGAATCCGACGTGCGCCATCACCGGTATGCCCGCGGAGGTGACCAGCGCGATCTGCTCGGCGACGCGCTCGCCGCCCTCCAGCTTCACCGCGTGCGCCCCGCCCTCCTTCATGAAGCGCGTCGCGGTGGCCAGCGCCTGCTGCGGCGAGGACTCGTAGGTGCCGAACGGCAGGTCGGCCACCACCAGCGCGTGCGGAGCGCCGCGCACCACACCGCGCACCAGCGGGATGAGTTCGTCGACGGTGATCGGCACGGTGGTGTCGTAGCCGTACACGACGTTGGCCGCGGAGTCGCCGACCAGCAGCACCGGGATGCCTGCCTCTTCGAACAGTCGCGCCGAGGAGTAGTCGTAGGCGGTCAGCATCGCCCAACGCTCGCCGTCGGCCTTCATCTGCTGCAGGTGATGCACCCGGGTCTTGCGCACGGCCTTCCCGGCCGTGGCGGGCGCCGCACCGTAGGCAGGGGTTTCCGAATCGGATACGGACATCATCGTCCCTTTCGTCTGTGTCGCCTCGGGGCCCGTCCGGGTCCCCGGGTCTGTCTGACGAATCCAGTGTGCCACCCGCCACCGGGGCGAATTAAGGGCCGTGACCGGTGCAATTGGTCACAGCACCGGGCGGGTTTTCCCGATGGCGGCGTCGGCGTTTTCCCGATGGCAATATCGAGGGCATGTCGATGGTGCGAAGTGGGCGCGGTGTGCTCGTGGTGGCGGTGCTGGCGTTGGTTGCTGCGGGGTGCGCTGTCACCCGGGACGAGCCGGGGACCGCGATGCCCGCGCCGCCCACCGGGCTGGAGAAGTTCTACGGGCAGCCGGTGCAGTGGGGTGGCTGTACCGGATTCGGTGGAGCGGACGACCGTTTCCCCCCGAACGCGGAGTGCGCGCGGATCGCCGTGCCGGTGGACTACGCGTCGCCGGACGGCCCGACCGCGCAGATCGCGGTATCCCGGATCAAGGCGACGGGCGAGCGCATCGGTTCGTTGCTGATGAACCCGGGCGGCCCGGGGGAGTCCGGCCTGACCATGTCGTTCCTCGGTAACAAGACGCCGCTGGCCGAGCGCTTCGACCGGGTCGGCTTCGACCCGCGCGGCGTCGGCTCCTCGACCCCCGCGATCGTCTGCCAGACCGCCCAGGAGCAGGACGCCGAACGCGCCGAGCCGCAGGAGGACAACTCGCCTGCGGGCATCGCCGACGCGGAGGCAGACAACCGCAGGTATGTGGACCGCTGCCTGGAACGGACCGGCAAGGACTTCCTCGCGCATGTCGGCACCCGTGAGGTGGTGCAGGACCTGGACGTCATGCGCGCCGCGCTCGGCGACGCGAAGCTCAGCTACCTCGGCTACTCCTATGGCACCAGGATCGGCTCGGCGTACGCGGAGAGGTTCCCGACGCACGTGCGTGCCCTGGTGCTGGACGGCGCGATCGATTCCTCGCAGGACCCGGTGCAGGAGTCGCTGCGCCAAGCGGCGGGCTTCCAGAAGGTGTTCGACGCCTACGCCGCGGACTGCGTGCGGAATCCGGACTGCCCGCTGGGCACGGATCCGGCGCAGGCCGTGCAGCGCTTCCGCGAGCTGGTGAACCCGCTGTGGGACAAGCCGGTCGCGACCACCGACCCGCGCGGGCTGAACTACGGTGACGCGCTCACCGGCGTGCGCCAGGCGCTGTACTCCGACGAAATGTGGCCGGTGCTCACACTCGGTCTGTCCGAACTGCGCGACGGCCGCGGCGACACCCTGCTGTCGCTGGCCGATCTGTACGACGGCCGCCGCGACGACGGCTCCTACAACAACACCAGCGACGCGTTCAACGCCATCCGCTGTATGGACGATCCGCGCATCAGTGACCGCGGTGTCACCGGACGACAGGACACCGAATACCGCAAGGCGGCGCCGTTCTTGGACGACGGGCACGGCACGGGGGCGGCACCGCTGGAGCTGTGCACTTCCTGGCCGGTGTCCAACACCAGCGAACCGCACCGGATCTCGGTGAACGGGCTGCCGAAGACCGTGGTGGTGTCCACGACCGACGATCCGGCGACGCCATACCAGGCCGGGGTCGACCTGGCCGAGCAGCTGGGCGCCGCGCTCATCACCTACCGGGGCAACAGGCACACGGTGGTGCTGGCGGGCGGCGTGCCTTGCGTGGACGACGCGGTCGTCGGCTATCTGGTCGCCCTGACCGAACCCCCGCCGGGCCTCACCTGCTGAACCCGTCGAGTCCCGGCTCGATCGTTGCTGCGCGGTTGAGCTGGAGCCGGAAACTCGGAAATCAGATGTTCCGGCTGTGCGAAGTCTTCCGAAAACACCTACTCAGGCATTTCTGAGCGGGTATGTAACACAGATTTAACGCCAGGTGCTTACGCTCGCGGGCATGGATCGCCAGAAGGAATTCGTGCTGCGGACGCTCGAAGAGCGGGACATCCGCTTCGTACGTCTCTGGTTCACCGACGTCTTGGGTTATCTGAAGTCCGTCGCGATCGCTCCCGCCGAGCTGGAAGGCGCGTTCGAGGAGGGCATCGGCTTCGACGGCTCCGCCATCGAGGGCTTCGCCCGTGTTTCGGAGGCCGACATGGTCGCCCGGCCGGATCCGTCGACCTTCCAGGTGCTGCCGTGGGCCTCCAGCAAAGGCCACCAACACTCCGCGCGCATGTTCTGCGACATCACCATGCCCGAGGGCTCGCCGTCTTGGGCCGACCCGCGCCACGTGCTGCGTCGCCAGCTCAACAAGGCGGGCGACGTGGGCTTCAGCTGCTACGTGCACCCCGAGATCGAGTTCTTCCTGCTGGAGAACGGTTCGAAGGACGGCGCCTCGCCGATACCGGCCGACTCCGGCGGCTTCTTCGACCAGGCCGTGCACGATTCGGCGCCGAACTTCCGCCGCCACGCCATCGACGCGCTGGAGTCTATGGGCATCTCGGTGGAGTTCAGCCACCACGAGGGCGCACCGGGCCAGCAGGAGATCGACCTGCGCTACGCCGACGCGCTGTCCATGGCCGACAACGTGATGACCTTCCGCTATCTGATCAAGGAAGTAGCGATCGACGAGGGCGTGCGCGCGACGTTCATGCCCAAGCCGTTCGCCAAGTATCCCGGCTCCGCGATGCACACCCATATGAGTCTGTTCGAGGGGGAGTCGAACGCCTTCCACGATCCGGACGACCCGATCAACCTGTCGGCGACGGCGCGAGCGTTCATCGCGGGCATCCTCGAGCACGCGTCGGAGATCAGTGCGATCACCAACCAGTGGGTGAACTCCTACAAGCGCCTCATCCACGGCGGTGAGGCGCCCACCGCGGCCTCGTGGGGCCGGTCCAACCGCTCCGCGCTGGTGCGCGTGCCGATGTACACGCCGAACAAGTCGTCCTCGCGCCGTGTCGAGATCCGCAGCCCGGACTCCGCCTGTAACCCCTACCTGGCCTTCGCTGTGCTGCTCGCGGCAGGTCTGCGTGGCATCGAGAAGGGCTACACGCTTCCGCCGGAGGCGGAGGACGACGTGTGGTCGCTGACCACCGCCGAGCGGCGCGCCATGGGCTTCCGCGAGCTACCCGGCACGCTGGACGAGGCGCTGAAGGCGATGGAGCGCTCCGAGCTGGTCGCCGAGACCCTCGGCGAGCACGTGTTCGACTTCTTCCTGCGCAACAAGCGCAGAGAGTGGTCGGACTACCGCAGCCAGGTGACGCCTTATGAGCTCGAGGAATACCTGGGGTTGTAACCCAACGGATGTCCGGCGTCGACGTGCCGACGGCCTCGGCCATGTAATTTGAGAGCTATGGTCCGGCCACCGTCTGCCCGCTCCGCTGTACCCGGCGTCGGTCGGCTCGGATTGCTGGAGCCGTCCGCAGCCGCGTCGCTGCGCGAATTGGGCTGGGACAACGTCGAAAGTATCCCCGTACTGTGGGCGCTGTCCCGCGCGCCAGATGCCGATCTCGCGTTGAGCACGCTCATGCGGCTACGCGAAAGCATCGGACCAGGATGGAAAGCGCTGGATTCGGCGATCCGCACGGAAAAGTCGTTGCGCGGCAGGCTGTTCGCTCTGCTCGGTGCCTCCAGCGCGCTCGGTGACCACTTGGTCGCCGACCCGTCGGCCTGGGAAAACTTGCGCCGCAAGGATTTACCCGGACCCGACGAGCTCGTCGCCGACCTCCTCCAGGTGGTCGACGGGGTGCCGGAGGAGGGGGCCAACGCGGGCCCGATGCTGTTCCGTGCCGGGATCTCCGGTCCCGAGGTGGTGACACTGCTGCGCAAGCGCTACCGCGACCAGCTGATGCTGCTCGCCGCGCTCGACCTGGCGGCCACCGTGGAGAACGAGCCGGTGCTGCCGTATCGGGTGGTCGGCAGGCATCTCGCCGACGCTGCCGATGCCGCCTTGACCGCGGCATTGTCGGTCGCGGTCGCGCGGGTCTGCAAAGACGGGCCGGTGCCGGTGCGGTTGGCGGTGATCGCCATGGGGAAGAGCGGCGCACGCGAGCTGAACTACGTCAGCGACGTCGACGTGGTATTCGTCGCCGAGCCCGCCGACACCACCGCGACCCGCCTGGCGGCCGAGATGATGAGCGTGGCGAGCCAGGCGTTCTTCGATGTCGACGCGGCGCTGCGGCCGGAGGGTAAGGCGGGCGCGCTGGTGCGCACGCTGGAATCGCACGTCGCCTACTACAAGCGGTGGGCGCGCACCTGGGAGTTCCAGGCGCTGCTGAAGAACCGGCCGATGACCGGCGATCTCCGGCTCGGCGAAGAATACCGTGATGCGCTGATGCCGATGGTCTGGTCGGCGTCCGAGCGTCCCGATTTCGTCGCCGACGTGCAGGCCATGCGCCGCAGGGTAGAAGACCTGGTGCCCGCCGATCTGCGCGAACGCGAACTGAAGCTCGGGCACGGCAGCCTGCGCGATGTCGAGTTCGCCGTGCAGCTGCTGCAATTGGTGCACGGGCGGGTGGACGAGACCTTGCACGCGCAGGGCACCGTCGAGGCGTTGGCCGCGCTGGCGGCGGGCGGGTACGTCGGCCGCGACGACGCCGCGAACCTGACCGCGTCCTACGAGTTCCTGCGCTTGCTCGAACACCGGCTGCAGCTGCAGCGGTTGCGTCGCACACACACGCTGCCCGCCGCCGACGACGAGGAAGGTATGCGCTGGCTGGCACGCGCCGCGCACGTCCGGCCGGACGGCAAGCAGGACGCGGTGGGCGTGCTGGCCAGCGAGATCCGCCGAAACGCGATGCGGGTGCGCCGTTTACACGCCAAGCTGTTCTACCGTCCGCTGCTGGAATCTGTGGCGCGGCTGGACTCCGACGCGCTGCGGCTGAGCCCGGAAGCCGCGATTCGGCAGCTGGCGGCCCTCGGTTATGTCGCGCCGGAACACGCGCTCGGGCACCTGAAAGCGCTGACCGGCGGGGTGTCGCGTAAGGGACGCATCCAAGCCTTGCTGCTGCCGACGCTGCTCGAATGGCTCGGTAACACGCCGAATCCCGACGCGGGGCTACTGGCCTACCGCCGGGTCTCCGAGGGGCTTGCCGACCAGATCTGGTTCCTGCGCGAGTTGCGCGACGAAGGGGCGATCGCGCAGCGGCTGATGATCGTGCTCGGCTCGTCGGAGTATCTGCCCGACCTGCTGATCAACGCGCCGGAGACGATCCGGATGTACGCCGACGGTCCCGGCGGTCCGCTGTTGCTCGGTCCACAGACCGAGGACGTCGCGCGCGGCATCCTGACCGCCGCAGCACGCTACGATGACCCGAAACGCGCTGTAGCCGCGGCACGTTCGCTGCGTCGACACGAGCTGGCGCGGGTGGCCTCGGCCGACCTGCTCGGCATGCTCGACGTGCCGCAGGTGTGCCGGGCGCTGTCGTCGGTGTGGGTCGCGGTGCTGGAGGCGTCACTGCGCGCGGTGATCCGGGCAAGTGCGGCGGAGCGGGGCGCGCAGGCGCCCGCCGATCTCGCGGTGATCGGCATGGGCAGGCTCGGCGGAATGGAGCTGGGTTACGGCTCCGACGCCGACGTGCTGTTCGTGTGCGACCCGAAGCCGGGCGAGGACGAGACCAAGGCCGTCAAGTGGGCGATCGGAGTGGCTGACCGGGTGCGGCAGCTGCTCGGGGCGCCGAGCACCGATCCGCCACTGCACGTCGACGCCGGGCTGCGGCCGGAGGGGCGCAACGGGGCGCTGGTTCGCACGCTGGCCGCCTACGCCGCATACTACGAGCAGTGGGCACAGCCATGGGAGGTGCAGGCGCTGCTGCGCGCCCACCAGGTGGCGGGCGATCAGGAACTCGGGCTGCGATTCCTGCACATCATCGACAAGGTGCGGTATCCGGTGGGCGGCGTCTCGGCCGATGCGGTCCGCGAGATCCGGCGCATCAAAGCCAGAGTGGATGCCGAGCGGCTGCCGCGCGGCGCGGATCCGGCCACCCACACCAAGCTGGGACGTGGCGGACTCGCCGACATCGAGTGGACTGTTCAACTGACGCAGCTGCGCCACGCCCATGACGTCCTCGGCTTGCACAACACTTCCACGCTGCAATCGCTGGACGTGATCGAGGAGAAAAAGCTGCTGGACGCCGCGGATGTCGCGCTGCTGCGTGACGCGTGGCTCACCGCGACCAAGGCCCGCAACGCGCTGGTCTTGGTCCGCGGCAAGCCGACCGACCAGCTACCCGCCCCGGGCCGACTACTGTCCGCCATCGCACGCGTAGCGGGATGGCCCAACGACGACGGCAGCGAATTCCTCGACCACTACATGCGCGTCACCCGCCGCGCCAAAGCCGTGGTGGTGCGGGTATTCGGTGCGTGACGCGGCGAAATCGACTGTGGCTCATGTATTCCCGGCACCGACACCACCTCCACCGGCATCAACGGCCATTGTCAGCTATCGCCTGCGCCAATTCGGCGATTCGAGGCGCGTCGAACAAGGCCCGCACAGTCACCTTCACGCCAAGGACCTCCCGGATCCGAACGGCCAGTCTGGTGATCGAAAGCGAGTGTCCTCCGAGCTCGAAGAAACTGTCGTCGATCCCGACTCGTTCCACCCCCAGCACCTCACCGAATAGTGTGGCCAGCAACTTCTCCTGATCGGTGCGCGGTGCTCGATACGCCGCATCGGCGTATTCCGGGGCCGGGAGTGCCCGGCGATCCACCTTTCCATTCGCTGTCAACGGTAGCGTTGTCATCACCATGATCGCTGATGGCACCAGGTATTCGGGCAATCGAGACGAGACAAACCGACGTACCTCGCTTGCCGCCATGGCACTACCGTTTGCCGGCACGATGTAGCCCACCAGCCGTTTGTCGCCCGGTTGGTCTTCGCGTACCACCACCGCCGCGCGTGCTACCGCGGGATGGGCGGCAAGCGCCGCTTCGACCTCGCCCGGTTCGATCCGGAATCCGCGAACTTTCACCTGGTCGTCGACCCGTCCTATGAACTCCAACTCACCCCCGTGATTCCACCGAACGACATCCCCTGTCCGGTACAACCGCTCACCGTCGGCCACTGGATATGGGTTCGCCACGAACCGCGAGGAGGTCAACCCCGCTCGCCGCAGATAGCCTCTGGCCAATTGCACACCCGCGACGTAGAGTTCGCCCGCGACCCCGACCGGAACCGGACGCAACCGGCCATCCAGCACGAACAGCCGCGTATTCCCGACCGGCGAACCGATCGGCACGGTCGGGTCGGTCTCGGACAACGGGGAACTCATCGAAACGCACACAGTAGCCTCGGTGGGCCCGTACCCATTCACCATCCGCCGTGTGGCCGACCATCGCGCGACCAACCCGGGAGTGCAAGGCTCGCCTGCGACAACGAGATCGGTAACGGAACTCAGTTCCGCTGGGTTGATCCCATCGAGCACACCGGGAGTGAGAACCGCGTGGGTCACTCGGCATTCGTTGATCAGGTCGGCGAGCTCGGCACCGACCACCCGGCTCTGCGCGGGTATCACGAGTGTGGCCCCGGATCCGAGTGCCATCAGCAGTTCGAAGAAAGCGGCGTCGAAGCTGACGGAGGCGAACTGCAATACGCGACTGTTGTCGTTGATGTCGAGCAGATCACGCTGGGCGGCGAGTAGATTAGCGACGCCGGCGTGTGTGGTGATAACGCCTTTGGGCGTGCCCGTTGATCCAGAGGTGTAGATCACGTAGGCCGCGTTGAGTGGATTCAACGGGCGCAGGCCGTCGGTATCGGTGATCGGGTCGCCGCTATGTCCGCCCACGAGCGCTGCCGTGTCAGCGTTGTCGAGTGCGAGCACCGGAATGTCCGCCGACAAATCAATCGAGTCCGACGACAACACCGATCCGGCTGTGCTGGACTGGGTCAGGATCAATCGCACAGCGGCGTCGCCGAGCATGAATCCGACCCGTTCACGCGGGTAGTCGGGATCGATAGGCAGGTACGCCCCGCCTGCTTTCGAGATTGCCATGATTGCCACGATCATTTCCGATGACCGTGGCAACACGATCGCGACGATCCTCTCCGGGCCGACGCCGCAGTCGATCAGCACCCGCGCCAACCGGTTGGACTGTCGATCCAGCTCCAGGTAGGACAACGACCGATCGCCGGATGCTACTGCGGTGGCATCCGGCACGCGAGCAACCTGACGGGCGAACAATTCCGCGACCGTCAACGGTCGCACCGACCCAACACGTTTGCCGGTGTTGTTCCACTCCGCCAGCAACCTATGCCGCTCCAGATCGTCGAGCAGATCGATCGACCCCGTCCGGGTGCCCGAATCGGCCACGACAGCTTCGAGCACTCGTCTCAGCCGAGTGAGCAACATCTTGATGGTGGCCGGATCGAACAGATCGGTCCGAAATTCCACCATGCCGTCTACCGCGACACCGCCCGTGCCGACACCACCGCGCTCGGTCATGCTGAAGGCCAAATCCATTCGAACGGTACCCGTATCGACGAACTCCGAGCGTGCCTCCAGCTCTGGCCCCAGACCTTCGGCCGATACCGGATCGGCTTGCTCGGTGTTGTCCCAAGCGAGCATCACTTGGAATATCGGGTGGTGGGCCGTCGAACGCGTCGGATTGACGGCCTCGACGAGGCGCTCGAAGGGGACATCCTGATGGGCGTAGGCGTCCAGGCAACGTTCCCGCACCTGAGTGAGAAGCTCCGCGAAAGTGGGATCGCCGGAGAGATCGGTCCGCAGCACAAGGGTGTTCACGAAGAACCCGACCGATTCGTCGAGTGCCTCGTCGGTGCGTCCGGCGACAGCCGAACCCAGGACGATGTCGTCTCCGCCGCCCATGCGCGACAGCAGCACCGCCAACGCCGCGTTGACAACCATGAAAACGCTTGCCCCATGGGCTCGGGCAAGTCTTTCCAATCCCGCACACAGCTCTGCAGGCCACGAAAATCGCTCGGCTGCACCTATATACGACACTACTGGCGGGAAAGATCGATCAACGGGCAGCATGATCCGTTCCGGCGTTCCGGCCAAAGCCCGTTTCCAATAGCTCAGCTGTTCGGCGATCCGACTGTCCGGATCAGCCTGCTCGCCCAGCAGATCCTGTTGCCACAGCGTGTAATCCACGTATTGCACCGGCAACGGCATCCACTCCGGCGCTCGCCCCGCCCGACGGGCCACATACGCCTGGCTGATGTTCCGCCACAGTGGTCGGATCGACCAGCCATCAGCGGCAATGTGATGGACCACGATAACCAGCAGATGCCGGTCCACGCCCACGCCGAACAACCACGCCCGCACCGGGATCTCCGACTCCAGATCGAAGGCATAGTGCACCGCATCGGCTACCGCCGTTTGAGGCTCGACTTCCTGCGAGATCAGCAACCGCGGACAGGCATCCTCGACCGGCAACACGTGCTGATGTGGGACACCGTCGCGTTGTGGGAACACCGTGCGCAAGCTTTCGTGCCTCTCCACCACATCGACCAGCGCGTCCTGCAGGGCCGCCGTATCCACTGCTCCGGTCAACCGCACAACCATCGGCATGTTGTAGGTCGCCGAGGGCCCTTCCAGCCGATGGAGGAACCACAGTCTCCGCTGTGCGAACGACAACGGCACTTCCTGTGGACGGTCTTTGGTAGTCAATATGGGACGCACCCGAACACCATTTTCGAGTCGTTCCGCCAACTCGAAAACTGTGGGTGTGTCGAACAAGTCCCGCACACCCAACTCGATTCCCAACATCACACGTACTCGATTGGCCAGTCTCGTCGCAGATAGTGAATGCCCACCCATATCGAAGAAACTGTCGCCGATCCCGACACGTGCCACTCCCAACACTTCGGCGAACAACCCTGTCAGTATCTTTTCCCGGTCGGTCCGCGCCGCCCGATATGTCACGCCGGTGAATTCCGGAGCCGGCAGCGCCCGACGGTCCAACTTTCCGTTCTGGGTCAGCGGGAACCGTTCTACCACAACGACTGCTGCGGGCATCATGTAGTCTGGCAAACGGGATGCCAGAAATGGCTGTATAACGCTTGTCAGGGCGGCGATTTCACGGGAGCGTACGGGCCTGTTGGTGAGCTTGTCCGCAGAGAATTCATCAGTTGTCCTCGGCGTGTACGCTCCGATCCATGATGCTGAGGTCATCCGCTCCGATTCGGCGAAGACGACGTCGAACTGCTCAGGAATATTAGACCATGTCATGATCGCCCGATAGTTTTGTTCGGCGGCCAGACGGCTGAGTTCGGACGGGTCGATCGAATCTGGGTGCGGTGGTGGCGCGTTGAGATCGGCGATGGCGGCGGCGAGAGATCCGCCGCGCAGGCTGCGCTCGGCCATGATTTCCTGAAACAGGCGACCGTTGGGAATGCCGTCTACGCGAAGTACCGGAGGTGAATCGGCGCGCAGTTGGTGGATAAGTTCATCGATGCCACTCACCAGGTGTCCCCAACGCAGTCTCGGTGCATCTTCGAGTAGCTGTTGCGCGGCGCTCGGCTTGGTGTGAAGTTTCACATCGTATCGGTAGCGCGTCAGCTCGTTGTGATGGGCGCCGTCCTTGATTCGGATATCGACACCAGCGATGTCGGAAGTATCGTTTGCGAACGTCACGAAGAAGTCTGGATCGACCATCAACTCCTTCTCTATTGTCATGGCCCGTTCAGCGGCTGTCAGTGCCGCCGTCGCCGTAGTTTCCGGCGTGGCATGATGTAATTCGACCGCGGTGTGGAAACAACTCGCCAGGCGCAGGTTACGAACATCGCCGACAAATATCACGCCGTCCGCTCTCAGTAGCCGGGCAGCCGAGCGCAGCACCTCGACCAGATATTCCGCGTGCGGGAAGTACTGGACAACCGAATTGATGACAACCGCGTCGAAGAAGTTCTCGGGCAGGCCGTTGGTGTCATCCGCACCTTGGCAACGCAAATTTATCTCGCCTGCCAGGCCGGGACGTCCCACGAGCTGGGAGCTCAGGCGATCGATGACCGACTGGGAGACGTCGGTGCCCCAGTAGCTTTCACACGTGGGCGCGACCCCACTCAGTATCAGGCCCGCGCCGACACCGATTTCCAGGACCCTTCTCGGAGCGATTTCCAGGATCCTTTGTACGGTCTCCTCGCGCCACTCGCACATCTCCGCCCGCGGAATCGGTCGATCGGTATAGCTGCTGTTCCAGCCCGAGAAGTCCGCTCCGAGCGCTGGGACGCCGGACGCGTTATAGATATCGTCATAAACCTGGCGCCACGCGTCGACATGCTCGACATCCCTGGCCTCCGAGTGTATTCCGTTTGCCGGCACGATGTAGCCCACCAGCCGTTTGTCGCCCGGTTGGTCTTCGCGTACCACCACCGCCGCGCGTGCTACCGCGGGATGGGCGGCAAGCGCCGCTTCGACCTCGCCCGGTTCGATCCGGAATCCGCGAACTTTCACCTGGTCGTCGACCCGTCCTATGAACTCCAACTCACCCCCGTGATTCCACCGAACGACATCCCCTGTCCGGTACAACCGCTCACCGTCGGCCACTGGATATGGGTTCGCCACGAACCGCGAGGAGGTCAACCCCGCTCGCCGCAGATAGCCTCTGGCCAATTGCACACCCGCGACGTAGAGTTCGCCCGCGACCCCGACCGGAACCGGACGCAACCGGCCATCCAGCACGAACAGCCGCGTATTCCCGACCGGCGAACCGATCGGCACAGCGGCCTGAGTAGGGGCCTGCGACACGGCGAATGAGGTGATCGCAACGGTTGTTTCAGTCGGACCGTAACCGTTGATGATGCGAACGCCGGGGATATACGCCAGGGTTCTCTCGACGAGTGCCGCCGTCAGCGGCTCGCCGATGAAGACGACAGCTTTTGCGTCGAGTTTCGCCGCAGTGGGTTGTCCGATCAGCTCGCCGAATGCCGACGGTGCCGCGCTGATAATATCGCCCGTCCACGAATCGCGCTCGGCCAATGTCAGAATATCGCGGACGATTTCGATGCTGCCGCCTGTGGTCAGCGGGCAGAATACTTCGAACACAGACACGTCGAAGGTCAACGAGGTACTGGCCAGCATTCGCGATCCCGCTGTCATCTCTATCCGAGATGACAGTTCGCGAATCGACGCCGTCGCGTTGTGGTGCGTGATGACGACGCCCTTGGGTACGCCTGTGGATCCCGAGGTGTAAATGACA
Source organism: Nocardia sp. NPDC023852 (assembly GCF_040639505.1). Taxonomy (NCBI): domain Bacteria; kingdom Bacillati; phylum Actinomycetota; class Actinomycetes; order Mycobacteriales; family Nocardiaceae; genus Nocardia; species Nocardia sp. NPDC023852. The sequence continues at coordinate 186,504 of NZ_JBFAAB010000012.1, forward strand.
TAGGCCGGGTTGAGCGGTTGCAGTGGGAATAGGCGGTCGCTGTCGATGAGGGGCGCGTCATCCTGGCCGGCCATGAGCCGGACGGTCTCGGTGCCATCGACTGCGAGTACCGAGACCGCGGTCGGCAGGTCGATGGTATTCGGGCGCATCGTCGATTCGGCTGTCGCGAAATCGGTCAGGATTAGACGCACGGCGGCGTCGGTGAGCATGAACCCGATCCGCTCGCGGGGATGGCGTGGGTCGATCGGCAGATACGCCCCGCCTGCCTTGATCACCGCCAGAATCGCGATGATCATCTCCAGTGATCGCGGCAGCATCACCGCCACAATCGTCTCTGGGCCGACACCTCGATCGATCAGTACCCGGGCCAGCCGAGAGGACTCGTGATCCAGTTCCGCATACCGCAGCGAACGATCGTCGAATATCGCTGCGACCGCGGCCGGTGTTCGATCGGCCTGACTGGCGAACAACTCCGCGACCGTAACTGGCGCCACCGGAGAATCCTCAGCATCCTTCCCTGTTCCCGACGTTGCCGGATCGGCCTGTCTCGAACCCGCTGTAGGCGGGGTCGATGATTTGCGGGGAAGGACGAGCATCATCGATGCGATCAGGCCTATCAGCAAGATCGCGGCGGGTAGATAGGTCGATTGGCTCAGCGCCGCACTGAACGGAGACTTCAAGAACTCGGGCAGCTGCCAGGTATCGTCGGCTGCCGATGACGGAATTCCATGTGCTGTCATCCGAGCGGTGATCAATGCGCCGATCGTCGCACTGCCCAGGACCGAGCCGACCAGACGGGTGGTGTTGTAGACGCCGGCGCTCGCGCCGGCGTGGCGCACGGGGAGGTCGCGTGCGGCGGCGGCCGATAGCGGTGCCCAGACGCAGGCCGCTGCGAGCCCCATTGCGATGGATGAGAGCACAACCTGACGAACCGCGGTGGTCGGTGTCATTGCTGACGCCAGCCACGCCATCGAAGCGGCGAACAAAAGGAAACCGAAGCTCGGAATGGCACGCGGGTGCACGTGGTCGGCTAGTTTGCCGATGAATGGGCCCGCGATGCCGGTGACGACCGCCATCGGGGCGAAAGCCAAAGCCGCTGCCATCGGTGACAAATCCCGTACCGCCTCCAAGTAGAAATACGCAGGTACCATCAGGGCGGTTTCCGCCGCACCCGCTGCACACACCGCGACATTGGCCGAAGCGAAATTCCGATAGCGGAACAGCCCTAGCGGCACCAACGGCTCGCCTCTACCGTGAGCCTGAGTCACGACGAACCCGACCAGCACCGTAAGTCCTACGCCGATCGACACCCAGACTCCTGTCGACCAGTGGTAGGCGTTGCCCTGCTGAATGCCGAACACCAACAACGTCATACCGACCGCACTGAGTGCCACACCGGGAAGATCGAGCCGATGTGTGTGGGTCGGCAACGAGGGCACCAGCCAGACCGCCAAGGCGAACGCGGTGACTCCTATCGGGATGTTGACGAAGAATATCCACGGCCAGCCGATCCGGTCGACCAGCACGCCTCCGATGATCGGGCCGACCAGCATCGACAGCCCAGCGACGGACGCCCACAGGCCCGTCGCCGCGCCACGCCTGTCCGGTGGGAAGATCCGGGTGATCACGGCCATGGTCTGTGGCGTCATCAACGCTGCGCCGATACCCTGCGCCGCGCGCGCGGCGATCAGCATTTCGATGGATCGCGACAGGCCGCACCACAGTGAGGCGGTGGTGAAGACGACCAGACCGATCAGATAGATACGCTTGGGCCCGAACCTGTCTCCGAGCCGTCCGGTCAGCAACAGGGGCACCGCATAGGTGAGCAGATAGACGCTCGTCACCCAGATCACACTGGACATATCAGCATTCAGATCAGCTTTGATGGCCGGAGTCGCGACCGCAACGATCGTCATGTCCACCAGGATCATGAAGAAACCGGCCAACAGCGCCCACAGCGCAGGAAACGGATTGTATTCGGCGGGCAAGGTCGTTCCTTGTCTATTCTGGGACTTGTCGATTCGGCGACCTCGGCATCGTGGATGAACCTGGTCGAGGCCCGGTTCGGCGTCACCGACCGCCAAGCCATGCATCGAGGCACTTCCGCGGTGTCCGCGAGCCGGACACCGAGATCCGCGAGTTCACCAACGGCTGGAACCGACACCCCACCCGCTCACCTGGACCAAAGAAAGCCGAGGAGATCCTCCCGAGGCCAACCGTCCAGAACGTTCAAATACCTGCCACAGCTTACCGTTCGATAAGGATCGGGTCCATGGTGCCGGCAAACTGATGAATAGAACCCATTGGACCTGTTGAACAGTTCGTAGTACCGCGAGTGGGTTCCGCTCAGGCGCCGGCGATCCCGGTGCGGCCCACCCAGTGACCGATCCTCCGCACCAGACCGGCATTGCCGCCGTTTTCGCCGACCCATTGTGCATACTTCACAACACCCGGCTGAAAGTACGGTCTCCCAAACCATTTCCCACCTCAGTCCGGCTCGCTAACCTCATGCATCACAGCAGATGGGAAAGTAGTCGAATACATGCCTGATACGGCTCCATGATTCACGTGATGGTGCGCCGCCGAATCGGGCGAACCACGTTGTCTCCGGGATGAGCACGGAGAATCGGTCGCACTGTTCGAAGCTGAAGGTGCGAATTGTCCGTCTGTGCCCGGTGTCCAATTCAATGACGCGTCATTGAATTCTGAAAAGAGTCAACCAATGGTAAGAATCAGCCGAAAAGCGGCGGTGCTAAAACGCCCCACACCATTTTCGCACATCGAATCCGAGGCCGGCGCACCTGTCATTGCGGAAGCTTTGCCGCAGCTGTCCGGCACACGTGTGTACCCCGAGTTCATGCCCTACCTCGACTTTCCGTTGATCACCAGGATGCTCCTGTACGGCGACGGCTCGACAACCGTATCGCTCCAGCAGATCACAGGGTCACGCATCGTCGCCGACGTTTTGCCGCCGTTCGCAGCCGACGCGAGTGTGCATCCTCGCTTCAGCGACGTCTTCTCCTCGACAGATCCGCATGCTCTGTGTATCCGACACGCCATATTGCGGGACGAGTCGGGCTCGGTCGTCAGCGAGAACCTCATCACCTACCGTGCGGCGGATGAGGACACTCTGATTCCTCCGGCTGGAGCCCCGTTCGGAATGCATACTCGTCGGCTCGGACTGTACGAGAGGCGGCGATTGTTCGATTCAGGGGTCACACGCGACTCGTTCGGCCTTCTACCACGGGCCTCGGTCGGGCGCTGCTACGAGATAGCGTTCTCATCGCTTCAGCGAGTGCTTGTGCACGAAGTATTCAACCCTGATCTGCTCGCGCCGTGGTCGCGGGGCGATAGGTGCCAACGGTAGGGCGAATACGCGGAGGGGCAGTCCTAGTTCTCCAGCCGGCCTGTGTGGTCGGTGGTGATGGCGGCATGCGGCGCCCGGGTCGATGGTCGGGGGCTGGCACGGACTTTCGCGGCGTGGTCGGACCCTCGGTTCCGATGTGCTTGTGCACAGCTCACAACAAGCAACTGAAAGTGCGTCCTCCGGAGCCGTTTCCGGCCTCCAGCCCGTCGACTAGCGTCCTACACCATAGCGGTTGGACAGTGATCGAAGTCGAACGTCAGATGCTGAAGTGTCGGAGTGTCCGGCGATCCTCTTTGTTGCTGAATGTCCTGTGCTGCACAATATCCGGCTCTCCGGCCAGTGGTGCCGTGGACGCATTGGTCCATGCTTGTCGGTACAAGTAGGTCCGGCAGGGGAGCGGAGAGGTTGGAAGCTGTGCCGGATGGCGACGTGGGCAAGGGCGATGTGACGGGAAACCGCGGTGTGCAGGGGTCTACCTCGGTAACGGCGACACCGCTTTCCGGAGGGATTGGTCTATGGCTCGATCCGAACCAGCTGCTGTCCCCCATTGCGATGGTCGATATGGTAAACGACAAGCTCGCCACGATAAATAACCTCCTGGCAAAATCGACCGCCGACGCAGTTCTCGACATGGTGCCATTGATGATATATTCCGGAATCTTCGGCGATACAGCCATCGAATCTGCATGGGCAGAATTCCATCAGGCCTGGGTTCGCGAGACAGGTGTGACGAGCTCGGCAATGGCCGAACTAAGGAAGCTGCTGCCCGATGCCGCTGAGAAATATGAAGGAGCAGATCTGGATGGCGGCAGGGAGGTCAGCGGTGTGGATATCGATACCACCGGCTCGGGGGTATTCAGGGTGAACCCGCCGCCCATTACGAGCCCATTGGAGTTGGATCCGCTCGATGTGAATAAGCCTGCGGTGGCCGAGCCCAAAGCCACAATGCAGAGGCTGTAGGCCGGGGTCGGGAGATGAGCACGGTGTCCGCCCTGCAGGCGGCATTGGACGTGATCGATAGCCTGATGTTCGAGAGCCACGCACAGATCCTGCGACCTCCGAGATTGCCGGCGCGATCGACCCGTTCCCGAGCTTGCCGCGCGCGATCGACATCGCCCTGATCCCCCCTTCGCCGAGTGGGTCGCCGACGAGCATCACCGAGCGGGCACGCGACTATCAAGCCGTGGCGGGCGCGTGTTCGGTCGCCACCCTGCATTTGCGAAACGTGGAAACCAGATCGCTCCCTAGTGCCTGGCGGGGAGCGGCTGCGGAGACCGCGACGGAAGCGGTTCGGGCTCTCGCATCACAATCAGAGGCAGCCGGGGCCGCTATCGATGGCGGAGCTGACGCATTGAATGTTTTTGCCGAGCAGCTGGCACAGGCACAGAAAGTCGATGAACAGGGCGTCGAACTGCTACAGCAGGCCAAGGCTGCGGCGTCATCGCTGAGCGGTTCGGGGATGATGTGGTTCGAGATTCGCCATCGGGCGGCAGAAGGCTGCCATTACCGCCTCGCCGCCGCCAAACTTCGGGATCAGGCTGCAACCGATGTGGTGAGCGCACTCGATCAGTTTGCCGCACAAGCCCGGGCGAGGCAGATCAATTCACCCGGCATCGATCCATTGTCCTCGGTAGTTCTGGCATATGCGGGGAACAGCGGCTCTACGGCGAATCCGCTCGCGGGCATCCTCACGCCGACAGCGTTGGCACGGGCCTCGCAACTGCTGAATACTATGTCGGAGGCGGATCGCAAGAAATTCGAAGAAATGCTCGCCGCCGCCTACTCCCCACACGAGGCTGCGTACATCTGGAAAGCGTTGGCAGCCGGATATTCGCTTGCCGATGTCGAGTCGTTCGTCGAATTGATACACCCGCACGGAGAGGACCTCGCTTGGCTGTCTGCCCATCTGAACCCAAACGTGCACAGCACCGATACCAGATTGGGGGAAGGTGGTGAATACATATCGGGTTATAGAGGCAAGTCGACCTTCACGACCCCAGCAAAGGAGAAAGGTAAGGTCGATGTCCACAATTTATACGGGCAGGACTCGACGAACTGTGTCGCCGCCTCCACCGTCATCGCACGAGCCGCCAACGACCCGGTATTCATGCTGGGATTAACCACCGGCCAAGGCCCTGCCGCAGTGGCCGGCGCGGAACCGGGCAACGATTCCTCCACCGCGTTCCGCGACAGGTTGGTTCGTGTCTATGGCACCACCGACGCCACCTGGGACGGAAGCGACAAGGACCTGGCCGAACTGTTCACCACCGCGCTCCGGCCGTCAACCGGCGATACTTACACCATTACGTATGTTGATGGTAGTTCTCCTTCCGAGTCGGCGGCGGCTCGGCAGGCGATGTTGCCGGAGATCGAGACCGCGGTGAATGCGGGCAAACCGGTTCCCATTACCGTGGATAGGGACCCCGGGAAAAGGGAGCTGCCCACGAAGTGGTGATCATGGCGGCGCAAGGTGACAAGCTGGAGATCTACAACCCCTGGGGCTACACAGAATGGGTCACCAAGCAGCAGTTCATCGATGGTGAGTTGGGCGCGATCACGGACAGTGACCCGAACGAGGGTCTGAGCAATGCCGTCGATGTCGCCTTGCCACTATGAGTGACCCGAGGATTCGTCGCGACGAAGAGCTGCGCGGGATCGATATCGAGGCCGCGATCGCTGCCGGCATGGCCGAACCTGCCGAAGCCCGCACGGCCCTGTTCGGTGCGGCGGCAGTAGCGGCGGCGTTGTACGCGGAGCAATTCGAGGTCGGCCCGTACCCTCTCGAATTCCTGGCCGGCTGTGTGCGGGCGCTCGGCTTGGATGGCGCATTGGAGTTGCGTGAACCGTTGATCGGGGAGCAGTCGACCGAGGTGGTCCGCGGCTGGATGTCGGCAGCGCGCCTGCCGAACAGCCCCGATGCCCTCCGCGACCAACTATTCGCCAGGTGGCTGGATGCTGTCGCGGTGGTGCTTGCCGCACGCAGGCATGTCCGAGCTACTTCCGTCGCTGAGAAGTTCGGCCCTGAAGACGACGACGCGGTCTGATCAATTCCTATTCGCTGACCGAGAAGCGGCGCGCGGCCGAGCCACTGCTCACCACAGCGCACCGGCGGCATCCGAGCTGTAGAGCAGGCCGAGCGCGTCGCGGTCCACGTCCCCACCATGTATCAGATGCCCTGATATTCGTGGGTTATGACGACACCACATGACTTCGAATTCGAAGCCGTCTACCAAGGCAAAGGCGGTCCGTTCGGGCCGGGCGTCAAACCGCCGTGGAGCATCGGGGAACCCCAGCCGGAACTAGCCGCACTGATCGAACAGGGCAAATTCCATGGCGATGTCCTCGACGTCGGATGCGGAGAGGCGGCGATCTCGCTGCATCTGGCCGAGCGGGGCTACACCACCGTGGGACTGGATCTGTCGCCGACCGCGGTGGAGCTGGCCCGCGCCGAGGCCACCCGGCGTGGCCTGGGCAACGCCTCCTTCGAGGTCGCCGACATCGCCTCCTTCACCGGCTACGACGGCCGCTTCGGCACCATCGTCGACAGCACGCTGTTCCATTCGATCCCGGTCGAGTCGCGGGAGGGCTATCAGCAGTCGATCGTGCGTGCCGCCGCGCCGGGCGCGTCGTATTTCGCGCTGGTGTTCGACCGGGCCGCCCTGCCCGAAGTGCCCGAACCGGGGCCGTCGCCGGTCACCGCCGACGAGCTTCGTGAGGCGGTGTCGAGGTACTGGGTGATCGATGAGATCAGGCCGGCGCGAATCCATGGCAACCTACCTGCGGGCAACCTCGAGTTGCCTGCGGACATGGGTTTTCGGTTCGAGGGCCTACGCGACGAACCCAACGGCCGCAAGTCGGTTCCGGCTTGGCTGCTGTCGGCCCATCTGGGCTGATCCGCCAAGCAGCGAGATCGCAGGGTTGCATTGCCCGGGCAGGAGGCTGTATCAGCCCAGCTTCGCCACGATGTCAGCTACCTGCTCGGGCATCGACAAGAACGGCGAATGGGAGGAGTCGAGCGCCACCACGGCGGTCGGGTTGTCCGGGAAGGTGGCGTCCGCGTCGCTGATGAACTTCTGCTGCAGGCCCGGTCGGATCGCCATGTCACGAGCGCAAGTGACATAGGTGCGTGGCACCGAGCCCCAGCCATCGCGGGTCAGTGTGGTGGCACCGAGCGCGATGCCGGCTGGAGCGTCCGGCGTCAGCAGTCCGATAGCCGCGTCGGCGACGGCCGGATCGACATCGCCGAACAATGCATCCCGCAGTTGCTGACGGTAGTCGGGGTCATCGGAGGCGAGGTCGAAGCGCAGTGCGCCGATCGCGGCGGGGTCGGCCCGAAAGGACGGTGCGACCAGTTCGCCCGCGTTCTCGGGCAGATGGATGTAGGCGATGGCCGGCACGTCCGAGGCAGGCATGAAGGCGGCCAGGTACACCGCGTGCGCCAGCAACTCCGGCGCCAGTTGCGCCGCCCGCGTCAGCACAGTGCCGCCCATGCTGTGCGCCACCACGGTCACCGGGCCACCGCGGCCGACCTCCTCGATCTGCGAAACAAGCAGGTCACCTGCCTGCTCGAGGTCCACCCCCGCCACCGGAGACATCTCTGTGGCCAGAATTTCAGCGTCGAATGGGCGTGTGGTGAGGCACTGTGGCCGAACAGCACGAAGCCCGTGGCCCGCCATGTCCACCGCGACGGACGCGCGGCCCATCCTCGCCACGCGGGCGATGACCTCACTCCAACACCAGGACCCATGCCAGTAGCCGTGCAGGAAAAGCAGTGGGGTCGAACCAGCGGACATGATCACTCCCTAAGTGACGGCCGGCTTCTGCTGCCAGTTCCCGTCCCGGACAGGGCGGCCATGCCTCGGGCACCAGGCTACCGCTGCGCTCAACGCCCGCGCGACCGTGGATTCGGGGCCGACCCGCGCCGAAACCGAGGACCCCACGCCGCCGGTTTTGTACACCACCTTTGAGGAACTCAGCACTAGAATCGTGGAATTGCCTTCGATGGGGTCAGCTTGACGTTGCCTGTCCAGTATTCGGAATGCGCCATGATCTGTAGTATTTCCGACGCTTTGTGGAGGTCGCCTGCGTTGGCGGCGGCCAGGTATTTCTGGCTGAGATGGGGCATGATGAACCTGTTCATCAGCAGGCCACGTTCCTGACTCCAGCCCTCGAACTCGGGAGGCAGCGGGTATTCCTTGTTCGACTGTATGATATTCCCCTTATTATCGCGTCCAAGAATTTGGCTTCCGCTGGCGAGGGCCTCGATGCCTCTGATCTTGTCCCTCGTGGGATTTTTGAAGTAGTCGTCGAGATATTTCTGTTCGTCCTTGGTGAGATCGGTCCACGGAACCCGGTCGATGTAGCGTCGGTTTGCCAGCCGGTGCGCGGTGTGCTCGAAGAGAGCCATGTTCGCCGGTGTTTGAGCCAATTTGAGGACCGACATCGAGGCCACGGCCTCGCCGATGTACGCGTCACCATCCCAGACGCTGGGACCGAACTGCTCGCGGTAGTTGTAGGCCCGCATGGCTCCGACCATCATGTCTTTGTCCTTGAACCCGGCGTCCATCATGGAGGTGACGACGTCGCCCAGGGATCCGCCGCGGTTGATGACGCG